>NZ_ALVU02000001.1:1207316-1810974 GCF_000332075.2 Synechocystis sp. PCC 7509 | reverse complement strand
TAAAATAACGAGGTTGTTTTGAAAAACGCGATCGCGCCAATTTGAGTCAGTCCATAGACCTACCCAAAATCGATACATTAGCGCAAGAATTAGCAACAATCCAGCAAACAGGCTCTAAACGGATTGCTTTACTAGGTTCGCGCCATGTCCCCCTTACTCATCAACACTTAATTGAGATGATGAGCTACGCCTTAGTTTTATCAGGAAATCGCTTGCTAACTTCCGGTGCTGCTGGTACAAATTCCGCAGCAATTCGCGGTGCAATGCGTGCCGATCCCAACTTACTAACGGTAATTTTGCCGCAAAGTTTGGAGCGTCAACCCCAAGAATCGCGCCAGCAGTTAGAACAAGTTATGCACTTAGTTGAAAATCCTGGCAACGATCGCCTATCTTTAGCCGAAGCAAGTTCGCTATGCAATCAAGAAATTGTTTCCCGTTGTCAGCAACTAATCTGTTTTGCTTTTCATGACAGCCGCACTTTGTTACAAACTTGCCAAGAAGCAGAAGATCAAAGAAAAGTGGTTACATTATTCTACTTTGATTAAAAAATGATATCGCTATTTACCGCGCCGACAGTTTTTTTAACTAGCATTGTAGCGGCAGCAGTTCTTATCTATATTCCCTATTTAGCGGTCGCTTACGGGCGATTCCAGGTGGGTTATGATATGGCTGCGCCGCGTGCGATGTTTGACAAGTTACCGCCCTATGCTCAACGAGCTAATTGGGCGCATCAAAATACCCTTGAAGCCTTCCCAATTTTTGCCGCCGCCGCTTTGATGGCTTACGTTACTGGGCAAAATTCCCAAATAGCAGAAATTGCGGCAATTACTTTTGTAGGAGCGCGGTTACTGTATTCAGGGTTTTATATTGCTAACATACCTGTAGGACGGAGTTTGATGTTTGCTATTGGAAATCTTTGTGCGGGGACGCTGTTTGTTTTGAGCGTTCTGCATGGCTAATAGCTACTAAGCTTGAATATACTATTTACTTATTGCAGTTTTATGGCTTCTAACTATTCTTTTGATATTGTCAGCGACTTTGACCACCAAGAATTAGTCAATGCTTTAGACCAAACCGATCGAGAAATTAACAGCCGCTATGACCTCAAAGATACTAAAACAACTGTAGAATTGGGCGGCGAAGTAATTAATATTAGTACCGATAGCGAATTTACTTTAGATGCTGTCCACTCAATTCTTCAGCAAAAAGCCGCTAAACGTAACCTTTCGCTGAAAATATTTGATTACGGCAAAATAGAATCGGCAAGCGGCAATCGCATTCGCCAAGAAGTCAAGCTGAAAAAAGGTATTAGTCAAGAAATAGCTAAACAAATTAGTAAGCTAATTCGAGATGAGTTTAAAAAAGTACAGCCGTCAATTCAAGGCGACTCGGTAAGAGTTTCTAGCAAAGACAAAGATGATTTGCAAGTGGTAATTCAGCGCTTAAAACAAGAAGAACTACCCGTAGCTTTACAGTTTACCAACTACCGCTAGTAGGGGCTTGCGAAACCTCACGCCATAGAAATTTTGTTTTGACACAAATAATCTATATTCAAAATTAAAACAAATTTCTCAGTTTTGCCAAAGCGCTCTGAATTTGCTGCAATTCATCACTACTCAAGCGATCGAATTTCTGTTTGAGATGGGCGATATGAGCGGGGAAAGTTTCAGTAAATACTTTTTCTCCGGCGGGGGTTAGTACAGCTAGAAAACTGCGTCTATCTTCTTTTGGTACTTCTCGCCGCACCAACCCTTTTTTTTCTAAACGATCGATAATGCCTGTAAGTTCGCCTTTGGTAGTAAGAGTTTTTTCTGCTAGTTTGTTAAAAGTCATGCCAGAAGTATTCCCCAAAGTGCTGATAATATCAAACTGGGAAGACGTTAAACCCATTTGTCGAATTTGAGCATCTGAGTAACTTCTAAAACCTTGATAAGCCCAAACTAATTCTCTTACTGTTGCCATAAATGTTTCTTTAGCCGCAGTGTGAGTTGCCGTACTATTAAGTTCTGCTGAGGGTTTTTCTTGGGGTTGGTTCACTTAATTTATGATTCTTGAAGATAATTAATTGCTGCGGCTAGTTTTGTGGGATAGCCTTCAGCAAATTGTTCAAACCATAACCCTTCGGTGGATAAAGGATCTAGTTGTTTTAACCAAGATTTAGCCCGAATTTTTAACTTTTCAATTTGTTTTAGTTGTTCTGCTTGTAGTTGTTGCTGTTCGTTTTGCGATCTCGTTTTGTCTTGTTCGTCGTAGTGAGTTTTAACTTGAGCTAAAATACTCTCAATTATCGGCGGATTATTTTTTAAAGCTGCGGGCGTTGTTGATTGATTTTGAAAGTCAGCTTGAACTTCTGCTAAAAGGTTATCTATATCTTCTGAGTTAGAGGGAAGCGGTACAATGATTGGTTTTTGGCTGATAGGTTTTGAGGGTTTAGGAGTGTCGGCTTTAATTTGGGACAATAGTTTATCAATTGCATCCATATTTTGCCACCTTAAAAGACTCAACGCTGCTATTATAACAGCGTTAAATCTACTATTGACGCACCCGCTAACCAAAGAGAATTACTTTAATTATTAATTAATCATTAATCGCATTTAGTAGTATATCTGCAAGGCTCATATCTTCCATATCGTCAAGCGTAATCGCATCGCAGATATCAAATTTTGCTCCCACTCCTTGCAATTGATCGTCTAAAGCTTTCAGAAAATTAGTTGCTTGAGGATCGCTACCAACTTGAATCATCGAAATTGCTAATTCTTCGTCATTATCCATTTGTCTTGAAGCGGTAACAATTACCTCCATAACTGCGCGGCGATCGTCGGGTTCTCCATCAGTTATTACTAAAATTGTTTCGCCTGCGGGTTTAGATTGTCCGCTACTTTTGCGTTTAAAATAATTATTGGTTGCGTCTTGAAGCACCGATGCTAAATTAGTTGTTCCTGATGGATCGTTTTCTTGAAATATTTGCGCGACTTTGGCAGAAGTTACATCATCGTAGCGCTTAAACCGACCAGAAAAAACATAAACAGTAATTCCATCGGGATCGAATTGTTCGCATTTTCTAGCAAGAGCAAGAGTAGATTCTTGAGCTATTTCCCATCTACTTTTGCCACCTTGCCGATCGGGAGTGGACATACTGCCACTTTTGTCAATAATCAAAGTATAGTCACGGTCTTTCATTTTAATACCTATAGAATGGGGCGCTTTGGGTCTAGTTTAGCTTTTTGGCGCTAGTAAGTCACGGGAGTTAAATCAATGGGAAAAAAGCTAATTTTTTCTAGCATCAATCAGTTTATATGCCGAATTTTTAGGTATAAAGAAGGGAAAATAGTTGTTTTATTAAAAATTCCCAAAATTGCGCGATTGCGTTCAATTATAGGTAGTACAGACGGCGGATGTTGTTCGAGTGGGATGATTGCTGCAAAGAGCGATCGCCCCTAAGTACAAAACAGCTATATTTACAGTTTTTATCAGCAAAATTTAGGCAAATTGGGGAGAAAATTAATAGCGCGATCGCCTTTGGCAATAATTTATATTTACTGCAACCATAGACAAATCGCCCTCCCATCGACAAGCTGGCAAAAATGACCGAGAGCGCGAGATTTCCTGTGGCTTTCCAGATTAAAGTAAAATTAGTTAATATTTTTGACTGAAAATATGGTTAAGTACACCCTCGCCGCTAGTCCTGAAGTTATTTTAGATATTCCTGGTAAAGATTCTGTTAAAGCTCGCGAAAAAGCAATGGATCGACTAATGGAACTTATGGACGATGGAACATTGGCTACCGATCTTGAAGAAGGTTTTAGTCCTCAGCAGCTAATTGAGGTTAAAGATTTACCCCCAGGCGATCGCAGTGATGAAGACGGAATTACTCAAGCGGTACAGGTGTTAAATAATCTTGCCACGCTGAAATTAAAAGTCCAAGAGTCCCGTAGCGAAGCGCTGGCGGTACGGGCGGCGGTAGATATATTATTTACGGATAAATTGGTAAGTGAGGAAGAAATTAACGATCTAAAGGAAGGGTTTAAGGTGTTGAAAACCTTTGCTCAAGCTAATTTACGCTATCAAGAAGCTAGAGGAAAAGCAGAAGTTGCTCGCGAAGTCCTCGATCGCGCTTTAAAATCCCCCCAAGCTTAAGTGACAAAAGGAATTTAGATGCTAAGTTTTGACGAATTTTTTAATGCTTGTAGTGGTTTATGGAAAACCGAGCGAATTTATCATTCTTTGTTAGAAGGACAAATAGAAAGGTCTTATACAGAGTTTAGAGTTGATTTAATCGATCAAGCTCAAAAACAAGAGATTTTGGCGCAATCTAACTTGAATGTAGAAATTGTAAAATTGATAGAACAACAGCAAAAATTTCCTGGATTTGCGATTACTTTTGACACGCGATCGGAAACTGGGGAAACTGTCTCTATGAGTTTGCAAGCGTTATTTGTTCCTGATACTTATGTACCGACTCAAGTGACTCTAGACTTACCACCGCCACCCTTAAGCGCTCAAGTAGGCTTGGAAACTGGATTGATTAAGGGCTTTTATCTGCGCGATCAAGGGTATTCTGAAGCTGGAGCGATCGCCGGAAGATTTAGCTATCAACCTATTAGGCAAACTTTGGAAATGACAACTTATTATCGGCGTTCGGTCGCCGTCGATCAAATGCGTTTAGTTGCCCCCGATGTCAGAATGCGTACAATTGTTACCTATCAGCGCCCACAACCAGGAGAAATACCAACTACGATCGATTTAATTGGTTTTGGTGTGGAGCGGCGCTACAGCGCTTAAACTTATGGATCGCAGGGACTTTTTAATTCAAGCTGGGACAATGGCGCTGTTGCAGTTAGTAGCAGGCTGTAATAGTCAAGACAAACAAAAACTGCAAGTACAGTCCTTAAAAGGTTCTATTCCGGCTCAGTTGTTGGGACAATTTAAAGCCAATTTAAAACAACCTGCTAATTTAGAATTTGCACCCGTAGAACAATTAGCGACGGCTTTTGACTTATTGAAGTCTTGGCAACAACCAAAGGTAAATAATAGTAGCCCTTGGCAGCTACCAGCAATTCCATTAATTAATCCGCCAGCGCCAGACGTAGCAGATTTATTGACTTTGGGGGATTTTCGATTAAAAGAAGCGATCGCCCAAAAACTAATTCAGCCCTTAGAAATTACCGATTTATCCCAATGGCAAAACCTACCTTCTCGTTGGCAAGAACTGGTTCGGCGTAACGCTCAAGGTGAAGTCGATATCAACGGGCAAATTTGGGCTGCTCCCTATCGTTGGGGTAATACAGTAATTGCTTACAACCGCAAAAAATTTGAGTCTTTGGGATGGACACCGACGAATTGGAGTGACTTGTGGCGGGAAGAATTGCGAAGTCGCATTTCTTTACCCAATCAGCCGCGAGAAGTGATTGGTTTAACTTTAAAAAAACTTGGTTACTCTTACAATAGTCAAAATTTACAGCAAGTTTCCCAATTAGCCGACCAACTCAAAACCCTACATCAGCAAGTCAAGTTTTATAGTAGCGATCGCTATATGGAACCATTAATTTTAGGAGACACTTGGTTAGCTGTAGGTTGGTCTAGTGATGTTATCCCGGTTATTCAACGCTATCAAGAAATTGCTGCGATCGTCCCCCAGTCTGGCAGCGCAATTTGGGCAGATGTGTGGGTAAGTCCGACAAAAAGCCCTGTCAATAAGCTTTTAGCAAAGCAGTGGATTGATTTTTGTTGGCTGCCTCAAAGTCAAAAGCAAATTTCTATCTTGAGTAAAGCTTTATCGCCCATAGAAATTGACATCAATCCTACAGATGTTCAAGAGGGATTAAGAAACTTACTCCTAGTTAAATCCGAAACTTTTGCTCAAAGCGAATTTTTACTACCCTTGCCTAAAGAAACTATGCAGCAATACAAATCACTTTGGCAAGCAATGAAGCTTTAATTACTAACTGCTCTAGAACCGCGAACGCTGGCTTTACCCAAAGCATCAAGCTCCGCCATACTACACAAGCGGGGCTGAACGCTAAAGTTGCAAGTATAAGTAGCTAAAAGTTCCTGTTGATAATTAAATACTCGGACGTTGTAACCGTAATCACGGGCAACATTGCCCAAGTTATTGACAAATTTATAACGCTCTACATAATCTAACAAGCTCCAAATTTGCCGATTAACAATTAAATCTATACGTGCTGCGCGGCTGCCTTTGGCTGGATAAGCCAACCAATTGTCTAGCAACTTACCTCCAAACTGCTCTTTTGCCCACCAGATGCTAGGAATAGTTAATTGTTTTTGAGAAATATTATTAGCAGTAATCACACCATTTTTGATAGCAGCATTAGGAGCCAATAAACTTAATTCCAATCCTTCCTTAGCAGGTGATGGTACAGCAGGAGTTTTTGCTGTAGCAGACGGAGAGAAGAAAATAAAACCCGCCGTAAACAGGCTAATAGTTAGTAATAATAGCGATTTTGCTTTAACCAAAACACCTAGTCGCATAATTTAATAATTGGTTGATGTTCTTACTACTAACTTAGCAGTCCTACCTACAAATCGGCGGATAAATTACCATCTAAGCTCGTTGTCGGTTTGCTTTGATCGCTCTATTGGTTTGTCGCCAGATGAGAATAAATATTGTTCCTGCAACTAAAGCACCCAAAACTGACTTAACTGTATTTTTGAGCAGCAATCTTTGAGCGTTGGAGCGATTGGTAGCGGCTTGGGCTTGTAATTGCTTTTGACCACCAGCAATTCTGGCTAGCAGTTGAGTTTTGAGTTCAGCAACGTTTTGAGTCGGTACAGCACCCGCTTGGGGATTGAGGCGCGTTAACACGCTTTGAATTTCTGCGGGAGTAGTGGCTTTATTAAGTACACCTTGCAACTGTTGCAATTGATTGGCTTGCTGAGTGACTCTAGTATTAAGTTCTTGAGCGCTTTGGTTGTCAAGTCTCAAACTGGCACTAATTCCTAAAGGTACTAATAAGAAAAATAATATGCCTACAAGTAAACAAGCCCAAGATAAAAATCTAAAGATTTTTAGGCTTTTTTCGCCAGAAAATACCAGCACCGCACCTAGTAAAGGTACAGGTACTCGCTCTACCAAACTTCTTACTGTTTGAAATTCCCAAGCGGCGTTTGTAAATAGCGCTGGGATAAAAATATCGATTACGTCAAATAATGACAAAGCTAATAACGCATAACCAACGATGCGAAAGAGAGGAGCGAACCACGATTCATTACTATTTGCTTTTGTCACGCCAACAAAACCTTGAATTACGACAATTAATCTCGAACACAAATCATTCTTGGGGATAGTTTAAAATCCACCACTGATACCAAGAAATCCACGCTTTTTCTAAAATGGCATAAGCTGCCTGTGGCGAAGACTTATTTAAGGGTATGGAAAAATGGTTCCATAAGCAACGAGTATCTCGTAAACTTAGCTGACCTAGTAGCCAAGGGATGGTACGATTTGACAACAAATCGTAACGAGTGCGATTATCGTTAAACTCCTGCCTTGTTAGGGTACTACCACCTCGCGAGTTCATACAAGTAGTTAGATAAGCACGGTCTTTGACAACGTATAAACTATAAGTTCCGACTTGTGGTTGTTGGCGGGCAACAAAAAATTGTTCGTTAGATGAAGTTGGCAGAGGGCTGTAGTTTGACAAAAACTGCTGGTAAGCACTATGACTTTCTATTTCATAGACCATTTGAATATCTAGCAGCAAGTTATTTTGGCTATAGCGATATTGTTTACCTTTGTCAAAGGGTTTACCGATAGTTTGACCGTATTCGGCAGTTTTGCTAATCAATGGTTCGCTAGATTGGAGTTGCCAGCCGTTTAAAGGTACGTTTTGGGGAAATACAACCGGAGTCAGTTGGCGTTTGCCAATGTTTGGGTCTATAAGTAATTTGCCTAAAACCAAAGTGGTACTTGCAAAGACAAATATCAGCAGTGGAATATGTAACTGTTTAAGTTTCATTAGCTGGGCAACTCCAATTGTTCGTTGCGATCGCTATCGTCATCTTGTTTGGTAATTAAGTAACAAAAACCACCAAAAAGGAGCGTGCAGGCTAAAAAGAATATCTGCGATCCTGTACCTGTGTGCCAGTAGTCAAATGATTCGGGGGTTGATTTGGCGACTAAATAAGCCATTAACGCGACTCTGACGGCATTAATCAAGAAGGCAATGATTGTCGCGACAAGCGGAACAAGGATTTTTTTAAATAAGCTGTGGGTAGGAAACATAATTAGAAATAGTAAAGCCAACTTTACTAGCTGCGATATAGTTTCCATTCCCGAACAACCCGGATAGACTTCTACTGCTCCCGTAGGCATGATAATGTTTACCCCTTGGCGTACCACTGGCAAACCCAAGTAAGCTAAAAATGCGCTGGAAAATTTGGCTGTAAATATTGATATATCTAAGTGTTGGGAAATATAAGCTACAGGTAAATTAAAAGCAAAAATAATTAGTAGTTCTAACCAATACTGACGCAGCCCTTTTATCCCTGAAGCCAGCAGCGCTAGACCAAAAAAAGCTATAAATGGTGTCAGTTCTACAAAAGAATCCACAGCCCCAACATAATTACTTCTTAGTAAAACAAAACCAATTAATAAAATACCTAGCAAACTTGAAAAAATATCGCTTTCAAATTTTAAAGTTTGACGTTTCTCTGCTAGTAAAGAAAATACTGCCCCTAGACCTAGCAAGCTTACAGCTACTTGACTTGAATTACCATCAAGCCTTAAATATACACTGGCATAAACGGCTGTCAAACTAGCAGAAGTCGCTAATAACCAAAATTGAGTGTTTTCTAAAGGTTTTAGATCCGCAAGGGAATTGATTTTCATAGTTTTAATTGAGTAAGTTAAGTTTTTGTGGGCAAAAAGCTACTTTGCTTTTAGAAACATTACTTTTTATACCTATTCCCAGAGGCGACGACGGGGTGAGCCATTAAGTTTTTGGTGAGCATCAGCTAACAGCGCCGGAATATCTAGTTGTTCGGGGCATCGTGGCAGGCAGTCACCGCAGGATGTACAGCGATCGCCTTTATTGCCAGGAAACCAATGACCAGCATTTTCTAGCATTGTGTATCGGTAATTACTATAGTCACTCAGATCGTAAGCATCCGCAAGATTACGTAGGCGGAGAATTTCGGGAATATTGATATTTTCCGGGCAAGGCAAGCAGGCGTAGCACTGACTGCATTTTTGCGGTTCTATGGTAGTTAATTGCGCCTCTAAGCGTTGAAACGCAGCAATTTCGGTGGGATTTAATGGTTCAGTGCGATCGCACTGTTTAAGCGGCTCAATGAGTTCTTCCGCCTTAGCCGCTCCTACACTTAAAGTAGTAATCCTCGGATCGCTAAGTAAAAAACGGTAGTTTAATTCCAAAGGTGTGAGGGGATAACATAAATCAGTTAGCTTTTGGGGAGGGTTATAGAGCTTACCGCCTTTATCGGCGGGGGAAATAATAAATATTCCCATATCTTTAGTTTTGGCTAACTCTAGGGCGGCGGCATGACGTTGAAAAAAGTAGTAGTAATGTAGGTTAACAAACTCAAATAAGCCTGTGGCGATCGCTTCAGTAATTAATTCCAAAGAGCCGTGTGTTGAAAACCCAACGTGTTTGACTTTCCCCGCCTTTACCGCCGCTTGCACTGCGCTCATGCAACCTTTGCCAAGTAACTGTTTGAGATGTTCCCAAGTATTGATGCCGTGCATTGCCAAGCAATCTATGTAGTCTAATTGCAAGCGCTGCAATGATTCGTCAATGTAGCAACTCATAGAATCAGCATCTACGGTGGGGGAGATTTTGGTTGTAATGTAGATTTGACTTCGTTCGATGGGTAAGGAAGCTAACGCCGCTCCCAAATACTCCTCACTTTTGCCGTAACCTCTAGCTGTTTCAAAGTGATTGATGCCACAAGCATAAGCTTTTTCGATAGTTTGTCGCGCACAATCGGCAGATGCTAAGTAGCGCATCGTTCCCAACGAGAAAACAGATAAATAGAGATTAGTTTTACCAAAACGTCGATAACGCATAAAGAAATAATAATTTAGGCTTCCCCAGGACTAAAACCTTTGCCTTGAATTAAGTCTTCGGGGCGGAGATTAGACAAAAATTCCTTAAAAGCTAGTTGTTCGGCTTCATCGGCATCTCTATCAACGGGAATAGAGGCATCAGCGATTACTTCTTCCATTACCCAGATGGGGCTATTGGTACGCAAGGCGATCGCAATCGCATCACTAGGACGAGCATCAATTTCTTTTTTTACTTCCCCTTGGCGGATGCTTAAGACAGCGAAAAACGTCCCATCTTGAATTGAGTGAATCACCACGCGATCTAATACCATCCCCCAAACTTCTAACATATTTGCTAGTAAGTCATGAGTTAGGGGGCGAGGCGGTTTTTGGTGTTCTAAGGCGCTAATAATTGCCTTAGCTTGGTCTTGATTTATATAAATTGGTAGCGCCCGACGCTCGGTTCCGTCTTTTAGCAATACAATCGGGCTGCGGTTTACAGCATCTATGGCAATGCCAGCAACTCTCATTTCAATCATTGACGTAGCCTCTAAAATTCTTTGTTTTTATAGCGATCGCAGTATGGAGGTCAACGGAAACTAGAGATAAGCTAGTAGAAACGTTATACATATTTATATTGATAAAGTGGATTGATTTAACTCCAATTTAGGAGCGGTATTTAGTTTTTTGTGTCAGTGTCCAACAAACGCTCTTTACCCCAGTATGACCCGTCTTGATGAGTTTTATGTAAAGCGGATTAGAAGAAATTAAGATGATTTTTATTTAGGTAAGTTTTTTATATGTTTACAGGATTAGTTCAGGCTTTAGGACAAGTTCGCGCCTTGGGCAGCGATCGCCTAAGGGTCAGTTGCAACGATGATAATGCTAGTCTAATTTTGACCGATCTTGCCCTTGGTGACAGCGTGGCGGTAGATGGTATTTGTTTAACAGTTATGGAAGTTTTGCCCCAAGGATTTATCGCCGCCGTTTCTCCCGAAACTCTAGGGCGAACTACTTTAGCTCAAAGTCAGAGGAGCGATCGTTTTGTCAACTTAGAACCTTCTTTGCGCGTAGGGAGTAAGTTGGGGGGACATTTTGTCATGGGACATATAGACGGGATTGGTTACGTGGACGCAATTGAGCAAACTTCGACTTCTTGGGAGATAAGTTTTACAACTACAAGTGCGATCGCGCGTTACATTGTCCCCAAAGGTAGTATTGCGGTTAATGGTATAAGTTTAACCATTGCTGATTATAACCATGAACGTTATTGGTTTAAAGTAGCGGTTATTCCCCTAACTTACTCAGAGACTAACCTCAGCTATTTACAGCTAGGTGATGCGGTGAATTTGGAAGCCGATATTTTGGGTAAGTACATGGAAAAATTAATTCCTAATTCCCGGCATGAAAATGATTTGACTCCGGCGTTTTTGGCGGAAAATGGTTACTTGTAAGTAATTTAATTGATTAGTTTTAGTCAGTGAGTGCGATTTTTGATTGCTGACTGGTAATTAGCTTGGAGTTGAATACATTTGTATTTTCCAAATTCAAGTCAGCCAGTTGTGGTTTACTTTGGCTTTGGATACTTCATGGCAATAAGTAACAAAAATTTTTACCTCCCCATCAGTTGCCTAATTATCCTGTATCATTTATTTTGATACAATAGTCCGGTATTCCGACCGATTAACCGGGGATTAAAAGGAGAAAAGAGTATGAGTTGGTGGCGTATAACTAAAAGCAAGTTAAAAAACTTTGTAGCTTTATTTTTGGTAGGAGTAGTATTATCAAGTGCGATCGCCGCTTGTTCGGGAGGAAACAGCACTAGCAGCACTTCCAGCACCGCCGCCAGTGGAGGCGATAAAGAATTAACCCTTGTCTCCTACGCTGTTACCCGCGCTGCTTATGAAAAAATTATTCCTCAATTTACCGCCAAGTGGAAACAAGAAAAAAATCAAAATGTCACTTTTAACCAAAGTTACGGCGGTAGTGGTTCTCAAACCCGTGCAGTAATTGACGGTTTAGAAGCCGACGTAGTAGCTTTAGCATTGGCATTAGATACAAAAAAAATCGAGCAAGCAAAACTAATTGAACCAGGATGGGAACAACAAGCACCTAATAATGCGATCGTCCATAAATCTGTAGCGGCATTAGTTACCCGTGAAGGCAACCCCAAAGGCATTAAAACTTGGGCAGATTTAGCCAAACCAGGAGTAGGCGTAATTACCGCCAATCCCAAAACCTCCGGGGGGGCGCGATGGAACTTTTTAGGATTATGGGGTTCGGTAACAAGAACCGGAGGCGACGAAGCAAAAGCCCTTGACTTTGCAACTAAAGTAATCAAAAATGCTCCGATATTGCCTAGGGATGCTCGCGAATCTAGCGATGTATTTTTTAAGCAAGGACAGGGAGATGTATTAATTAACTACGAAAATGAAGTAATTTTAGCAGGATTAAATGGCGAAAAATTGCCTTATGTAGTTCCCGATGTTAATATCTCTATCGACAATCCTGTAGCAGTGGTAGATGCAAATGTTGACAAGCACGGCACAAGAGAAATTGCCCAAGCCTTTGTAGAGTATCTTTACACTCCAGAAGCCCAAAGAGAATTTGCTAAAGTCGGCTTTCGCCCCGTAGATCCTACCGTAGCAGCCGAAGTGTCAAAGCAGTACGTACCGATTAAAACCTTGTTTACTGCCCAAGATATGGGCGGATGGGACGAAATTCAGAAAAAGTTTTTTGAAGATGGGGCAGTTTTTGACAAAATTCAAGCTAGTTAAAGAAATATTCGCAACCAAAAAACTATAAATGGTATCTTCTTACTCCAAGCAAAAAAAACCGACTTCCTGGGAACCCCTAAACAAAATATTAGGGCTGTCTGTCCCTTGGCGAATTACTTTAGGCTACTTGACAATTGTGCTGTTGTTGCCAGTATCAGCCTTAATTTTAAAAGCAGCAACAGAAAAGCCAATTGACTTTTGGAAAATTGCCACAAGTCCTGTTGCTTTAGCAACTTACGATGTTACTTTTGTTACTGCCTTTGTTGCCGCCCTAATTAACGGAGTTTTGGGACTATTAATTGCTTGGGTGTTAGTTAGGTACGATTTCCCGCTCAAACGCTTAGTAGACGCGGCAATTGATTTACCCTTTGCTTTGCCTACTTCCGTTGCCGGATTAACTTTAGCAACGGTTTATAGCGATAACGGCTGGCTTGGCTCTTTGGTTGCCCCCTACGGAATTAAAATAGCTTTTACGCGCTTAGGGGTAGGGATAGCGATGTTATTCATCTCTCTGCCCTTTGTCGTGCGTGCCTTGCAGCCTGTGTTGCAAGAAATGGAAAAAGAAATCGAAGAAGCAGCTTGGTCATTGGGGGCTTCTAGATGGCAGACTTTTTGGCGGGTAATTTTACCGCCCTTAATGCCGGCGATGTTGACGGGAATAGCTTTAGCTTTTTCTCGTGCGGTAGGGGAATATGGTTCGGTGGTAATTATTGCCTCAAATATCCCTTATCAGGACTTGATTGCTTCGGTGCTAATTATTCAAAGATTGGAACAATACGACTATTCGGGAGCAACAGTAATTGGTACAGTTTTGCTGGTGCTGTCGCTACTGATTTTGTTAGCAATCAACCTGTTGCAAGCTTGGGGGCGACGCTATGAACTCTAACAACATTGCTGGTAAGTCTTTTAATGCAAGTTTTCCTAAGAAAAAATTAGCTAATGGCGATCGCCCCTGGGTAAAATTTGTTTTAATTGGAATTGCGGTTGCTTATCTTGCTTTAATTCTATTTATTCCCGCCGCAAACGTTTTTGTTCAAGCTTTTAAGTCAGGGTTTGCGCCTTTTTTGACAAACCTAACCCAACCTGTTTTTCTTCATGCAATTAAGCTCACCGTCATAATTGCCTTAATTGTTGTCCCCGTCAACACCGTTTTTGGACTTTGTGCAGCCTGGGTAATTGCCCGCAATCAATTTCGCGGTAGAGCATTGCTAATTAGCATTCTTGATATACCTTTTGCCGTTTCTCCCGTAGTAGCAGGATTAATGCTTGTATTACTCTACGGGCGTAATGGCTGGTTTGGGCCATTACTAAATGCGGCAAATATTAAAATAATTTTTGCGCTGCCAGCCATGGTAATTGCTAGTGCTTTTATTACGATGCCTTTTGTCGCCCGTGAAGTTATCCCGGTTTTGGAAGAATCCGGTTTTGACCAAGAAGAAGCGGCAAAAACTTTAGGAGCGAACGATTGGCAAATATTTTGGCGCGTCACCCTGCCAAATATTCGCTGGGGTCTGCTCTACGGAGTAATTTTAACCAATGCTAGAGTTATGGGCGAATTTGGTGCAGTTTCGGTTGTATCGGGAAATATTGGCGGCAAAACCCAAACTTTACCTTTATTTGTAGAGGAGGCTTACAAGCAGTATCAAACCGAATCTGCTTTTGCGGCGGCGGTTTTGCTGGCGGGTTTAGCCTTGGTAACGTTGGTATTGAAGGAAGTTTTGGAACGTAAAACTCAAATCAAAGATATTGAATAGGAGAGCGTGTTATGTCTATCCAAAATCAAGACAACTTTTCTTTGCACTCTAGACCAACTCAAACTCGAATCAAAATTCATATCCCCAAAAACTTGCACGAAGAACCCATAATTTCGCGTTTAGTTTCACATTATGGTGTCACCGTAAATATTGCTGCCGCCTTACTGGGCGCAAATATCCGAGATGATGGCTGGTTTGAACTCGAATTGCGAGGTAAAGCCGAGCAAATTCAAAGTGCTTTGACTTACCTCAATGAGTTGGATTTAGAAATTTGGGGACAATCGAGGGCGGAAGAAGATGGTTGGTAATTGGTAATTGATAATAAGTTTGAGTTTCTGTAACTTTTAAGTCATTTGGTTTTCAATTGCCCACCGCGCTAGTTCGGTGCGGTTGTGCAACCCGGTTTTGCCTAGCATATTGGAAACGTGACTTTCTACGGTGCGCTGACTTACATTGAGTTCGTCAGCAATATTTTTATTAGCTAAACCTCTAGCTACAAATTGCACTACTTTCAATTCTGTTTGCGTCAGGTGAACATCGAAGGGAACTTGAATTTTTGATTCATTATCGCCCCCATCACTTGATTGCTGTCTTTGCCGAAAAGCTTGTTTGAGCGATGCTTCTACTTGGGCTACTAATTCCTCTGGTTCAAAAGGTTTGACCATGTACACATCTGCGCCTACATTTAAACCCTTGACTCGGTCTTGAGCTTGACCTTTGGCAGAAAGAAATAAGACAGGAATCCAGCTAGTACGCTCATCTTCGCGAATGTTACTTACAAAATCATAGCCATCCATTTCTGGCATCATCACATCGCAAACAATCATGTCTGGGACATCATTTTCTAAAACTTCTAGAGCTTCTCTACCATTTTCTGCCGTGATCACTTCATAACCCCGAAATTCTAAATAATCCTTGACTAGCAATATTAAATTTGGGTCATCATCAATTAATAGCAGTCTTTTGTGTTCTTTAACGCTAGTTTCTTTCATACTTTGCTACGGTGGTTACTTTTAATTCAAGGAAATTTTATAAATAGGTGTCTTGCCTTGTTTCCCGAAAGATAGCATCTAGCGGTTAAAGCGAAGTTGCCAATCTTAAAAAATTGCATTCCAGTAATGCTACGGAATTATATAGTATATCTAATGCGTTATTATATATTAATTTTTCCGTCTAAAATCTTAGCAGTCTTATCAACAAATGTTGCTATTAGGTTTGATATTGTCTTAGCATAAAAAACCATTGTCACTATTATTTATTTACTTGTGTATCAAAAACTACAGGTTGCGGTAAAGGATGAGTTAAAAAAGCATATTCTTCAACAACACAGTTATTAATTAAATGTTCTTGAATAATCCGCTCAATAACTTCAGGAGTTGCTTGACGATACCAAACGCCATCAGGATAAACTACTAAAATTGGGCCAGCGCTACAAACTCGCAAGCAATTAGCTTTGGTGCGAAATATACAACTAGGACGAGTATCTGTTGGCTTATCGAGTTTTAACTGTTTTAATCGCTTTTTTAGATACTCCCAAGATTCTAAACTCGTCTTTGTGGAGCAGCATTGAGGAAAAGTTGGGCCAGCACAAATAAAAATGTGGCGTTCAATTTGCTCTAATCCTAAGTTTTTAATACAAATAGCTAAGGAGTCTAAGTCTTTAGCTTGGCAAGTTTCATTTTTTTCAACTAGCTCGATGGCGGCGGGATTTTCTGGGGTCATTGTTACAAAAGATAATATTTGGTGTCAATAGAGCGATCGCACTTCTAAACCAATTACCACAGCCATTGCAACTATCACAGGGTATAAGTTCGGAAACCCGTACACAAAATTTTGTTGCTTTTAGGCTGCATATTTAGCTAAATTAGCACTCAGGAGCAGAGAGTGCTAATTTTTTGGGAGAAACCTATTTATGGCAGCAGTAACTTTAAGTGTATCGACAGTTAAGCCCCTAGGCGATCGCGTATTTGTCAAAGTCAGCGCCGCCGAAGAAAAGACCGCCGGAGGTCTATATTTGCCCGATAACGCCAAAGAAAAGCCCCAAGTAGGGGAAGTAGTCGCTTTGGGTGATGGTAAGCGTAATGATGACGGTACTCGTCAGCAAATGGAAGTAGAAATAGGACACAAAGTCCTTTACTCCAAGTATGCTGGCACAGATATCAAGCTTGGTACAGAAGAATACGTCCTGTTATCTGAAAAAGACATTCTTGCCGTAGTTGCCTAAGCAATCTCACTGCAAAGATAAAAGATTTATTTTCTTTCGTCCTTAAGCAATTTAACCCCCTCACCACACAGGTTTATCCATATGGCAAAGCGAATTATATATAACGAGAATGCTCGTCGTGCGTTAGAAAAGGGCATGGACATTTTGGCAGAAGCCGTTGCCGTTACTTTAGGTCCCAAAGGTCGTAACGTAGTTCTAGAGAAGAAATTTGGCGCACCCCAAATTGTTAACGATGGCGTAACCATTGCCAAAGAAATCGAATTAGAAGACCACGTAGAAAATACTGGCGTAGCGCTAATTCGTCAAGCAGCTTCTAAGACTAATGACGCGGCGGGAGACGGTACTACTACAGCTACCGTCCTTGCTCACGCAATGGTCAAAGAAGGGCTAAGAAACGTAGCGGCGGGAGCTAATGCAATTTCCCTCAAGCGTGGCGTAGACAAAGCAACTAATTTCTTAGTAGGCAAAATTGCCGAACACGCTCGTCCAGTAGAAGATTCTAAATCTATCGCTCAAGTTGGCTCAATTTCTGCGGGTAATGATGAAGAAGTCGGTCAAATGATTGCTGACGCGATGGACAAAGTTGGTAAAGAAGGCGTAATTTCCCTAGAAGAAGGGAAATCTATGAACACCGAGCTAGAAATTACCGAAGGGATGCGCTTTGATAAAGGCTATATCTCTCCTTACTTTGCCACCGATCCTGAGCGGATGGAAACAATTTTTGAAGAGCCTTATATCTTGTTAACCGACAAGAAAATTGCTTTAGTTCAAGACTTAGTACCTGTATTAGAGCAAGTAGCTCGTTCGGGTCGTCCTTTGGTAATTATTGCTGAAGACATTGAAAAAGAAGCTTTGGCAACTTTGGTAGTTAACCGTTTACGGGGTGTACTAAACGTAGCGGCGGTTAAAGCTCCAGGATTTGGCGATCGCCGTAAAGCTATGTTAGAAGATATCGCCGTATTGACTGGCGGTCAACTAATTACGGAAGACGCTGGCTTGAAGCTAGAAAGCACCAAGCTAGAAATGCTAGGTAAAGCCCGTCGCATCAACATTACCAAAGACACTACAACAATTGTGGCTGAAGGTAACGAGCAAGCGGTTAAAACTCGCTGCGAACAAATCCGCCGTCAAATGGAAGAAACCGAATCTTCCTACGACAAAGAGAAACTCCAAGAGCGTCTAGCTAAGTTGGCTGGTGGTGTAGCGGTAGTTAAAGTTGGTGCAGCGACAGAAACAGAAATGAAAGATCGCAAATTGCGTTTAGAAGACGCGATTAACGCGACTAAAGCCGCCGTAGAAGAAGGTATTGTTCCCGGTGGTGGTACAACTCTAGCTCACCTATCTCCTGAATTGGAAGCTTGGGCAACAGCTAACCTCAAAGATGAAGAATTGATTGGGGCGATGATTGTTTCTCGTGCTTTGGCTGCTCCCCTGAAGCGGATTGCTGAAAACGCCGGACAAAATGGCGCAGTAATTGCCGAGCGCGTCAAAGAAAAAGACTTTAATGTCGGCTTTAACGCTGCAACTAACGAATTTGTCGATATGTTTGCGGCGGGAATTGTCGATCCTGCTAAGGTAACTCGTTCTGCTCTGCAAAATGCAGCTTCTATCGCTGGTATGGTTTTAACTACTGAGTGCATTGTAGTTGACAAGCCAGAGCCAAAAGATGGCGCAGCGCCAGCAGGTGGCGGTATGGGTGGCGGCGACTACGATTATTAATCGTCCGTAGGTGTAAGTATTACTTGCGCCTTAACCGTTACTTTAAAAAAAGCAGAGTTTCTCAGGAAGCTCTGCTTTTTTATTTATGCACCGGTGCAATGCATTGCGAAGGCATCTTTTGGGAAGAAGGATTCTCCCCAAAAGATGCCGCCCCCTACAACGTTTGCAATCAGTCGTGAACAGCAAGAGAGTTTCGCCCCCTAACTCCCTTTTTTTGGGGGACAAGACTCTTAGCCACCTTTAATTGGGGGTTGGGGGCTATTCATATTTCATAACTCGAATAGGATCGCTATATATGCCTATGGGTTGTTTGTAGTTAAACCTTGATCGGATAAATTATTAAAAAATTAAATTAGTTACTTTTTTAACAAATAATTTATGACAAAAAGTTTTCCCCCAACTCAAGAACAGTTAGAGCAAAAGTTATTAGAGCGCATTCAACAGGTATATTTAAAAATTCTCGGACATCAACCCCAGCAAATTTCTTGTAAACTGCTAGATAAAAATTTAACAGTGATTATTGAAGATTCTGTTACCCAACCAGAGCAGTTATTGATAGATATTGGCAAGGGAGAATTGGCGCAAGAAGTAAGAACTAATATTCACTTGGCTTTTGAACCTTATCTTAAATCGACAATTGAAGAAGTTACGTCTATTCCACTTACAGATTTAATTAGCAAGTCATCATTAGATAGTGGGAGAACTAGCATTGTAGCGATTTTAGCTCATGCCCCAGAGTTAACTATTTCTAGCTAAATAACAACGCACCATTGCTTCTAATTCTTCCAGCATATAGGGCTTTGTGATATATTCCTGGCAACCCGCCGCTAATAGGCGATCGCGGTCTTCTTGTCTAGCTAAAGCCGTTACAGCAATTACAGGAATATTTTTTGTAGTTGGGTTTTGCTTCAGATGGCGGACAACCTCTACACCGTTTAAATCTGGCAGCATTACATCTAGCAAAATCAGGTCAGGATGGTAAACTTGGGCTAGGAGTAAAGCTATTTGCCCCTCTGTTGCGGTGATTAACGAACAGTCAAATACATTTAATACTTCTCTCAGTAACAGCAAATTATCTTCATTATCATCTACAGCTAAAATTTGTGCTTGTTTAGCAATTGTTTCGCTATTTTTAGCTAAAACTTCCAATTTTTTTTACTCCATTAAGTGGGACTTCATCAACAGACGAAAGCATTTTTGCCCTAACTTCTAATTGAGGCATTCCCCAAGCGGCGTAGCTGGCGCTCGTGACGGACTGGCTCTTAACTAATTTTTTACTGTATTACTGAGACGAGACAGGCAAAAAAGCTAACTAAGTTTTAGTATCGCTGTTAACAGTAGCCAAGATTATTAAGATTCAACTGGTTGGCATCTCAAATAAACTTAATATTTTTTAACAATAGCTTAGGTTTTTGGAGAAAGCTGTAGTTAGGTTTACAAAGCAATACGTTTTATTAAAATAATGAAAAATTTGTCAAAAACAAAGGAGAAAGCGATCGCTCAAAAAGCGTTACATTCCCTAATTTTAGCGCCAAAATAGAAAGGGAAAGGCGATCGCACTTCTGGAGGCGAAAAGTAATGGCGATTTCTACAATTAATCCGGCTACGGGGGAAACGCTAAAAACCTTTACAGCACTAACAGATAGTGAAATTGAAACTAAACTTGAGTTATCGCAGCAAGCTAGTGAAAAGTGGCGAAAAACACCGATAAACAAACGCGCGGAGGTAATGATCGCCGCCGCCGCCATGTTAGAGCAAAATAAAGCGCAATACGCGCAACTTATGACTTTAGAAATGGGCAAACCGATTAAAGGTGCAATTTCGGAAGTTGAAAAATGCGCTTTGGTGTGTCGTTACTATGCCGAAAACGCTGCCAAATTTCTCGCCGATGTACCCGTTGCTACCGATGCTAGTGCTAGTTTTATTCGCTACCAACCAATGGGGGCAATTTTGGCGGTAATGCCTTGGAATTTCCCATTTTGGCAAGTATTTCGCTTTGCAGCACCCGCGTTAATGGCGGGGAATGTAGGCTTACTTAAACACGCTTCCAATGTACCGCAGTGTGCCTTAGCAATAGAGGAGATTTTTACTAAAGCAGGTTTTTCTACGGGAGTATTTCAAACATTGTTAGTAGGAGCGGACAAAGTTAGCGATTTAATAAATAGCGATCGCATTTCTGCCGCAACTTTAACCGGAAGTGAAGTAGCAGGAGCAAGTTTAGCCGCCGCCGCCGGAAAACAAATTAAAAAAGTAGTTTTAGAATTGGGAGGCAGCGATCCGTTTATAGTTTTGGGTAGCGCCGATTTAGAAGCTGCTGTAACTACCGCTGTCACAGCGCGGATGCTTAATAATGGACAATCTTGCATTGCGGCAAAACGCTTTATTGTGGTAGAAGAAATTGCCGAGCAATTCCAGCAAAAATTAGTAGAAAAATTTGCCGCTTTAAAAGTCGGCGATCCCATGCAGCCAGATACAGACTTAGGCCCATTGGCAACGCCGAACATTCTCAAAGACTTAGACTATCAAGTTAGCCAAGCAGTAAAAGACGGCGCAAAAGTGTTAATTGGCGGACAAAGGTTAGAACGCCCCGGAAACTACTATCCAGCGACAATATTAACGGATATTCCCCCCGAAAGCCCCACAGCAAAAGAGGAATTTTTTGGGCCAGTGGCATTGTTATTTAAAGTAGCAAATATTGATGAAGCGATTAAGTTAGCCAACGATACGCCCTTTGGGTTAGGTGCTAGTGGGTGGACAAATAATAAAGCCCAAAGCGATCGCCTAATTGACGAAATCGAAGCCGGAGCGGTATTTATCAACAGTATGGTCAAGTCTGACCCCCGAATGCCCTTTGGCGGCATCAAAAAGTCCGGTTATGGTCGAGAATTGGGCAGAGCGGGGATTCATGAATTTGTGAATATTAAAACCGTTTGGGTGAAATAAAGTCCTATCTAATTGGGAACTATTAGGTAGAAGGGCGATCGCGTCAACTATTTTTTATATAGAGTGTGAAGGAAGCAAGTTAATGAATACAGCAGAATTATTAGTTCAATGTCTAGAAAACGAAGGCGTGCAATACATTTTTGGCTTACCTGGAGAAGAAAACCTGCACGTTTTGGAGGCAATAAAAAAATCCTCCATCAAGTTTATTACTACTCGACACGAGCAAGGCGCGGCGTTTATGGCAGACGTTTACGGGCGCTTAACGGGTATGTCTGGGGTATGTCTTTCAACTTTGGGCCCTGGGGCCACAAACTTAATGACGGGCGTTGCTGACGCGAATTTAGACGGCGCTCCTTTAGTTGCCATTACTGGGCAAGTAGGAACAGATCGGATGCACATTGAGGCGCACCAGTATCTCGACTTAGTGGCAATGTTTGCCCCTGTAACCAAGTGGAATAGCCAAATAGTTAGACCTAGCAATACTCCCGAAATTGTCCGCCGGGCTTTTAAGACTGCCCAAAGTGAAAAACCTGGGGCGGTACATATCGATTTACCCGAAAATATTGCCGCCATGCCTGCGGTGGGGACACCTTTAAATAACAGCGCTCTGCAAAAAACCTATGCGGCTTTTCAAAGTATTACCGCCGCCGCCGCCGCTATTTCTGAAGCAAAAAATCCGTTGATATTAGTGGGTAATGGGGCAATTAGAGCCAATGCCAGCGAGATTTTAACTAAGTTTGCTACAGAGTTAAATATTCCTGTCGTCAATACTTTTATGGGTAAAGGCGTAATTCCTTATACTCATCCTTTGGCGTTGTGGACGATGGGATTGCAGCAGCGAGACTATATCAATTGCGGGTTTGACAATACGGATTTGGTGATTGCGATCGGCTATGATTTAATCGAATATTCGCCTAAAAAATGGAATCCTCAAGCCCATATTCCGATTATCCATATCAATGCCATGTCTGCCGAGATTGATAGTAGCTACGTGCCAATAGTGGAGGTTGTGGGCGACATTTCTGATTCCTTAGAGGAGATTTTGCACAGAGTTGATCGTCAAGGCAAACCCGAACCCTACGCCTTGCAATTACGCGCCGATATTCGGGCAGATTATGAAGAATACGCCAACGATAGCGGGTTTCCGATTAAGCCCCAAAAACTAATTTACGATTTGCGCCAGGTAATGGGCCCGGAAGATATTGTAATTTCGGACGTTGGCGCACACAAAATGTGGCTGGCTCGTCATTATCATTGCGATCGCCCCAATACTTGCTTAATTTCTAATGGCTTTGCCGCGATGGGGATCGCCATTCCTGGCGCGGTAGCAGCAAAACTTGTTTATCCCGACCGTAAAGTAGTCGCAGCTACTGGAGATGGTGGTTTTATGATGAATTGCCAAGAATTAGAAACGGCTTTACGAGTCGGTACGCCTTTTGTAACTTTAATTTTCAATGATGGCGGTTACGGTTTAATTGAGTGGAAACAGCAAAATCAATTTGGTAGTTCCTCCTACGTTCATTTTGGCAACCCAGATTTTGTAAAGTTTGCTGAAAGTATGGGCTTAAAAGGCTACCGCGTAGAATCGGCAACAGATTTTATTCCTATCCTCAAAACTGCTTTAGCCCAAAATGTCCCGGCGGTAATTGATTGCCCGGTAGATTACCGCGAAAACTCTAGATTTACGCAAAAATCTGGCGATTTAAACTGTAAGTTATAAACCCATCTTCTACCAAACCTAGTTTATCAATACCTTTGACTGAGTAAGAAGGTATTTATACTAAAATTTGTTATTTCTTCTTACTCTTTTGGCGCTTATGAGCGCTATTCGTCATCTATAGTTAGTTGTTTTGGGTTGCAGCGTTTAACAACTACTACAATTCCTTCCGCTCCTTCATTATTCAAATCTTCAACATAGCCTGGATAGGCGGCTTTGGCTTCCGCAGAGGTTTTGAAAGGCCCAAAGTAGTACACGCAACGGGGCTTAACAGTTGTAATTTCTGCCCACCAAGGTGCATTAAAGCCTTGCATGAAGCCTATAATCAACTGTTTAATCATCTATGTAGTATTGCATAAAGAGTAGCGGCAAAAAGCTTATATTACCAGAGTAGCTATTTAAACACAATAACTAATAGCTACTATAGCAATCCTATTTGATTCATAAACACTATCTCGTAGGGGCGCAAAGCATTGCTACGTTCACAATTGATTTAGAAAACGCTATATTTAGCTTCCATCGGTAGGAATAAATATTATTTTAATTATTTGCTCTCAGGAGTAAGTTTAAGTTTACTGTTAATAAACTGGAAATATGTATTAATAAAAAAATGTTATTAGTTAAATAAACTTAAATAATTAGTATGATAAAAAGTTAAGAAATCAGATTTTTTGTTCAAGCTAGTTCTAACAAATTAATTACTTATAGTCAATGAAAGTTGCCAGTTGGAATGTAAATTCAATTCGGATTCGCCTAGAGACGGTGGTAAATTGGCTAAAAGAAAATCCGGTAGATGTGTTGTGCTTGCAAGAAACCAAAGTTGTAGATGATGATTTTCCGCGATCGCCTTTTACGGAATTAGGTTATCACATCTATGCTTCAGGACAAAAGTCCTACAATGGTGTGGCAATAATTAGCAACCAGCCTTTGGAAGATGTTAGTACAGGGTTTGCACCTTTAATTGGAGTTAGTGACCTAGATATTCAAAAGCGGGTAATTACTGGGGTTATTGACGATGTGAAGATTGTCTGCGTGTATGTCCCTAATGGTGGCGCGGTAGGTAGCGAGAAATATATTTACAAGCTGGCGTGGTTAAAAGCCTTGGGAGAATACTTGCGCTTTGCTTTGTATGAAATATCTAACATTTGTATTTGCGGCGACTTCAATATTGCTTTAGAAGATAAAGATATTCATGCTCCAGCTTTACTAACAGGTCAGACTATGGCATCTCAGTTAGAGCGTCAAGCTTTGCAAGCAATTATTGAATTGGGTTTTGCTGATGCTTTTCGCAAGTTTACTACCGAAGGCGGACATTATAGTTGGTGGGACTATCGCGCTGCGGCTTTTCGGCGTAACTTGGGGTGGCGAATCGACCATCATTATCTAACTTCTGACCTTTACAAACAGGCGACTAGCTGCATTATTGATACTGCGCCTAGAAAACTTACCCAACCTAGCGATCACGCGCCTGTAATTGTTGAGTTTTGATTAATGCGTTGCTGAATAGGTAATTGATAATTGGTAATAACTTTAATGAGTAATTCCCAATACATTATTAAAGAGGGTGAGACGGGAGAGCTATAGATTCAGGAAAATCATTGCACGTTTAACAACGCCAATTTTTGCAACGTCTCTTGCATTGGTTTTGAAATCAAATTATCTTTGAATCCTAAACATATATTTTCGTTATTTTGTCAATCTTTAATTAGGATGAAGATATAGCAATCCTATCTATATTCATAAACATTAATCTTAGGGGCGCAAAGCATTGCGCCCCTACTAAAATAAAAAACATTTTATCTATTTGGCTAAAAGCTGTAAAGTTTGCTACTATTTTTTATTTTGGGAAACATTACATTAATTCCACAAAGATTTATAACTTAAGTAATTCTAGGGAGGCTTTAGGGTGCATTTAATTAGTAGAAAAGTAACAGCTTTTGCTTTAACAGGAACTATTGGATTTTCAACAATTTCAACAGGGACATTAATCTCTACAATTTCTGTAGCAAAAGCCGCTAACCGACCAACAACCATGTCAACTAATGGCATGGTAACAACTCCGCACTATTTAGCTTCTCAAGCAGCGATAGATATTCTTAAAGACGGTGGAAATGCGGTGGATGCAGCAATTGGCGCAGCTTCAACTTTAGCAGTAGTTTATCCTCATATGAATAGTATAGGAGGAGATAGCTTTTGGCTAATTTATAATGCAAAAACTAAAGAACTTAAAGCTTTAAATGCTAGTGGCCGTTCTAGTGAAAAAGCAACAATTAAATTCTATCAGGATTTGGGATATAAAAAAATTCCAGCTAGAGGCTATCTGGCTGCAAATTCCGTACCTGGCACTATTTCCGGTTGGGATGAAGCTTATAAATATGCTCAAAAAACAATGGGTAATAGTCTTCCTTGGTCGCAAGTAATGACTTCGGCTATTTCCTATGCAGAAAACGGTTTTCCAGTAACACCAAGTCAAGAAATTTGGACTACTACAAATATCGGGCAAGATAACAAAGAGTTACGCGATTTGCAACGTTTTGACAGCTTCCGAAAAACTTATCTTAATGCAAAAAATCAACCGTATAAAGCTGGAGAAATTTTTAAGCAACCTGATCTTAACAAAACATTGAAATTAATTGCAACTAAAGGGGCAAAAGAATTTTATCAAGGAGGAATTGCGAAAAATATAGTAGCAGATGTACAAGCTAATGGCGGAGTTTTAACTACTAAAGATTTTGCTCAACATACTGCCAACTGGGTAAATCCAATTTCTGTTAATTACCGTGAATATCAGGCTTATAATTTCCCTCCCAATACTCAAGGGATGGCTTCTTTATCAATTTTAAACATCTTGAATAATTTTGATTTGAAAAAGATCGGAGAAGGAACAGCAGATTACTATCATGTAATTGTAGAAGCAACTAAACTAGCTTTTGCCGATCGCGATAAATATTTGAGCGATCCTGAGTTTGTAAAAATTCCCTTGGATTCCCTATTATCAAAAAAATATGGCACAGAATTAGCCAGCCGCATTAACTTAACGAAGACAGTTAAAGAAGCAAAACTCCTCGATCCTAAAGGCGATACTGTATGGTTAGGGGTAGTAGATAAAAATGGTAATTCTGTTTCTTTAATTCAAAGCATTTATCATGATTTTGGATCAGGTGTTGTTGCAAAAAACACTGGAGTTTTGCTGCAAAATCGGGGTAGTTTCTTTTCCTTAGATCCAACTCACGTTAATCATTTACAACCCCGAAAACGTAGCTTTCACACATTAAATCCAGCAATGCTATTTAAAACAGGGAAACCTTATCTTGTTTACGGCACAATGGGAGGAGAAGGACAACCACAAACTCAAGCGGCGCTAGTAACTCGCATTGTTGATTTTGGTTTTAGCGTCCAAGAGGCGATTGAAGCCCCAAGATGGCTGCAAGGAAGGACTTGGGGCGCATCTTCTAACGATTTAAAGATGGAAGGACGAATCACAAAAGCTGTCAGTGAAGAATTAGTTAAAAGAGGTCATCCTGTCAAAATGGTTGATGATTATACCGATACAATGGGACACGCTGGCGCAATTTTAATCGATCCTCAAACTAATGTTAAATCAGGAGGAGCAGATCCGCGCGGAGATGGGGCGGCGGTAGGATATTAGACTAACAAGTTTTTAATAATACGATCGCATAAATAATTCTATTTTAGGGAAAATGTGCGATCGCATTTAATAACTTATCTACCTGGCGATCGCCCACAACATTCTAATTTAGGGAAGACAGGCGATCGCACTTAATAACGTATATGTAAGGGCTGAAATAATTACTGAGTCGGAAAATTACGTTAATAGTTTGATAAACCGCTAATAACCGTCAGAGCAACTGGCAATAAAACTGTTGAGTTTCTCAACTTTAATAGTACAATTGTACTGTATAACAACCTTCATACAAAAAAAGCATAACTCTAAAAAGATCGCTAGAATGCTTAATTAACTGGCTTTTGCATTAATCTAGCAAATGATGGAATTTCGCGCTCATCTTCCTAGTGATTGTCCACCTTCATCTACCGAAAGCACTTCTGGGGAAGTGGATCGTTTTATTGATATGAACCATAGCACCCCACTACCTGAAGATTTCTTATCACTTCGGGAATTGAACCCTGATAAACCTTGCCCTAAAGGGGCTACAGAATGTCAATATTGTGGGGTATCTGTTTATAGATCGATAGATGATGTGCGTAGAGTTCCTAAAAGAATTCCAGCCTTTAAAAAAAAGAAGCTTGCTTTAGGTAATTTAACTTCTAATTTGGGGTTAATACAAAATACTCCTTCAAAAACAGGTAAATCTCACCATACTTAATGGCTATATAAAGATACTAGCCCTTGGGCTGTCTTTCAAATTATCAGTATTCCAGATGAGACATTGCCATGAGTAGTTCTCTACAATTGAGTGTTTTAGGCAATATTGAAATTATTGAGGTTTATGATTATTACGATGAACCTTGTCTTTTTGCCTGTAAAAATGGTTCGGGACAAATCTTTCTTGCAGTTTGGATAGATCAAACAGAAACTCACAAAACATGGTTATACGCTCCAGTTTCTTTGCAGAGATTTAAGCGGATTAGAGCCGGAGACATAGATTTAAAAAATGTCTTTTTAAACTCAGAAGATAGGTTTGTCTATAAAGTTACAACCTTCTATGATAACAGTCCTGCTGAAGTTGAGCAATTAAGTTGTAAAACTCTTAGTGATGAACAACTTCCTAAATCAGGTGAAATGATTGAGGTTGGAAACGAATCTCTTTTTGCCCTGGAAGCAAGCAATATAAATCAATTAGCATTAGAAAAAAAGCGCGAAATTATAAACTTTACATTTAAGTTTCCATCCGTACAGTCAACAGAAGCTCCATCGCTACATTTAGGAAAAACTTTAAGTTCGTTTCAACCTTTTGTAGATGCTCTTGGTCAAATAAAGAGTGTGGGAGAAATATCTAAAAAGATTTCTTCACAAATATTGAAGCAAACAGAGATGGCAATCACTGGAACATCTTCAGGCTCTTTTGTAGCAACGCTAGGCTCGTCACCATCGTCTCAAAAAGATATTTTTGGTAATACACTTGCCGGAGATGCTATTGAAGAATTTTTAAAATTACTGAGGATCGGTAGAAATCGTGAAGAATTGCATGGGCGTTTACTCGTACTGAAAAAAGTAAAACTGCGTCTGAGTATCGTGACTTTCTTCATTCAATAGCAGGTGCTGGAACTGGACTTCATGTTAATTGGGGTTCGCCCACTCCAGGTAGAGGAGGTTCTGCTGAATTATCTTTCTCTCTCGTAAAAGAGGTTCTAGAAATAATTAATCAAATAGAACTAGAAAATCAAAATGAATATAAAATTATAGGAGAATTGATTGCAATTCATAAACGCAATAAAAGATTTGAAATACAAGATATTCAATCAAAAATAAAATACAAAGGCGCAATTCTTGAGGAAGCAATGCCAGACGCAGGAACAGCTACTATAAGTCAGATATACATTGCAACTATTCAGGAAGTTAATAACTCCACACCTGTGACGGGAGAAGAAAAACAGGTATATCAATTAATATCTCTACGTCCTTGGGAAGATAACGAGCCAGAACCTAATTCACCAATAAATAATCTGCCCACCAATACACAGTTAGATATTTACAATTTATAGAAAAACTCTTTTTTGATGTAAGATTTAAATCTTTAGGTCAGTAGACTATGACCATTAACTCCTAAACACAAACTTTTAGCGATCACACATCTTCCCCCTAAGTTTCACCAACAGGTAAAATTACGGTAGTTTTTGGCACAATTACATTGAGAGCATCTTTAACTACTTTCAAAATTACGGGTAATTCGCCAATAGGATGACCGTCAATATGTACTGGTATACTGACATCAGACGTAAACTTTACTTCACCAACCCGATAAGTTTCTATTTTGGGGCTATACTGACGCTGACCTTTGCTAATTGACCAAAAATGACGCATTAGTTCCCATTTGCTAAAGTTGCGGAAAACACTAATTGTGAGCAACCCATCATCAATGGCGGCATCAGGAGCAACAGTAAAACCAGTACCGTAATAAGATCCATTGGCAATTACAATTAGCAAGGCGGAAAGCCGCAACTCGTGCCTAGCAAGGGGCTTTTTCCGCACAAACCGCCGCTTTACAGTCGATACACGGGCTTCTGTTATTGGGCGGTCAAACTCCATACGCAACCGTTGGGGTTTGTAATTTATTGCTAGTCGAATCGCTTGCAGTAGTTGTCCCCAACGACCGCCTTTAATTTCTTCACCAATGGGAAACAGCGCCGCATCTAAACCAACTCCCGCCGCTTCAAAAAAGTAATGTTCGTTATTAGCTTGACCCACATCAATACTTTTAATTTGACCATTGGCAATTACCTGACAAGCTGCAACTATATCGGTGGGAATGCTCAAACTACGGGCAATATTATTGTATGTGCCAACAGGAATAATTCCTAAAGTAACGGGCGATCGCAGCAAACCTTTAGCAACTTCGCCAACTGTACCATCTCCCCCTGCAACTACCACTAACTCGTAGTTTTCTTCAATCGCTTTAAGGGCAATTAAAGCCGGGGAGTTATCGGGGTCTGTAAAGGCAATATCGGCTCTAATCCCCTCAGCCTCCATTGCGGCAATAATCTCTGGCAATTTCATCAAATTAGGCTCGTCATCGCCAGAAACCGGATTGATAATTAGCCGTATGCGTTTGAGAGTTTGTGTTTGCAAAGCTTTTGACTCACCCGGAAAAAGAACTTGCGCCTATTTATTCTAACTTGTCTGTTTATTAACCCAGAATCAACGGATATCTTCGTAGAACTTTTTTAAATAGGTTGGCGAAACACCCAAACCCCACAATAAACCAATATAAAGATATATGCCTGTAGCTTTTAGCGTACCCCAACGAGCCACACGGCGATCACTTGAAGTAACTATTCGATTCACTTGGCGTATCTTTCCCCGCTTTACTAGCTTCAAACATAAATCTGCTTCTTCTAAAATCGGTAAGGCATCATTAAAGCCGCCACACTCCCAAAAATCTCCACGACGACAAAACATCACCTGGTCGCCAAACAACAAGCGTAGTCCTTTAAAAAATAGGTGTGGATGAAAGATTAATGGGGCATAGTAAGTTTTTAAATAGTTATGTAGCGATACTCCCCAACGGGTAGTTTCAAAACCTGCCATTAAAGAAATAAACCCGCCACCTGCAACACTTTTATCTTCTAACGTAGCGATAATTACAGCAATTAAATCATCAGGGACGCAGGTATCGGCGTGGAGAAAACACAATATATCCCCAGTAGCGGCTTTTGCTCCATAATTCATTTGCAGACTTCGCCCTGGTGGTTGGCAACTTAAAACCTTAATACCTATTTTATTAGCAATTGCGATCGTTGCATCTTCACTACCACCATCAACTACTAATATTTCCCCGGCGGGAGGGTTTAAAATACTTAACTGGTGCAAAGTACGTTCTAAACAGCTTGCTTCGTTAAGAGTAGGAATAACAATTGAGACGCGAGACATTTTAAGGTTAATGGTAGTAGAGACGTTTTAGGCATCTCTACAGTGTTAGCAATTTATGATGTTTTTAATAAATATAGTTTCTAGTTTGCGCCTCTAATAATTGGTCGGTCGAGGGATTCTCTATACATTTCCACATCATCACCATAGCCAATCGGTAAAACTGCTTCAACGTTTTCATGAGGACGAGGAATAATAACCCATGATTCCAACGTACCGCCGTAAACCTTCTCAACTACAGCAATACCCGCCTCCATCGCTACCTTGACTTCCGAAACATCCCCCCGAATGTTGACAGTAAAACGCGCGCTTCCGGCTCTCAAATAGCCAACTAAGGTAACTCGACCAGCTTTAACCATCGCGTCTGATGCTGCCAAAACTGCCGGAAAACCTTTCGTTTCAATCGACCCAACTGCCTGTGCTGAGGACATGGGAAATCTCCTAAGTTTAATAGATTATGTACCAGACAATAATTGTACGAACATTTAGGCAAGAGCGATCGCGCTTGATGTTGCCAAAAGCTACTATGTTCTATATTCTTCTACTTGTGGCGTATAGTGAATTGGCAAAACACTTTCGACATTTTCGGGCGGATTTGCGACAATAAAGTAAGTTATTGCTTGTTCTCCACAAACTTTTGCCCCTGCCTCAATTCCCGCCTCTAAAGCAATTTTTACTTCCGAAACCTTTCCCCGAATGCTGACGACAAAACGTCCGCTCTCTGCTAAGTTGTAATTAACTAGCGTTACTGAACCAGCTTTAACCATTGCGTCTGCTGCGGCAAGCACTGCTGGAAATCCCAATGCTTCTATTGTCCCTACTGCTGCTGGCATGATTTAATTTCTAAGTCCACCGAATACGTGCAATTTATTTTACGCGGCTTTGTTGTGTGTTGGGAAAAATAGTTGTTTAATTTACAAGCGGATGGCTAGAAGGTTCAGCTTGCGACCATTCCCACATTGAACCCGTATAGTTTTTGCTGTTGTTGTAGCCTAAACTAACTAGCACGGCAACAAAAAAAGCGGAACGAATGCCGCCAGTACAATAGGTAATAATATTGCTACCCTTTTCAATCCCTAGTTGGTTAAGCAAGGAATTAATTTGTTCGCAAGAGAGTAAGTAACCATTAGGTTGCAATAGTTCTTTAAAGTAGAAATGTATTGCTCTAGGGATGTGGCCGCCGCGTTTTTCGCCGTAAGGTGTAGCGCCTGCGTATTCTCTTGCTTCGCGGTTATCAAGGATAATCAGGTTTTGGGAATTTGCTAGACTAGACTGCAATTGATCGGCTTGAATTTCCCAATGATCTGTACGATTAATAGTAAAATCCCCTGCTTTTTGAGGTTTACTCCCCCACATTTCTAGTTCTACTCCCGCGTTAACTAGCGCCTGTTGTCCGCCATCGACAAAAGCGGCTTGAGAATGTCCCAAGGTGTGTAACATCCAAACAATTCGCCCTTCTTCGCCAAAGTGGAAAGCTTGCGAGGGATTACCAACTACAATTACAGGCTGATGGTTGGATATCCCTTGGTGACGGAGAAGTTGAGCTAAAACTTGAGAATTATCTAAAAGTTTGCCTTTGTTTGGTATAGTTTTTTGGGAAAATTGCTGCCAATTGATACAACGAGCTTTAGGTAAATGTCCCAATCTCCAGGTAATTTTGTTACGAACATCAAGAACTGTTGCGTCTGATTCAATTAGCTGTTTAGCTGTATTGGCGTTGACTATCCATTGCTCAGGACTAAGTTCCACTTGAGAGCTACTTGGAAATTGACTCTACTGGGTAATCTAACGCCCGCCAAGCTGCAACTCCGCCTCTTAGTTCGGATACATTTTGAAAGCCTGCATTCCGTAACTTTTCTGCCGCTTGGTAGGTTTCTTCATCGGTGTCGCCGTAAATATAAATGTCGCGGCTGTTTTCTAAGGATGCCTCAGCACGGTCTACAAGTTCTGACATGGGCATGGGAATAGCCCCTAGTATATGCCGAAGATTAAATTCTGTGCGATCGCGCGCATCAATAATTGTTAATGCTGGTTCACCCCAATCTAGCCGTGCTTTTAGTTCAAAAACTAGCGATTTAGCTTTAAATGGTGGCGGTGTGGGAATAATGCCAAAAAACTGAGACATAACCATATAATTATTAATTTTATTTCTCATAATGTAACAAACAACTTTAATATTTACAAATTTTTTGTAACATCTCTCAGAATTTTGCTCAATTTATGAGGAGTAATCTATTTATATATATTTGTTTATTGTAATAATGTGTCCGGCTTTACACTTGAACAAATAAATACCCCACCTCCAAAATCAGTTTAGAGATGGGTATTTTTTAGTCCTGTTGTTTTAATTAAATAAGCGTTGGGGACTATTAATTTGTCGACAAAAAACGTTATTTATACGTCTTTTTTGGTAGTTTCGGCGTGATTTTGCATTCTAGCAACTACATTGTAGTCATCAGCGCCCGCAGGAGTTTGGGACTCAATAATTCCTTCGGTGGGTCCGCCGATGGCTTTCCATGCGGGTAAACCACCTTTTAGTTCAGATATATGTTCAAAGCCAGCACTGCGGAGTTGTTGAGCAGCTTGGGCTGTTTCTTCGTCAGTGTCACCATGAATATAGATATCGCGGCTAGGAGCAATAGTATTTTTGGCGATTTCTACTAATTTATCCATAGGCATTGACATTGCGCCCATGATATGACCGTCATTGTAAACCATGCGATCGCGCACATCGAGAATTGTAAAAGCAGGTTCGCCCCACTCTAGACGCGATTTGAGTTCGTGAGCATTAGATTGGGAATCAATAGGAGGCTGGGGCGGAATAACGCCACTTATGGGATTGTTCATAGATTTTTCCTATCTAATTGGATTATTCGCAATGTACCAAGAAGTACACCCATAAACGATCTTTCTTTAGAATGAATCCCAAAATGATTAGGTATGAAGTTTTATGCCAAACTGTTTTAGAGATTGAATCACTAAAGCCGTTAAACTAAGAGCGCCATCTATCAAATTGATCTTCAGAGCAACCATTGATATAAGCATTGTATACCCAACCTTTTAGCGGTTTAAAAGTTTCATTGGGGACAAATCCAGAGGTGGTAGCGGCAATTTGTACCCAGTTGCCTTTTTTATAAGTAGCTCTTACGCCATCACCGCGATTAAGTTTAGTAATAATTTTATACTTATTTCCTGCACCACTACGGATATTGACGTTATTACCCGTAATAAAAGAACAGATAGTATTTTTTTGAATATCTTTGCCATAGTTAGAGTTGGACGGAGGTTGCGCCTTAGCACCACCAGCTAAGAGCAGTATAGAACTAATGGCGATCGCGGTAGTAATTTTTTTTAAGCTCATAAACGGTAACAATAACTACAAAGGATATGTAACTATTATGGAGGCGATGCCAAAATTTTTTTACAGTGAAATTACTTAAAACTCTTACTCCCAAGTAGAAATACTCCGCAGTACATCAGGAATTTGTGCTTGGCTAGAGGGAAACTCTAAAATAGTCTCACTTAAGCCCAAATACCTTGATTCGCTAAACGATAACAGCATTCGAGTTAAGGCTACCCATACCTCTGCTTCGTATTCCCAATCACGATTGCGGTAAGCTTGTCCTGCAATCGAGCGTAACGCCCAAAAATAACTATTTCTAACTACAGAGCCACCTTTTTTAAACTCTGGCACATCTTCTTTATGGATATAAAGAACCATGTCTTCAATTTTGGCTCTCATAAAAGTGCGATCGCAACTACTCTATGATATCTAAGCATCAACTATTTCAAAGTTTGATACCAATATTTGTTGAATTTGCTTGATGCAATGGATAGTTTTTTGATAGGCTGGTTGGTTTTTTTGGGTGAGAAAGCTTTGAGATGCTTGTTGTAAGTCTTGAATAGCTGCTTGTTGGTAGCCTAGCTGATGTCTAGCAATACCTCTATTTACATAAGCTTGAGAATTATTGGGGTTAAGTTGCAAAGCAGTAGTAAAGTTAGAAACCGCATGATGATAATCTCCATGCAGAAAGCAAGTACAACCTCGGTTATAGTAAGCTCTAGCATTTTGGGGATTGAGGCGAATAGCTAGAGAAAAGTCTTGCATAGCAGCTTGATAGTCGGCGAGTTCAAACTTTGCCAACCCTCTATCGGTGTAAATATCTGCTAGTAAAGAAGGAGACATACTTGGAAGTTGTACCAAAGCTATATTTAGATCGTCGATGGCTTTAAGGTAGTTTTTCTCGCCAGCATGGGCTAAGGCGCGATTGTAGTAAGCACGAAAATCGCACTTGTGTAGAGAAATTATGCGATCGCTATCGATAATAGCCGCTTGATAGTTTCCTTGGCGGTAGTAGGCTATAGAGCGACTAATAAGGGGTTCAGTGGGGTTATTTGCTAGATTAATTGCAGTGGTACAGTCAGAAATTGCCCCTTGATAATCAGCTAACTCTATCCGCGCATTACAAGATTGGCTATAAATTTCTGCTTGGCGCTCATTTTCAGCAAGAGCCGAGGAAGTAAAGGCAAAAGTCACGATAACAAGTATTATGACTGATAAGATTTTCTGCATAGGTTCCCATTTTGCCCAGTTACTACTACTATTTTGAGTTGAAAACTGTTTGCAGTCAAAAGACAAGTGGTAAAACTTGCAACTAACTTTAACGAACTAAACTAATGCAAAAAACCATCTCTGCAAACCGGGTGTTGATTCAACGCTTGACTCCTTACTTATTTTTGCTTCCGGCGCTGTTAATTTTGGGATTGACAGTATTTTTGCCAGCAATGCAAGCTTTTTATCTGAGCTTTACCCGCTATGAGTACGATTTGACGCAACCGCCGCAGTGGATAGGGCTAGGGAATTTTAAACGTTTGATGGGCGATCGCGTGTTTTGGAAAACATTGCAAAACACCATACTTTATCTTATTGGTGTCGTGCCGATTTTGGTAACTGCTCCCTTGGCGATCGCAATTTTAGTTAACAAAAAACTCCGGGGAATGAATTGGTTTAGAGCCGCTTTTTACACGCCTGTAGTAATTTCTATGGTAGTGGCGGGAATTGCTTGGCGCTGGCTGTACGCCGAAAATGGTTTACTCAATCAAATTATTAAAAGCGTCTTTTCCGTTAAAGAGGGGATCGGCTGGCTAACAAGCCCTCAATTTGCCCTATTTAGCGTCATGGCAGTAACGATATGGAAGGGATTGGGGTATTACATGGTTATTTACTTAGCAGGGCTGCAAGCCATCCCCGCAGACTTGTACGAAGCCGCCGCGATAGATGGTTCTGATGGTATCTCTAAGCATTGGGATATCACAGTTCCGTTGATGAAACCTTACATAGTTTTGGTGGCTGTAATCTCGGCAATTTCCGCCACCAAGGTTTTTGAGGAAATCTATATTATGACCCAAGGAGGTCCGCGCAATAGCTCCAAAACAATAGTTTATTACCTGTACGAGCAAGCCTTTCAAAACCTCGAAATTAGTTATGCTTGCACGATTGGATTAGTGTTGTTTTTGGCAATTTTGGGCTTATCTATCTTGAACTTGAAGCTATCGGCGGGGAGAAACAGCATTAGTTAGAGATTATAAAGCGATCGCATGATAGATTTACAAACATTAATTGTAGGGGCGCAATGCATTGCGCCCCTACAAAGTTCACAATTGATTTAGAAAACGCTATGGAGCGATCGCATTTTCTGGCTGATGAATAATGCCTGAAACAATTCTCCAAACACCATCGGGAGTTTGTGGAGTTGTAGCGGTAGCTTCAGGGATATCTTTACAGAAAGTATAAATAATGGCAATTCGCTCTAGTTCATCTTCTACATCGGCATCTTTTTTATAACGAATTGCCGTACCACTGACAATTGCGATATTTTCACTCAACATTTTTGCATGGAGGTTATTTTCATCTAGTACGCTACGAGTAAAATTTTGTAAGCGTAAAGCATTCATGAATTGAGTAAAAACACCCTGGATCTCCGTTGCATTCTTCATTGTCGCTACTAAAGGTGTAGTTATCAGTACAGAACCTTCATGAAAGAAAGGAGGCATTAATTCAGGTTTAAGCTTGTTAAATACCTCAGAATAGTTGATAAATTGTGTTTTTACAGCTTCGATTTGGTTAGACATATTAGATTTGCTCCTTTGAAGTAATTTGAAAATTTCTGGATGAATGCGATCGCAAATTCCGGCGGGGATATCGTGTCCAACACCGTCCATTTTGAACAGTTGAGAACCAGGGATTAGTTTGGCGTAATCTTCCGCATGATTGGCAGGAATTAAGGGATCGGCTGTACCGTAGAGAATGAGAGTAGGAACGTTGAGCTTTGCTAAGTCTGGGGTAGGCGAACGAGCGATCGCGCTAAGTTGATGAGTTATACAATGAGGGTTGTAACGTTTACTATTTTCTACGCTGTCTTTATACAATTGGGTGTAAAGGGGAATATCAAGGGGATAAGTTGTACCTACTAACGCCGACCAAAAACCCAAATATTCCTCTAAAGATGGGACATTAGCAAACAAAGATAAGGACAATACACTGCTACTTGTCAAAGCTGATGAATCTGCAAACGAGACAATAGAAGTAAGAGATAAAACTCGTTCGGGATAGGTAATAGCTATTCGTTGTGCGATCGCGCCTCCCATTGATGCACCAATAACGTGTGCTTTGTCAATCCTCAATGCTGTAAGCAACTCTACGCTATCGGTTGCCATATCGTCTAGGGAATAGGGATTGTTTTCCCAGTCTTTAGCATCGCTCCATGTTGATAATCCTATATCACGATTATCGAAGCGAATAACATAGTAACCTTGCTCTACTATTGGCTCGAAGAAGTAAGGAAACCAGTTGAGAGACTGACAACCCAATCCCATAATTAAGAGTACGGCGGGATGGGTAGACTTGCCAAAGGTTTCAACATAAATGTCAATATTGTTGGCTTTAACAGTTTTTTGCATAGTTTTTTATTATCCACTTGTAGTTTGGCTATAAACGGTAAAATGTACCAGTAGTGGGAATACAATTTTGAGACTCCTATTTTTATGACGATTTTCAACATTTCCCTTTCTGATTCAATGCAGACCTTTGTAGATGAGCAAGCCAAGCAAAAAGGCTACAATACAGCGATTGAGTATATTCATTACTTAATTCGTCAAGAGCAAGAACGGGAAGAACAGAAACGTTTAGAAACTATGTTGCTTGGTGGTTTAGATAGTGGCGAACCAATCGAGATTAGCGAACAATGGTGGGATAGTAAGCGCGAAGGATTTCGCCAACTGCTTAGTCAAATAAAATGAGTTTCATCTTACTTTTTAGGCAACCATAAGAGCAATAAAGCCAATGCTGCGGGTAAGGATTGCAGTAAAAATGCCGTTGGGCGTTTTAGGGTAATACTGCCGTAAATACCAGCAATGACAACACAAATCAGAAAGAAGATCCAAATCGAAGTAGGCTCAATATTGCGAGACATTTGCGCTGTGGATAATCCCCAAATTAAACCAGCAGCAAGAAATCCGTTATATAACCCTTGATTATGAGCAAGAATTGTAGCTACTTGTTCTGGAGTGAAATCTTTGAGTAATTTATCTTGAATCAAAGGTGTATCCCAGAAAAACATCTGCATCATCAAAAAAAGTACATGGATAAATGCAACAATTCCGATTAGTACCTTAGTAATCATTTCCATATCCCTTTTACTCCTTTTTTTTTAATGGTAATTTTGTTTTGTTCTGTGACAAAACTCTTGAACCTCATGATCTCAATGCTCTACCCATTGGCGGTTTCACTTTATTAGTTAAGGAGGCGGCGATACAGCATTTGGATCGGGAGTAGTGTTGAGAGCAGGGGTAGGCGAAGTTACTGGGTTGCCTCCGCCTGCATCACCCACAAATTTTTTCGCAAGGTATATTCCCTGACCAAGACCAAAGGTCGCTAGTATAGTTGTGTCTACATCTGGCAGAGTTACTACCTTATGGAATTCAATCGTGCCAAGAAAGCCGAGAACTTCTGCAAGGTAAACAAAAACAGCAAGCAACGTGATAATAATCATTTGGAAGTCACCTAAATCTACGCGACGCTGATCGTCTAGGAAAAGGTCATCTGGAAATTTTGGTTTATCAGCTTTCGGTTTTTCTTTTCCCGGAGGGAACTTGTCTTGGGTAATGCCTTTAGCTGTGGCGAAAGTCAAGGCGCTCAGTCCTGACAAAAGTAGAAGGTTTTGAGGAATTGACACTCCTCCGACGAAATCTATGCCACCATACAAACCACGCAACACAATGGAGGCAATATAAGTAGTTATTAAGATGAAAAACCAAAGCACGATTTGAGTTTTGGAATTACTGTAGCGATTGTCTATGCCGACAATAAGATTCCACAATCCATTTTGCAGGAAAAACCGGAAGACCAACAAAAGCAGGAGACAGAAGCCTATGAGTGTCCCTATACGAAGCCACAACCCCAACTCTTGTGTCTTCACAGACAAGTTTTGAAGAATGTTTTTTTCATTTTCTGTCTTATACTCTAAGACAACTTGGTCACCTTCCCCAAAGTGTTGCACAGCAGCTTGAAGTGCGGGATCTGCGATTGTGATGGTAGGGTTTATGAAACTTTTGTCTTGACGACATCGGATTTGCATTGCAGATCGATCCATACTGATGCTCTCAATTTTTGCAGTTATCGAGGAGTCTTTAGTACGTTGGCAATATGGTGTGTTGACGCTAGATGCATTAACCTTCGTAGTAAACACAAAACATAGTACAAGAGCGAACAGAGGTATCATTCGGTAACGCATAATAAAATCTCCTCAAAATCATAATGTATAAAAGGTTATAGGTTGGTTAAACTGTATCTCCCCAGCTATGCCCTAATACAGTGCAAGTATTATTGGATATAAAGGCGATCGCTTTGATTTATTATTAGGAAATGTGATGCGATCGCCCTTTTCTAAATCTTGTATACTTAAGTTCTTACTGGTGGGTTAATTTCAAAGTGAATGTGGTGATGATGACCAGGCGAAAAAGTACATAGTTTAATACCCATGAACGTCTCACCTCTTAGCGTTGGATCGTTGAAGAAAACAGCCCTTACTAGTTTTTGCTTACGTATAGATTTAATCAAAGCGCGCGTAGCATTTTGATCGTAATCTCGACTCGTAAAATCAATACCGCCGAATTTTCCATCTTTTCTTGGTAAAAAGACATCACACATTAAACCAGTTTCGTGTCCAGCATGATCGGGCGTATCACCTCCATGTGGGCGACTGATATCATTGAGGGCAAAAGGCGCAGCACCGGGATTAGAAGTTCGATGGCTAGTTTGAAAATCCTTAGCAATAGCTTTGATGGTATCAGCTAACCAATTTGTGCCAAAGTCATGATCGTCACCAGTTTGATCTTTTTCATGGTTGACAAAACCAACTGATGAATCGCTTGCTGGCATTGTTTGCCAAACTGGAGCATTAGCTGCTTGCAACCACCGATGTGTAGGGCCGCCAATATCAATTCGCCCATCACCTGCAAGGGTGCTACGACCAGCAACAATAGATTGAAATAATTTAATTGCTTGAACTGTGCCAGTTGTTATGGTTTTATTATTAGGATCGCCCACCCAAGTGTAACCAAGATCGTGTAGACGTTTTTTAACAGCTATAACATCTTTTTCTTTGTTGACTCCACCAGAGCCTACACTTCCACTTAGATCAATTTTAATTGAGCCTGAAGGTTGTGCTGTGTCTGGCTCGTCATCAGCATCGATAGGAGTAGTTGCTTTAATTTGAATATTTACGCTTTCACTACCTATAGAAAACGTGACTCTGCGTACACCATTAGGAGTAAACAAAGAAGTAAATACTAAATCAGCTTGCCATTTGCCATCCTCATTAATAAGAGTTCCTTGAGCATCGAAGCGGTCATCTATTTTAATCAAGACAACTTTACCTTTATCGGTGGTTGATGCTACTCCTTTAACTCTGAAACTTTGTCTTAGTTCAACTTCTTGAGGAAAGTGGGTAACTTGGAGTCTTGCTGGTACAGCAGGAATAACAATACCGTTTGCTTTGACGAATAGCGCGTGGGCTTCTGGAAGCAGGCGAATTACTTTGTTAACATAGTCAAGATCGGCGGCATATCCCTTACGTTGTAAAAACCCAATGAAAGTATCTGGGGAATTAGTATGTGCTTCTAAACCATCATAGGTAGAACGAGCCAAAAACCTCCAGTAACCAATAATAAAAGCATCAACACTATCAAACTTACAAAAATCAACTGATGTAGGTTCAGAAGGAACTAAAATGTTAATTTTAGTAGCGAAGCCGTTCATCTCAGGTCGCCATTTTAAACCTGCAAAGTTGTTAGCTTCAATAGAGAGCTTACTACTTGCTCTACCTGATTCTAATAGCCATTGAGCTAGAGTAACTTCTTGCAAATGTTGGTAATTAATTTCATTAATTTTGGTAGAATCGATTTCGATACCATCAGTACTAACCTTGCTAAAAACTGTGTTTAAATCTGTCGTAGCATACTTCTTCACTAATTCATCTAGTAATGTCATAGGTTTGTCCTCTTTGACTTGAATAACTGTGGTATGAATACTGATTATTTGCTTGTATTTGCTCTAAAAAAGCTATATTTAGATAACTTTTGCGTGTTCATCAAAGACAAAATGCTCATCTCGATCGCCTATGTCTTTATTAGGAAATTTAATCCAGTAGTGTCTTTCTTCATAGCGAAAATCCATCACTGGATAATCGCCAGGATGAATCTCAAATAAAGTTTCTGGAGACAACTCTGACGATTGCTCAGTAGAGGGTTTAAGAACAGTTTTTGTAGTAATTTTTAAAGTGCCTGGTTGAGGTGTGGAAGTATCAACGGAATCGCCAATTAAGCCTACTTTAATTGCTTCTGCCATTTTTTCAGCATCAAAAAGGTTCATGTCTGCTTTTGAATCACAGAAACAACACTCAACTAAAATCGCTGGCATTGAGGTGTTTTTAATAACAAAAAATGCGGTATTTTTTACACCTCTAGTTTTAAATCCTAACTTGACAATCTCCTTCAAAACCGATTGTGCGATCGCTTTAGATGTATTACTAATGGCAAATATTTCCGATCCATTGGCTGTTCCATTAAAAGCATTAAAATGAATTGAAACAAAAAGATCAACCAAATTAGCATTCGCTTTATCAACTCTTTTTCTTAGAGATTCCCCTACTGTTGCAGCAGTGTTAGGAGTACAATTAATTACACTGTGACCTGCGGCTGATAACTTTTTCATCAGCCTAGTACCTACATCTTTGGTTAATACATCTTCTGTTTTTGCTATTCCTTTCGCGCCTGTGTCTGGAGGACAATTGTGTCCGATATCAATTCCAAATTTCATATTTTAATCTCCTTTTGTTTGTTGAAATAGTCAAAAATTATCTAGTTGAACTATGTTTTAATTAGGGGTGCTTTTTTAACCACTCAACAATTCCTCGACCAATTGCTTCACCTCCACGAGTTGAAAAATCTTTGAGGTGAGGTTTTGGCAATGTTCCATTACCTTTGAAGTCAATAAAATAAACTTCCGCTAGAACAGCAACTCGAACATTAGTATCTTCTGCACCCGACAAAACCCCTAGCTTGGCTTTCTTTGCGCCTGCATTGGGAATACTGAGAGTCTTAGAAAGCTCTGTGGCTATCATTCCAGCAAGGTCGCTATCTAATCCATCACCTTTAGTCGCATGGGAAAACGCTTCTGCTCTCTGAACTGTTCCATTAAATGAGTTGTGGTGAACGCTGCAAAAAACGTCAAAACCAGATGACTGCAAACCAATACCGTGTAAGCTTCCTACAGTATCGATAACAGTACAGTTGATACCCGCTTTAGCAATTACATTTCGGGCAGAATTAGCAGCAATAATATTGAGAGAATGTTCTGTAGTTACACTGTCATGAGCGATCGCACCTGGATCGAAGGGAACTCCAGGCCCATGTCCAATTTCTAGCATTACTCGATGTTTACTTGGTGGCAATGGTGGTGAGGGTTTCCATTCAGCAACACTCCCAGAAATTGATGTACCCGCCGGAGCAATTTGAAAAGTATTAGCGTTAGAGTATCTGCTCAAGAAATCAATTAAGGCTAACTTAAGATTCCCTTTGTAGAACTCAGCAGGGTTAGTACCATCCATAGCCACTACAACAGGTTGACCATCATCATCACAAAAAAATTGAAACCACGTAGCACTAGATAGCGCACTAGAATTAGTGGGTGTATCTAAATCAGTACGCGGAAGAAGATCGACAGATTCTACTTCATTGTCAGTACCACTAGGTTTTGCTACTAAAAATGTACCTACCCCCGAAAAAAGTTGTAGAAATCCAATCAGATTAGCTTTGAGATTGGTGCTAAGGCTGTTTTCTGGAGATCCGCCATTCATGGCAGATACCAGGGGCATACCGCTCGAATCGCGGGCAAATAAGATCCAATTAGCCATAAATATCCTTTTGATTAGAAATGTTTTTTACTCAAGCGGTATACAAGTAAATACGATCGCACTATTCAAAAAAAAGTTGGACTGCTGTAGTGCGAATAAATCCAAGTTAACCGTTAAATATAAGCTTTGTCAGTCGGTAAAAGGTCGGTAAAAAGTCAGATAAAAGTCAGTAGTTAAACTAAAACGATCGCACTTTCTCCGTAATTGCTCAGATTAAGCGCGATCGCATCCATTAAGGCAGCAACTCAAAGTAATCACAATGTCTTGGATGCACAAAGCACAGATTGCGATCGCCTAGGTTGGTCAGTGCAAACAGAAAGCTAGTATCAACTATAGTCATCTCGCCCTGAAACGTCCTTCTCTACTGAAGTTCCTAAGCCTGCAATGGAAAGTAAAAAGTTGCTGCTAGGTTTTGGAGGCTGTTTTTCGGTTGATTTGTAGCGAAGGTAATCAACAAAATTGATGAGTTCCGCGAGAGATTCTTCTGGCAATGTCTTAATTGACTCAATAATTTGCTCTCGATTCGTGGTTAAAGCGTCCATTAGCCAATCTTAGAAACCTATATACATTTTAAGTTGAAAAATTCAGTATTTAATGCTTTTTGTCAGTAATTGTTGAGATTTGAGGGCAAAAGGTTAAAACAACCTAGATTTAGGGCGAAGTCTTCCGAAATCAAGACAATATTCTTTGTAGTAAACAAATAATCTACCCCCCTTCTGACAATGACTATTGAAGAAGCGATCGCATTTATTGAGCAAGTTGTAGAACCAAAGCAATTGAATAAGCTGCAACTCCTTGTCCTGGCTTCCTCAATTCAAGGTCATTCCTATCAAGAGATGTCGAAAAGCTCTGGCTACGACTGCGGCTATATTAAAGACACTGGTTATAAGTTGTGGGTTTTGCTTTCGGAGACTTTGGGAGAAAAAGTAAATAAGCAAAATTGTCAGGTAGTTATTAAACGTTTTGCTCAAAAAAATATAAATCCTGCTCCCGTAGTTTCGGGGATTCAAGATTGGGGAGAAGCAATAGATGTTTCAGTGTTTTATGGGCGATCGCAAGAATTAACTACTCTGCAAAAATGGATAGTAGGCGATCGCTGTCGATTAGTTACAATTTTGGGTATGGGCGGAATTGGTAAAACTGCTCTAGCGGTGAAGATTGCCGAACAAGTAAAAACAGATTTTGAATTTGTGATTTGGCGAAGTCTGCGTAATGCACCAGCTATTGAAAAGCTGCTATCTGACTTGATTTTATTTGTTTCTCACCAGCAAGCAGGGGAAAAACTTGGCACTATTGACGAGCAAATTTCTCTATTAATTAAATATCTCAATTCCTCACGCTGTCTGTTAGTCTTTGACAATACCGAAACAATCTTGGCTAGTTGCGAACAAGGAGGAAACTATCGCCCTGGCTACGAAGGTTACGGACAACTAATTAGACGCATTGCTGACGAGCGCCATCAAAGTTGTTTAGTCTTAACAAGTAGAGAAAAACCTACCGGATTATCGGCTAGAGAAGGTGATATTCTCCCGGTAAAGTCGCTGTCTCTTGCTGGAGTTGCTCAAGAAACTGGGCAAATAATCCTTACTTCTGTTGGTTTAACGCAGTTTGCAGAGGATGCAAAAGAACTAAGCGATCGCTATGCTGGTAATCCTTTAGCCCTCAAAATTGCCGCCGCTACTATTAAATCTTTGTTTGGGGGAAGTATTAGCGCCTTTATTAGCCAAGGTACGATTATTTTTGGCGATATTTGGGATTTACTTGCACAACAATGCGATCGCTTGTCAGACTTAGAACAGCAAATAATGCGCTGGTTGGCAATTGCGCGCGAACGAGTAACTTTACAAGAATTACACGCAGACATCCTTCCCAAAATCCCCCAGCGCGAACTAATGGAGGTGCTGGAATCTCTGCAAAAGCGATCGCTAATTGAAATTAATACTCTTGGCTGCACCCAACAACCAGTAGTTATGGAATACATAACAGAATGCTTGGTCAAACAGTTTTATAGCGAAATTTATCACCACCAATTATCACTACTTAATAGCTACGCCTTAATTAAAGCTTCCGCTAAAGACTATATCCGCGAAGCGCAAATTAGATTGATTCTGCAACCTGTAACCGAAGCGCTGAAAAATGCTTTTGAAAATAAGCAGCTACTGAAAGCCCATCTCGACCAACTTTTGCCAACTTTACGGGCTAACTCTTTCTACCAAAATGGTTATGTTGCCGGAAATCTGCTTAACTTGTATTGGCATCTGCAAATCGATTTAGGCAATGTTACAGATTATTCGCATTTAGCTGTCCGTCAAGCTTATTTACCTAACGTAACTCTGCATCAATTTAACTTTACCCAAACCGAAATGGATCGCTGTGTATTTGCAGAAACCTTTGGGGGAATTACTTGTGTTGCTTTTAGTCCTGATGGTCAATTAGTCGCCACTAGCGATACTGGTGGTAATATTCATATTCGGCTTGCTTGTGATGGCAGACAGTTAAATATTTGTAAAGGTCATGGACACTGGGCTTGGGCGGTTTGTTTTAGTCCTAATGGTCAATTTTTGGCAAGTGTGGCGGATGATTATTTAGTCAAGCTTTGGGATGTAAAAACGGGCAAATGTTTAACGACTTTAAAAGGACATACTTATTCAGTAAATACGGTGGCTTTTAGTCCTGATGGGCGAATTTTGGCAACTAGCGGTCAAGATCGAGAGATTAGGCTTTGGGATTTAACAAATATTAAAAATCCTCCCCGCATCTTACAAGGACATTCTGAGCGCGTGTGGTCGGTGGCTTTTAGTCCCGATGGGCGACTTCTAGCTAGTGCGTCGGAAGATAAGGCGATCGCACTATGGGATTTAGCAACGGGTAATTGTCAATATCTCCAAGGACATACAAACTGGGTGAGAAGTGTGGCTTTTAGTCCCGATAGTCAAACGATTGCTAGTGGTAGCTACGACCAAACTTTGAGGTTGTGGGATGTTAAATCTAGGCAATGCTTAAACATTATTCCCGCTCACACAAGTGTAATAACGGCGGTGACTTTTAGTAATAATGGGCGATGGTTAGCTAGTAGCAGTTACGACCAAACTCTTAAACTTTGGGATGTCCAAACGGGGAATTGCTACAAGACTTTTATCGGACATACTAACCGCGTTTGGAGTGTGGCCTTTAGTCCCGATAGTCGGACGTTAGTTAGTGGCGCCGATGACCATGCAACGGCGTTGTGGAATATTAAAACTGGGGAATGCGATCGCACAATTATCGGACATACTAATTCAGTATTGGCGATCGCTTTAAGTAATGACGGTAATTTCTTAGCAAGCGGACACGAAGACCAAAATATTCGGTTATGGAATTTAGCCCTTAATCAATGCTACCAAACCATTCCCGGACATACTAACCGAGTTTGGAGTGTGGCTTTTGCGCCTACGGAGGAGCTTTTAGCTACAGGTAGCGCCGATCGCACGATTAAATTATGGAATTATAAATCTGGGGAATGTCTGCGGACTATATTGGGTCATTCTAGTTGGGTTTGGTCGGTGGTTTTTAGTCCTGATGGCAACTACTTAGCCAGTGCTAGTTACGATCAAACGATCAAGCTTTGGGAAGTAAAAACCGGAAAATGCTTGCAAACTTTGGCAGATCATAAAGCTTCAGTAACGGCGGTGGCTTTTAGTCCTGATGGTAAATACTTGGCTAGTAGTAGTTTCGACCAAACGGTTAAAGTGTGGGAAGTCTGCACAGGAAAATGTATTTTTACCTTCCAAGGACATACTAACAGCGTTTGGGCAGTTTCTTTTAGTCCCGATGGTCAGCAATTAGCTAGTGGCAGTTTTGATTGTAGTATCCGTGTCTGGAATATCGCTACTGGAGTATGTACGCATATATTAACAGGACATACCGCCCCTGTGACTTCAATTTCTTATCAACCAATAGAAATGGCTTTCCCTACCGCCGATAATTGGCGATTAGTAAGCGGTAGCTTTGATCAAACTATTCGTCAGTGGAATTTATTTAATGGAGAATGCACCCAGACGTTGAGCGGACATACAGGAATTGTTTATTCTCTAGCCATGTCTGCGTCGATACCCAAAGAAGTTGTTTTTAGTAGCAGCTTTGACGAAACTATTAAAGTTTGGAATTTGGAAACGAATAATTGTTTTTTGTCAATGCGATCGCCTCGTCCCTACGAAGGAATGCAAATTACCAATGTCAAAGGCTTGACTCAAGCCCAAAAATCAACTTTAAAAGCATTAGGCGCGGTAGAAAATTAGTAAAGACGTTTCGGTGAAACGTCTTCACACTAAAATTATTTTTTACGCTTTAACCATCCCCTCAGACCAAATAATCCTAAACCTAATACTCCCAAAACTGAACTTGGTTCAGGTATTGCTTTAGCCACAAAGCCGCGCTGTACGCCGTTATAAAGACCAGTTCCAATAATATCTCCACTACTATTAATCTCAAGAGCTGAAGTTAATTCCCAACCTAGTCCAGGATCTATCAAGCTATTGAGGTCAATTAAGTTGCCCTCTTCCCATAAAAAAGCGTGTTGTGTAGAGTTGTCTTCCAAAAAGGAAGAACCAACCACTTGCATCAAGTTATTGATACCAGTTGCATCGCTATTTTCACCGCCCAATGTCCCTAAACTCACTCCAGGTTGAGTAGGATCTGTCCACAAAGTCGCCGTCTCAAATACTGTATTAGTAGAACTAATTGTACTAGACCTGCCAACGATGTTACTTGAATCGTTAATATCGTTTGCAGCAGATTGAGGTACACCCGCAACGCCCGAAGAAGTGTTGGCTATGAGAGTAGTTTGGTTGCCGTCTTCAGCAAATATACCCTGATTACCACTACCACTAAATATACCAGTACCAACTACTTGATCTTGATTGTTGATAGCAGTATTGGAAACTTGTCTAGCACCTAGTACCTCAGTTGTTGTCCCATCGCTTTCTTGGACTAAGCCGACGCGAAAATCATAAATTAGTGCTATTGTACCGGAATCGTTGATATCTTCAGCAGTGATAGTAGGACAAGAGAATTCGCAGAAGTAATTACGGGGTAAGTCAGAAATTGTATTGCCATCTGAGATGAATGCTTGAAAGGGTATAGTCGTTTGGGTAGTAGTAGGCTCATTTACGGTTAATCCACCGCCAACGATCGCACCATTATTATTGATAGCTCTAGCGAAAACATTGCTGTTGTTAGCACCCGCAAGGGTATTTAGATCCGTAACATTGCCATTTTGCCAAAAATAATTTTCTCCTACTACCTGAGCGCTATCGTTAATATCTGATGGCGTAAAATCTAACCCGCTAATTTGATATAAAGAAGCTGCGCTAACAGGTGCAATACTTCCTAGCCCAAGGGCAATCCCGACGGTGGCAATTGATAACTGCTTTACTGAAATCACAATCTTTACTCCTGTTACAAGTGGATACAATAACCTAGTCAGCCTGCTATTTGCTAATTTTCTGTCTATTTCTAGTTAGTTGTTTAATCATTTAATTGCATTAATTACTATTTAATTTTTAAATAACTAATTGCGATCTAGACACTGTTTTTTACAGATTTTATTTTAGTTGTCAACCCCTCATTAGAATTAAATTAAGTATTGCTTGAACTTCCCAAATGCAGAGAATACAAGGAAAACTAGAGATATTAGTATCCAGAAAATGAACTTTTCTTTATAGTAATTCTTAAAAAAATTATTACATATTGATGAAATAAATCTTCCTCAAATCAACAACTTTACTGTTACTTTATATTTAAAAAACATAGCCTTAATAAAACTTTTGACCCAGCTTAATTAAAGCTGATAATTTTTTGTAAACTGTTCTCAGGGTAGATGTATATTTTTTAACCACGTTATAAGTATCTAAAAAACTTTAGGAGACAAAAGTGATTTATGTTTCCGTAGGGAGGCTCTATAAAACCGTCTGGAAGTTAAGGATTGGGGTTGCCTCCCTCAAGTAAAATTTATAGAAAAACAAAAATTACTTTTATTTTAAGTAACAAGAAGTATAAGTTAATACTTACATAAATAGGCTTTGTATAAATACAAACTCAAAAATTGTTTTGGTATTCAAATATTGCCAAACTTTCAGCATTTAGGTTTGTGGAAGCACGAATGCGGACGCGATCGCTTAACCGATAACTTAAACCAAATTGAGTAGGTTCGTTAGTGGTAAGGATTCTTAACACCGACACCGAAAGATTGTTAGAAAGATCCACATTACCTTCCGCCGCTAATCCCAATGTAGAGTTGCGCGATTCCTCCGAAGTCGTAACGGTGGGAAATAAACGCAATTCATCTAAGCCAATAGCATTACCAATTCGGCTAAACGTACCTTGAAAATTGCCTAAGATTGCCGAGCCTGCTAAATTGGCTAACCCTAAGGTACTGTCACCACGTCCTAGAGTATCTACAAATCCACCACCAATTAGGGCGATAATTTCGTTTTGACTGCGGTTGGGGTCGCTAGTTAATTCTAAGTTGTCAAAGATTTGACTAGCGGGACCTTGAACTCTAGCTTGAACGCGCACGGTACGCAGAGATCCAAAATCGGTAGCTAAAGTTTCGCTAATTTCCGACGAAATCGGCGAAGAAGGAACTCTTGATTGAGTAACTTCGGGAACTCTAGCCACCAAGCGGACATCAAGAGTAGGGTCTAGTCCGCGATCGGGGATAAAAGTTGCTTGATTTTCGTAGCCGCGCGCGAGGACAAATTGGGTAGTAAACAAATTTATGCCGCCACTACGTAAGCGAATGTTACCTTGGGGGCGAATATCGTCTAACGAGCCATTGAGAGTAAGAGTACCGCCTGCCTGAAATTGTAAGATGGGTTGACGGGTAATGGCAATATTATCGCCGAGAGTTAGCTGCAAATTATTAAACTCTGGCGAAGCCGAAGCTTGATTTGCAGTAGCTGGGCGTAAAGAATTGGCAACTTGTTGACTAGAGGAAGGTGTAGTTCCTTGGGTTTCGCCTAACAATACCTGACCATCAGCTAACAGCACTTCACCGCCAATTACTGGACTAAGGACGGCTCCTTTGACAACTACATTGCCACTAGCACCACCTCGGTAAAGTCCTTTGAGATTGAGAGCCAACTTATCTAAGTTAAAAGTCAAAGGATTGCTCAAATCGGGGTCATTGGCAACCAAACTTCTAAAAATAGGCAGAACACCCGCAGCGACTACTTGACCTTGAGAAAAATTGCCTTGGAGGTTTTCAACTTGAAGACGGTCAAAATCAAAGTCTATACTACCATTGACATTGGTTAAAGGTTCGGGCAAAGCTTGAGCGGTAAAAGTAGCATTACTTACCGTAGCAACACCTGTAGCAACAGGTTGGTTGAGAGTCCCTCGGACTTGGAGTTGAACTTTGCCTTGTCCACTTTGCCAAGCTATTTGGTCAGTAAATAGATTGAGCAAGGCTAAACCAGAGTCTTGAACGTTGATATCGAGGGTAATGCGATCGCTTTTACTTTTGACGGTTACAAAAGGTAATGGTACAGGGACGTTACCGCTAATTGTTACGGGTTCAGGACTATCTACTTCGATCGTGCTATCGAAGCTCAATCGAGCATTGTTGTAACCAAAATTAGCAGCAGCGCTATTAATTACTTTTCGGTTGAGAGTACCATTTATTAAACTCAGGTTGCCTGCTACTTGGGGGTTGGTAAGTTGACCTGTTAAAGTTGCTTGAGCATTTAAGTTGCCGGTTACATCTATAGGCAATTTCACAAAACTATTGAGCGCCTCTAGGGGAAAATTATTAACTTGCAATTGTCCCGCTTGCCTTGTGCCGCCAATTTGACCGCTAAAGGCGACTAAAGATTGGTCTGATTGCAGGCGCAAAGGTGCAAAAGTTAAAACTCCACCCATAAAGCTACCTTGAGCAATTACTTGATTGGCAGTGTAGTAGTTACCTAATTTCCAGTCTGTGCCGTCGATGTCAAACTTTACTGATAGACCGTTGGGTACAGAGCCATTAATAGCAATGTCTGCGTTAAAAATGCCCTCTAAGTCTTCAAGTTTGGGGATGGCTGGGGAATTAGTACGACGCTGTTGCTGCTGTAGCTGAAGTAGCATATTAATCTCGGAGTAGCGGCGCAATTGAGCAAGCAAAGTTGCTCCCGGCAAACCTACAGGTTCAGTATTGAGACTATTTGCGCCTCCTGGAGTTGGCGATACTTCCCCTTGAGAATTTTGTAAACTAATTAATTGGAAAGCGGCGATCGCATCTGTTACTTTTCCTTTCGTAACTTTGAGTTGACCTTTAACTTCAGGAGCGCCCGAAGCATTGGGAGCGTAGCTTCCGGTGGCTGCATACAGGCTTTCCCCAATTTTAAATCGCGCATCCGTTAAACTTACAGCGCCGTTGTTATAAGCAAATCCTCCGGTAAATTCTTCACCTTTAAGTCGTCCTAAAACAGGTTGAGAAATAGCTACATTTCCAGCAACGGCAAAGGTTTGTTTATTTATAGTAAAATCTCCAGTTAGCAACCCTGCTACAGGTTCAGAGCCTAAAACCGTATTTGGCAAGCGCAATTTTAATATTGCTAAGGGGAAGTTTTCGATATTTACTAAGAGATTTTCGCCGCTAGTGCGACCAGTGGCTACAGCGCGATCGCGTTGTAGGGTAAAAGAATTGGGGAAATAGTTAGTATCTAAATTTAGAGCAATGCGATCGCTATTGCCTTTAACTTCTAAATTTACGCCGCTACTTGTCGCAACTTGCAAGTTTCCGGTCAAAACTGGTTCAAAAGCCAAGTTATTTACTACCAAATTGCGCAGACGTACCGCACCGACTACATTTGGAGTGGGTAAAGTGCCGCTAATTCTCCCGGCAAAATCTCCCCTTCCAGCTAAATTTACATTGTTAGGCAATTCAAACGGTAAGTCTTGCAGAGCGTAGTTTTTTGCTTGGACTTGCAAGTTTAGCGATTCAATGGCGGGAATTTGCGGATTGACAAACACAACTCCACTAGCCAGAGTATCCGCAGAGGTGGCTCGTAAAACAGTAATTTTTCTCCCATCCCACTCAATAGCCGCCGTTAGCGGTTGCGTGACTAAAGACACGCCTTGAGACAACCTTACTTGTCCTTGGGCTTTGACTCCTGCCAAACTAAAAGCTGCGACATTTCCCGTTACTTGCAATTGACCGTTTAATCTCCCGCGTAAATCGGGGGAAAATTGACTTAGTTGCAGTTGACTAGGACTAGCAAGCGCTTGAAAGTTGCCTTTATTTAAAGCAATGTTTGTCGCCACAATCGTACCACTAGCGGCATTTAATTGCCCTCTCCCAGTGGCAGAAATCGCATTTAGTTCAAAAGATTCAGTAGTTCCCGCCGCCTGAAATACCCCGCTTACTCTACCTCTAAACTGCGGCGGTACTTCAGTCGGGACTATCTGTTGTAATTGCACTGCTTGAGCTTGAACAAGTGCTTGCCAGTTGCCTTTATTTAGCTGGATATTGGTAGCTGTAACCGTTCCCTCAGCTATCTTTAAGCGTCCTATTCCGGTGGCTGCGATCGCCTTTGGTTGAAAAGATGCTGTTGTCCCCGCAGCCTTAAATATTGCTGTTAATCTACCATTACGAAACTGTGGCGGTACTTCTACTAGGCTACCCAACCGCACGTTTTGAGGTCTAACTACTGCTTGCCAATTGCCTTGATTGAGTCTGATATTTGTGGCTACAACTGTACCACCACCAATATTTAAGCGTCCAATCCCCGCCAGTGCGATCGCCTTTGGTTGAAAAGATGCGGTAGTCCCCGCAGCATTAAAAGCGCCCGTTAATCTGCCATTGCGCAACTGTGGCGGTACTTCAACTAAACTACCCAACTGCACGTTTTGGGGTCTAACTACTGCTTGCCAATTGCCTTTATTTAACTGAATATTGGTGGCGGTAACTGTCCCCCCACCAATTGCTAATTGTCCCACGCCCTCGGCTGTAAGCGTTTCGGCTGTAAGAGAATTAATCGCACCAGAAACGTTAAATCGACCGCTTAAAGGCGCTTGCAAGGCTGGTGGAACGCTAGTTATTTGTCCTAATCTAACTTTATCTGCAATAACTGAGGCTTTTAAAACTCCGTCTTCTAAACTGCCCGCCGCTTGAACTGCACCACCAGCTACTGACAATCTAGTATTGCGGAAAGTGAAGGTATCGGCGTTATTAATCACAATTTGTCCGCTACCGGGGTAACTAGCTTGGGGCGCTTGCCAATTGACAATAGTTTGTAAGTTACCGACTTTCCCACCAACTAAAGTTTTAGCCGAAACTCTACCCAGCTTAAATTGTGGCGAGACATTATAGAGACGGGCGATCGCATCGCCGGGAATATTGCGGGCGACGGTATCAAATCCTAGTTGCGGCGTTTTTCCCAGTTTAATAATCCCGTTTCCGGTAATTTGTCCTCCGGCGGCGGGAATTGCTTGGATATTTCTCAAAGCAATTACTGATTTTGCTGGTGCAAAAGCGAATTCACTACGAATTTTACTAAAATTTACTTTGTCAATGCGGGTGGTTTTGGTGTTAACTACTGTACCCGATAAAATTGGGGTTTCCAAAGCGCCCACCAATTGCACGTTGGCGCGGACTGTACCGCTTACAGGTACGGGCAATTCCAGCTTTAAAGTTTTTTGGGCAAGTGCGATCGTTACCGATGGCGCTACAGCACTGATGTTATAACCTCTTTGAGTATCTAAACTTCCGTTTGCTGTGGCGGCAATTAAACCGTAGCTAGTGGTAATTTTATCTAGCCCAATCAGCGTATCTTTAAAGCGCAAAGTGCCGTTAGCTTTGTTAAAAGCTTGGGGTAGTTGCCTAACTTGGGCAGTAACAGAGTTTAAATTAACTGTGCCAAATAATAACGTTGGTTGCTGTGGCTGGCTTTGAACTTTTAAGTTGCCGCTAACTCTACCAGCTTGAAGTTCTAGAGGTAACTTGATTAATCGAGTTACTTCCGATGCTAAAACATCTTGGGCGCGCAATTGGATGTTTGTAGCTTCAGTTTTGGGGCGAGTTTCTCCTTGAATTGAGATGCTACCCTTGGTTGCAAATTGACCGTTTAAATTGTATTTGACTAACTGATTATTTTCTAATAGTTGAGCAGAGCCATTACTTATATTGATTTGTACTTGATTTTTGCCCTTAGTTTGGATGTTTGGTGCTAATACAACATTAGCGTTTTGCACCCGGATATTATCTAATTGAGTTTTAAAAGCTCCTTCACTCTCTTGAGATGCGACAGTAGTAGCAATCCAATGTCCGGTTGAATCTTGATCGATATAGACATCAGGATTAATTAAAGTAATATCGAGTTTCAAAGTGCGAGTAAAAGCTAGTTGCCATAAATCAAACTTAACTTCCACCGCATCCACCGCAGCGCGATCGCGATCGCTTTTTGTTGCAGGGATGGCAGACTTGCCAAAGCGCAAGCTAGTCAGGGACACTCTTTCAACTTGTCCTAGCTGAACATCTCGATTTAAAGTTTGAATTAAATTTGTTTGCACTATGGGCGCTAATCGCTCTTGTACAAAAACCCACAACCACCAAGCACCCCCCACAGTTCCAATTAAGAGCGGAATGCCTAAATATATACCTGTGCGTCCCAGTAAAATAAACCAGAAACGCTGACGGGATTTAGATGTAGTTTGGCTATCAGGTTTCGACAATTTTGTCATTACACCTCCCACGCTAGCAAGAACGATGAACTGTCCATAGATGTTACAACTGCTATGTTAAGACGGCAAGGGGTACAAAGAAAGATTAATTAAGTGCGATCGCGCGATCGTAGGAAACTTAGAACGCTAAATTGATTTATTTTAAGTTAGGGTTAGTTGTTTCTGTTAGACAATGGTGAAACCTTAAAATCAGTAATTGAGGATCGAAACTAAAAATGGTCGCACCTATGCGTGTATTCGTTTTATTATTTAATGCTCGTACCGAAAACGAGGGTATCCACACAATTCAAGTAGGCGATCGCAATAAACTTTTGATGTTTGAGTCAGAAGATGATGCTACTCGTTTTGCCCTAATGCTAGAAGCTCAAGACTTCCCCCCAGCTACCGTAGAAAGGATGGATAGTGAGGAAGTGGAGGAATTTTGCTCTGGTGCGGGTTATGATTGGGAACTTGTCCCCGATGGCGCTTTAGCCGTACCACCAGAAAGTAATGTTGAAGATACTGACTGGAAAGAAGAAGGCAAAAATCCCCCACCAGAGAGCGATAGTGAAATACCAGATACGGAATTAGAGCGAATTCGTCGCCAGTTTGAGGGATTGCTATAAAAATGACTAATTTGGATCGGGGACACTTACTAACAGAACAAGTTAATACCAATAGTCAAAATTTAGACAAACTCAGTTGTCTGGAATTGGTAGAGTTATTTAACCGTGAAGATGAAAATGCGATCGCCGCCGTCGCCAAGGCAAAAGTCCCCTTAGCCACCGCTATTGAACGCACGGCAGAGGCTTTAAGGCACGGGGGGAGGTTATTTTATATCGGTGCGGGTACAAGTGGCAGATTGGGGGTATTAGATGCCGCCGAGTGTCCGCCAACTTTTTGCAGTCCGCCGGAATTGGTGCAAGGAATTATCGCCGGGGGTGCGGGGGCTTTGCTAAGGAGTTCGGAGGATTTGGAAGATCGCGCCGAAGATGGCGCAAGTGCGATCGCGGGTAGTCAAATTACCAAGCTTGATGTTGTAGCCGGCATTACCGCCGGAGGCACTACACCCTTTGTTCATGGCGCTTTACAAGCCGCGAGGGAAAGAGGCGCAACAACTATTTTTATAGCTTGTGTCCCTGTTGAACAGGTAAGTACGGATGCAGATATTGACATTCGGCTCTTGACTGGCGCGGAAATCCTCGCAGGTTCTACACGGCTTAAAGCTGGTACAGCTACTAAACTTGCTTTAAATATCTTATCTACTGGGGTAATGGTACAGCTTGGCAAAGTTTATGGCAACCGCATGATTGATGTAGCGGTAACTAACAAAAAGTTACGCGATCGCGCCATCCGTATGTTACAAGATTTAACAGACTTAAATCGAGAGGCGGCGGGGTTATTGTTAGAACAAAGTGGTAAATCGGTCAAACTTGCTCTAGCTATGCACTGGACGGGCTTAGATAAGGCGGAAAGCGATCGCTTATTATCTCAGCATCAGGGTAATTTAAGAGCCGCCGTTGATAGTCATAATGGCTCGTGATTTAGGCAATACTGCCGCGTTTTCGGGCTTCTTTGTAAGAAATGCCCACATTTTGCAACCCAGCTTTAATCATTTGCTGCTCTAGAAGTGCAAAAAAACTTGCGCGATCGCCCCCTCGTACCACTGCCTGATTGTGCGCCTCAGCTAGTGCTACGGGGTAGCCGTAGCCTTTTTGTACCTGTGCCAACATCAAACCCAAAGATTGGTTTAATAGTACCGAGTCTTCTGCTACCCAAGCAGGTAATTCAATACGGGCGATTTCTGTACCTACATGGACGTAGCAAAAATAGATAACGTGAGTATTGTAAGACTGGGTAATTCGCGCCGAACTTCGCCAAAAAGCGCTACGTTGCCCAGGTTTTAAAGCAATTGTCCACAAAGCCGCGTCTTTGAGCGGCTCTAGTACCTGACATGGCAGTTTTTCTAATTGATTCGGACAATAGGTAATACAATCGGGGTGTTCATGAATGCAGGCTTGCAAGCGCAAAAAATTGAGAGCTTCGCCGCTTCTGGAGGCGCTAAGATAACCCATAATCGGAATGCCAAATTCTTGTAACTTGTCCCAAGCTTCAATAATTGGTGGCAAAATGCGATCGCGCGCTTCGTGGGGTAACTGTTCTAAAAACCAGTAAATCAGCGATCCATCCACCATTGCCAAAGTTGGTACAGACATCGGCGCACTTCCGGCTAATTCTGCCAAAATTACGGTTTCTGAAGCTGTACGCTTATAACCCATCCATTCCTCTGTCCTAATTCCCCATTGCCTAGACACATACAAGTCTTCGGCGCGGTAAAATACTTCAGGCAAACTATCTAATAATGGATGGCGATTTTGTCCATAGTGCAGCATTACCCTACCAATATTTAGCAAATAACAATAGGCAATTTCGTGATGACTGGGGGCAATTTGCGAACCATCGGTAGCAATTACTGTATGTACTTGCGGCGCTACGGGTAAATCGATGCAGGTGTTTAGAGGTTCTACGGGAGTAGCTGCATTAAATAATATGCGATCGCGCCACTGTTTTTGTTTCTCTACCAAAGCCGCTTGCTCGGCGTAAGCCGCTAAAAGTAATTGCTGTGCCAAATTCATCCTTTGACGACTAGCCGCAGCTTCTGTTGTCAGGTGCTGGCTAATGCCTTGCATAGAATTTGCTAGTTTTGTCAGATCAAGCATTAGTAGCTCCTAGCCTATCTACTTAACGTTAGCAGGTAGGAAAGTTGTTTTGAGTAAATGCCGTTAGCGATATTAGTTCAATACCGGGGGTGTGACGAGCGTGTTCTCGTTCGGATGCTGTATTGTATCCCCAGTCAGCTAAATAAAGCTTGACGGACGCAAGATTGGGCTGTTGTTGGACTAATTGCAAGGTTTTGAGCCGATCTTCTACAAACCATATTTTAGCTTGGGTTGCTGCTATTAATTCTTTCAAAATTTGATGTTTTGGACGCTGGGATTCTTTGCCAATAATCAACTTAGCAGGCATTTCTACACCCTGCTGCTGCAAGAGTTGGCTAACAAAGCGCCCTTCTTTGGTAGTAATAATCATTGGCGGCAATTTACTACCTTGAAGACTTTGCATTTTCTCAACTACGCCGGGGTAAAATTGATGCAGACTCAGCCAGCTTGATAAATCGGTACTAATCCATTCATCTCGTATTTGGTCTAGCTTAAAGGCAATATTTGCTGAAACTAATTTATCTTCCAACAAGATAGCTTGAGCAATTTCTCCCCAATTAGACAATATTTCCAGTTCGGAAACTCCATCTATTAAAGCCTTAACCAATATTGGCATTTCCCAACCTGTTTCAATTACAGGACGCAACCGATAGAAACTAGCAGCTACTTCTTCGCTTGGCGTAGGATTATTAGGACACCATATTTGGCAATAAGTACGCCAAGCAGTTTCAAAATATTCTCTTAGCCCATCGCAAAGTACACCGTCAAAGTCAAGGGCTAAGATGCTAGAAATATCTGCCTTCATTGTTTTGGCTTGATAGTTTTTTGTCTATCCTTACATACAATGCTTATCGATTTAACTGGGGTGCTAGGATTCGAACCTAGGAATGCCGGGACCAAAACCCGGTGCCTTACCACTTGGCGACACCCCATTGATTTCACCTTAGCCATTGTAGCAGTCATAGGTGGGAAACTGTCAAGGATTTTGCTAATTTATTTTCTTTGGGTCAAAACTGTCAGGTTTTCCAGTCCTATTGCATATATTCAGCCGTTTTTCTAGCTTCCGCATCGCCTAAAATTTTGGCAAAAACGTACAAAACCTTACGGTTTCCGTAAACAATGCCTATTGCAGTGTTTAGTTAATAAGCATATTCTATTACTAAACATCAAAATTATGACGATTGACAAGCTGAAATTTGGTTCTTTACTTACCGGAAGCTTTGTTTTATTAATTGTCGCCATTATTTTTAAGCCCTTTACTATTGTAAATGCTGGCGAAAGAGGCGTAATTTTAAACTTTGGGAAAGTTCAAGATAAGGTTTTAGATGAAGGAATTCATCCAATTATCCCCATTGTCACCCAAGTAAAACGTCTTAGCGTCCGCGTTCAACAAAATAGCTTCACGGCGGATGCAGCTTCTAAAGATTTACAGAAAGTTTCTACACAACTTGCGGTAAATTGGCATATTGACGCAGCACAAGTTAATAAGGTTTTTCAACGTATTGGCGATCAAGAAGACATAATTAGTAGAATTATCACCCCCGCAGTTTCAGAGGTATTAAAAGCCGCCACCGCTAATAAAACCGCCGAAGAAATTATTACTAAGCGCAACGATTTAAAACGAGAAATAGATGATAATCTTAAAAATCGTTTAGCTAATTACAACATACTAATCGATGATGTTTCTTTAGTAGATTTTACTTTTTCGCCAGAATTTAGCAAAGCTATTGAATCTAAACAAATAGCCGAACAAGAAGCTAAACAAGCAGAATTTATTGCTCTCAAAGCTTCTAAAGAAGCAGTTGCGGAAGTAAACCGCGCCAAAGGACAAGCAGAAGCGCAAAGACTACAACGGCTAACTTTAACTAAGGAATTGTTGCAAAAACAAGCTATTGAAAAATGGGATGGTCGCTTTCCTACAGTGATTGCTGGTAATGGTGCATTACCCTTAATTAATCTCGATCCTGCTACTTTGTCTGCGTCGCCATCTAAGTAATTTGTTGGGTTAATAAATCTAGTAATTTTTCGATAGTGCGATCGCTAAATTCTTCTATACTCAAAATTCTTCCCACTTTAGCAAAATCTCGCTTTATTGATTGCCGATAACTAGGATCGTAATGAAATTGCAACAAATCTTCAACAAAATTGCTCCATAAGCTACTATCAATTAATTGTTCCCATTGATTTATTTTTTCTTTCCCATAACGAGGTTTAAGTAACTGCAACTTATTTTTTAAAATCTCAGGATTATCAACTAAATGTGGATAAGATGCTAATAAAAACTGGACTCTAGCGTTTAATGGTAATTGCATCTCGATGCAACTTGCTTGTTTCATTTTGCGCCACAAAGACGGCGGTAAATGAACTTGTCCAATCTTATTACTTTCCGATTCTACCCATACAGGTAGACTTGAATTAAAATTTTTAAATTGTTGCAGTAATAGCGATTCAAATTGTTTTTGTGTAGGTTGAGAAAGGGGTTTATTTGTCCATTCTTCCCCCAAAAGCGAACCGCGATGATTGGCTAAAGCTTCTAAATCAAGAACTTGTTGGTTTGAGCGTTGACTTAGTTGCTGCAAAATATGGGTTTTACCTGTACCCGTAAGTCCGCAGAGTATTTTGTAAGTAAACTGTGAGGGTAATTGTTCCAACTGTTCGCGCACATGAGCGCGGTAGGTTTTATAACCGCCTTCAAGCACTGTAACTTGCCAACCAACTTGTGATAGCACTAGCGCCATGCTATTAGATCGCTGTCCACCGCGCCAACAGTAAACCAAGGGGTGATAGTTTTTATCTTTTGACTCAAAATGGTCAATTAAGTGTTGAGATAGGTTATTGGTGACCAGAGCTGCCCCTTTTTTCCGTGCCGCAAAGGGAGATTGTTTATAAATCGTTCCCACTTCCGCACGTTCTAAGTTACTTAGTACAGGCAGATTTATCGCGCCAGGAATGCAGTCTTCGGCAAATTCGGCGGGAGAGCGAACATCGATAATTTCGCTGTAAGTATCTTTCCAAGGCTGGTGAGTAAAAGTAGGAGAAGGTGGCATTTACAATCAAAATCTATGTTTCTTGATTGTACTTAAAATCAATTATTAAGTATGAACCATTAAAAATTGTCCATTCCCATTATATTCACCATCGCAACTAGCAAAATTGCAAACAAACCACATCAAATAAAAGCGCCAAATTCGGCGAAATTTAGCGTAATCCATTCCATAATTTAATTGTTTGACACTTTCTTGATTATTGTCAAAGTTACTTAACCAAGTAGCAAAGGTTTTAGAGTAATTAGAGCCATTAAGATACCATTTGTCAATAGTTTTGAGGTGCTGATTATGGCTGGGTACTGCGTCGTAATTCCAAAATCGACCGTGAGGAAAAATGTATTGATGGGTATAAACGCTAGATATATGGTTGGGTGTGCGGACAGTGATGATATGAATGAAAACTTTGCCATTGTCTTTTAAAAATGAAGCTAATTTTTTAAAAGCATTTGTTAAATTGCCTACATGACAAAATACACCGATTGAAAGAATTTTATCAAACTTTTCTGCAAACATTGCATCGTTCAAATCTCCTTCCTGCAAAGTAAATCTCCCTGAACTAAGATAACTTGTAGGATCTTGCATTTTGTTACGGATATATTCACATTGTTCGTGACTTAAATTCAATCCTGTAAACTTAACATTAGGAAACTTAGAAAGAATGTAATTAGGCACACATCCCCACCCGCAGCCAAAATCTAAAATATTGTCTCCATCTTGAATATCCAGTTTTTCAATGACATCATCAATCATCATTTTTTGGGATTGCTCAAGGTTTAATGCTCCTTTTTCCCACAATCCCATACTGTATTTAGGATAAATAACTTCATAATCCCCCAACATCTTATTTAACATTGCTTGCGGTAAGTCGTACTGAATCTTCATTAGATCCTTTGAACCTTCTGCAAGATGTTCTGTCTCCTTTAATACCCATTCATAAGGTGCGAGAAGTGAGGGGAAATACTGAAACAGAACTGGCATACAGGTATTGAAAAGGCTCTGTATAACATAATCAGGTGCTTCTAATCCATTGATATAAGCTTCTGCTACTGCCATTTGTAGAGTGTTAGCGATTTCAACTGTTCCGCGTGTTAATTGATAGGCTAATGGGCTTTTAATGCTAACATCACCGACTAGCGGAATATGCCTTTGGATATCTTGCACCGTACTATCGTAAGTCATGTTCCTACTCCAGTTAATATTAAAAAGCTTGTTATAGTTATCAACAGTAATCGATCCCAAACTTATAGATTTCTTATTTATTAAAAGTTCATATAAAAATTAGTAAAGGTGTAATGCGTTGCGTCCCTACTATCAATATTTGCAAATCTGCATAGGATTGCTGTAGTTGGTTTTTGTTAATCTGAGGGTTGCAAGCGCGATCGCACCTCCAGATTTAGCTAAAATAAAAATATGGTGCAAATTTCTAAAACGGTAACTATTCCCGATAGCGAAATTGAATTTAGCGCGATTCGTTCTCAAGGTGCTGGTGGTCAAAATGTCAACAAAGTAGCAACAGCGATTCATCTGCGTTTTGACATTGTTACGTCTTCCTTGCCTAACTATTACAAAGATAAACTATTGCAATTAAGCGATCGCCGGATTACAAAGGAAGGTGTACTTGTAATTAAAGCTCAAGAACACCGCAGCCAAGAACAGAACCGCGAGGAAGCACTAAAAAGGCTAAAGGACTTAGTTAAAAGCGCCATAATAGTACCCAAACTCCGCAAACCTAGCAAACCGTCTCGAAGTTCCCAAGCAAAACGCCTAGATAGCAAAACTAAGCGATCGCAAATTAAGGCAAATAGAGGCAACGTGATTGAGTAATTTTAGGTAGCGCGATCGCATTTCCTAAGTTCACTGTTATAAAAGAACCAACAGTAACTAAGGTTCAATAATGGCAGAGGAGAAGACATATTTAGAACTATCGCAAGCAGAAGGTAGTCATAAATTTTATGAGGCGATCGTTAATGGCACAGAACTATCGGTTCGCTATGGTAGGATAGGCGATCGCGGACAAGTTCAGGTCAAAAGCTACCCAACACCAGAAAAAGCTCAAGCGGAAGCCACTAAAAAAATTAACGAAAAACTCCGCAAAGGTTACGAATTAGCGGTTATGGGTGTACGTGCTAAACGTGCTGTAACTCGCCGTCAAATAGTTAGCAACAAGTCTTCCTCCCAACAAGCGCCGACAATTTGGCAATTTGCTTCAGGATCTCCAGCTTTTGGCATTTTTGTAGAAAAAGATCGTTGCTTAGTAGGTAATGAAGCCGGACAAATATTTGCTCTTAGCCATGATGGAAAAGTGCTTAATCAGTTTCGTTTACCCGATGGCGTAAAGTGTATTGTGGCAGATGATGGTTGGCTGTACGCGGGATGTGATAATGGCAAAGTTTATGACTTAACAGGTAAAATCCCCCGCGTTGCTTACGAAATTGCCGAGAATGTAGATATCTTTTGGTTAGATATTAAAGATGGGATTTTGGGTGTTTCCGATGCAGAAGGCGGAATCACAACAATTAACCATGAAGATGAATCCCAGTGGAATCGCCGCAGTAGTGGTAGTTATGGCTGGATGGTACGCTGCGATGAAATAGGAGTTTATCACGGTCATAGCAACGGCGTAACGATGTATGACTGGGAAGACGGTAAGGTAATTTGGCATCAATCAACCCATGGTAGCGTGCTGTTTGGCTGGCAAGAAGAAGCAACAGTTTATGCTGGTACTAGCACTAATCAAGTTTATTGTTTTAGCAAAAAAGGTGAAGTTAAAACTATTTACCAGTGCGATGCACCGATTTATTCTTGTGCTACCGCCGAAGATGGGAAGTATGTATTTGCTGGGGATAACTTTTCGTCTATTTATTGCTTTAATGAAACAGGCGATCGCCTGTGGAAATTAGCTACTGGTTGCGGTTCGGCTTTTTCTATGCAATTATTTGGCGATCGCCTTTATATTGTGACGACTGATGGATCTTTTGCCTGTATTGATGCTGGGGAATCGGCAATTAATGCGGCTATGACAGGGACAGTTCCCCAAGTTGTCAATATCAAAGCACCGACTCAAGTTCCCGCCGCCGTTGCTGCAAATACTTTAGAAACTACTTCCGAGACTACCGAAAAAGTAATAGTTGAATGTTTCCAACAAGGAAGTAACTTAAGAATTCGCGTTGTTTCTCCTGGCTATAATCCCAACTTCAACGTCCAATTTCCTAAAGATATTAGAGAACAAGGAGCGCAATATGTAGTAGATAAGGTAATTGAATCTGGTCGCGGTAGCTTCTATAGAGCTTATGGCGATATTAAAAAGTTGTTAATCTAGATTATCGGGATCAATACCGCGCGATCGCAAGTATTCTGACATTTTATCTGCTCGTTGACGTTCAACTTCGGCGCGTTGACGTTCTTGTTCTAACCTTTGTTCAGCTTGCACTAAGCGTTGCTGCATTTCTATGGAGGTAAGAAATTGCCGTCCATCGGGATAGTAAATTACTAATTCTCCTTGACTTGTTTCAAACCTAATTCCCAATCTAGGACTTACCCAACCGTTTAGTTGCCACAATCTAGTTAAATGTTCTTCTTGTCGCCACCATCCATCTAATTGAAAGTTCTCTGGGTCGTATAGATAATATTCTTCTACCCCATAAGTATCGTAAAACTCTAACTTGCGTTCCATTTCACTTGGAGTATTGCCAGGAGAAAGAATTTCAAAGACGACTTGAGGCGCAATGTTTTCTTCTTGCCATTGACGGTAAGAACTCCGTCTGCCTTTAGGTCTACCAATTGCTACCATTACATCCGGCGCTACAGGAGAAATAATTTTAGACGGGACTGGATACCATAACAAATCCCCAGCAATAAATACATCGGGTACATCAGCAAAGAGAATTTCTAGATTTTCCTTAATGATGACAATCCAACGGTATTGTTCTGTATTTTCTGCCATTGGCTTACCGTCACTGCTGGGATAAAGTAGGTCGAGGTCGGGGTTAGATTGGGAAAAAGTTGTCATATTTTTGCTGGGAGGATTTAAACAAACAGCACACTTCTACTGTAATAGTTTGCGAATTTTACCGTAGGCAATATACGAACCGCCGCTTTTTGCTTCTTCCACTTCATCAACTACATAAAGTATTCCTTCTTCGCGGATGTCGCGGGGAAAACGCATATTGTAGTCGGGATTATAGCCATCAGAAACAACTCTCGCTCTTAACTTGCTGCCTTCTTTGACACATTGGACTAAAACACCATCGCCTACGCTATCAACGGTTTCTAAGTTTGCCGCCGATGCTGGTGCGGTCAATTTTTGGTGCTTGGGAGTAGAAGTAGTTGGAGTTGAGGCGGCTTGTTCTTGTCCTGATGCAACTAAGCGGCGAATATCTCCAAAAGTTCGATAAAAGCTCCCATCGGTAGATAGTTTGATTTCGTCAACTATATAAGTAACTCCCTCTTGGCGGATATTGCGGGGAAATTGAACGTTAAAGTCGGGGTTATAGCCATCCGAAACTACCCGCACTCGCAATTTACCGCCTTCGCGCTGACACTCTAATACAACTCCCGAATCTGTGCTTGAAACGGCGGCTAGGGTATGAGCATCGGAACTAATACCGCGCAATTTAAGATCCGTGCGATCGCGCGATGTTGCTTGGTATGCTTGATCTCGCATCTCTTTACGACTAGCATTATCAAATCTTCTGCTTTCTAGTCTTTGCGCGTAATGATCTAATTGGTCGATTTCTTCAGCTAGTTCAAAGGTTTCTTGTAAAGCTTTGAGTTTGAGATCGCTAATAGTCTGGCGCAGCTTTTGGGATGCGTTTTGAAAGTCTCCTTTATCTGCTAAGGCGATCGCTTCGTCTTTGGCTTTAGCTATTTTTAGCTTACCAATTTGTTCTATTATGCCTGAGTCTGGCGGACTATTGTTAACTTCGTCTTGGGATGCAACGGTAAGACTAATTGGCAACTGCTGGCTAACTTGTTGAATGCTGCCATCTTTGACTACTTGATATTTGTAGGCAATATTAGCGATATTTGTTAAGCCTAGTTCTGTTGCCGTCACATTCAATTCAACGGCTAATAATTTTGGTTCGGTTTCGTAAACATCACCTAAAAATAGTTCTAAGCTATTACTAGCACCGGAAGCGCGATAGTTGTTGAGAATTTGAGCAATTTCTACGCCATTATCTGGTTGTATAGTGACAGTCAAGTTTTGCGCCGCAATTGCCAGCAAGCTTTCTAGTTCAATTCTAAATACATCTGCCGCATCATCTGGGGATTGGATAAAGTAAAAGTTGCCATTTCCAGCATTTGCCATGCCAATCAGCAAATCTTCCTTAAAATAATTACCAAATCCTAAAGTAGTTGTAATTATGCCTTGTTCTGCTTGTTCTCTTGCAGTATTAATCAGAATTTGCGGATCGACAATCCCCACATTTGCTTGTCCATCGGTTAATAATAAAACGCGGTTAAGACCTTCCACCGATTGACGAGATTTTACGAGATCGCACCCCAAAAGCCAACCACCGCTTAAGTTTGTGCATCCCCCCGCTTTAATTTTACCGATCGCTGTTTGAATAGCATGGCGATCGCGTACTTGTTGCGGTTGTACAATGGTTGCGACTGTATCATCATAAATAACCACAGATAAATAGTCTTGGTCGGTTAGTTGTTCGACTAACTTTTGCGCCGCCGAAATTGCCTGACGCAGAGGTTCTCCCGCCATTGACCCAGAGCGATCAATAACTAAGCTAAGATTAAGCGGACGACGGGTAGCCGCAACGGTTGTTTCACCTTTAAAACTAAGTAAAACTTCTACTAAAGACTTACTGTTTGCGGGAATTAGCGAATTAACGAGGGAGTAAGTTACTTGCATATATTTATGGGTATTTATGTTTGATTCGTTCAACTTGAGCGATAAACTCTGCACCTTTGGCGGGATTCACCATTTTTACAAAGTTGGCATAACCTTGAATTGCTGCCATCACATCAGTAGTATTCCCCCAATGTTTGCCTTCTAAACCATCTTTTTCAATTTGATACAAAGTAGCGCGGAAACGTTTTAATGTTTCTCTAGCAATATTCGGGTGACTGTTGACTACAACCCCTGTAACTTCTTGTTGGCGGCTTTTACGAATAATGCGAGTTTTTTGTTGGTTAATCGTCAAGTCTTCATGATTTACAATATCTTCTGTCCGTTTTAATACATTGCAGATATGACGCAGATTGCTACCTGTTGCCGAAAAAGTTAAATCATCAGCGTAACGAGTGTATGTAAAACCCAAGTTTTCCGCCATTAATGTAAGTCTGCGATCAAGACGACGGCAAAGTAAGTTAGTAATAGCAGGACTTGCGGGCGATCCTTGCGGTAAATGGCGATCGCTATTTGCTACATAATAAGTCTTCCCATCTAGTTCTACTGCCTCTACTTCAAGTTCGGTACACAGCAAGCCAAAAATAGTCGCCGCCGCTTCCGAATAACCCAATGATTGAAATAATCCTTTAACTCGACGGTAAGAAATTGATGGAAAAAAGTCTTTAAGATCGAAGTTAATAATTACATCTTGTTTAACATGAGGTAGTGCGTTACTCACAATTGAGCGATCGCGTCTAAACCCGTGCGCCGCCTCATGCAACTCTAATTTATTTAATATATTGACAAGTATCCATTTCTGTGATTCCTTCAACTTTGGCATTGGTGCAGAGATCGAGCGACTTCCACCAGTTTTTTTAGGAATTGTAAAGCGGATATAGTGACAAATTGTCGAAGTTTTGCGCGAAAAAGCTAAAAAACGCAACTGTCCTACACTAATGCCCATTGCGGCGGCTATCTGTCCCGCATTTTCTAGCCTAGGTAAACCGTAATTGCTCAATCTTTCGGCGTTGCTTTCAGTATTATTTAGTCCCCCCGATACCTCTGCACCTAAATAACTAATTCCCGTCTGCTTTTGTTCCTGCCATTTCTGAGCTTTTTCAATCCGCTCTCTTTCTCGCCTTTCTTTAGTTTCTTGCTGCTTGCGCTTCGATTCGGCTAGGCGTTGTTTTAGTAACTCCTGGCGCAACTTCTTTTCATTGCCAAGACGGGCATTTTCTTGGCGTAACTGTTGTAATTCTCGTGTAATTTCCCCTAACCGTCTCATTTCATCGGTTGGGTCAATGGCTATTTGTTCTGCGGTTGCCCAAAATCCCAACCGGATCATTTCTTCCAGGATAAATTCTTGCTTGGATGATTGGCGAAGGCGATCGTATAGTTCCTGACGGGTACGGGGTTGCTCAGACATATAGATACGGGTAAAGGTAACGATCGCCTTTAATAATACAATTGTACTAATAAAGTGCGATCGCCATCATACCTTAGCTAGGAAGTTATCAAATGTCAGCGTTTATTAAAGTTACGCAATAAAGTCCGCAGTGGTTTAGGTTGCTATGGCGCGAATTAACGATAGGCGATCACACCAAAAAGAAATCATCTTTTTGGTCAGAAATTAATCTATCTCTAGCACTCAAAAGCATTAATTTGTCCTGATGACCACTAATTAGTCCCTGAACGCTTCTATAAATGGACGTACCCCGACTCGAACGGGGGACCTCTACGATGTCAACGTAGCGCTCTAACCAACTGAGCTATACGTCCAAGGATTTATAATCCTAGCATAGATAAGATAGTAAAGCGCGATCGCATTACTTAAGTTATTTTTTGAGCCGCCAAAATCAAGTTCTAACGGCTCAAACATTTTTAGACACTCATAGTAGACTTTGACCAAACGCCGTGTTCGTCTTGAGCAAATTGTTCGCGCACTACATCCCAAGCGTGGTGTTCGGCTTTAGCTTCATCGCCAGAAGAAGCTAGTTCCGTGTTGTAATTAGCCACAAATGCCCGTTGCGCGTCTTCGGAAAGATGAGAACGAATTTCTGGGGACAAATGGCTAGGGTCTTCAATTTGCCCAGCACGTCCGCGAGGTAAGGCTGTTTCATTAGTATGAGCTTCTTCACCGCCAGCGCTTTCTAGTAATAGTTGAATTTCACCAGACTTATTAGCGGGAACTTCTACCGCTACAAGAAAATCTCCCGCCTCAATCCGAGTTTGATAGATAGCGGCTTTTTCTTCAGGCATTCCTAAAGTTACTAAAGCAGATACTAAGCCTGCGCCAGCACTTCCAGCTAAAGCACCACTAGCCGCTCCTAGTAAAGCTGCTCCTAAAGGGCCGGCGGCTACTAATGTCCCCACAAAAGGCACAAATAGCACTCCTACACCTGTTAGCAAGGCTAAAGCAGAACCAAACAAAGAGCCAAAAATCGCGCCTTGCTTTAGTCCGCCCAAAATTACATCTTTTTTGGTCAGAAAACCAGCAATTTTGGTTTCAGAGTGAAAGTTTTTGCCCACTACAGAAATATCATCGCGGGAAATTCCTCTATCTAGTAAGCGGCGAACTACGTCATCGATTTGTTCGTGTTCTTTAAATATTGCGGATACAGTACGCTCTGCTGTAGAAACATTGGGTTGTGTGGCGGTAGTATCGGTAGCAGTCATTTAGTTCTCCTTGAACATTTTTTTAGTTATTCTTTCTTCTTGGAGAATATCAAGCCACAAGTTATCCGCCTTCACCCATAGGGTTGATTATTAAGTTTTCTAACCTCAAGACCTACGCCATCTGTCTTTAACAATGCCATAAATTCCTGTAGCAGCCGCACTTAATAATAGTAACCACAAAATCCCCCCAGGAATAAAGCTCAGTACACCAAAGCCTCTTAGCACCCAAATAACTACAGTAACGCCAAGAATAATAAAGATTATTTGCAGAATTTTCACGGTAGTAGTAAATAAGTAAGGATATAAACAAAAATATGTCAAAAAACATTGGTTTCTGCCCACACTTTAATTGCCATCAAATAAGATTGCTATATATTGTGCCAATATATAGCAAAAAAATTGTCTTATCAATCGGTAATTAAGTGGCAAAATCATGTACAGCAAAAACTGCCAAACTTTCTTTGTATTAAATTCAAAATTTGATGGCTAATTGAGGAGCGAAGAAAATTAATTTGATGAAAGATTTAGCTTTTGAGTTTTTGAAAGCAAGGCAATTTGCAAGTTTAATAAAAAACTGAGTAAAAGATGTTACCTGTTAAAAAAATTGACTGCCAGATGGATAAAAAAATATAAAATAAGTTTGAGAGTTATTAAATAAACATATTACCATCTAAAGAGCAATATTTGCAAGTTGCTAGTAACTATAGATTTTTATTTATCTTAACAGTTAAAATCCTTATGGTTTTAGCGATCGAAAAACAACTATTTACGTTAACTTAAAATAAGTAATTAAGCTAAAAAAGCCAAGAAATAAGCTAAAACTTTTAGCGATATTGCCACCAGGGGTGCATACAACAAACTATTATAAGATGGGCGATCGCGAAGAATTAGAGATTTTTTTAGAATACCTTAAGCAAAACCAAGGCTGTGACTTGACTGTTTACAAACACTCAACCTTACAGCGTCGGTTAGGAGTAAGGATGCGTCAGATTGGAGTGAATACTTACCATAGCTATATAGACTATTTCAAACATCACTCTGAGGAACTTAGCATCCTACTTGATACCATTTTTATCAATTTTACAGGGTTTTTTCGCGATTTCGACGCTTGGGAGTATCTAGCAAATCAAGTTATCCCAAAAATTATTAGCCGAAAAAAACCTCATGAACCAATCCGCATTTGGAGCGCTAGTTGTGCATCAGGAGAAGAAGCGTATACTTTAGCCCTTTTGTTTGCAGAAGCTTTGGGGATAGAGCAATATTTACAGCAAGTCCAAATTTATGCTACTGATGTAGATGAAGCGGCTTTACGGCAAGCAAGACAGCATTGTTACACCATTTCAGAGGTAGCAGGTGTGCCGCCAGCATTTTTAGATAAGTATTTTGAATCCACTTCCCAAGGGTATGTTTTCAATCCAACCTTACGCCGCCGAGTAATCTTTGCTCGTCACAACTTGCTTGAGGATGCGCCTATTTCTAAGCTCGACTTATTGGTATGTCGCAATACACTGATGTATTTTAACCCGGAAGCACAAGTAAAAATTCTAATTCGCTTTCATTTTGCTTTGAAAAATCTTGGCTTTATCTTTTTAGGCAAGGCAGAAACTTTAGTTAGTCGCTCGTTTCTTTTTACTCCTGTTAGTATTAAGCACCGGATTTTTAGCAAAGGAGCCAAGTTAGAATCTAATGATGTACTGATGTTAAGTAATAAACCTTCTCAAAAAAACACTGACATTCTAATAGAGTCTAAAGACCTTTGGCAATCGGCTTTTGAAACAAATCCAATTGCTCAACTGATTGTAGCCCCAAATAACAAACTTATTGGGGTAAATAAAAGTGCGAGAAATTTATTAAATATGTCTGCTAACGATTTAGGTAATCCGTTGCCAACATTGCCGCTAGTTACTCAGTTTGGGGAATTAAACACCCAAGTTGAGCAGACTTTACAAAATCGGTCTTCAGTTAGCATCAAAAATGCCCAATGGTCAACCGCTACGCGTGTATATAAGTTAGATATAGATATAGTGCCAATTTCGGATTCTAATTGCAGGCTTTTGGGGGCAACTATAATATTTAAAAGTGTTACAAATTAAAAAAATAGCAGGTGCGATCGCACTTGTTACTACACTAAAAAGACTTATTTTTCAAATTTTTTTATTGTAAAGAAGCCAAAGGCTAAATAATTTTGCTTACACCAACCGATAAAATTTAAGTTATCCTTCCCATCAATCGCTATGCAACTTACCCACACCCCAGCCATCAATGACAGCCAACGGCGGCAACTTGCGCCTCTAGAGATGCCTCCACGTCTGCTACTAGGACCAGGCCCGTCTAATGCTCATCCTGATGTTCTCCAGGCTATGAATACGCCCCCAGTGGGACATTTAGATCCGGCATTTTTGGCGCTAATGGATGAAATTCAATCGTTGCTACGCTACGTGTGGCAAACTGAAAACCCTCTAACTATTGCGATTAGCGGTACGGGAAGCGCGGCTATGGAAGGTGCGATCGCAAACTCTATTACACCGGGCGATACAATCTTAATTGGTGTAGCCGGGTACTTTGGCAATCGCTTGGTAGATATGGCGGGGCGATATAGCGCAGAAGTCCGCACGATAACTAAACCTTGGGGGCAAGTTTTCAATCTCCAAGAACTCCGCAGCGCCCTAGAAGCCCACCGTCCGGCAATTTTGGCTTTAGTTCATGCCGAAACCTCTACAGGAGCGCGTCAGCCGCTTTTAGGGGTGGGGGAATTGTGCCGAGAATTTGACTGTTTGTTGCTGGTCGATTCGGTGACAAGTTTGGGGGGCGTACCTTTGTTTTTGGACGAGTGGGGCGTAGATTTAGCTTATAGTTGCAGTCAAAAAGGTTTGGGTTGTTCCCCTGGTGCTTCACCTTTGACTATGAGTCCCCGCGCTTGGGAAAAGTTGCAACAGCGCCAAACAAAAGTTAGCAACTGGTATTTGGATATGCAGTTATTAAGCAAGTATTGGGGAAAGGAGCGCGTCTATCACCATACCGCCCCCATTAACCTGTATTACGGCTTGCGGGAAGCTTTGCGATTGCTTGCTGATGAAGGAATAGAAAATTCCTGGCAGCGTCACCAGCAAACAGTAGAGTATTTATGGCAAGAATTGGAAAATATTGGCTTAAAATTGCACGTAGAGCCAGAGTTTCGGCTATCAACACTAACTACTGTCTGCATTCCTGAAGGTGTAGACGGAAAAGAAATCTCTCGCCAGTTACTTAATGATTACAATATTGAGATTGGCGGCGGTTTGGGAGAATTGGCGCAAAAAGTTTGGCGAGTTGGATTGATGGGTTACAACAGCCGCAAAGAAAATGTCGATACATTAGTCGCCGCTTTAAAACAGGTTTTGCCTTAAGATAATTGTGACGTTTGCCAGGTAACATGAGTTGAAAACCTAACTTAGTTACCTGCCTTTATGTCTGCAAATAATTTGACCCTCAATTTAATTGAAGGTTCGGTATCTTTTAGTTTCTCTGCCGAATCAGCTAGAGAAATGCAAAGTGCGATCGCGCAATTAATGACTAATATCAAAGCGGCGGGGGTAAAAACTCCCGGTACTAAATCCATTCCTCAACCGCCGCTAGAGTACCGCTATACAGGAAATGTATTTCTAGAAATTTTCTGCAATCCTAATATTTGGGCTACCCCTTTTGCGGCTAAAGTCCTAATTACTCTGCGCGATGAGCATATTCGTTTAACGACTGAAGCTGAACTTACTCGCGTAATTGAAGACCTTAACCAGTATTTGGAACAGGTAGGATAAAAATTTTGTCAGTTAAGAGCTTGGAGCGGTTTGTTTTTAAACGTCTACCAAACTCTAACTGTTACGGTTAACCGATTTTTGGATTAATCTTTGCAATGCTTGGGGATCTCCTCTCTCTTTCTTCGTTAACTTATGGTCAGTTAACAATGCTTGTTCTGTTTAAAAATTAAAAATTAGTCGTTGTCCCATTCTTCCCGACCGATCAAGTCACCAATGCGATCGCGCAATAAAAAGTCGCATTGTTCTAACTCGCATTCTACACAAACCCATTCTCTCGGTGGAATGTACTCGCATAACGTGTATATGGGTTGCTGCCGACTGATTACGCCTTTTTCTACCAATTGACGCGCTTCGTCTTTAATCACGTTTAAAGAATATCGAATTGATGGCAAAGTATTCACACTCATGGTTTTAACCTAAATTACTCATTTTGTTTTGTCACGCTGAATGCTCCCCAGGCTAACAAATAATCTTAAAATCAGCCTCATTAGCCGCATTTTTGTAGTTCGTTATACTGAATTGTTTTCATTGTGGCGCTATAGTCCTGGTGTTTATATTAAGATACATTACGAAAATCAGCAAATGTTGACAAACTCAACTAAAAATTACTTGTAGACATAGCTGTAATTAAATCTCTTTTTGGGCTGTATTGCAGATTTTCAAAGGGATTAAGAGGTTTGATCAGGTTTGCTACTTAATTATTAACCCACTAACTAATAAACAAAATACGTCTTTAGATAGAGTACAAGCTATACCTTGAATAGGGCTTGCAGAGCGATAGTTTGTGCTTGAGGCATTTGTCCGTAGGAAAAGAGGCAAGGTATCCCAGAATTAGTAGCTGGCGTAAGCTTTTCGAGAATATAAGGACTACCGTAGATTACTAAAGCTTGCAAATTGCCAGAACTTAACAGTTTCTTAAACCACTCCATGCCAATTTGTGTTAAATCGGAGCTACCGCGAAAAGGATTGCCCCGAATAAATAGTTGTAGAACAGTGGGTAAATTGTCGGTTTCTGAAGTTGGGTCAAAAGGCGTATGGCGATCGCACAACATCGTAGTATAGCCGAGAGATTTAGGTAAAACAATGGCGGGGCTTTGTTCAGTTAAAAATTTACCGCTACCAAGTAAATTGTCTACCACAATCAAGTTACGTCCGTTGGGAGTTGGGGATAAAGGGACTTTACCGCTAACTATTTGGGATTGTTGCAAGATTTGATTAACAGTTTCTAAAGCTTCCGGTTTAGCTAGTTCAAAAGCAATTTTACTTGCATCTATTTTTATCCCTTCTACTTGACCCTTGGCGTGCCAAATTCGCGCTACCGACTCTTTTATCCTTTGGGCGGAAATACGACCGCTATTGACTGCCTCACACACCGCATTGATAGCGCCTTCAGGGTCGGAGGGCATAAGTAAAATATCTGCGCCAGCTTCTACCGCTAAAACGGGAGATTCGTTAATTCCGTAACGTTTAGAAATTGCCTCCATCATTAAAGCATCGGTGACAATTAAGCCTGTAAACCCCATTTTGTCGCGCAGTTGCCCGGTTAAGATGCGTTTAGACAAGGTTGCTGGGTGTTCTGCGTCCCAACACTCTATAAGTAGGTGGGCGCTCATAACGGCAGCTACACCCGATGCGATCGCGCTTACAAAGGGCGCTAATTCAATTTCTGCTAGGCGATCGGGTGCATGAGAAATAACGGGCAAATCGACATGAGAATCTGTAGTAGTATCGCCATGTCCGGGAAAATGTTTCGCGGTGGTAAGTACCGGGTAAGCCTTCGCGCCTTTAATAAAAGCATTGGCTAAAGGGCTAACAACAGAAGGAGTTTCCCCAAAAGCGCGGACATTAATAACTGGGTTATCGGGATTGTTATTGACATCAACTACTGGCGCAAGTATCCAATTGATGCCAATTGCCAAGGCTTCGGCGGCGGTAATAGCGCCCATTTTTTCGGCGTATTGCGCTGCAAGTTGGGGATTAGTACGGGCAATTTGACTAATCGCCATTGGTGGAGCAAACCAAGTAGCACCGGGGAATCTTTGCCCAACACCTTCTTCTATATCCGCCGCAATTAATAAAGGAATTTTTGCCCAATTTTGCATTTGTTGGGTTCTTAAAGCTAATTCCGCCGCACTTCCCCCAAGAAAGATTACGCCACCAACTCCTAATTTTACTAAGTGTTGCATGGTGGCGGTGTTTGCTTCCCAGTCTGGATAAGGTATTTGATGATCGAACAAATAGCCGCAGGTACGGACTACAACCATTTGGGCGACTTGCTGCGCTAGAGTGAGCGTGTCTATATCCGGCAAGGATGCAGTCATAATCGGAACGTACCTAAATATTCAAACTCAGGTATTTTACTGCAAAACTTATTTTTCTTCGTCGTCTAAGTATTCGTCTTCATAATCATCTACATCTAAATTTTCATCGGCGGGGCGATCGTGGTTTAGTTGGTTAAGTAACGACAACACTTTAGTTCCCCTTTCTATAGAAGGATCTTCTTGAAATATGACTTCTGGAGTCCTACGCAAGCGTACTCTTTGCCCTAATTCGGTTCGCACATAACCCGTAGCAGATTTTAATCCTGCCATTGTTTCGATTTTTGCTTCCTCACTGCCATAGACGCTAACAAAAATTTTGGCGTGTTGCAGATCCCCCGATACTACGACATCGGTTACACTAACGAGTCCTGCGCCTACACGGTCATCTTTGATATCGTGGATAAGCATTTGGCTAACCTCGCGTTTAATTAATTCGGCAACGCGAGAAACGCGACGGTTTGTAGCCATAGTTGTTTTAACTCTCGATGTGTGGTTATCAAATCTAGTCTATACCGTACTTAAACCCAGCATGGCGCGGAGGGTAAAGACAGTAAAAACAAGTACGCCAAACAGTAAGCTAATAAGAGCGATCGCACTGAAGGGGTTTTTAAATAAAGGCGCTAGAGGTGCAAAAGCATTTATCGCTATGCCCAATATAATTGTTACTAAGTAGCGGGGGTAACGCGACACATTGTCCCAAAATCCATCAAACATATATTTTTATAGGTTTTTTCAATATTTTACTATATTAGTAGAGTTGTTTACTTTGCGAGCAAACCGCACCTAGTATAAAGAACAAAGAGTTTTAGTCGTTGATTAAGGTATGGTCTGTACATTTCCCGCCGTTAGATCCCCCCTAACCCCCCTTAAAAAGGGGGGAAAATATGGATTATTACCTGTTTTTAAAGGAAGTATGAATTATTTGATACCAACAGATAAACTTTTAAAACATCTTTTTATTCAGCTTAAATGTTACAATTAAGTTCTCCCTATTATCGTCCTTTTTTAAAATGGGCGGGAGGTAAAAGTAAATTAATTGAACAATATATTCCTCATTTTCCCCAGAGTTTTACTAATTACTACGAGCCTTTTTTGGGTGGTGGAGCAGTATTTTTTTACTTCTGCAATGTCAAACCCGATGCTAATAAAGTTATTTCCGATATTAATCCTGAATTAATTAATACTTATTGTTGTATTAAAAATAACGTTGAGCCGTTAATTGAGCTATTAAATACGCATCAAGAGCAACATGATAAAGATTATTATTATAGAATGCGATCGCATTTCCAAGGTTCAGATATTGAAAGAGCCGCACGATTTATCTATTTAAACAAAACTTGCTTTAACGGGCTATATAGAGAAAATTCTCAAGGGCGATTTAACGTACCAATGGGTAAGTATAAAAATCCCACAATTTGCAATTCCGATTTACTTCGTTCTGTCTCTTTAGCGCTTCAATCTGCCGAAGTTTCGTTAAAACCGTATAGTGATATTAAAGCTAAAAACGAGCAGGATTTTGTCTATTTTGATCCGCCTTATTATCCTCTAAGTTCTACTAGCAATTTTACAACTTACAGCCGCTATATTTTCAAGGAAACTGAACAAATTAAGCTCAGAGATACTTTTGCTAAACTTGCTAGTCGAGGAGTAAAAGTTATGTTGTCTAACTCTGATTGTGCTTTGGTTCGAGAGCTTTATGCTGACTTCAATATTTATGAAATTTCGGCAGCAAGAGCTATTAATTCTAAGGCAGAAAAAAGAGGTAAAATTACAGAACTATTGATTACTTCCTATTAAAAGTTATTATTAGACCATTTAATGAAAGAAGTTAGATTATGGACTGCTAATAAATTTTGATTTAAAACAGTTTGCGTAGATAACCAAGTTACGGCTTTTGGTTTCATTCCACCCCCATCAATTAAAACGATAGCTGGTACTGGATAGCAATACTGAATATTTAAGTTAAGGTAGGGTAGCTTTTCGTCTACTGAACCACCAGATTGCTGCCATTTACACTCAATGATTAAACCAGAACTGATTGAAGAACCAATAACGTAAAAATCTACATAAATATCTGTGTCATAAATACCCTGCCCTATATATACCTGTCTAGCGTATCTTTTTTGGAAGTTATTACTAGGGCTTAAAAGAAATCCCAAACGCTGCTTTTTCGGTACATTACAACCTATTGCGCTATATCCATGTCCTATCAATGTTCCTTCAATAGTTGTCTCCAACACATTTCCCGAAGAATTTGCTCTTCCACCTTGAGTCATGTTGTCCTAAATATATATTCAAATAATTGCTATACATTAGGATTCCCAAAAAAGAGATAGAAAACACCATGCGCGATCGCATTTAACTGTTAGGATTTGCTTCTAACCAGGTTTCTAAGTCTGAGAGATTAGTAAAATCTAACAAAGCTTCTGCTAAATTTTCTAACTGAGGAACTGGTAAAACTAGAATTTGCGATCGAACTGAATCGGGAATAGTACCAATTTGGCGCGTAAGTTGACGTACAACAACCGCAATTTCCCCTTGCTGTAATCCTTTTTGAAGAATATCTTGATAAATTACTGATTCCTGCATAATTTCCTCTCTGAAGAATTGACTAATTAATGTTTTCTTAAACTTCAAGCCTGCTAGTAACTGAGTGCAGATAGCTACATCTTGTCGTTGCTCTGATGATTCTATGTTACTAATTTGCTGCGAAATCTGGGTTAATAACTTCTCTGGCTCTTGGGTAGCTGCTAAGGTAGCTAAAGGCAGAAGTGCTATATCTGCAAGGAAAATCGCTGGATCTTGCTCCCACATTTTCACAACCTGATAGCTGTGTCTAGTGTTTTCTAAATGAAACTCTGTTGCAATAACTGTTGCTTTTGCAGGCTTTTTGAGCAAAATTACGATTTGCGTCACTGGTTGTCGGTAACGACGATGCAATCTTACCCAATAATCCAACATTCGTAGCGGTAGCGGGGGGTTGGTATCGACTTCTACTTGAAACTCTAGATGTAAAATTCTTTCTTGGGTACGCAGAAAAGTTACAGAATCTGCGCGGATTGGTTCAATGCTTAGTTCGCTTTTAATCACTTCTCCCACTGTAACAGGCTTGCCTAATAGCCAAGAAGCAAAGCTGTTAGGATATTTTTCGGAGAGGTATTTGCAGAGATTATCGAATTGTTTAGCACTCATAACAGTCGCTTAAATATTTTTTAACGGTATAGTACCTTTGTCAAAAATGATAGATTTGGTGTCAATACCGCTAATTTCTAGGCGATCGCATTTAAGAGATATTTTGAAAGGTGTAGTTAGTAAAATTTGAAGGCGTACAATGACTGGAAAATGTTAGATACTTCCTTCGCCTGATTAAAACTGCCCGCCGACAGTGAGAAATTAGTCCTCAATTAACCGGATTTTTCTGTATCTCTATGGCGAGTAAATATAACTGCTCGACATTTTGTTAAACTAAACGTTAAAAAGTTTTAAAGTGAAGCCAGAATTTTTCTGTTCTAAAGTATTACCTTGTTAAATGGCGCGGATTTCTACAATATCGTTTGATCGCGGCACATTAGTTGTGCATCCACCACCCAAAGGGAAAACCTGGGTAGACTACGCTACTTGGGACGATCGCGTGGAGAAGTTTCGCATCCCTGCTATTGATTACAGACCATTTATTGAAGCCTTGCAAGCAGAAAAGATTGATTTTGTCGATAATGCTAGAGCTTTTGAAACTCTAGAGCTTATCTCTAGTATGGAGAAAGAACCCTATCCCCATCAAAGGGAAGCATTACTTGCTTGGAAACAATCGGGGCGCAATGGTGTAGTGGTGCTTCCCACCGCCGCCGGAAAAACTTATTTAGCAATGCTTGCCATGCAAGCTACACCGCGCAGCACGTTAATTGTAGTCCCAACTATTGATTTAATGCACCAGTGGTATGCTCAATTGCTGTTAACCTTTCCCGACGCAGAGATTGGGCTACTAGGGGGAGGATCGCGCGATCGCACGTCTATATTAGTCTCCACCTACGACAGCGCCGCCATCCATGCTGAAGCCCTCGGCAACCGCTATGCGTTGATAATTTTTGATGAGTGTCACCACTTACCGACAGATTTTAATCGAGTTATTGCCGAATATGCGATCGCGCCTTACAGGTTAGGATTATCAGCAACCCCCGAACGCACCGACGGCAAACACGCAGACTTAAATAGCTTAATCGGTAAAGAAGTCTATCGCAAAACGGCGGAAGAACTAGCGGGAAGCGCCTTAGCCAAGCACGAAGTAGTCCAAATAAAGGTCAAACTCTCAGCTTTAGAAAGAGATAGATACAAGCAATTAATTGAACAACGCAATAGTTTTTTAAAAGATGTAAAAATCTCTTTAGGCAGTCTCAAAGGCTGGCAAATGTTCGTTCAAGCCAGCGCCCGTTCTACCGCCGGACGCAGAGCAATGTTAGCCCACCGAGAAGCAAAAGAAATTGCTTTAGGGACAGACGGTAAAATGCGGATTTTGAGTAACATTCTCGCCCAGCATTACCCCGAAAGGACGCTAATTTTTACCGCCGACAACGCTACAGTTTACCGGATTTCTCAAGAGTTTTTGATTCCCGCCATTACCCACCAAACCCCAGTAAAAGAGCGTCACGAGACATTGACAAAGTTTCGCGCGGGAGAATACAAAACATTGGTAGCTTCTCACGTTTTAAATGAAGGGGTAGATGTTCCCGCCGCTAGTATAGCGATTATTTTGTCTGGTACGGGTTCGGCGCGGGAGTACGTGCAAAGGCTGGGGCGGGTGCTGCGTAAGGGAGACGAGCATAAGTTAGCGATAATGTATGAAGTAATAGCCGAAGACACCAGCGAAGAAGGTACATCAGCGCGGCGGCGAGGTATAGAGACAAAACCTAGACAGTTAGAAATTGTCCCATTGTATGGAGTAAACAATAATGTTACCAAGCGAGTTGCTGACTCATCGGTTAAGTGGGGAAACGATAACCCCAAAAAGACTGAGGATTGACGAGGAAACTTTAGCGGTTGCCAGAGAATTAATTGCTTGCTTTGTATCAGCGCGGGGAAGTACGCAAGGAGAATTAGACACTCAGTTGCAAGAATTGGAAGGAGATAGCCCAGATTATCGTTTTAAACGCGGTTTAGCTCATTTACTCAAAAGTGCCTGTGAGTTTGAAGTTGTTAGTCCTTTAGAGCCACCATTATTAAGAGAGAAAGTATTTAGTTTATCGGCTTTAAATGTTCCAAGTTCCGCTCAAAGCTGTCAAACTTTGGATACTTTAGCATTGCAACTTAGTCAGGAGTTAGAACGAGAAATCTTACCCGCGCACATTCGCGAGGGACTATACGCAGACTTGGCAGAAAATAAGGTTTTGATGGAGTTTGAAGAACCAACACCAGAGCAATTGCTGCATAAATACAATCTCTCCCAAGTACAAGGAGTTTTTTATCGAGCTAGTCAATTAGTATTAAATGCTCATCGCAATGTTCCGGGAGAGTATAAGCTACTGTTTCGCTATTTGAAACTGTTTCAGTTGATGGCTTATATCGAAGGCGATGCCGAACATGGGTTTACAATTACCATTGATGGGGCGACTAGCTTATTTAAGCCTAGTACAAGATATGGGCTTGCGATCGCTAAAATGATTCCCGCACTATTGCACGTCACAAAATGGAGTCTTAGCGCCAAACTACAAACCCGCGATTTTTACACTAATACTTGGAAAACTGGACGATTTAGCCTTGATTCCAATTGTGGTTTGGTGTCTCACTATCCGCCAGGTAAACCTTACGACAGTATGTTAGAAGAAGCCTTTGCTAGTCGCTGGGAAACTTTAAAATCGGAGTGGGTATTAGAGAGGGAAGTAGATTTAATTCCGATTCCGGGTAGCGTCATGATTCCCGATTTTCGCTTAGTGCATCCCGACGGGCGCAGCTTATTATTAGAAATAGTTGGTTATTGGCGACCAGAATATTTACAAAAAAAGTTTTCTCAAGTGCGACGCGCCGAACGAAACGATTTAATTTTGGCAATTTCTGAACGTTTAAACTTAGAAAAAGCTGGAGTAAATTTAACCGATGTTCCGGCAAAAATCATTTGGTTTAAAGATAAGTTGTTGCCCAAAGCTGTGTTAGAAGTATTAGATTAAAATAAATCAAAATGACAAAGCCAAATTTTCAACAAATAATTTGAAAGGAGTTTCTAGGCTAATGATAGTTGAATCAAGAATGTGATAAAGCCAACTTCAGTTCAATTACAACGCTTATATGACCAGTGTTATCGGATAACTAATATATTTTTGCAGCCAATCCATTTAGTTAGAATAGACGATCGCACGGGAAACTTATATATTTTAGCTGGCGTGGAAGAATCTATTGAAGTAGAAATCGATCCCCAAGGAGATTTTGTAACATGAGTACCGATTATGCAAGTATGAGCGATCGCGAATTAAAACGTTATATAATGGAGCATCGCACTGATAATAATGCTTTCCATGCTTATATGGATAGACGCTACACTCGTCCTAATCGACAAGTAATTTCTCCTAATCAACCAGATTGGGAGACAAAAATAGACATAGCAATTCAAAAACAAATTCAAGAAGGCAAACCGCCAACAAAAGTAGGAAATACCAACTTAAAATACGACTTATACAAAGGTTATGCGATCGCCGTACAAAAAATTGAAGTTTTAAGCGATCGTTGGCATTATATAGCTAAACCTCTAAGCCTAGAAAATGAAAATCTCTATCCGCTTCAGTGGGATGCAGGAAAAGTTGAATCCTATGGAGAAGATTTAGCTGATGCTGTGAGAAAGTGTAAAAGCGAAATAGATAAATTGGTTAGTGCGGCAAGTTAGACTCAAGACAAATCTAATAACACGATATTGGCAAAAGGGAACAGCGATCGTGAGTAAAATTAAAAATATTGTGTTAGTTCACGGTTTTTGGACAGATGCTTCTAGTTACAGTAAAGTTATTTCTACACTATTGACAGAAGGCTACGAAGTTATTGCCGTTCAAAATCTACTTACTTCTTTAGCGGACGATGTGGCGGCAACAAAACGCGCTTTAAATCGCCTTGAAGGTAAATGTATTTTAGTTGGTCATTCGTGGGGTGGTACAGTTATTACCGAAGCTGGTAACGATGAGCGAGTAGCTGGCTTAGTCTATATTGCCGCCCTTGCTCCTGATACTGGCGAATCGATGATAGATTTGATGAGTAAATACGGAACTCCATCGCCGCATTTTCAAGAACAAGAAGGCTTTGTTTGGATTTCTATTGAAGGCGTACAAAAGATTTTAGCGGGCGACCTTTCCGCCGCGCAATCTGCCTTAATACACGCAACGCAAACTCCACCTTCTACATCGCTGCTGCAAGCAAAAGTAGATTTGCCAGCGTGGAAAACTAAACCAAGTTGGTATATTATTGCCAATAACGACCAATCTGTACCGCCAGATTTACAGCGCGAGTTATCTAAACGCATGGGTGCAAAAACAAGTGCTGTAGAATCAAGCCACCTAGCAATGGTTTCTCATGCTCAAGAAGTTTTAGACGTGATTAGAGAAGCTGCTAAAAGTCTAAGCTGATTTAAAGCATTTAGCCAACGTGACTTATAACGGTTTGTTAGACTGAGTTTAGCTAGGCTCAATCAACTTTCAGCAAGGACGCGCAGATTCGATGATGCTATCGACATACCCCAGTACCTTACTATCCAAAGAACTGCTTAATTTACAATACAACTCTACAAGCGATCGCTTTGATGAAACTTGGGAAGCTCCCCTATCAACACTACTCGGTTTAGGCAGGGCGGCGGGGGCTGATTTTATCGAGTTTTTCTTAGAGCGAGTAAATTACATTAATTGTCAAGCTGAAGAAGACACAATTACCAGCATTTCCCCCCGAATATCTACAGGCGCGGGAGTTAGAGTATTTCGCGGCGCGGCGGATTGTTACGTTAGCACCAACGATTTATCATTCAACGGACTTAAAGCGGCTTTAGAAAAAGGTTTATCTATTCTTGGCTTGCAATTACCCAATCCGAACGCTTATGTACCTGAAATTAACCTGGAGTTGCTAAGAGATTACGCCACTAAAAAAGGTAAAGATACTTGGCTTTCGGGGTGTAGCACTATGCAGGAAATGGGCGAAGTATTGTTAGATGCAAACGCCCAACTAAAACTTAAAGCTAGTCACGTCCAATCGAGACGAGCGGTTTATTTTCGAGATTGGCAAGAAGTTTTAATCGCCGCCAGTGACGGTACTTTTGCTAGAGATATTCGCCTCAGTCAGTCAGTAGGTTATAGCTTGCTATGCGCTGAAGGAGCTAATCGCGCGGCGATTAATCAGCGAGTGGGCGATACAAGTTCCCCTAGTTTCCTGAGAACCTGGGATTATAGAACTACCGCCCAAGAAGTAGCAGAATCTGCCGGAAAAATGTTGTACGCCGATTACGTAGAATCGGGCAATTATCCGATTGTGATGGCAAATCAGTTTGGCGGCGTGATATTTCATGAAGCCTGCGGACACCTATTAGAAACCACCCAAATTGAACGCAAAACAACACCTTTTGCTGACAAAAAAGGACAAAAAATTGCTCATGAAAGCCTGACAGCTTGGGATGAAGGATTATCTACAGAGGCTTTTGGCACAATTGATATGGACGATGAGGGAATGCCAGCCCAACGTACTCTATTAATTGAAAAAGGCATATTGAAGAACTTTATCAGCGATCGCACGGGTTCAATGCGTACAGGACAACCCCGCACTGGTAGCGGTCGCCGTCAAAACTACACTTTTGCAGCCGCGTCAAGGATGCGTAACACCTACATCGCCCCCGGAGACTACGCTACAGAGGATTTATTTGCTTCTATCGACAAAGGCATTTATTGCAAAAAAATGGGCGGTGGTAGTGTCGGCGCGACCGGACAATTTAACTTTGCTGTCGATGAAGCCTATTTAATTGAAAACGGCAAATTAACAAAACCCCTCAAAGGTGCAACCTTAATTGGCGACGCGCAAGAAATCATGAACAAAATTTCTATGTGTTCCCAGGACTTAGGACTAGCGGCGGGTTTTTGCGGTTCAGTAAGCGGCAGCATTTATGTAACCGTTGGTCAACCACACATCAAAGTAGATTCAATTACCGTAGGCGGCAGATAAGCCAAACTCGTCTCACTACTTACACAATAGAACTTGCCAAAAACTCACCTACTTATTGACAAGACCCTTTTGCAGGGGGTTTGGGGGAGGCAACTTCCTAATGGGGGGTTTGGGGGGCAGACCCCCCAAGTCCTGGTTTTTCCTAAAGCAAGCCGACAACAAAAACCAAGAAAATTCTAAAAGGTCTATCAACGTGACAAAAATCGCCGAACTTGCAAATTACGCTCAAACCAGTGCCGAAAAGCTAGGCATTGAAAAGTTTGATATTTATGGCTCATCAGTGGATGAAACCAGCGTCCAAGTAGACACCGGAGAACCCAAACAAGTAAAAGCCTCAAACCGTTCTAATATAATGGTTAGAGTCTGGAATGCTGATAATACAATGGGAGTGACTAGCACTACCGATGTAGACCCTAAAGGATTGGAATTAGCTTTAAAAACCGCCTACGAAGCTAGTTTTTTTGGAGTTAAAGACAATATCCCTGATTTTAGCCCCGAAGCAACATCCCCCTTGGCGGCGGAAACTCAAGAAACTGCTCCCCAAGTACCAGTATCAGAACTGATTGAAACTCTGATAAAAGCTGAGAAAGAATTATTATCTGCTCACAGTGCGATCGCCAGCGTACCTTATAATGCTCTTGCCCAAAGAGACGTTAATCGATTTTATCTCAATAGTGCAGGAGCTAGACGTAATGAAGCCCGTTCTTACACCTCCATTTATCTCTACACCAAAACCGAGCAAGAAGGCAAAAAAACCCGCAGTGCTGGCGCTTTTCGCATTAGTCGCAGCCTCCCTAAACTAGACATTCCCGCTTGCTTAAAAGAAGCTACAGAAAAGACAATTAGCCATTTAGACTACGAAAAAGTTAAAACGGGCAAATATCGAGTAGTTTTCTCACCGGATGCTTTTTTGAGCTTAATAAGCGCGTTCTCCAACCTTTTCAACGCTCAAAATATTCTCGACAAGCAAAGTCTTTCAACTCCCGAATCATTGGGAAAGCAAATCGCCTCGCCTTTACTTTCTTTTGCTGACGACGCTTTGCATCCTGACAATGTAGCGACAGAAACCTTTGATGGAGAAGGTACGCCTACCCGTCGATTACCAATAATTACGGGTGGCGTATTAAGCAACTTCATTCACAGCGCGGGTACTGCTAAACGCTTGAATGCTCAACCCACAGGACACGCTAATCTTGGGGCAAAAGTATCGGTTAGTCCTCACTTTTACCATGTTTTTTCCTCTGCAATGCAAGAGCAAGAATATAGTTTAGATAACGCCGATAACCTCATATTTATCGACAACTTGCAAGCCCTCCATGCGGGAGTAAAAGCCCTACAAGGCTCTTTTTCTTTGCCTTTTGATGGTTGGATGGTAAATAATGGCAAGCTAACGAGTATTGAATCAGCAACGGTGGCAGGAGACATTTTAGAACTGTTCCAATCGATTATTTATATTGAAAAGGAAGCAGAATTAACTCCTGGGGGTGTTTGTCCTAGAGTTTGGGTTGATAACCTGTCGATTACTGGAGAATAGTTTAGGGGGTAATACATTTGCCGGGGCGCAGTGCATTGCGCCCCTACGATGTTCAAAAAAGGTGTATTTTATGCAACGGCTGCGCGTTTTTCTGACAATTCTCTGCCTTTCATCGGTTGTTACTCTCTCTAGTTTTATTGAGCTTCCCGTTCAATCTCAAAACTTGACAAGTTCTCAAACTGAGCAGCTACTAAAACAAGCTGCTTTTTTTGTGGAGAGCAATCAATTATTAGCGGCTCAAACTAAGCTAGAACAGGCTTTAAGACTTGCTTTAGAAGATAAAGACTTTGAAAGGCAAAAAGACGCTTTAACAAGTTTAGGGGGAGTTTATTATCGTCAGGGGCGCTACGTTCAGGCTACAGAATTTTTGCAGCGATCGCAATCAATCCCCGGTAATGCTAGTCAAAAAGGGAAGTTATCAAGCGCTCAAGGTTTAGTTTATCTAGAACTGGGCGAATATCGTCAGGCATTAACAAGCTTTCAATTAGCCCAAGGTACGCAACTTCAAGACATTAATGAGGAAAATCGCAACCAAATCGGCTTAGGAGAAACTTATCGTTATTTGGGTTTGTATGCCCAATCTCTGCAAATATTACAGCAATCTGTACGGGTTGCTGGCGATCGCACTGACCGGGGACAAATCCTAAATGCTATAGGTAATGTGTATTATGACTTAGGGGAGTACGATTCGGCTTTAGACTACTACCAACAAGCCTTAACTCTGCGGTATTCTGTAGGCGATCGCTATGGGGTGGCGCGTACCCAAAATAATCTAGGGCGAACCTACAATAAACTAGGCAAACCGTCTCAAGCTTTGGAGTTTTATCAACAAGCGCTTAACCTTTCTAATTCCCTTGGAGATGAGTTTACTAAGGTAAACACTCGCAATAGTTTGGGACTAATTTATGCGGAAACAGGAAAAAATAAAGAGGCTTTAAGTTACTTACAACAAGCTTTGGGTAGCGACAATATCGGACGGATTCAAACCTTAAATAACTTAGGTTGGCTGCATACAAAATTAGGTAAATATCCCGAAGCAAGGGACTTTTACGAGCAGGCTTTAAGTTGGGCGAAAAAAAATGGCGATCGCACAGGCGAAGCTCAAGCCCTTAGTGGTTTGGGTGCAAATCTGCTAAAATCTGGCGAACCACTAAAAGCTATTGAATTTCTAAAATTAGCTATCAGCGTCTTTGAATCTCTGCGTCCGGGACTGCGAGACGAACAGAAAGTAGCTATCTTTGAAACCCACTCTGATGCTTACCAAACTTTGCAAACCGCTTTAGTTAGTCAAAATAAATATACTGAAGCCTTAATCGCGTCGGAAAGAGGACGAGCAAGAGCTTTTGTAGAATTACTTGCTAAACGTTTGTCTCCTGCTAACGAAAGCGTTACGCCATTAACATTAAAACAAATTCAAGCTACAGCCAAACAGCACCAAGCAACAATCGTTTCTTACTCCATTGTCAACAACGAATCTGACTTATACATCTGGGTTGTTGCGCCAGATGGAAAGCTGACTTTTCGACAAGTAAATCTTAAAAAGGCGGGAATTGTAGCGAAAAATCCGCAATTACTTACAAATCTAGTTGAGACACTGCGCCAACAAATACTGTCTAAAAAAACTGCCAATAAAACTGTTGTTGCTTCTAGCCGCAACGCCTACAACGTTCTGATTCAACCCGTTGCCGATCTTTTACCTACCGAGGCGCAAGCACAAGTAATTTTCATTCCCCAAGGCTCTTTATTTCTCGTCCCTTTTGCTGCATTACAAGATAGTTCGGGAAAGTTTTTAATCGAGCAACATACTATTTCTATTGCGCCCTCTATTCAAGCTTTGTCATTAATTCAACCAAAGCCCCAAACAAACAAATTAGAGGTGTTAATTGTAGGCAATCCTCAGCCTATATCTTTAAAGTTACCCGCCTTACCTGGTGCGGAAACTGAAGCAATGGCGATCGCCAAACTATTCAATACTTCCCCCCTCATTGGTCGTCAAGCTACCGAAAGTGCTGTTAGTTCTCGAATGAGCAAAGCCCAGGTTATTCACTTGGCTACTCATGGTTTTTTTGACGATCGCCAAGGGTTAGAAAGTTCTCTTGCTTTGGTTGCAGCGCCAGGCGATGGCTTGCTAACGGCGGCGGAAATTTTAGAGTTGAAACTACCAGGAAGTTTAGTTGTACTTAGCGCTTGTAATACTGGACGCGGAAAAATTACAGGGGATGGGGTAATTGGCTTATCAAGAAGTCTGCTTTCTAGTGGCGCTTCTACAGTAATTGTATCTTTATGGTCTGTTCCCGACTTGCCAACGGCGGCATTAATGACAGAGTTTTACAACAATTTAAACAAACAAAACGACAATCCCCAAGCACTGCGTCAAGCCATGTTACTGACCATGAAACAAACTCCCTCACCCCGCGATTGGGCGGGTTTTGTCTCTATTGGCGTTCCCTAATTACTTTATTCAATTTGAGGACTATTATCCGCCAAAGATTGCCAGTTATCTAAAACGTCTTTTAAACAACTAGCAATAGGTACAGCAATTAATAATCCTAGTAATCCTGCAACTTTTGTTCCTACCGCCAAAGCTGCGACAATTCCTACTGGACTTAAACCTGTAAAACTCCCCAGTAGCCGAGGCGCGATCGCTTGATCGATAGTTTGATCGACAGCTACCGCTACCAATATAGTTTTTACCCCTAGCCAAAAGTCATGAGAAGCAACTAATAAACTTACTAAGCTAAATCCCAGCACATCGCCAAAGGGGATTAAAGTTAATAGGGCGATCGCTAATCCAAAAACTAACCCAAAGGGAACTTTTAATAGTAAAAACGTTGCAGTCATTGCCACCCCAACTAAACACGCTAAAGCTATTTGGGCGACAAAGTAGTTTTGAAAGTTTTGTTGGAGAGATTTTTTAATGGCGATCGCAATGTGTGGTGGCAACCCCTTAAATAAGTAGTTCCAAATCCTTTCTCCGTCTAATAACAAGTAAAAACTTAAAACTATAGTCAGCACCACTTCAGAGACGCTGTCAACTGCCCCTATTGCCAAACTTATAAAGTGTTCTGCCACTGATTGCAGTTCATCGGGCAAGCGATCGGTTAATTGAGTTGCCAATTGATTAAAATTGATTGGTAAATTTCGCGCTGCTGCCCAGTTGTTGAGACTTTTTAGTTCTTGAGTCCCCGACTCAATCCAATTCGGCAATAGTAACAAGCTTTCGTTGAATTGCTCCACTAAAAGCGGTACTAAAGTGATACTAAGAGTAATTAAAATAGCTAAACTAACCAAAAAAACTAATACAACCGCATAGGTGCGTTTAATCTCCCGTTGTTGAAGAAACTCCACAGGATAATTTAGTACAAACGCCAGCACCGCCGCCAAGACAAAAATAGTCACTAAGGGTTGAAAATATTGAATAACTTGTAGTGCCAGCCAACCGTTAAATACAACTATAGGCAAAGGCAAGCCCAGTTTTAACCACCGATCGACTTTAGGAGAAGCTGTCATTTATATTCGTAATCGCATCTATATCACCCTATCTCGTTTAGCTAACTCCAAGCTCACTGATTTATTTAAGCGCCACAATTGCTAATATTTGCGATCGCCCCTTGTAAGCAGTCTTCCCCTAGGTTTCTACGTACCCAAAGCAGTACATCGATAGCCGTGCGATCGCGTTTGCGAAACTTTGCCGAAAAATTATCTATTCTGCTTTTAGTTTGAAGTTCTATAAGTATTGACGATGAAGCGACAGCAACATAAAAATCTGTAATAGTTTTCTGCCTAATTACGTCAGTGGTTTGACTGTAACCCAGCATCTCAATAAAATGCTGGTTAGCTTCTACAATTAATCCATCATCAAGACGAGCGCTAAAGATACCGATGGGGGCGTTTTCAAAGAGATTGCGAAATTTTGCTTCGCTTTGGGTTAGTTGGGTTTCGGCTTTTTGGCGATCGCATATTTCTTTTTGTAGTTGAGTATTGCGAAGCTTTAATTGTTTTTGCAATCGGCGAATTGTCAAGTTATTTTCTACCCGCGCAAAAACTTCTTCTTCGCTAAAAGGTTTGGTAATATAATCAACTCCCCCCACAGCAAAGGCTTTAACTTTATCAAGTACCTCATCTAAAGCACTAATAAAAATTACTGGAATATCGCAGGTAAGCGGCGAAGCTTTTAAGTGTTGACAAACTTCGTAGCCGTTCATATCGGGCATCATCACATCTAGTAAAATTAAATCTGGTGGCGCAGCTTGTACGGTTTTTAAAGCCGTTTGTCCGTTAATTACTTTGCGAACTTCGTATCCCAATTGACCGAGTAAGGCAGATAATAGCCGTAGATTGTCAGGTTTATCGTCCACCACGAGAATATTTGCTTTTTCTGGTTGGTTATTCATGGTTGAAATAAATCAATAATTTTATCGATCCGAAAATTATTCACCGCTTCCGTTAGCGCCTTTGCTAAAGGTGCATTTGTCGCCGAAATTTGCTGTAATAAACTAAAAATTTGTTGTTCATCAGTCCGCAATGCTGCCTGGCGTAGCTGCTCTATCCACTCTGGAGGCATAACACTTAAACTTGCCGCTTTTAGGACGTAACAAGCCGTCTCTTGGGGCTGTAGTTGGCTATCTTCGTAGAGGTAACGTACTCCCAAATACTTAGCCATTTTTTCGAGGATAACTGCTTCTAAAAAAGGTTTGCAAACAAAGTCATCGCACCCAGCAGATAATACTAAAGCTCGTTCTTCATCAAAAGCACTGGCAGTAAGGGCGATAATTATTGTAGATTGTCCATTTAACTGACTTTTAATGTGTCTAGTAGCTTGGTAGCCATCCATTACAGGCATTCTCATATCCATCCAAATTAGGTGAGGTTTCCAGATTTGCCAGATATTTATGCCTACTTGTCCGTTTTGGGCTGCGCGGACTTCAAAGCCGATAGAAGTTAGCAGTTTAACCAATAATTGACGATTCTCGTCTCGATCTTCTACTACTAAAATGCGGTAGGTTGGTTGATTTGGCGCTAAAGAAATAACTCTAGTTTGCGGTTTAGTTTCAGTTTCCTCAAGTTTCTGCTCTTTTTTCACGGGGACATCGAAGTAAAATACTGTACCTTGACTGGGAGTGCTTTTGAGAGCAATTTCTCCGCTCATCAAACAGGCAAATTGTTGACTAATAGATAAACCTAAACCCGTTCCTTGGTGGGATTTTTGCCCAGCTTGGGTTTGTACAAAAGGTTTAAATAATTTCTCCAATTCGTGAGACTCAATACCTGTACCTGTGTCTTCCACTTCAAAATGCAGGGTTAAATGTTCGTTGTTAATTACTGACGCGCGTAAAATTACTCTCCCGGTTTCAGTAAACTTAATCGCGTTACCCAAAAGGTTGATTAATACTTGACTCAACTTACTTTCATCGGCGTGGAGGTAGTTAGGTAAGTCTTGGCTGCGCTCAAAAATTAATTCCAATCCCTTCGCTTCAGCTTTGATTGCAAACATCTCGGCTAGAGAATCCAACAGACTGTTAAGATTAAAGCTATTTTCGTCTAATATGATGCTCCCTGCCTCGATTTTAGACATCGATAAAACATCATTGATTAAGGTTAGTAAGTGTTCGCCACTACGACTAATAATTGCTAAGTTTTCTAATTGAGCAGAATCAAGAGTGCGATCGCGTGTCATCAATTGAGTAAAGCCAAGAATCGCGCTCAGTGGTGTCCGCAATTCGTGGCTCATATTTGCCAAAAAGGCGCTTTTGGCACGGTTAGCAGCTAAAGCTTCTTGGGCTTTTTGTTCTAATTTATGGCTGTAATTTTCTAATTGTTCGCGGGAAATTTGCAACTGTTTTGTTAGCCAATACACTCCAGTTGATAGCAACCCGACCGATACAAGTCCTACTAAGACAATCGTTCCAGCCAATTGACGCGCTGGGGTAAAAGATTCTGCTTGCTCCATTTCCACTAATAAAGCCAAGTCTTGTTCATTTAACCAACGATACACGCCGATTACTGGTACTTTGGCATAGTTTTCATACAGTCCAAATCCACTAATTCCACTGGTAGCCGTATCAATACCTTGACTGCTAATTAATGATTCTTGGTCAGTTTTATCGGCTTTAGAAATAAAAGTTTTGACTACTAAAGAGCCAACTAAATAAGTTTCGCCGCTTTTACCTAAGCCTGTACGCTCCCGCACAATGCGATCGATGCGATCTAAGTTCAAATGAGCCAAAATTACGCCTTGACGAACTCCTTTAGCATCTCTAAGGGGCGTAGCAAAGGTTACGGTGGGCTTGCCTGTAACGGGGGAGACGTAAAAAATCGGTGCAGTGTTTCCTGGTTCAATTTTCTCAATATAGGTAATGTCGGCTAAAATCTCATACTGACCAACATGGAGCTTATTGGTGGATAAAATTACTTTATTAGTGCGATCAAGAATAAAAATTTCTTGAAAATCTGGCTTAGTTTGGGCAATTTCTACCAAATAGGTTGAAATGCGTCTACTGGTTGCCAAATCGTAGTTTTGAGCTTTGATTTGGCGAATTTCGGGGAAGAAAGCGATCGCCAAAAAGTCTTGCTCTCGATCTTGAAACCAGCGAGTAATTTCTTCTTCTTTTAAAGTAGCCGCAACGCTGAGTTGATTAAAAGCCGCTTGCTTCAATGCTTCTCTAGCTCTAAAAAAAGCCACACCACCGACAACCCCAATTGCTACTAAAGACCAAAGTAGGAATAAACTAGCAACTTTAGTAGTAAGGTGTTGATTGCTAGAGCGCATAATTTACCATTGGGCAAAAATTTCTTTAATCCGAGAAATCGCTTCATCGGCGGCTATTTCTGCCGAAACTCCATCCACCAGAACCTTTTTGAGGGCTTGACCCCAGACATTTTCCTGCAAAACTAGGCTATAAGCAGGATTATAAAAAGTATAAAATAAGCGCGTTTCCCCCTGAGTAAATGTCTTCGTCGCTGTAGAAACGTGAGGATCTTGGGGATTTGTCCAAAAAGGATCTTGCCAATTTGGTTTAAGTACGGGAGAATGACGACCGCCAGCAACTTTAAGATAATTACCAATAACTTCCGGTTGAATTAAGTAAGCTAAAAAGTCTTTAGCAATTTTTTGATGTTGAGAATTGGCAAACAAAATCACTTGCTGCACTGTAATTAAGTAACGCATTTTTTGACCGCTAGGTTTATTGGGTAATTCCAACACTCCTAGCTTTTTGCTATAGGTTTCGGGGTCTTGACGCAATGCTGTAGCAATGGAAAGTGTATCATTGGTGGTCATCAACACTTTGCGGTTAAGCAAGTTGCGATTGTTGTCTGGATTCAACCAATGCAACGCATCGGGTGGTAAATAACCTTGTTTGTAAGCTTGGTTATACCAATTTAAAATTTTTACTATTCCTTGACGCACTTGGGGATTATCAACGGTGAGTTGTCCGTTAGCGTCTAACATTTGGACATCGTAAGCTTCTAATAGCTGCTCAAAAGTTTGATAAGTATCTCCAGCAGCTACCGATAGCGGTAAACCTAAGCCATAAATATCAACATTTTTTGCCCGTAAATCGTCCTGTCTTTGCGTCCAATACTTCCAGAAACCATCCCAATCGGTGGGAATATCTTTGTTACTGTGTCCAACTTTTTCTAACAAATCTCGCCAATAGTAAACGTGAATTGTGGCTTGATGAATTGGTAAGGCGTAGTAACTGCGCTTTTGAGCGGTTTGATTGTAGAAGTTAACAGTTTTTAGGGCATTTTCTGAATATAGGTTTTTGACTGGCGCAATTACATCAGAAACATCAGCAAGTTTACCTTCCCAAGCTAAACGAGCGGTGAGAGATTTTTCGCTTTTGAACATGGCGATCAAATCCGGCAAATCCCCCGTGCGAAGCTCTCTTTCTGCCTTTTGTGATAGCTCGTCGGTACTATAAAAAGAAAGCTTGACTTTATTACCGCTTTGTTTTTCCCAATTACTGACAATTTGCTGGAGCGCTTCATCTTCTTCAAGAGTAAAACCCTTGTCCCACCAGATTTTGAGAACTTTATTGTCGGTAAAAGCCGCGTTTACTAAATCTCGATCACTCGTAGAAATGCGATCGCAAGCGATAATTAGGAGGCTAAACATTAATGCTAAAAGTAGATATCGCAAGCGGTGCTGAACTTTAGACCATTGGGGGCGACTTTTTGGGATTTTGAACATAGTTTTTCTGCCTCCACACTTCTACACTATTTATCTACCGATTAGGGCTACAGGTTTACGGATAATAAGGCCCAAAGTTTATTTAAACTCAGCACGATAAAATAAAACCAGATCCCTAAAAGGCAGTATTTATGGCAACCCAGGTTAGTGAAACCAAAGCCTCCACTGAACTTGTAATTTCTTGGGAACCATTACCCGATGATTTTCACCTAGAGGATGACCCAGTGGATAATACAGGTCAGCCAATTTTGGCTGGTGCTTTGAGCGAAAGTTTAGAAATTAGTGGTTTCATTCAACCCCAAATGTTGATAGCCTCAAATTTTGGTCTTTGTGCTACCCTCAATGGAAAATTTGTAGCTAAAGCCCCCGACTGGGTTTATATTGCGCGTGTAAATGAGGTCTTAGCTAACCGCCGCAGTTACACACCTAACCTAGAAGGTGATGTTCCGGCGGTGGTAATGGAATTTTTATCGGACGATGAGGATAGAGAATATTCTGTAAAGCCAACTTATCCACCGGGAAAATGGTTTTTCTACGAGCAAATTCTCCAAGTTCCCTTTTACATAATTTTTGAGCCGGATGGAGGTTTACTAGAATTTTATCAACTAGAAAATGGACGCTACCAGTTAAGGCAACCGGATGAAAATGGTCGTCATTGGATTGCGGAGATGGGATTATTTTTAGGAACTTGGCAAGGGACGAAAGAAACCCGAACAGGTTACTGGTTGCGGTGGTGGGACGAAACAGGTAACTTGTTACTGTGGGCAGTAGAACAAATTGAGCAAGAGCGTCAAACTGCCGCCCAAGAACGTCAGCAAAAAGAACGGCTAATTGCCTATTTGCAATCTCAAGGTATCGATCCGGCGAGTTTGCCCAACGAACCCTAAAGCGATTTCAAAACCAATGCAAGAGACGTTGTGTTGCAACGTCTCTACCTGAAAATTCTAATCAGTAAAGAAAATTATTGAGCCTAAAACAAGCAATATCAAACTGATAGCGCCTATAAGTAACTTTTGCCGCCAAATAACGGCTTTTAGCTTTATCTCTACTGCTGCGCGATCGCATTGTTGGCTTTTTAATAAAAATTGATAGTCATAGTCGCTCAAACTTTTGTCTTCTGCCCACTTTTGAGCTTGATTCAAAGCCTCGCCGCGCAAGAGTTTTGCCGAATCATGGTTTGCCAACCATGCCTGTAATGCTTGGGAATAAGGGCGCAATGCCGTTAATTGTTTTTCTACCCAAGCTAAAGAAAAAACCTCTTGATAAATGCGATTTTTTACTTGCAATTGTCCGTTTTGCTCGATCGCTAAACCAGAAAGTAATAATTCTATTTGCTCTCTAGAGCCATCGGATGCGACTTCACCAACTAATATTTGCTGATAAAGTTTTAGTAGCGATCCCGCCCTTTGTTCGTTTCGTAATAAGCGATCGCGTACTGTTTGTAAATGCTCTGGTTCGTCTTGTACTTCCCAGTTTTCAATGATATGCGAAGTCACAAGTTTTTCGAGCAGGAAGGGCGAAAACTGATAATAGAACCCAATTAGATGATAATTAACAATTGGTAAATGAGTATCTAACTTGTAACGCTCCTCCACTTCTTCGCCGTTGCTCGATTTGTTCCCACTAGATCGTTGTTGAATCACTATTTGACAAAGCTTTTGAGTCAAAAAAGGTTGCCCATTTGTCCAAGCCAAAATCTCTTTTAGTACCGCCAAGGGATTATCAACTTTTCCCTCTAATCCGGCGGCTAAAGGGGCAATTTCTGCCAGTTTGAAACCCGATAGATTGATAGATTTACCAATATTAAACGGAGTACGCTGGCAGTCGCCAATTAAATCTGTGGGAGTTGCAACCCCAAATAGCGCCCAAGTAAGGCGGTTGTAAGCCGGATTTTCCGCCCTTTGGTTGTAGCAAGAGCGAATCAACGCAAAAAAATCTTCAGTGGGAAAATTAAGCCCCAAAATACTATCAATTTCGTCAACAAAAATAAAAATGTTCTCTTGAAAAAGTTGAACCAATAAAATATCTTCAATAAACAAACTCAATCGTTGAAGCGGCGATAAATCTTCCTTTTCTTGCCACCAAGCTTTTAAATCAACTTTGTTAAATAAATTAAAACCCCGTAACAAGTCTACGACAATGCCTTTATACCACTGAGTCGGAGTAATATTTTGGCTACCGATACGAGTCATATCAATAGACGCACACATACCGCTAGCTTGTTCTAACCGATGCCGAGTCCGCAGACGCAAGCTAGATTTGCCCATTTGCCGAGAACTAAATACATAGCAAAATTCGCCCTTTAGCAAAGCACTATAAAGCTCGTAGTCTGCTTGGCGCTCTACATAAGTTAGAGCATCCATTTTTAAACTACCGCCAACTTGATACTCGTACTTATTCATCGCTTTAGGTCAATTGTTCGCGGAAGTACAACCGATACAAATCACAGCTTGGCGTTGCCTGGTTTGACTGTAATTTAACTAAACCCATGCTTTCTAATTTATAAGCTGCGATCGCATCTAAGGGCAATGGGTTAATAGCCATTACTACCTGTTTGTAAGCTGCGGCTAGTTCTGGATGCTCTTGGAGATTGGCTAAATGATGGCGTAAATGGTCGCTATAAATCCCGGCTGCGGTGGGAGCAGTTTGTAATAGTTGACTTAAAGATACTTCGTTACGGGCTAAATGATAAAGCGCCACCCGCACCAAATAAGGATGTCCGCCAATAGTTGCTAAAAGGGTAGCTAATTGCGCCTCTGTCAACGAATCTAGGCGATGACGCACGGCTAAATCCAACACTTGCTCTAAACTAAATTCGGGTAATTTAATCGGTAAACCAACATTAAAAGGAGATTGATTAATTGCTAAAGGAATATAAGCTTCGGTAGCATGAACTATTACCAGTCGGAGCTTTTGCCATTGTTCTATTTCCGCCGCATCTTCATACCAAGAGCGCAGTAAGGGAAGAAAATCGCTAGAAATTTCGGGATATTCAAAAATTCGATTGACTTCATCTAAGGCTAAAACCACCGGGGAATCAATTTCTGTGAGTAAATACTCTTGAAAATATAAAGTACAGCTAACTTTACTGCCGATATCTGCATCCCAATAGTTATCTAGTTTTGGATCTAAATTAAGCTGACGACTGACGTTAGCGCATAACCACCGCAGAAACTTATCTAAGGAGGTGAAAATGCCGCTATCTGCTTGTTGCAAACTCAATAGCACCGTGCGTAAACCTGCATCTTTGCCATGAGCTAAAATTCTGTGCATGAGAGAAGTTTTGCCCATTTGTCTAGGTGCTTTAATGCGAATTAAACTCCCTGGTTTACTAACTTGTGTATAAGCGCGTTCTTCAATGGGGGGACGTTTGATATAAAAAGGGGAATTAATCGGTACTATGCCGCTTGGAACTTCTAAAAAGTCTTCATCTAAACTATTATTTGCTCTATTATGCGATCGCCCGTGTCGTTCTAGGGCGGTTTGAAAGTTGGTTTTGCTTACCGTTTCTCCTAACGCTTGGCTGAGGAGTTTCCAAACTTTCGGACCTACATCGCGGGTAATATAGCTGATGGAATAGCCAGAATTAACAGCAATCTGCTCGTAGGTTTGACTTTGCAAAGCTCCAATTAAAATCGCTGTCTCCACGTCCGTTAGATGTCTGCCAAAACGGGCAAACACCGATTCATTGACGGTTTCCAGCGCTTGCTCAAAGTTCATTTTCTGCCAAGTGCGATCGATAGCGATCGCATTTTACCTGAGATTTCCAGAGGTTAGGGAATAGTACGGATTTCCTTTAGCAATTTTTAAACAGTAGGGGCGCAAAGCTTTGCGCCCCTACTACGGCTACTTTGCGCCCCTACTACGGCTACTTTGCGCCCCTACTACGGCTACTTTGCGCCCCTACTACGGCTACTTTGCGCCCCTACGGTTAATGTTTATAAAACCCATAGTAGCGCTGTAGTTGATAAGTCCAGAGATTTTCTGTAACGACAATTACAAAGTTTGCAATTACTTTAGAAATTGTTGGGGGTTATAGCCAAACAACTACTAACAATCTATTGCCAATAGGTAGGTTAATTATGCAAAAAAATATTGCGACTTCTCCAGTTATTAAAGCGCCACAAACTCAACTAATTATCCCAAATAAAAATTCACCAAGTCAACATCAGCTAGTTGCAGTATGGCAATTAGATGAAAATTCAAAGCTTTATTGCCAGTGGGTAGAACAAAACAGCAGCCAATAACTAACGCAAAAAAATCTGCAAAAACTATGAGAACCTTACGAAAAAGTTTCAGCGCTCTATTTGTAACTAGCCTCCTATTTACAGGTTCTGTTGTCTGGTTAAAAGAAGTTAATGCTCAAATTCCCCAAGCGCCAGGAATTAGTGAAATCCGCACAAATATACTTGTTCAAGATGAGTTGTACTTTGGCAGAAATAAACCAGCAGGAGAAGTTTCAGAGCAAGATTTTCAGTTGTTTTTGCAAAATGAAGTCACGCCTCGCTTTCCCGATGGACTAACAGTGATAGATGCTAAAGGACAGTTTCTTAGTAGCAGTGGAATTATCAAAGAAAAGACAAAGCTGCTGATTTTAATTCACGCAAATAGCCAAGAAGACAGACAGGAAATCGAGGAGATCATTGAGGAATACAAAGATCGATTTGACCAAGAATCTGTGCTGCGCGTCACTAGCAGACCTGCACAAGTTCGTTTTTAAACAATCCTTAAAGCCGGAAACAAATACTTATTAAAAACCCCGGCTTTGCTAAAAAAACCGTAAAGAAAAATGCAAAATCAAAATCAACAAGCAGACCGATTTACATTGACTGATGCTGAATCTGGGACTGTCCATATAGTGTTTTTGCCGCAAATACTTCGGCAAAATCGAAAAGTTCCGCAGTTAGATTATCAAGGCGCTGAAGGGAAGTTTACTTTTCGAGGTAATGAAGTCAAGCAACAACAAAGCAATCTTGGTTTACTAATTTCCGTAACCTTAAAAACTAATGCAGAAGCAGATTTAGATTTGGCTTTAGTGCTGCCATCAATCAACTTGGTAGGTCAGAAAAGACAAGATTTTGAAACGGTGGCGATCGCCACAACTAAAAGCCGGAAAGTAATTGCAAACCAGGCAGGAATTCAATTTAACTGCAAGGTTTTGACACTAAAAGGCTATGCGGAAAACTTATCAATGGTTACGCCAGACTCTAGACCATCAACAGGTTGGCAAAATCCTTCCTGGTTTCCCCACACCAGAAGGCATGAAGATTTGTACAACTTGATGGATTTTCATAGGTTTTAATCTTTGTTTCTCAAACTTAACTACAATTACGGATTTTTATTATGATTCACCACATTTCAATTGCAGCTAACCAACCGCAACAAGTCGCCCAAGTTTTAGCTCAGATTTGTCAAGGACAAGTAGCGCCCTTTCCCTACCATGAAGGCAGCTATGTTGTTCTCGCTCTCGACCCTCACGGAACAATGATTGAGGTAATGCCTCAAGGTACTAAACTAACGCCAACTTCCGACGACTTCGTTTCTGGTACTCAACTGGTGCGAAACTCTGATGACTCCGACGCTGACTATAATGCTTTCCATGCGGCGATTTCGGTTGCAACTTCTGAAGCCACAATTCACGAAATTGCCACTCGCGCAGGCTGGCAAGTAGTGACGTGCGATCGCTTAGGCTTTTTCAAAATTATTGAAGTTTGGGTTGAAAATCAACAATTACTTGAGTTCCTACCACCAGATTTTGCGGCTCAATATACCGATTTTATGCAGCCGCAAAGTCTTCAAGAGTTCTTGTTGATAAGAAATCTGTAGAAAAACTTCTAGAACTAAAGAGCAAAAACTAAATTTATGAAAACACAACTATATCTTGATATTCTGCGATTTTGGTTTCCGATTTTACCAAAGAGCGATCGCACGGCGATGATACGTCAGTGGCAATGGTGGTTTCGCTCTGGTGCGGATGCAGAGATCGTCGAGCATTTTGCACCTTTATCAAAACGGGCTGTTCAGGGTGAACTTGATGATTGGTCATTGCAGCCACAGTCACGACTAGCGCTAATTATTATTCTCGATCAGTTTGGGCGATCACTCTATCGGGGAACAAATCAAGCCTTTGCCCAAGACTCCAAGGCTTGCGCCCTAACTCTCGAAGGCATCGCTCTTGGTCACTATGAGGCGCTCAAAACTCCTTGGGAGAAAACCTTTTTTATCCTACCTTTGGGGCATAGCGAGGAAATGGAAAACCTAGATTTGGTAGTCAATCTTGCTGCTCAACTTGCTCAAGATTCGTCACTAGAGGAGCGCCCGTTACTAGAGTTTTCCGCCGCCCAAGCACGCAGACATCAACAAATAATCAAAAAATTTGGTCGTCATCCTCATCGCAATGAAATTCTAGGGCGCACATCCACCTTAGAGGAGCTTGAATACCTCTCTAGCGGTCAGCTTGTGCATCAACACCCGATACCACCCCACTTAGCACAACTACTCAACACTTGCGGCTAGGTATTGCTAGGGAAGATTAACACTAGCCGAGATAAGCTTTTTTGACGCGCTCATCATTAAGTAAATCTGCGGCTTTTCCGCTTAAGGTAATACAACCTGCTTCTAATACGTAACCGCGATCGGCAATTTGCAGAGCTAAGTTAGCATTCTGTTCGACTAAAAGTATAGTTATCCCCGTTTCCCGGAGATTTTGGATAATTGCAAAAATATCTCGAACTATAGCAGGTGCAAGCCCCAAACTTGGCTCGTCTAATAGTAATAGCTGCGGTTTACTCATCAACGCGCGAGACATTGCCAACATCTGTTGTTCTCCACCGCTCAAAGTTCCTGCTAACTGATAGCGGCGTTCTGCTAACCGGGGGAAAATATTAAATTGCCGCTCAATATCTGCTTTAATTCCTCGATCGGAACGAATATAAGCGCCTAATTCCAAGTTATCGAGTACCGTTTGTCTGCTTAATATTTTTCGTCCTTCGGGAGAATGAGCAATTCCTAATTGTACTATTTTGTAAGCCGGATAGCGGTTAATATCTCGTCCGTGGTAATAAATATGCCCGCTTCGACAATTAATCAATCGAGAAATAGCTTTTAAAGTTGTACTTTTGCCTGCACCATTTGCACCAATTAAAGTTACTACTTCCCCTTGATTGATTACTAAATCAATATTTTGCAATGCTTGAATACCGCCATAATTGACGCACAAACTTTTAATTTCTAGGATTTGTTGTAAATTCATCCTTCCGCCCCTAGGTAAGCTTCAATAACAACGGGATCGGTTCTTACTACGCACGGGTTGTCTAAAGCAATTAATTTACCAAAATTTAAAACGGCAATGCGATCGCACAATCCCATAACTAAGGGAACATGATGTTCGATTAAAACTACCGTTAAATTAAATTGCTGGCTAATTTGGCGAATAAATAAACTTAAACTTTGTTTTTCGTTCGTATTCATCCCGGCGGCAGGTTCGTCTAGAAGTAGTATTTTAGGGTTAAGAGCTAAAGCGCGGGCAATTTCTAATCGACGTTGATCGCCATAGGAAAAGTTACAGGCAATTTCTGTGGCGCGATCGCCAAGTCCAACTAAGTTTAGCAATTCTTTACCTTTTGCTAGGGCTAAGTTCTCTTCCCTAGCTGCCGATGGTAAGTTCAAAACCCCATTAAAAACGTTGCTTTTAGTATGAATGTGTCTAGCAACAACAATATTTTCTAACGCCGAAAGCGTACCAAATAAGCGGATATTTTGAAAAGTTCTCGCAATTCCTAGTTTGGCGATTTTATGAGGACGAAGTTTAGTAATCGATTCCCCTTGATACAATAATTGTCCGCTCGAAGGTGGGATTAAACCGCTAATCAAATTAAATAAGGTAGTTTTTCCCGCACCATTGGGGCCAATTAGCCCAAAAATTTCATTGTGATTAACTGTAAACGAAACGTCGTTAACCGCAACCAAGCCGCCAAAACTACGAGTTAAACCTGATACTGCCAAGATAGGCTCAAAATCCGTCATTACCGCCGCCTTTTGAATAATTCTGGAGTTACTAGCCCTTGGGGAAAAAATATCGTCCCCAAAACAATTAGTAATCCAAAGATAATTAACCGCCCATCGCGCAGAAATTGAGCGATCGCATTAGGTAAACCCTCAGTATCCGCAATTGCTCGTAATACCTCTGGTAATGCTGTAAATACCATACCCCCTAAAACCGTACCCACAAAGCTTCTAGAGCCACCAATTAATACAAAGGTTAAATAAATAATACTGGCATCAAACGTACCTTGCCGAGCGTTCCAGGTGTTCAAAAAGTGGGCGCTAATCGCTCCCACCATCCCGGCTAATATTGCCCCCAAGGTAAAAGCCAATACTTTGTAGTAAGTGGGATTAATACCCATGGCATCGGCGGCTAATTCATCATCTCGAATCGCTGCAAAAGCTCGTCCGACTTTGATTTTTTCTAAACGGTACAGTAAAAGCATACTCAGCAATAGTAAAGGAATTGCTACCCACAAATAGGCGATCGCACTGTCGAAAGGTTGAGGAATGCCAAAAATCCCCACCGCGCCGCCCGTAATGTCTAAATTGAGCGAGATTACCCGTAAAACTTCTACAAAAGCTATAGTTGCGATCGCTAAATAAATTCCCCTTAGCCTTAATGCTGGTATACCTACAAGTACGCCTAAAATTCCGCATACTATCCCAGCAATTAACATTTCTAATAGCAACAAGGGAAGTGGAAACAAAGGCGCATCCACCTTAAATATTCCCGTAGACAAAATTGCTGCAATATAACCACCACAGGCATAAAAGCCGGGACTTGCTAAAGATAATTGCCCAGCCATCAAAGGTAAATATAAAGATAACCCCAGTAACGCCCCTAACACCATCGAGACAATCAAGTTTCCGTAGGTGGCAATAAAATCATTCATATTTTTTAGTAAGTGTCTTCTGTTAGGGTGCAGCCTTTAGAAGCTTACGGAGATTGGGAAGGCTAATAACTTGCGGTTTGGCTTTAATTCTCCCATCGGTCACTTTTCCTACCACATTATTACCTTTTACTTGTAACCAATATTCTCCACATACTGAGATTGCTAACTCTCCTTTTTGAGTCCAATAATCTTTTGACAGCGCTAGTACCCACTCTGTCCCAATCGGAAACTGAGTAACGTAGGGTCGAGTCTGCATCCCATTATCTCCCCATACTGTAACCTTCGTTAATTTTGTTACTCCTTTAAACACCTCTTTAACTTCCACAATCATCGCTCTTGGTCTTCCCTTTTGTTCTTGGTCGTCTTTAGACCATTGGTACTTAATAACTTTTCCCCTAACGGCTAATTGCGATTGTTTAGCTAACTGTACAAAAGAGCGATCGCTTTTAAGGCAACTGCTGGCGTAGGCGGTGGGGGTCAACAACAAAATAGAAAAGCCGATAATTATTGAAGGTATATATTTCATACTTCAAAGGTTAACATTTTGGGAAAAATTGCCCTATAAATTCTTCCTAGCTGCTTCCATACACCTAATTTGTGTACTTCAACTCTTGTGCTTGTAATTTGGCTGTGGCATACTCATAAATAATTAATTACGGTATTCCTACCGGATTAGTGGGGATTAAAGTTTTGCTTGAGTAAAAAGACCAAATGCTAAAAGACTCTCAAGGATGTGAAGTTACAACTAATTCGCCTAGGGCGATCGCCTTTATTGATGATTTTACTAGGCAATCATTGAGCTACGGTAACAACGCAGAAACGATTTTGAGGGCGATCGCACTAGATCCAAAGTGTGCTTATGCCTATGCTCATGCCGCAGCCCATTATCTGTCTTTAGAAAGCGCTGAAGCTCGTTTACAAGCTGCTCCCTACCTTCAAGCAGCTAAAAAATATGCAGCAACAGCCACCGAGCGAGAGCAATTATATATCTGCGCTATAGATGCTTGGGCAACAGGTACAATAAAAAGTGCGATCTCCTATCACGAAGAAATAGCCCAGAAGTTTCCGCGCGATCTAATATCTGTACAAAGAGGTCAATATCACTATTTTTACCAGGGAAATAAAGAAGGGCTATTGAATATTGCTCAAAAAGTTTTACCCGCATCCCCAAATAATCATTATCTGCAAGGGATGGTTGCTTTTGGTTTGGAGCAATGCCACAAATTAGAGGAAGCGGAAGCAATAGGGCGACAAGCTTTAGAAATAAACCGTTACGATCCTTGGGCGCAACACGCTGTAGCTCATGTAATGGAAAGCCTTGGGCGAATCGATGAAGGTATTGCTTGGATGTCTAGCTTTACCGATACTTGGGAAAATTGCAACTCAATGTTATATACCCATAATTGGTGGCATATTGCTTTGTATTACTTAGAAAAAGGCGATACTAAAAGAGTTTTAGAGTTATACGATCGCCATATTTGGGGCAAAGCTTGGCACGAATCTTCTAAAGATCAAGTAGGGGCAATTTCGCTATTATTACGTTTGGAGTTGAGAGGAGTAGATGTAGGCGATCGCTGGGAACAACTTACACCGTACCTAACAGCAAGAATCCACGAACACACTTTACCATTTCAAGACTTACATTATGTGTACGCCTTGGCAAGAGCCGGAAAAGTTGAGTTAGTAAACGAAATGCTCTTTAGTATGCAGGCTTATATTAGAAAATTACCGCATCGAAAAACCTGGATAGAGGTAGCATTACCCGCTTCTTTAGGAATGAAAGCTCACGCCACAGGAGATTGGGGAAAAGCGATCACCTTGCTTAGTCCAATTCTGTCACGGTTGCATGAAATTGGTGGTAGTCACGCTCAACGGGATTTATTCGAGCAAGTTTATCTTGATGCGTGGCTGCGGAACGAACAAAATCATCAAGCACTACAATTATTAGAAAAGCGCGTTGCCAAAAGGCGCTTTGTTGCCTCTATGCCGTTGACTAATATCGGTTTACTTCAAGCTAGTTAAACCAGATTTAGTTACTGTATCGTAGATATTTGCGATCGCTCTATAATCTTCAGACTCAACAGCAACATAGTTTTGAATCTGCGCTTTGTCCATCAGACTTTGCAACTGCAAGTCGGGATTTAATAATGCTTGTTGTACAGACTCAATTAATGTCGCTCCTAAATGCTGTGATGCAACTATGGGAGGTATTGGGTTCGATCCAATAGATTCAACGATCCGCAAAGGTATGGTAGGAAAGTTACGCAATTCTTGCTCTAAAACAGTGCTATCAATTGCCGCGTAATCTACTGTACCCTCAGCTACCAATCGAATAGAGTTTTGATGAGAACCCGATTGTATCGCTTTACCCAAAAAACTATTTGTTTTTCCCGCTTCAATTAACCGATGTAGCAGTAAGTAGTAGCCGCTATTTGAGCCTAAATCGTTATAACACCAAGTTTTAAGCGTTAAATCTTCTAAGTTTCGCAAGCTGCTACCCGCTGCAACAATAATATCTGAGAAGTAAACCGGACGATTTTGATAGCGTTTGGCTTGCATAACTGGCGCAACTATTGCCTCTAGTTGGTTGGGTGCAACTTGATAGTGGCGAATAAAAGGCAAACCGCAGATAAAGGCAATATCTAAACGATCTTCTCGTAATAATCGGTCTTTTAGCGCCTCGTCTGGGCTTTGGATAATATTTACTTCTACCTCTAACACCCGGCTTAAGTATGCCCCAACGCCTTCGTAAAACCAAAACATATTGGGGGCTAGATAAGAAACTAGGCTAAGTTTTTTCAATCTATTCTCCTAGGATATTGAAACTACAGTTTATCTATCGGAATATAGTATTTTAAATAAAGCCTTGGCAACTGCCCTAAAAAGTAGACGGTGAAAATTGAGCAATACACAGACAAAAGCACGGGATCATTTATCAAGAGTACGGGATCATCTGGCAAACGAGCGCACCTATTTGGCGTGGATGCGAACAGCGATCGCCCTGATGGGTTTTGGAGTTGTAATTGTGCGTTTGCGTCACTTTCAAGTACCATCGTTACCCTATCCGGGTAATGGCTGGAAATTGGGTTTAACTTTTTCGAGTGTCGGCTTAGTTACAGTTGTTCTATCAACTTGGCACTACTTCGCAATCCGCTATGCCATTGATGAAGACATTTATAAACCAGGCGATCGCTGGGTAGTGTTATTTAGTATTGCAGTTATCTTATTAGGGACAGGAGTAATTTACTTTGTCTTCACCGTTCCTTTAAATTCTACAAGTCTACTTGTGCCTGAATAACTAAGCAGGCGGGGATAGTTTTCGCCGCAAACGAGTACCTACTTGAGCGCCAAAAGCTCCAGCAATCACTAATACAGAACCTTCTAAAAACATCACATTGCGGTTAATACTATTTCAAGCAACACTTGCAAAAGCCTTTGCTTTTCGAGGTTTGATATAAACTTTTTGCGCCGAAGTCAGTTGCAAGCGATCGAGGTCTTCTCTGGTGATGTAGGAGATGATTTCTTGACCATCTTTCAGGCTTAGTTCAACTTCAACTTCCCAACCTAAATGGACAATACGATTAATTTTAGCTGGACTTGATGTTTCTTCTGGCTCCGTTTGGATCAAAACATCGTGGGGACGCAGAAAGACTTGAGATGAGGAAGTAAAACTTTGGCGCTGAAAAATTCCTGAGTTACTAGCAAGAACATTTACCGGTCCCACAAAACTCATTACAAAGGCGGTGGCTGGGTTGTCATAGATTTCTGCGGGTGTACCTACTTGTTCTACTTTGCCTTTATTAATTACCACAATGCGATCGGCAAGTTCCATCGCTTCTTCTTGATCGTGGGTAACAAAAATAGTAGTGACATTGACGCGCGGATTCGGGAGGTCTCCTCCCGAATTAGATAGCGCGTTAACTTTTTCGTGCAATTGTCGTAGTGATGCTCTTAATTCTTTGCGCACTTTGGCATCTAACGCCCCAAAAGGTTCGTCTAATAGCAATACTTGGGGTTCTACAGCTAAGGTACGAGCCAAAGCTACCCTTTGCCTTTGTCCACCAGACAACTGCGAGGGATAGCGATCGCCCAATCCTTGGAGTTGTACTAAGTTTAACAGTTCTTCAACTTTAGCTCTAACTTTAGCTTTAGGAGCTTTTTGCAACTCCAATCCAAAAGCAATATTTTGGCGAATAGTCATGTGCTTAAACAAGGCGTAGTGCTGAAACACAAAGCCAATACCGCGCGATCGCACACTTTTATAAGTTACATCTCTACCATCAATCTCAATCTTGCCGCTATCTGGAGTTTCTAACCCCGCAATTAGCCGTAGTAAGGTAGATTTTCCCGATCCCGAAGGTCCAAGCAATGCTACCAAAGAGCCAGAAGCGATTTCTAAGTTGATACCATCTACGGCTTGAAACGAGCCAAACGAGCGGGAAATATTCTTAATCAAAATACCAGTCATAAATTTGCTCTGTAATTGTGGATTGCGATCGACAACTCTATAGGAGATTTGTGCATACTCCGGTTTGTCGATAGATTTACCGTATTTTACTATCATCAGTCAAATAATACTTGTACCTTGGCTACAAAAATAGAGAAATTTTCCTAGGCTGTTGGTACTCACATTTTCAATACTACTGTTTGTCGCTCGACTTTATGTACTTTAAATACTTGTGTTTAAAGTCAGGCTGTGACATACTCATTAATTATAATTAATTACGGTATTCCTACCGGATTAGTGGGGATTGTTTATTTTCCCTGTCAACCGCACAAATTTATTGGTCTAAGCTCACATTGCTAAACAATTTAAGTGCCGATTTTAAAATTATTTTTGAGCGAGATCCAGCCGCCCGTCACTGGTTAGAAGTTTTAGTTTGCTATCCAGGAATCCAAGCACTTTTTGGGCATCAAGTAGCCCATTGGCTCTATTGCCACCAAATACCGTTTATTCCTCGCGGTATCTCCTATTTAGTCCGTTTTGTAACGGGGATTGAGATTCATCCAGGGGCAAAAATTGGTAAAGGGGTGTTTATAGATCATGGGATGGGGGTTGTAATTGGCGAAACTGCCGTTGTGGGAGATTACAGCACCATCTATCAGGGTGTGACATTAGGCGGTACGGGAAAAGAACAGGGAAAGCGCCACCCCACCGTAGGACAAAACGTAGTATTAGGTGCAGGAGCTAAAGTCTTAGGCAATATCTCAATTGGCGATCGCGTTCGTCTTGGCGCAGGTTCGGTAGTTTTGAGAAATATTCCTAGCGATTGCACTGTTGTAGGTGTTCCGGGACGCATTGTTCGCCGCGAAGGAAAGCTTGTTAATGATGACAGTTTGCCAGATCCAGAAGCGGAGGTAATTCGCGCCTTATTTGACAAAATTCAAGCTCTAGAAGCTGAGGTTAATCGTCTTAAAGCTTCTAGAGGTGTAGTTCCGGCGGTAAATACTCATAGGTTGAAGCAAAAAGACAACCTGTTAATTGAGAATTTTCTAGATGGCGCGGGAATTTAGAGCGGTATAAACCCATTTATTTAAAAAATTATGACTATTTTAATGCCGCAGTGCGATCGCCTTACTGAACCAAAACTTACTAATTTTCCCCGTCGCTCTTTGTTGCCATTAAGACAAGATTCTGTCTGGTTGCTACACAGTGGAGTAGTTCGGACTTTAACGGTACTAGAAGACGGAACCGCCGTTACGTTGGGATTGTGGGGAAACGAGGATATTGTGGGTAAACCTTTATCGCAAGCTAATCCTTATCAAATTGAATCTCTTACACCTGTAGAAGCAACGCTAATTTACAAACAAAACTGGCACGAAGTCACAGATGCAATGCTTTTACATATGCAGCGCTCAGAGGAATTTATTCAAATACTGCACTATAGACAAGCTGAAACTACTTTGCTGCAATTATTTGGTTGGTTAGTTAAAAGATTTGGCTATCAAGACTTGCAAGGACAGCAACGAATTGATTTGCGTTTGACTCATCAAGATATTGCCGATTTAGTGGGCTTAACTCGCGTTACAGTTACGCGGCTAATGAAAGTTTTTGAAAGACAAGGAATTATTCAACGTCAAGAGCGGCAATTTGTGGTTATGCAAGACCAAGCACCATTTTGGCATTATGAGATTTAGAACAATGAGACAGAAAAAAAGATTTAATTTATGGATGGCGATTTTTGGATTTGTAAGTGCGATCGCAATTTCTAGTTGCAATCCTAATACTTCAACTCTAAATACAATCCGTCTAGATTATGCTTACTACAACCCCGTAAGCTTAGTTTTAAAAGAAAAAGGCTGGCTAGAACAAGACCTTGCCAAAGACAACATCAAAGTTGAATGGGTGCAGAGTTTGGGGAGTAATAAAGCCCTAGAATTGCTCAATAGTCGGAGTATTGATTTCGGTTCTACAGCAGGCGCGGCGGCTTTGATTGGGAAAGCAAATGGGAATCCGATTAAATCCGTTTATGTCTATTCCAAGCCAGAATGGACTGCATTAGTAACAGGTGCTAAGTCGAACATTCAAAAAGTGGAAGACTTGAAGGGTAAGCGAGTTGCAGTCACAAGAGGAACTGACCCCCATATCTTTTTATTGAGAGCGTTAGATCAAGCCCGTCTTAGTCAAAAAGATGTAGAGTTGATTCAGTTGCAACATCCTGATGGTAGAGCAGCTTTAGAAAAAGGCGATGTAGATGCTTGGGCGGGATTAGATCCGCACATGGCTAGAACCGAGGTAGAAAAAGGTTCTCGTTTATTTTTCCGCGAACCAAATTTTAATAGCTACGGCGTTTTAAATGTTCGCTCCGCCTTTGCAAAAGATTACCCCAGCTATGTTGAACGAGTTTTGAGTATTTATGAAAAAGGGCGCAAATGGTCTTTGCAAAATCCAGAAGAATTAAAGCAAGTATTGGTTAAAGAAGCAAAATTAACCGATGCCATAGCTGCCAAACAACTAGAACGAACGGATTTATCTAGTGCCACGATTGGAGAGGTACAAAAGCAGGCAATTAGCGCGGCGGGGGATGTGTTGAAAAAAAGTGGCGTAATCAAGGAATCGATTAATGTGGCGCAGGTGGTTGGTGAATTAGTCGATCCTCAGTTTATTACCAAAATTGCTAATAAGTAGTATGAGTATTTCATCAATAAAAGACTACACTGGGCAGCGCAAAAAGAGATCGCTAAAGTTAAATTGGACAAAAGGTCTAATTCTTCCCGTTGTGCTGCTAATTGGTTGGGAAAGTCTGGCGCAAATTGGTTTCTTTCCCCCTAATTTATTGCCTGCGCCTACGTCTGTTATTGGCACTATTTGGGAATTGACTATTAGCGGCGAACTATTCAATCACATTACTATTACGCTTTACCGCGTTGCTTTAGGTTTTGTAATTGGCGGCGCAGTTGCTACAGTTTTAGGCGCTCTAACGGGCTATTCACCTTTAATAAACCAACTTTTAGATCCTTTATTGCAATCGCTGCGGAGTATTCCATCTCTAGCTTGGGTGCCATTATTTATCCTGTGGATGGGTATTTATGAAACTTCCAAAGTTGCCTTAATTGCGGTGGGGGTGTTCTTTCCCGTTTACTTAAATCTCATGAGCGGCATACAGGGAGTAGATCGTAAGTTGGTGGAGGTGGGGAAAGTTTATCGTTTAAATCCATTACAACTAATTCGGCGCGTCTTTTTACCTGCAACAATGCCAGCTTATATAGTGGGCTTGCGGAGCGGTTTGGGTTTGGGATGGATGTTTGTAGTGGCGGCGGAAATTATGGGCGCAAGTCAAGGATTAGGCTTTTTGTTAGTAGATGGGCAAACTACAGGTCGTCCAGAGATTGTAATTGCGAGTATCTTACTATTTGCAATTTTAGGCAAGTTGACCGATAGCGCGATCGCATTTGTAGGTAAACATCTTCTCCATTGGCAAGATGCCTATGGCTCTTTATAAGGAAATTATGCTGCAAGTTGAAAGTGTTACCAAGCAATTTTTAAATAAGTTTGTCGCCCTAGATAATGTCAGCTTACAGGTAAACACCGGGGAAATTGTCAGCTTAGTAGGAACGAGTGGTTGCGGTAAAAGTACCTTACTCCGAATGGTTGCAGGGTTAGATAAACCAACATCCGGGCGCGTAATTATTGCCAAAAAAACTATTAATTCTCCTCATCCCGCCGTTGGCATTGTTTTTCAAGAACCGCGTTTAATGCCATGGTTGACAGTGCGAAAAAATATTGAATTTGGTTTAGAACGTATTTCCCCAAGGGAAAAAGCCCAGAAAGCAACTTCTATCTTAGAGCGAGTTGGGTTAGCTCAATTTGCTCAAGCTTTGCCAAGACAGTTATCGGGAGGAATGGCGCAAAGAGTAGCGATCGCGCGCGCTTTAATTACAAATCCTTCTGTTTTGCTATTAGACGAGCCTTTTAGCGCCCTAGATGCCTTTACGCGCCTTAAATTACAAAAGCATCTACTACAAATTTGGGACTACGATCGCCCGACAATGCTGTTAGTTACCCACGATATTGAGGAAGCATTAGTATTAAGCGATCGCATTATTGTTATGGGTGGCAATCCCGGACAAGTTTTGCAAGAATACATAATCGATCTTCCCCGTCCTCGCCAGCGTACAACGGTCACTTTTCAGCGCTGGAAAGAACAAATTCTTAATTCTCTAGACCTTTTTGAAAAAACTATGCTAGTTGAAAATGCAGCTATTAAAATCTAAAACATCCCTTGATTACCTTACGTTGGCGACGGCTTTAGCGGAAGAATTTGCGATTACCGCCGTAGAACGAGATGCTAAAGGAGGTACGCCAAAACAAGAACGCGATCGCCTCCGTCAAAGCGGTTTACTCAAACTTATCATCCCCAAAGAGTATGGTGGTTTAGGTGAAACTTGGATTACTACGCTCAAAATTAGCCGCGAATTAGCTAAAGCTGATAGTTCTATTGCTCATGTCTTTTCGTATCACCATTTAGGCGTAATTATCCCGCACATTTTCGGCTCAGAAGCCCAAAAAGAGCAATATTACTCAAAAACCATCGAAAATAACTGGTTTTGGTGCAATGCTTTAAACCCTTTAGATCGGCGAACTACTTTAACTCCTGATGGTAATAATTTTCGGCTCAATGGGGTTAAAAGTTTCTGTTCTGGCTCTAAAGACTCAGATATCTTACCAATTACTGCTACTAATAATGATGAAATAACTATATTAGCGATTCCCACCCAAAGACAAGGCATAAATATTCAAGATGATTGGGATAACATGGGACAGCGCCAGACCGATAGCGGCAGCATTGTATTTGATAACGTAGTAGTGTACGAAGATGAGATTTTAGCGCTGCGCGATCGCACTCCAACACCTTTTAATACAATCCGCGCCTGTCTGACACAGTTAAATCTTGCCAATATCTATCTAGGAATTGCTCAAGGTGCATTAGCCGCCGCTAAACAATATACCCGTACCTCTACAAAGCCTTGGCTAACTTCGGGAGTAGAAAGCGCAACCGTTGACCCTTATATTCTCCAGCACTACGGCAATATGTGGGTAGAGTTGCAAGGCGCAACTTGTTTGACAGATATTGCTGGAGAATTGCTACAAAATGCTTGGGAACAGGAATGGAATTTAACAGCAGAACAAAGAGGAGAATGTGCAATTGCGATCGCAACGGCAAAAGTTGCAGCGACTAAAGTAGGTTTAGATATTACGAGTCAAATATTTGAAGTTATGGGCGCACGTGCTACAACGGGGAAATACGGTTTTGACCGCTACTGGCGCAACCTCCGCACCTTTACCTTGCACGATCCTATAGATTATAAGGTGCTTGACATTGGCAATTGGCTACTCAACGAACAACTACCAAAGCCTAATTTTTATTCGTAACTATTGATTTTAAAAGCGGCGATCGCCAAGCAAGGCATAATAAAAACATCTATGCGTTCTCAGGCTAGATTACTATGACTACTACTTACAAATGGACAATTGAACGTTACCATCAGGCGATCGATGCGGGACTATTTGACGATCAGCCCGTCGAGTTATTGCGCGGAGCTATTGTAGTTATGCCCCCAGAGCGAGAAACCCACGCTTACTACAATAGTGAAGTTGGAGATTATTTGCGAACTATTCTCGGAAATAGTGTCAAAATCCGCGAGGCGCACCCCATTACCTTGCCCAATGACTCCGAACCCGTCCCAGACTTGGCAATTGTTAAACCATTAGGTGCAATCTATCTAGAACATCATCCCTATCCTGACGATATTTTTTGGTTAATTGAGTTCTCTAATACTACTCTTAGCAAAGACCTAAACGAGAAAAAAGCAGTTTATAGCCAAGCAGGTATCGCTGAATATTGGGTAGTAAATCTTACTGGTCGGAAAGTCTCAGTTTTTCGAGACTTAGAAAACGAGTGCTATGTCACAGAAGAAACCTTTACAACTGGGGTTGTTTCTCCTCAATTCTTTCCTGATGTACAAATCCAGGTAAAAAGATTAATGAATTAACATCAATGAAAGCCTGAAACTCAAAGGAACAGCCTTCGCCATTGCGATCGCATTTAGATATCTTTCCTCTGATCCCAAGCCTAATCAATGCGAAGTGCGATCGCTTTCAAGCTCCACCTCAGCAAAGTAAGCAAAGTAAGATAGCCATTGAGAGGAGCCGCCTTAGATAACCTGAAATACTCACTAAATAACCTTTCGGCAGTCGGTTTCATCGATTTGTTAATTCTCTCCTTCCTCTGATTGCTTGAGGCTGGAAGCTTCTTCTTCACTTTCGTTAGCCTCTTGCCAATTCCATCGATCGAGATATTTATTAAGCAAATCATTAACTTCTTGATAAGCAAGGTCATAACTATCTATTGTTCTTCGAGATGGTTGACGATTATGAGCTACACAGTTACGCATCTTCTCGATTGCACCCATCTTGTCTTTAATATCTAGCAATAAAGCTGCATCATTCTGATTTTGAACTGGCTTTCGATTTAATTCTGCATATAAAGAATCATAGCTTTCAGAATTACGAATGTTTGATAGTAAATCGCGTAGTTGAGGATCAGGACGATTGTTTAGTTGGACATATTGACTGAAAGTAAGATGAAAAAAATGATTTTCTCTTGTGTTTTGCATTTCTTCAGCAGTTGGCTGCGACGTACATTTGACGATTTCCTCACGCAATAAGTTGTAAAAGTCTCCTTGGTAAGCATTAAGATAGATTAATGTTAAAACGCGCCGTAACTTCATTTCGAGTAAAAAAATTCCTTTAGACCATTGAATAAGGTTCTTACAGAGCAATAGATCTTCAAATTTAACAACATGGGAAATGAGATCCGTTTCAGCTAGAGCTTGAGAAAACTTTTCAACTAAAGCCTGTGCTTCGTCCGTATCTTCGGGTAGTTCAAGTGCAAAACCAAAAATCGTATTACATAAGGTATTTCCATCTTGATCTACTGTCTCATCGCCCAACCTCTTGTGACGAAAGATAAGCATTTGCTTTACTTCGTCACTATTAAAGTCATCAAAATATATTTCTAGGTCATCTATTATTTGAGATAGTAATTCAAATAAAGTCGTACAGATATCTGTTCCAATCTTTTCCTGATAAAAAATTAGAAACTCAAATATCATAAAGGTTTGGCTCCAAGTAGTTGTTCTTCAAACCATTTCTTAGCTTCTTGCCAACCTCTATCTGCTTGCGATCGCAAACGTCGGGCTTCGTTACGACGGTTTTGCACTTCAGCAACGACAGTCTTCTGTATAGCCATACCTGGTACAGGGACAATAACATTTTCCAATTCTGACTTAATGATTGCAGGGTAGTTACCACCACTAGAACGCTGAAGCATTTGCTGAAGACAAATCTGAGAGCGCAGAACGCACCAGAGGTAATCTCGATCAACTAATTTACTGACATAACGAATTACAGCAAAACCAGTTGATGCAATACAACCGTCAAATTCAGTAGAAAGGTAGGCAATAGATCCGTGATGAGGACGAGTAAGGCTAACAATAATATCATCTGTGCGAACAACCATTCGAGCGCGACTAGGAGCTTCCTTTACAGGAACTTCTGACCACCTTGCTTCTCCTGTTTCTGGCTTTACATTGCTAATTTCGATATAACGAAACGTAGAATTTTCATCATCTTCAAGCTTCCAAGTTTCTTTAGAAAAACTCACTAGCGATCCAAGAGATGCAGTAATAGTTGTGGAAAGTAAGCGGCTGACTTGTTTAAAGCTAGGAGCATGAAAATGAGGATCAAAGCGTCCGTTAATACCAGAGCATTGGATGGAAAACACCTTACGATCGTCTTTATCGGGACGATCGAGTCCAAGAGTATTTAGTAGATAATTATCAAGACTAGAAAGGAGAGCATCGGCTTGTGCTAGTTTTTGTTTTCGCTGCGATCGCGCCTCATCCATAGCAGCAACAAGTTCAGTTTGTGTTGCGATTGGCGGCACTGGTATTTGTATGTTCTTGAACTCTTCCTTATTGATGTTTGGCTGTCCAGACGGACGTTGAATTGCTGCAACCCAACGTGCATAAACATCTGTTTTTGTAAAGAAGTAAACAAATCTTGGCAAAACATTGTATTTATTTAGTCTAAAGCGGATGCAATAGCCAGCAAAAATGGCAGGTTCGCTTGTATCTTCATGAAGGTAGGTTTTTCCAACGGTTGCACCACTACGTGCAAAAAGCAAATCATCTTTGATAAGTTCATGATCTAAATCAACTGGATCAGCCGTCAAAAACTCGTGATCTGTCTCAATACCGTCATCATCAAAATCTGTAATTCTTATATAACGGGGCTGATTTTGATTAATTCGAGGGACAGCACGGGAAGCCGCTCCATAAGCAGGTTCTTGCATAACCAAGCTTCCTAGCTTTTGCAATGGATAATTAACGGATGACAAGTTTTCTCGCAAGGCAAAATATTTTGCATCCAATCTGTCTTTTAGATTGCCCCGATTTAGTGCAAAACAAGAACTAATTGCACTATCGGGGCTTAGACGAAAAAAGGTGTTGGATCTCTTTGAAACTCTCGCCACTGAGCAACTAATCCAGTATCAGGAATAATTTCGCGGTGACGTTCACTCCATCCTGGTTCTTTAGGATTAACCGTACTCCACTCAAAATAAACGCGGTAATCGAACAGATCGCAGCTTTGTCGCTCTACTTTCTCTTTCTCTAGAATTTCACTCTCGACCGTTACATTAAAAGTTTTCCGTCCTGTTGCGTCATAGCCAATATTTTCAGCCAGCGCCATAAAAATCGGCGCATCATTGGGTACTGTTTCCCCATCCTGCAATCGACGGAGAAAAATAATACTCGCTTTCACCCCAGCATCGTAATAAGCAAAAGCAAACTGAGGTAAGCTAACTACTGCCAGAATTTGGAAATGTGACAGCATCCAATTACGTACCCCTTGCAGTGAAGAATTAGTAAGAATCCCGTCAGGTAATACGATGGCTGCACGCCCTTCACCCGGCTTAAGATAAGACCAAACCCGTTCTATAAACAAAATTTCCGTTTTGATGCTAGTACGGGCTTTTACCGCTTTTGCTCCCCGCTTTGCATCTCTCTCGCCTTGCTCGGATTCGTCTGGTTCTGTACCAGTTGTAGATTTGTTCAAATACCTACGTAAATCAAACTGATCGAGATACCCATCACCTTTTTCAGTTCCCTTGACTACCGAACCGAAAGGCGGATTTGTCAAGATTAAGTCAAATTTACCTGGAACAAGCTCAGGCTTAATTGCAGTTAACTTAGTCAAAAAATCCAGCGCATCATGTCCCACAATATTGGTATGACCATCATCATGAATAATCATATTCATCTTGGCGACACGGGCTAGTTCTTCATTGATTTCAATTCCAAATAGATTATGTTCTGCAAAGTCATGCCAGTGCTTGTAATGACTGATACCTTGAGGCGAATCAGTTTTATAATTAGGATAACGGCGATTTGCTTCCCGGCGAATGTGGTCAAGCGCATAAAGCAAAAAGCCCCCCGATCCACAAGCAGGATCAAGCACTAGCTGCTTACGCTCTGGGTTCAGCACTTCGATAGAAAAAGCGATAAGTTCACGAGGCGTAAAGTATTGACCAAAATCACCTTTGAAGAAACCGCCCATGAACTCCTCAAAAGCGACACCTTTTGTATCAAGTTCTGTCCGATCGAGCGAAATTCCTTCTAAATGCTCGACAACCTGTGCAAGGACTGGTGGCTCTACATTAATTGGGTCGGTAAAAACGCCTGGTTCTTGTTCCTGTTCGGTTGCATAAAGCTTAAAAATACGTTTAGCAAGCTCATCACTGCTCTCACCATCTCGACGCTGAAAGGCATAAGGTTCACCATCTTGACGATCTTCGTTTTTCTCATCTCGATGTTTAACAAAGACAATCTTACAAAACTCGCCAAAAGCAGCAATTGGACTACGGCGACCACCTTCCCAAAGAGTCTGATGGCATTTGCGGATGGCAGAACGTAGTTTATCACGGGAAACAGCAGAGAGATCCTGTCCAGGTTTGTTTTTGTAAAACCGCCATTGGGGAGGATTCCCATAGCGTTTTGGAATATCTGTTAGGTGGTTGCGCTCTCGCTCACCAGGTGGAAATTTGTCAAAGCGCAGAAGGCGACGGGTTAAACCTGCGATCGCACCACAAAACGGAGAACCAAGACTTGCTCGATTACCGCAGGCTTGCTCGATAGATTGAGCAAACTCAGCATCGCTAATATCTGAACGCTTTGCCTCAAAAACAAAATAAGGCTCTTTGCACTCCTCATCTTTGTAAATCACCAAGTCAGCGAAGTCATTGGGAGTCCGGCGTGGTACTCTCACCTCAAACCGAATCCGGCTGGGATCGTATTCGTATTTGTAGATCAATTCAGCCCAAAACTCAGCCCGAACTTTCTCTTCCGGATCAGACCATCGCTCAGAGTGATCGGTCGCAATGTAGTAAATACATTCCTTTTTGCCTTCCCCTGCAAGCCTAGCATGACCGTCCTCAATCGCCTGTTCGAGATAAGTCTTGAGATTTTCTACCGACATTATTAATGTTCGTTAATTTAAGCTTGATCCGGTTATAGTTTAGCCCTGAATTGGTTCGATCTTGCCTATTATCACCTTAATTTTTGTATTAGATTGCTTTGGGTTTGACGCATAGCTATTTATCATAACGTCAGTTCGGGATAAGGAAAGAGCCAAAAAAGGGGCAAAACAGGTAGTCTGAAAGTACCAACTAATCAATCCACCTGGCTGCCTTATGCTCAGTTTAGAGGAACTATTCTGCTCCGTCGATGATTTTTGCCAAATCTTTGAACCACGGTGGGAGCAACAATTGCTTGGTCACAAATTACAACGGCGCAAACGTAGGCGCACCCTATGCTTGAGCGAAATTATGACGATTATGATTAGCTTTCACCAGTCTTGTTACCGGAAGAGTAAAACCTACTACGAGCGAAAAGGTACAAAAACATTGGCAGGCTTATTTTCCATTCCTTGTGAGTTACAACCGTTTTGTAGAATGGATACCTAGCACTTTAATCCCTTTGTGCGCCTATCTGCGTTCTCGTTTTGGTTCTTGCAGTGGTATCAGCTTCATGGACTCCACTAGCTTGAGAGTCTGTCACAATAAGCGCATCCATCAGCATAAAGTGTTTCAGAATCTTGCTGCTCGTGGCAAGACCTCGGTAGATTGGTTTTTCGGTTTTAAACTACATCTGGTGGTCAATGATAAAGGTGAATTACTTAACTTTCAGGTGACTCCAGGCAACATTGACGACCGTAAACCTGTTCCAAAATTACTACAACAACTTTTCGGTAAGGTGTTTGCTGATAAAGGCTACATTTCTCTACAACTTGCCAAAAAATTGCGGGAAAGTGCTGGTATCCAACTTATAACTAAGCTCAAGCGCAACATGAAGCAGCGTTTAATGCCTCTATTTGAGCGACTTCTATTACGTAAAGTCTTCCGGGGGAAGATTCCCCCGGAGAGCTTTACGTAAACGTGCGGTAATCGAAACTATTATTGATCAATTGAAGAATATTTCCCAGATAGAACATTCTCGGCATCGTTCGCCAGTCAACTGCTTTGTGTTTTCATTCTTTGTGGATTGATTGCTTATTGCCATCAGCCCAAAAAGCCAGGTATTGCTACCATTCATAATTTGCTTTATTCTGCTTAACCCGAACTGACGTTATCATAATGAAATTTATAGAAAGGATGAAGTAAAATTCTCGCAAAGTGGCTTAAGGAGAGATTTTTACAGTATTTTGGAGAAAAAGTAACTTTTAAGGATACCTCTATGCAACGGCAATTAATTAATGACAAAAAGTATCTGCAACGGTTTATTTTAGCTCTAGGGCTAGTAATTATCGCCCTAAGCGCGATCGCATTTCCAGCCAGCGCTACAGGTATTTATCAAATTCCCAAAGTCACCCCCGGCGCTAGTCCTTGGGTAATCGACCAGTCAGAAGTGCTAAGTCGAATCAATGAAGGCACAATTAGCAGCAACTTAGAAAAACTAGCCAAACAAACCGGAAACGAAGTCCGCATAGTAACCATTCGCCGCCTTGATTACGGTGAAACTCCAGAAAGCTTTGCTAAAGGACTGTTTAAGAAATGGTTTCCCACTCCCGAAGCCCAAGCCAATCAAACTTTACTGGTAATAGATACTCTCAGTAGTGGGACAGCGATTGAAACTGGAACAAAATCTTTACTAACCGACGACATCGCTACCAGTGTAGTTAATGAAACCATCCTTGCACCTTTAAAGCAAGATGAGAAATATAATCAAGCATTTTTAGACGCAAGTAGTCGTCTAATTGCCGTTTTATCCGGCGAAACCGACCCCGGCCCGCCCCAAATTGTCGCCAATGTTAGCACCGAACGCACCTTTAAAACTGCGGAAGAAACAGGTAGCAGTAATGCCACCGTGTGGGTAATTGGCTTTTTAATTGCTGCTACTGTTATTCCGATGGCAACTTATTACTTATACGTCAAGTAACTTAATCTTGAATGTACTCTATCCCGTTAATTAGAGCTATTTCAGCCCGGACAAACTCTCGACCTAAATAAGCCGCATGGTCTAAAAGAGTAACTAAACTGGGCTGATTTTTTTCAAAAATTTCAATACAAAGCTCTTTTGCGGTTCTGCCACTAAATACCTTAGTTGGCGTTCTTTCTACCTTGCCCCGAACTGGAATCGGCTTCCCCGTCTCTGGATCGATGGCTAATCCGCGATCGCTAATTATGTTTGTAAAATGCTTGGCACAAATTAGCCCCGCCAACTCATCCAAATAAATAATAAAATAACCACCAGGATCGAGAGCAATAAACCGTCCAGAAAGCTTTTTATCTATTGCCTCTACATCATCCATCCGCACCATAATCAATCCACAATAATCTCTGTATCCATTTCCAGTCTAGTGCTTTGCTGCAAACTATACATGGAAATTGTTAGCTAGTAGTTTTTCCCAATTACCCATTACCAACTTTGTATGAATTCAAACGAGCAATCTATTGTGCCTACAGAATTTTGGCACGGTGTAGAGCAGTTTAATCAAGAACAGTTTTATGCTTGTCACGATACCTTAGAAGCTTTATGGATGGAAGCTACAGAGCCACAAAAAACCTTTTATCAAGGAATTTTACAAATTGCTGTAGCCCTTTATCATCTAGGAAATTCCAACGTGCGTGGTGCTTGTATTTTGCTGGGCGAAGGGACTAATAAACTATCGCGTTACCCCGAAAGTTATGCAGGTATTGATGTTGATGAATTGTTAGATGCTAGTACAGCTTTATTGACGCAACTACAACAAAACGTCAAGTCTTTGCTTTTATTGCCTAAAATTAATTTGATTGCGGATGCTGAACCATAGATATTTCTGGAACTTGCCCGTCGGGTAATGGGTCTAGGAGTTAAGTTAGAATTGGCATACAACGAGCGATCGCGCTCTTGGTGCTTTGACTACAAACAACTACGCGCGATTGTGGCGATTATTCTAAACTTATTTTTATGAAGCCTTTATCCTCAAATCCCTCTTGGCGGCGTTACATCAACCGGATTTTGGTATTACCAACTATTGTCAGTGCGATCGCTTTTACTATGCCTTCGCCACTCAAAAGTCAACCGACAACCGATGGACGTGCTTTAACGGTAAAGGCGCAAATTCAAGAAGCCAATTCCAAAACTGGAGTAGTTACCGCTCGCGGTAATGTAGAAATGTTTTATCCTGCCCGCAAAATCCAAGCAACGGCGGCTCAAGCTCAATATTTTAGCCGCGAACGCCGAATTGTTTTAAGTGGCAATGTCTATGTATTGCAAGAAGGAAACAGTATTCAAGGAGAAAATATTACGTATTTGATTGATGAAGGTAGATTTATTGCCACTCCCAAAACTAACGGGCAGGTAGAATCAATTTATATTATTAACGATCCAAATCCTGCTACTACACCCCAAACCGCCCCTGCAACTCCAGCTTTTAACCGCAAAAGCACTGCGAAAAAATAATGAAAATTCTCCTAGAGAATATTCATAAGTCCTACGGTAAACGCCAAATTGTCAATCGCGTCAATCTTTCTGTGGCTCAAGGAGAAGTTGTCGGTTTACTAGGCCCCAATGGCGCAGGTAAAACTACAACTTTTTATATTGCTACAGGCTTAGAAAGACCAAATCAAGGCAAAGTATGGCTTGACGATCGCGATATTACGGCTTTACCCATTCACAAACGAGCGCGGCTAGGAATTGGTTATTTAGCCCAAGAAGCCAGCATTTTTAGGCAATTGAGCGTCGCTGAAAATATTTTATTAGTATTAGAGCAAACAAACGTACCGCGCCGAGAATGGGATGGACGCTTGCATACTTTGTTGCGGGAATTTCGGTTAGAAAGCGTCGCCAAAACCAAAGGAATCCAGGTTTCGGGGGGAGAAAGGCGACGCACGGAACTAGCTAGAGCCTTAGCCGCCGGAAAAGAAGGTCCAAAGTTTTTATTGTTAGATGAGCCTTTTGCGGGGGTAGATCCGATCGCTGTGGCTGAGATTCAGGCAATGATCGAAAAATTACGCGATCGCCAAATCGGCATTTTAATCACCGATCACAATGTCCGCGAAACTCTAGCAATTACCGACCGAGCATATATCATGCGGGAAGGACAAATTTTAGCTTCCGGTAATGCCGAAGAACTTTATAGCAACCCCCTTGTCCGTCAATACTACTTGGGTAGTAACTTTCAAGCCTAAAAATTTCAAACTATGAACAGTTACAAGTTCACCTCTATGATTCCCAGACCTGCGGTTATGGATCGCTACATTGCCAGCGAACTATTAGCGCCGTTTTTGTTTGGGGTGGGGGCTTTTTCTTCGGTGGGAGTAGCGGTCGGGATTTTATTTGACTTGGTGAGAAAAATAGTTGAGACAGGGTTGCCCATTGCCATCGCTTCTCAAGTATTTTTGCTCAATTTACCAGCTTTTATTGTTCTAGCTTTCCCCATGTCTACGCTGCTTTCGGCTTTGATGACTTATAGCCGCCTTTCGAGCGATAGCGAACTAATTGCCTTGCGTAGTAGTGGCGTAAGTATATATAGATTAGTTCTCCCGGCGGTGGTTTTGAGTTTTGTAGTTACAGGTATCACTTTCTTTTTTAACGAACAATTAGTTCCTATAGCTAACTACCAAGCAACCCAAACTTTGCAAAGCGCCTTGAAGCAAAATAAACCCATCTTGCAAGAGCAAAATATTTTTTACCCAGAATACAAAGAAGTTAAACAAGCCGATGGTGAGAAAACTAAGATTTTGTCTCGCTTATTTTACGCCGATAAGTTTGACGGGCAACAAATGCAGGGATTGGTAATTGTCGATCGCTCCGAGGAAGGAATAAATCAAATTTTGGTGTCTGATTCGGCGGCTTGGAATCGGTTACAAAATATTTGGGACTTTTTCAATGGCACTATTTATTTAGTTGCTCCCGATAGTTCTTACCGCAACATTGTCCGCTTTGAACATCAGCAGTTGCAATTACCGCGTACAGCTTTAGATTTAGCCTCAAAAGGGCGAGATTTTGGAGAAATGAATATTGCTCAAGCTAGAGAGCGGTTAAAACTTTTAAATTTGAGTGGAGATGAAAAAAAAATTCGCAAACTCAAAGTTCGCATTCAAGAAAAAATTTCTTTACCTTTTGTTTGTATTGTTTTTGGCTTAGTGGGGGCGGCTTTAGGCACAAACCCCCAAAGAGCCGGAAAAGCGAAAGCTACAAGTTTTGGCATCAGTATAATAGTAATTTTTAGTTACTACTTACTGAGCTTTATTAGCAGCGCCCTCGGTGTAAGTGGTGTAGTTTCCCCAATTGTGTCCGCTTGGTTGCCTACAGCTTTTGGTTTGATGGCTGGGGGACTATTGTTAGTCCGCGCTGCTAGGTAAAGGTACAGACAGGGCTTTACTTACTAAAAGCGTTGATAATTGCGTCGGCAAATTCCGAACACTTTAATGGCTGCACTGGTGGCTCCATCAACCGCGCCAAATCGTAGGTAACATGACCACTAGCTATAGCGTCGCCAATCCCTTGAATAATCAAGTCCGCCGCCTCTTGCCATCCCATATATTCCAGCATCATTACGCCTGAAAGAATCACAGAGCCTGGGTTGACGCGGTCTAATCCGGCGTGTTTGGGGGCTGTACCGTGGGTTGCTTCAAAAATAGCGCAATCATCGCCAATATTTGCCCCAGGGCCCATACCTAACCCGCCGACAACGGCGGCGGCGGCATCGGATAAGTAATCGCCGTTGAGATTCATTGTTGCCAAAATCGAATACTCATCCGGTCTAGTCTGCAATTGTTGGAAAATACTATCAGCAATGCGATCGTTGACCATAACTTTGTCTTTCCATTGCCCATTGCCGTGAGTTGCCCAAATTTGGCTTAAAACCGCCTCTACTTCCTGGCAAATTTGGTTTTGCTTTTCTGGGGTCAAAGAGCTATAACCTGGCTCAATTAGTCTTGCATTAGCCTCTAAACTAAGCTCTGCGTTGCTTTCCTTGTTACCTAAAATCCACGATTCGCGCTCGGTGACGCAATCGCTGCGAAACTCTGTAGTTGCAAGTTCGTAACCCCAATCACGAAAAGCTCCTTCGGTGTATTTCATAATATTGCCCTTATGTACCAAAGTTACCATCTGCTTTGATTTGGGCAACCTTAAAGCGTGTTTTAGCGCCCGCCTAACTAAACGTTGAGATCCCGTTTTGCTAATTGGTTTAATCCCAATCCCTGAATCTAGGGGAATTTGCTTTTTGCCATGTTCGGGAGTAGCGGGGATAAGTTCTTCGTTAAGAATTTTAATTAAGCGCGTGCCGATTTCGCTGCCTTGTTTCCATTCAATGCCTAAATAAATATCTTCGGTATTTTCCCGATAAATAATTACATCCATTTTCTCAGGATATTTGTGCGGCGACGGCGTACCGGGATAATATCGGCAAGGACGGACGCAAGCGTATAAATCGTTAATTTGCCTTAGGGCTACGTTTAGCGACCGAATCCCACCGCCTACGGGGGTAGTTAAAGGGCCTTTGATCGCAATTCCGTACTCTTTGATTGCTTTGAGCGTATCTTCTGGTAAATATTGGTAAGTGCCGTATTGTTCGCAAGCTTCATCTCCGGCGTAGACTCTAAACCAGCTAATTTCTCGCGCACCCTTGTAGGCAATAGCTACCGCCGCATCAATTACCTTTTGACTAGCTGGCCAAATATCAACTCCCGTACCATCACCGCGAATAAAAGGAATAATTGGATTATCTGGAACTATTGGTTCGCCATTATTAAACGTAACTGTTGAACCTGTAGTTGGAGGAGCGATCTTTTCGTACATTCTTAGCCTTTCTCCTGATAATTAAATTAGCTTTTGACCTACTCCCTACCAGGTAGAGAGTAGGTCAATGAAAACGATACAGCACTTTAATCAATTAATTGTGTTTTTTGACGCTTTAGGAGGGTGAGATACACAATTATTTTTTAAATTAGGCAAAAATTACTGGCTGAGAATAACCTTTATCGATAGAGACGTGCGATCGCACGTTCGGCAACTGTTAAATTAGAGATTGCTTATCACCGCGCTCACCTAAAGGGTATGACTATTTCTCCCACCGCTTCCCACCAGCAGAGCGACCGATTGTCTGCTCTTTGCTTGCAGCTAACCACTGGGTCAGAAAAACTACAGCAGCAAGCAATTGTTCAACTAGCTGATTTTGGCAATGACGGCGAACAAGCTTTAATGGAGTTTTTGCAACAACGCCAAACTAATTATCCGACCTGGGTTGATGGTAGTGCTTACCAAGTTATAGCTCGTAGTAACTCCCCAGAAGCAAAAAAATATCTCCAAACTAATTTCCCTCACGGACTTGTTGCGCTCAAATCCGAGAGCGATATTGACTATACTCCATTGCAAAAATTGCTGATTAGTCAAGACTTTCAAGCTGCCGACACTTTAACATTGCGTTTGCTTTGTCAGTTAGCTGGAGCCAGCGCTATCCAAAGAAAATGGCTGTATTTTACAGAAGTTGATAATTTTCCGATTGCCGATTTGCATACTATTAATACTTTATGGTTAATTTTTTCGGAAGGTAAGTTTGGTTTTTCCGTGCAGCGCCAACTTTGGCTCTCTAGTGGTAAAAACTGGGAAAAGCTCTGGGTGCAAATTGGTTGGAAAGATGGCAACAACTGGACTCGCTACCCTAATGAATTTACTTGGAACCTTACCGCACCCATTGGTCACTTACCTTTATCCAATCAACTGCGCGGTGTGAGAGCAATTTCGTCTTTGCTATCTCACAGCGCTTGGAATAGTCCAGCTAAAAATTAGACTTATCCCAGAAAAGTTATTTAGCTTTTTGCGCCTAAATTTAGGTGACATCTCCCCGACCTGAAGGTACGGGGCTTCTAAACTTCACAATTTAGATTTTCTGGTTTTTCCCTTGCGGGGTTTCGCCACTTGCCTAGGCTTCGTTTCCTCTGCCCCCGGTAGTACGGCTGCACAGACACTTTCGATTCCCGACTGTCCATCGGTACTTCTCTTGAAAAACTCTGTGGCGGGAAACCCGCCCCACAGATTTTCCGCAATTAATTCAATTCCTCGATTTCTGATTACGAGTCCACTAGCCACGTCCCTATCGGTTGTGAAACCACATTCAGGACAATTATGCACTCTAACGCTCAAGTCTTTTTTAACTGTCGCCCCACACTCAGGACACTCTTGAGAAGTCCCCCGGCTGTTGACCACTCCAAAGAACTTGCCAGTCTTCCAACACACATATTTGACGATAGTTCGGAATGCTCCAAAACCCCCGTCCAACATACGTTTACCAAACATCCCTTTAGCCATGACGGTATAGTCCAGGTCTTCCATGAAGACCATATCGCCAGCCCCGCAAAGAGCGTGGGCTTGCTTAAAGTGAAAGTCTTTGCGAGTGTTATCAATTTGGTGGTGAACAAGAGCAACTTTGATTCTGGCTTTCTCGTAGTTTTTAGAGCGCTTCTGTTTTCTGCTGAGTCTACGTTGCAGCAATTTCAGCTTGCTTTGCAGACTTTTAAAAAACTTGGGCGGTTTTACCAAAACTCCATCGCTGGTTGCCAGAAACTTCTCAAGTCCGATATCTACACCGATCGCGTGACCGTGTGGCATGGGATCGGGAACGCTAACATCGCACTGCAAAGAGATAGAGGCGTACCATCTATCGGCTTTTTTAAGGATGCGAACTTGCTTGACCACAAACCCATCAGAGATAGGTCGGTGCAGGTTGACTTTGACAAGTCCAAGCTTTGGCAGCAACAAATTGTTGCCTACTACCGGAGACTGTTTGAACTGGGGAAACAGCAAGGACTTGAATTGCCCAAACTTTTTAAAGCGCGGGAAGCCATGACTCAGTTTTTGAAACCCCTCCCAACTTCTATGCAACTGCTTAATTGTCTGTTGCAACACTTGACTGGGTACAAACGCCAGACGCGAGAACTCTTTTTTAGCTCCTGGCAACGCACTATGTTGGACTGCCTCGTTAGGAAAAGGCAAATCCGCCGCCATGACGTACTCTTGACGGATGGAACATCTATCAATCAGACACTTCCGACTATTGCACCAATCCTTGATTTGCCGCAGCCCGTAGTTGTAGGCGTTGCGGCAAATGTCCATCCACTCAATCAACTCCTGTTGTTGGGCGGCTTGGGGATAGATGCGATAGCGATAAGTGAGTGTGAGCATAGCTCTATTTTAACATATTTACTGGAGAATATAACTCCAATAAAATATCAAGCCGTGCTGAAGCAACGGGGCTTTAAACCCGTTTTTCCGGTAAAAATTTTTACAAATAACTTTACTAAATTCTTTCAATTTCTAAGATCGAGGCAGATAGCGTTTTTCAGCCTTCAATCACTTAATTTGCCGGTAAAAATCCTCATTAAAAGCAACATTTTTTACAAAATTTATCCGCAGGATGTTCATCTTGACTTAATTTAGGGAATCTTAAGAGCAATAGATTGGCTGAAAAGATGAGTCTAGATTGAATACACATTGTTTGGCGCGTGTCAAGGTAGGAATAAGTGATGGTAGAACCAGGAAATAGGCTAGTTGGTCGATTAGTCAATTCGGAAAGTACGCTAGTGGAGCAAGAAAACAAAAGACTCAGAGCATTGACAGAGTTAGGGTTGCTGCAAACAACAACTATTCCAGTTTTTGAGGAAGCAACTCAAACGGCGGCGGAATTATTGGATGCCCCAATTTGTATATTGGGAATTGTTGATCGTCACCGCCATTGGTTCAAATCCGCCGTAGGTTTATCGCGGCTAGGATTGATGAATAAAATTGCTCAAGAGCGGCAGTTGCCAAAAGAAGAATCATTTTGCAACTATGTAGTAGAACGTCATCAAGTTTTGGTAATCAACGACACTCTGCTATCGCCAGAGTTCACCCAAAAGATGTTGGTGCAGCAATATGGCATTCGTGCTTATTTGGGAGTGCCGTTAATTGATACCCAAGGAAACTGTTTAGGGGCGATCGCCATTATGGAGCAGTTACCGCGTACCTTTACCGCCAAAGACATCCAAAGTTTAGAAATTATTGCCCGTTGGAGTATGAGCGAGTTTGAACGTCTGTGGTTGCTCGATCGCAAATTAAACCCAGAATCGTTGAATTCTTATCAGGCAACATTATCTCAACCCATAGCTATCAAAGCAGATTTATTAACAAAATCAATTACTGAGAAAGTAGAAGCGAACGCCGAGGGATCGCTTAATTCTCAATCTAATCGAGCAAAAATAGTTTTTTCCGCAGAATTTATTACCCAAACATTAAATGTCAAGCTCGAACTACTAGAGCAGCTAATTCAAGAACTGCGCACCCCTCTAACCTCAATTTTGGGAATGGCGACGGTATTGAGTCGCGAAATTTATGGACCTTTGATGACAAAACAAAAAGAATATCTAGAAATTGTGCAAAAAAGCGGTCGATACTTACTATCGCTAGTCAATGAAATTTCGGAACTAGGAACTATAACTACCAAAATTGAAGACCTGGATCTTTCTACAGTAGATATTGAAATGCTCTGTCAGCAAGTCACCCATAACTTGGAAGACAGTGCAAAACGTAAAGAACAACAAATTCGTTTATCTGTAGAACGCGATCGCACTCGTGCTTGGGTGATAGACAAAGAAAAAGTGAGACAAATGCTGTACCATTTGCTCTTTAGCATTATTCAATCGACTAGCACTAGCACCATTATTCGCATCCATGTGTTTAGTTCGATGGAAAACAAAAAAATTGCTGTATCAGTCTATCATCCCTGGCTAGGAGATGGTTTGACAGATGTTGAACCAATGTTTGAGCGCTTGCCAGCACTCAACAATCCTCAATTAAGTGCAATTGGTGATAAGTCGGCGATCGTCCATCAGCCAACCAAATATGAAGATTTTGCTTTACCAACCGATGTTAGTTGCTCTTTAGAGAATTTGGAAAGTTTAAATGCGGAAGTAATAGAGCAAATTGATAGCCATATTACAAAAAAATTGCACTTCCTTAGCGATCTGCGCCTTTCACTAAGTTGTCATTTGGCACAATTGCATGGTGGAGAAATAGCGGTCGAATTGACCCCAGACGCTGGATATCGTTATTTATTAAGTTTGCCTAACTTAGAGCTACCACAAAATAATTCCTAGCTGTCAAAGTTTGGTAATTTTGTGGATAATAAGCTTCAATACTGCCCTTAATAGTTTTGAGGCTAGATTGGGTTTGGCGTAAATTTAAGATGCTATTGCTTTAATCTAGTTCCAGCTTTTTTTTCCTATGAATTCAATTTGGCAACAATTTACTCTAGGCAACTTGCAACTGCAACAGTGGCAAAATGCCAGCTACCTCCACCGTCCGATTGGACTACTACGCAACTGGCGACAAAGCAGTTGGTTGATGCAATGGTCGGAACCCTTGGGAGCATTATTAGTTAGCTTGGTAATCGGACTTGCGCCTTTTGTCTCTAACGATTTAGTCAAAGTGTTGCTGCTTGCTTGTGCTAGTTTTTGGTTGCTGCTAACGGTGGCAGATGATGCCAAAACTAAAGCTACTCCGATTCATTGGTTAGTATTGCTGTATTGGGCAATTGCTACAGTGGCAACGGCTTTATCTCCTGTCAAGGCTGATGCTTTTGCAGGCTTGATGAAGCTAACTTCTTATTTAGTGCTATTTGCCTTGTCAGCGCGGGTAATGCGACGGCCTCGGCTGCGCTCAATTGTCATTGGTGTTTATCTTCATGTTGCTCTCATTGTCAGTGTGTACGGAGTGCAGCAATGGTTTGATAAAGTAGAACCCCTAGCAACTTGGAACGATCCAACTTCGACGCAAGCAACGGCAACGCGAGTTTATAGTTATTTAGGTAATCCCAATTTACTTGCGGGCTACTTGTTACCTGCCTTAATTTTAAGTTTGGTAGCCATGTTTGCTTGGCAAAGGTGGACGGCAAAAGCTTTAGCTTTAACCATGTTTTTAGTTAATGGTGCGTGTTTGGCTTTTACGGGTAGTCGTGGGGGTTGGATTGCCACAATAGTAGCGATGGTAGCGTTAGTATTATTGCTGCGTCAGTGGTGGGCGCAATATTTGCCGCATTTTTGGCGAAAATGGGCGATCGCCATTGTGATTGGCGGGTTTGGGATTTTATTATTAGCAGCCATAGTTGCGAGCGAATCGTTGCGCGATCGCGTTTTAACTATTTTTGCGGGTAGAGGCGATAGTAGTAACAATTTCCGCCAAAATGTTTGGGCGGCGGTGTTTGAGATGATTCGCGATCGCCCAGTTCTGGGTATCGGCCCTGGTAACAATGCTTTTAATAAAATTTATCCTCTCTACCAACGCCCTCGTTTTACAGCTTTAAGTGCTTACTCAGTGGTGCTAGAAATTGCTGTAGAGACGGGTTTTGTCGGGTTGGCGTGTTTCCTGTGGTTACTGGTCGTCACCTTAAATCAAGCTTGGGTGCAATTGATGCGGATGCGGGAAACAAGAAGTCGTGAAGGTTTTTGGTTAATTGGGGCAACGGCAATTATTATCGGTATGCTGGCTCATGGAGCCGTAGACACTGTTTGGTATCGTCCTGAGATTAATACCCTTTGGTGGTTAATGGTGGCTTTAATTGCCAGCTATTACCCAAATACTCCCGTGCGATCGCCTTTAGCATCTATAGCTTTAAACCAGAAACTGAGCTAATAGGTGATAACGTCGTCGTCTCCTGCGTAAGTTGAGAAGCCCGCGCTATATTACTCTTAATACTTAGCGTTGGGAGATGTCACTATCTGCATTACGCTTAGAAAGCAGCAAATAATATGGGTATCTCTTTAAAACAGTTGGCTTTTTCTCTGACTTTACTGGTTATTGGCGGTGGTGCAGGAGTTGTCGGTAGTCGCTATTTGCTTATACCAAAACAACCATTTCAGCAACTCAGGACTGTACCAGTAATCCAACCCCCAACTAATTCCCCAGTAGACAGAAGCGTTACGGCGGGAATTATTCAAGAGCGCGATCGCAATTTTATCGCCACCGCCGTTGAAGAAGTGGGTCCGGCGGTAGTACGAATTAACGCCACGCGCAAAGTCACAAATCAAATCCCTGAAGCTTTGGATAATCCTTTATTTCGCCGCTTTTTTGGCGACGAACAACCAATTCCTGATGAGCGAGTAGAGCGCGGTACAGGTTCGGGTTTTATTTTAACGGCCGATGGTCATTTACTAACTAACGCTCACGTAGTCGCCGATACAGATACAGTACAAGTTACTTTAAAAGATGGGCGCAGTTTTGAAGGGAAAGTTGTAGGCGTTGATACCGTTACCGATGTGGCGGCGGTGAAAATTAATGCTCGTAATTTGCCTCAAGTTAGAATTGGTAATTCTAATAACTTGATTCCTGGAGAATGGGCGATCGCCATTGGCAATCCTTTGGGGTTAGATAACACTGTAACGATTGGAATTATTAGCGCTACCGATAGATCCAGCGCTCAAGTTGGCGTTCCCGATAAGCGCGTCACTTTTATTCAAACTGATGCCGCAATTAATCCTGGAAATTCTGGCGGGCCATTATTAAACGCTCAAGGGGAGGTAATTGGAGTAAATACCGCAATTCGTTCCGATGCTCAGGGATTGGGTTTTGCAATTCCCATTCAAACCGCCGCTCGTGTAGCTAATCAGTTGTTTAGTAAAGGTAGCGTAGATCATCCATTTTTAGGCATCAAGATGGTGGATTTGACTAGCGCAACTAAAGAACAAATTAATCAAGAAACGAAGTTGAATGTTAAACAAAATTCTGGAGTATTAATTGTCGAAGTTATCAGAAAATCTCCTTCAGAGCAGTCAGGTTTAAGGGAGGGAGATATAATTCAAAAAATCAATAATACCTCGGTTAAAAAGGCTTCGGAGGTGCAGCAGTACGTTGAAGCTACAACACTCGGAACTACTTTAGCAATGGAAATTAACCGCGACGGCAAAACGCAGGTTATTCAAGTAAAACCGGGGGCGTTTCCTGAAGGTAGAAGATAGGCGTTACAGTTGATTGCGGGCTTTGAGTTGCAGATATCGATCAACTATTTGTTCACTAATGCGATCGCAGGTTGCATCTAATACTAATACTCCTTTTTGTTTTAGCTTGGCAAAAGCTAGTTGACGCTGGGATAGTAAATCTAAGGCGACGGCGCGAGTATAAGTCGCGGTTACATTTTGGGTGGGAGTGTGGGCAATTTCTTCTACTTGGCGATCGCCCAACGTGACACAAAAAGGCAAGTAACGCGGCGCTAATCGTCCCATTGCGGCTAATAATTCCGCCGATGCGGTGCCGTCTACTATGTCTGTAATAAGTACCACTAAAGCGCGTCTAGTTTGCTGCTGAACTACGTTTGTCACTGCTCCCATATAGTCCGATTCTAGCAATACGGGGTGAATAGGTGTAAGGCGGTCGATGAGGTGGCTTAATTGGTGTTGTCCTCTATCCGGTGGAATCCATAGGTGCATTTGACGATCGAATACACCAACCCCCACAAGATCGCCTCGATTTAAGCCTGCTAGAGCTAAAGCTAAAGTAGCATTCAATCCCCAGTCAAAGCGCTTCAATCCCTGCACTTGAGCCGTCATTAAACGTCCGCGATCGAGCAATATAATTAGGGTTTGCTCTTGTTCTGGTTCTAGAACTCTAATTAAAGGGCGATCGCGCCTAGCGGTAGCTTTCCAGTCAATTAAGCGCAAATCGTCACCTTTGCCATAATCGCGCAGTTCCCTAAATTCTGTGCCGATACCTAGAATACGCATTTTTCGCAAAGCGCCGCTAGATTGTAATGTCAGGCGAATTGATAAGTTTTTTAATCCTAATAAGTCTGGATAAACTTTAACTTTTTGGCTGCAATAGATTTTAAAATCGTCCCAAGAGAGTCTCCAACTGCCTAATTGTCGTACTTGAATATCGCCATAGTCAAATTCGCCGCGTTTAGTTGGAGAAACTGTATAAGTTAATTCGCTAGTGGTATTACTGGCTAAGGAAGTAGTTAGGATGGGTTGAGTAAGTTTAAATTCTGTGGGTGGGCGATCGCATATCTGAATTTCGACGGGGCGATTTTTTGATGTAATGGTTAACACTACAGGATTATCTCGCCCAATAGATAATCTCGGCGGTAAGGTACGGGTAATTTGGACGCGGTAAAGTTTGGCGCGTAAACTATCTACCACCATCAAGGTTAAAACAATCGCATCAAATATCAATGTAATTACTATGCTGGTTTTGACATTCCAGATCATAGAAGTGGAAAGTGCGATCGCAATTCCAAATAGCAGCAATAAATAGGTTCTTTTGGAGGGAATCATTTAAGGAATTTATTTAAGGTTTAACATTTAAACTTGTCCATAGTCAGGACGTTTTATAGCGCTCCAGCACGACTCTATATAAATTTGCCTAACTTGAAATATTGGTCAGGGTATTAATTAGCGATCGCAACGCACTCCTCTCTAATGATAAGCACGTCGGAATACCAAGTTATTGTTGTTACCCAAGAAAATTATGAACTGCGCGAGAATGAAGACTTAGGAACTAAGCCTAAGTTTTGGTTTGAGCATGAGAATCTGGATTATTTATATAAACAAGCCCGACCAAATATAGGCGAAGATTGGGCAGAGAAAGTTGCAGCCGAATTGTGCAAAATTTTAGGACTACCACACGCTGAGTATGAGTTAGCAGAGACTTGGGAGGGAAAGCGCGGCGTAGCTTCACTAAAATTTTTGCAAGAAAAAGAAGGAGAGTTCGTCGTCAATGGTAATGACCTTCTCTTTGCTATTGTGCCAAACTATGACACCTCTGCCACCTACGGAGCATCGCAACATACAATTGATATAGTGCTAAAAGTTTTAGGAGACGAGTCAATAAAATTGCCTCCTGCTTGGACTGCACCTAGTAATATTAAAACAGCAGTGGATGTATTTGTAGGCTATCTGTTATTGGACGCATGGATAGGAAATGGCGATCGCCATCATGAAAACTGGGGAGTCATTAGCAAAGAAATGATGCCTGATGCAACAGAAACAATCTACTTAGCACCAACTTATGACCATGCTTCTAGTCTTGGACGCGAATTATCCGATGCAAACAGACAGAAAAAATTATTACAGCAAAGCTCGGTAGAGGCATACGCGAATAAGTGTTCTTCTGCCTTTTATCGGAGTTTTGAGGATAGGAAGTCACTCAAAACTTTTGATGTTTTTACCTATGTTGCTCGGATTTATCCCAAAGCTACCAATATTTGGCTGGAGCGCCTTAGCAGTATTACCAGCGCAAATATATTAGAGATTTTTACCCACATTCCAAGTAAGAGAATCTCCCCCATTGCCATTGATTTCGCTCAAAAAATTCTTGAATATAACCAACGTCGGCTACTTAACTTAAAGGAATAACTATTTTGAAGGCACCAAAAACACTATTTTTAGCTTGGCAAGATTCACAAAGCCGTTGTTGGTTTCCTATTGGTCGTATAACTTTTGACGAAGGAAAATATGAATTTGTATATACACGAGGAGTTATAGAAGCGGAAAAGTTTGGATTTGCTCCTTTATTATCATTTCCTTATTTAAAGGGAGTGTATACGTCAACTTATTTATTTCCTGTGCTTGCCAATCGTTTGATGCCTCGTTCTCGCCCAGATTATGCAGACTTTGTACAGTGGTTGAATATTTCTCAGCATGACGACGATCCTATTGCTATTCTAGCCCGTAGTGGTGGGCAACGAAAAACAGATACTTTAACTGTATTTCCCTCTCCAGAACCAGATGAAGATGGCAAATATCATATTCACTTTTTCTTACACGGGCTGCGACACTTGCCAAAATGTTCTATTGAGCGAATTAACAGCTTTAAACCAGAGGAAAAGTTGTGGTTAGCGCACGAGTTTCAAAATCCATACGACTCTCAAGCCTTAGTTTTAAACACTGATGATCATTACATAGTAGGGTATTGTCCGCGTTTCCTAAACTGTGAAGTATTTGAGCTTCTTCACCAAAATCCTAACGCTGTAGAGGTGCGTGTAGAGCGTGTTAACCAATCTCCAGCACCATTACAGTTTCGCCTATTGTGTAACTTAACTGCCCAATGGGATAAAAAATTTCGCCCTTTTTCAAGTCTTGAGTATCAGCCTTACGACTTTCCTGTTGGGGACGCACTAGCAACATTAGGTAGAAGTCTTCATAGAAAGCAATAACAAAACTTCTGTCTGTTTCAAGACAGTTGAGACATCATATCCACCCAAAAGACAGGCAGCAGAGAAAACAGCTTTTAGATAAATAGATAGTGCGATCGCAATTCCCAGTAGCAGTAATAAATAAGTTCTTTTTGAGGGAATCATTTTTTAGACACTTTATCTTGGTACAGCTACTCGGTCTAGAATTGAACCAATTACCGCTTCTATCATCAACCCATCTAATAATGCTTCCGGCTTCAAAATTAGCCGATGACGTAACAATGGCGGTGCAACTACTTTGATATCGTCGGGGGTTACATAGTCTCTACCTGATAGCCAAGCACTAGCTTTACTTGACTGCAACCATGCTACCGCCGATCGCGGAGAAGCACCTAAAGCTAAATCGGGATGTTGGCGCGTATTTCTTACTAATTCCAATAAATAATCTATAATTTTTTCCGATACTTTAATTGCTTTAACCGCTTCCCGCGCTTGAATAATTTGCTCTACAGTGGCGATGCTTTTTAGTTGTGCAATATCTAACCGTCTTGTCTGAAACCCCGCTTGACGATTGAGCAACATTTGCTTTTCGCTATTAGAGTCTGGGTAATCTACTATTAGCTTGAATAAAAATCTATCTAATTGTGCCTCTGGTAGCGGGTATGTACCTTCAAATTCCAAGGAGTTTTGCGTTGCAATTACCCAAAATAATTCTGGTAAAGGTAGAGTTTCACCATCTAATGTTACCTGCTGTTCTTCCATCGCCTCTAGTAGCGCTGCTTGAGTTTTGGGTGGAGTGCGGTTAATTTCATCAGCTAGAAGTATTTGAGTAAATACTGGCCCTTTTTTTAAGATAAAGGTGCGGTTATTAAAGTCTAAAATATTTGTCCCGGTAATATCGGCGGGTAATATATCGGGGGTGAGTTGGACGCGCTTAAAATCTGCCTGGACGAGGGTTGCTAGAACCTTGACAAGCAATGTTTTTCCCGTTCCGGGTACGCCCTCCAAAATGACGTGACCCCCTGCTAGAAGCGCTATTAAGAGTTGCTGTACTACGGCAGATTGTCCGACAACTACTTGGTTAAGAGATTCACCAAGGCGATTTAAAGTAGCGTGGTTTTCGCTCATAGGGGGAAAGATTTAAGATGAAGGGCGATCGCGCATTTTCTGCCATTTATCCAGCCACTCTAGCAATTGCTTATTACTCAAGCGCGATCGCTGATGGAGCAATTGTTGCAGTTGGCTAGGAGAATTTTTAGTTTGCTGCACCCAATTATCTACTAAAGTTTGCTGTTCTAGGGGAATTTTCCCTAATCCTAGGGCTTTTTGCAGTTGTAATTGTTCTTCTTTACCCACAACGCTTAAAATAAACTCGCTACATTCGGCTTTTTCTAATACTCCAGCCATTGCCTGAATGTAAGCAATGTTGTTGTCAATTGCTGGCGTTTCTAGGCTTTCTAGCGCACCAAAGCGGCGATTTTGCGCCCAAATTAAGATTAATAATAAAACTCCAGCTTGCAGTAATAGGGGTAATAGGGGTGTGTTTGCCAAATATGCCCACAAGTTGCGATCGCTTTCGGTTTCGGTAATAGATTTATCTCTATAGCCATGACTATATTCGTCTACAAATATTTGTGGATTTTTACCGACTAACTGCGCCAAATATTTAAAATTGCTGGGGTAATCTTGATAAGCATTAGCCGCTAAATATGGTGTAGTTGAAAAAATAGCAACTCCCTTACCAACTTTTTGACTCCAGATAATTGCGCCAAAGCGATCGCCTAATTGTAAGATTGTCTCTTTTTTCTTAGTTCGTCTACTGGTTTCAATTTTGACATCACCCACAGGCGAACTTTGCAAGGTGCTAAAATCTGCCTTGGTAACTGTTCCTTTTACTCCCAAAATAACTAAAGTATTACCTTTTTCTATCCACTTCTTTTCGTCGGTATCAAGATCAAAATCTGTTAGCTGGTTGTTAACTCGTAGCAGAGTTACAGCACTTTTTGGCTTTAAATCCTCAAAAGGTTTTTGCCAACGCTCTATTTTTACACCTTGTGCCTGCATATAAGCATACCAAGCGCCGTAGCCATCGGGAGCGCGGTTATAAGTTGAGCCATTGTTGATATAGCTAGTATTGGGAGCAGCAATTAAGGTTAGTAATACAACAACTGCGATCGCAATTCCCCCCAACCACCACAAACGATTTGATCGTTTCATAGCTTGGAAATCTCCCCGTAAGCTTGTTTGCACTCCTCGAAGGTTTCTGGCACAATTTCTTTATTCCCAAAACACAATTGCTCGTGAGTTGCAAGCATTGTTTGATAAGCCGGAGATGGGGGGATTTCTGCTAATAGTTGTAAGTATTCGCCATCAGTACGGCTAAATTGATGAGTAATAATCTTGCGATCGTGCAAGTGTTGTAAGGTGGCTTGATATAAACATCTACAAGCTTCCGCATAATTACCTTGAGCAAAATAACCCTGACTTTTTTCTAGCCATTGATTTACGGCTAATTGAGGCATATTTGCGCTATCTGCTAGTTTATTCGATTTGCGTCCGCGCCAAGAGTAGGTTAATGGTTCTAGTATTTTCCAAAGTTGCCATAGTAGCCAAATTGTAATTGCGATCGCTATTAGCCAAATTAGGCCCTTAATTAAATCTACTAGCCAAGGGGCATCTAGCGACCAATCGGGCGGTAAAACCTCTGGTAAAGTCGAGTTAAAGCGCGAAAGTTGCAATTCTATCCATTCGCCTAATTGTTGTTGGAATAGCGACAATTGCCAATCCCAGCTAGTTTTAGCAAATTCTTCAGTTGTAGGCATTGGTGGAGTTTAAGCCCGTAGAAAAACCGCAGCTTGATTGTCAATATTATATCTGCATAAAGTTTAATTGCAATTTCAACCGCAATGCGAGCGCACTTTAACTAATTAGCAAGCTTATCTATTTTTCAACTTTTAAAATGTTTACCCTTCACCAAACAAGTCTAAAGCAATCAGTAATGCTTGGTTTAGTTGCTCTAATACTTCGCCCCGTATCATGCTTCACTAAGCTTTAAGGCTTCCCAGTCGGCGCTAGAGAAGTCATTGGCGATCGCAACGGCAACAGATTTATATTGCTCATCATCGCTCATAAGAGCAAAAGCAGCATCAATTTCAGTGCGTTTAAGAGCCGCAAGCTCATGTCGCAATGCTATAGCTACAAACTCATTGCGGCTACGGGCTTTACCTTCTTGAACCGCCCTATCGGTGGCTGCTAGTAGGTCATCCGGCAAGGCTAGAGTAGTTCGGACTATTTTCTTTGTTGACATACACTGATGACTGATTTGATGACTACTATGATATCAACTCTAGTGCGATCGCTTTAGATAGAGTAATCCCTTTTATGTTGTATTTGTGGAGAGTGCGATCGCCTTGTATCATGTCTATACTGTTTTGTATATACATTGTATGGAGTTTGAATGGGACGAAGACAAAAACAAAGCTAACAAAAGAAAGCATCAGATTAGTTTTGAAGAAGCTGCCGAAGTCTTTTACTATCCAATATATGAAACCGTTGATACTCGATTTGAGTATGGGGAAGTTAGGTTAATTGGAATTGGTAGAAATAGTCAGATGATAATTTTGACCGTTGTTTATACTGAACGAGAAGCAAGAGTTAGGATAATTTCAGCCCGTAGAGCCAATAAACAAGAAGAAAAACTTTACTATGAATATTGTACGCAAACAGATTAATGAAATACCCCCAATGAGCAAGGAAAGGGCAGAAGAACTTAAATCAATATCTGATGAAAATATTGATTATTCTGATATTCCGCCTTTAGATGAAGAATTTTTCAAAAAAGCTAAACTGGTGCAGCGTAAGCCAAAAACTGAACAGATTAGCATCAGAATTGATACAGAAGTGCTGGAATGGTTTAGAAGTCACGCCACAGAAAAAGGCTATCAGACTCTAATTAACGATGTATTGAGAACTTATGTAACTCACCATTAAGGATATATTTTTTAAGTGCGATCGCCTTACCTTAAAACAAGAGTGCGATCGCACCTTACAGTAGAAGTATAGGGGCTTGTATTTTATAATAAAGTTATCCGTAAATTAAGCCTAATAATAAAATTTTATGACAGAGCTAATATTTGCGACAGAAAAGGAAGTAGAAAGTATCCAGCACTTAGATTCAATTTTAAGCTCTGCAATTTCTCCAGCAAAATTAGTAGGAACAGACGGTAAAGAAATTTTTATTCCCGATGCTGTTTACTCTGTAATGCGTCAAGCAATTCATATTATGGCATCTGGTCAAGCAGTATCTTTAGTACCGCTCGATTGCGAACTAACATTACAACAAGCCGCAGATATCTTAAATGTCTCATCCTCCTTTCTGCTTGGACTTCTAGAACAAGAGGAAATTCCTTATATAAAAGCTGGTTCTCATCAACGCATTCAGTTTAAAGATTTGATGGCATATAAACAGCAAAGAGGTTTAGAACGTCGGCAAAGTTTGCAAGAACTAACTCAGTTGAGTCAAGGTGAAGGCTTTTACAATTAATATTTACCAGCAAAGTTAAGAATCATCTATTGAGCTAGTGCGATCGCCTTTATTATTGCAGTTAAAACTACAGACTTCTCTCGCTACTAGCTGGAATTTTTAGCTTTACAAGCGCTCTTTGCAATACGCTAGGTTTCACACTCAGCCAAATTTGATTGCGATCGTCTTCGGTATAGCCAATGACGACTGCGCCTATCGGTGAGCCAATCTCAGGATACATTTCTGGGGTCATGTCTCCGGTATCTACAAAGTCTGGAATTTGGACAATTCCTCTAACATTCTCGTCACCAATATCAACAAAAATGCCAAAAGGAAAGTGACGCTCAACCTTACCGTGTATTAGTTCCCCAAGGCGATATTTAGCCTTTACTTCGTTCCAAAAACTATTACTCATAAAATTACTGTAGTTTTAACACTCTTGGAAATTTATTTAATATAGAAAATAGACTGTGAGGAATTGGTAACTCGATTTGCCCTCCACCTTGATAAGGTCTTTCAAGCGACCTAAAGTAATCATCATAGGCTTCTCGATCAATTGTAACTTCTATAATTCCGTCTTTGTAATATTTGTTGTATTCCTCTGCAAGACTTCTGCTATTTGGAGCAGCGAAATAGCATTTTCCATCAGCGTTAGGTGGACTGTACGGAAAATTGTCAGGCAGAAATCCCTCCTTTAAAAGTTGCTGTCCTTTACCTTTCTGAGTAGCTTTGTAAATTGTAACTACTTGCACCGTATCCCGAAGAGTAGACAATAGTTAATTTTGTCATTGTACAGAATTAAAAGGTGATCGCACCTTAGCTAACTAGGCTAGTAGTTATGGTGGAATAATAAAAGCGCGATCGCATGGTTTCAAAAATTATAGTGCGATCGCCTTGATTGTTGCAATAGTGAAAAAGTGCGATCGCTTTATATAATGTCTATACTGTTTTGTATATACACATTATGGAGTTTGAATGGGACGAAGACAAAAACAAAGCTAACCAAAGAAAGTATCAGATTAGTTTTGAAGAAGCTGCCGAAGTTTTTTACTATCCAATATATGAAATCGTTGATACTCGATTTGAGTATGGGGAAGTTAGGTTAATTGGAATTGGTAGAAATAGTCAGATGATAATTTTGACCGTTGTTTATACTGAACGAGAAGCAAGAATTAGGATGATTTCAGCCCGTAGAGCCAATAAACAAGAAGAAAAACTTTACTATGAGTATTGTACGCAAACAGATTGATGAAATAACTCTAATGAGCAAGGAAAGGGCAGAAGAACTTAAATCAATGTCTGATGAAAATATTGATTATTCTGATATTCCGCCCTTAGATGAAGAATTTTTCAAAAAAGCCAAACTGGTGCAGCGTAAACCAAAAACGGAACAAATTAGCATCAGGATTGACACAGAAGTTTTGGAATGGTTTAGAAGTCACGCCACAGAAAAAGGCTATCAGACTCTAATTAACGATGTATTGAGAACTTATGTAACTCACCATTAAGGACATATTTTTTAAGTGCGATCGCCTTACCTTAAAACAAAAGTGCGATCGCACTTCATCTGTATGCTTTAGGAATATTTGATTAACCATGCAACAGTAATCTTCCTCTGCTTTTAGTTTTATGGCATGAGTTAAATTTATCAAACTAGCAATGGTTTTAAGTGTTTCTTCAAGTTAGCTTGTATTTAATGTAATTGCAGACATTGCACTTTCCTTGATAGTTAATTACTTCTGGACTATCCAAGGATAGGTTGATTGTTTCACCGCTTGATAATTGGCATCTAATTCAGGTTCTAGCAACAAAATTGCTGTAATGCGTCTTGCCATTTGCGTAACTTCAATGACTTCTTCTTGTTTAAGAAATCGCCCCAACAATGCCTGTTCCCGATAGCTCAACCATTTCTTAATTACCTGATATCCGCCAATCGTATAATTCCATACGCGATCGGGAATGTTTTTCCAGTAGGCAATGTCATTGAGGTAAATATCATGGGTAGAGCCAAGTTGCTCTATGAGTTCTGCGATCGCGTTTTGTTCTTCAAGGGTGTAGGCGCGATCGACTATCTTTCCTTTTCCAGGCATTGTTACCCCATTTTGCCCAGCGTGACCCCAACCTGCGGTTAATGCAAAGTCAATATTGGGATCGAGGTTGCCTTTAACAACACGGGATACAACGGCAATGGTTTTTATTTCCGGGCGAAGTTTACCAGAAGTGACACCCGCAACAGGGGTTTCTGGATCGAGAAGTGCGGCGATTTGACGACCGAGATTTGCAGAGGCAATTAGGGTTTCGCGGCGATCGGGTAGTGGGATGCGCGGAAAGTCTTGGCGAATTCCATCAGCATTATCTGTTAGATAAGCAGGTGAATAACCAATTGCTAGAGCGTGCATCCAAATTAATGCAGCCATCTCAGGGTCGCTGTCTGGATCTAACATACCCAAAGAAACTAGATAATTACGAGTAGTAGTAGAGAGATTTGCAGTATTTTTCAGGTTTTCTTCACTTACAAGCCCTTCAATTTTCATTTGATGAATTGAACGATCCGTTTTTGCAAGGCTGGCAGAACGTAGTCGTAATGGAAAGTAATACGCATGACCTCTGAGAAAATCGTTATCTCCAATAACTTTTGAAAAAAATAAAGGAACTCCTTCTATACTGGCTGCACCAGCAGGGCGACTCATTAAAAAAGAGTTACCATTCCAAAGCTGTGCGTAAAAAGTTGGTCTTGACCGATTCCACAAAGGACTAACACTACTGTAATAACACCAACGTATATCAAAAGGACGAACTGCATATTTATGAATTCGCTCTAGGCTATAAATCTCTGCATTTTGTACCTTATTTCTAACTTTCTTAGGCTCAAATCCAGCAGCTTCTTTAGTTAACCCAGTTTTTAACAATCGAAGTGTTTCCCAACTGACATCAGAGTTGTAATATACCTCCATTCTTTGTGAGAGAGCATTTTTATCGATGTCGATTAATGCTCCGCCACGCTTCTCAAATAATCCATTAATCGGAGCTTCGCTACATAACTCAGTTAATTTAGCCCATCCTAGATAGTGTGAAGCAACATCAGAAGGGTGGAAGGAGAATCGATTACTTATAGATGGAGCCGTCGTTTGGTAATCTAGATCGATATTTGGTTTGGTTAAATGCTCTAGTAATTCTTTTCTCTTATTAACTCCCCAAAAATGGCGAAATTTGGTAGTTGAATTCTCATCCCGGATTTCCTTACGAACCATTAAAGCAATTGCTGTTCCTACCCGAATTCCTTCACGGTTGTATTCTGTCGAAAAGACCGAAGGATCGGGATTACCTTCTGGGGTTATCTTGCCTGTCTCTCTACTATCCCCATTCATGCAATCAAACCAGAGTTTATCGAACTCATTTAAAAAACGCTTTCGCATGACAACGTATGATGGATCGCTCAGATACGAAAAGCTAGAAATATAACAAACAATTCCCTTTTGTGTTCTCTCAGTAATCCTTTGTTCGGCTAGCCGGAAGAAACGAATGTAAAGTTCATCAAGATTAAATTTTTTGATCCCCCATTCAGAAATTAATCCTGCCTTGTAAGGTTCTACTAAACCCTGTTCTTCATCAGGGCTTACTCCTGCATAAGCGTTGTAAGGAGGATTTCCAAGAATAACTAAAATTGGTTTTTCTTGCTTAACTTGATCTGCTGCATCATGTTCAAGTTTAAGTTCTGGAAACGTAAAAGCAAGCTGCTGAAGTTTTTGTTTTCCCTCCTCATCAGGTGGTTTCCATCCGGTTAACGCATTCGTCAAATACACTCCTACTCGTTCCTGCTCATCACTCAACGGCACACCTAAATTTTGCAACACTAATCCCAACTGCAAATGTGCCACTACAAACGGAGCCGTCAATATCTCAAAGCCAAACACCCGCTTCATGGCTGCTTCTTTCAATTGCGAACCAACTAGCGCTCCTAGTCCCTTATCCTGCAAATTGGCTTCAATTCGTCGCAATACTTCCACCAAAAACGCCCCCGTTCCACAACAAGGGTCAAGAATATATACATTAGGGTCAGCTAATCCATCTTCAATCTGCAATTCTTCGCGCAACACCGTATCAACCCGCGCCACCATATATTGCACAATCTCCGGTGGCGTATACCAAACCCCTAACTCTTTGCGTAACTCTGGATCGAACGCTTCCAAAAACGGCTCATAGAAATACTGAACAGCTTGCCCTTCCTCAAACTTAGAAAAGAATGCTTCCCGGTCTACCCGATTCAAAGCCTCCCCCGTCCAGTTCAACACCTCTACTAAATCCAGCTTGCCAAGATGAGTTGGCGTTGCTACCTTTTCAAACAACGCCCGAATCATCGGAACGTGCAAATACCAAGCTGATTCTTTCCAGTTGAAATCTCCCTTGACGTTTTGCTTTTGCCACAATACCCACGCCGAAAAAATACCATAAAACAGCGTTTGAACCAGCGTAGATTTAAAAAACCGCTCTCCCTTCTTCGGATCTTTCTTATCTCCCGTAAACGTAATTCCTAATGCTTCCTCTAACGCCTTTCGCAGCGACTCTAAAGCAGGTAAATCAGTTTTCTCAATTCGTGCCTTTGCATCCTTAGCATAGGAAGCCAAAAACCAAGCAAGATCCTTCGGAGTGGCAATACTGGCAGACTGAAGCATCACCCGCTTCAAATATTCAGTTAACTGTTCTTCTTGCTCTTGAGCAAACTGTTTAGGATTGTTTGCCTTCTGCCAAAACTCAGCCTCATCTTTGGCTAAACGATAGGTTTCTAGCATTGCAGGTTGTCCGTTCCCATCCTGCCCAATCAGCACAAAATCTCGATAATTTGTCACCAACACCTGACGATACTTGTCCCAATATTTAGAAACCTGCTTCGTTTCTGCAACTACCCAGGCATCATCCCCCGTTCCCTTAATTTCAACTACACCCCGCTCTGGATTCGTGGGATTGATTGGAGTATCCCCCGTTTTTCTTTGAAACTGACTAGCAACAAACAAACCCCCGTCAGGCATTCCCGCCCCGCCAATATTTTTCAACTGCATCACGCAGCGCACTTTCGGCTTCAGGGTGTTACCCAACTCATTCAACAATTGCTCTAAAGCCCCATAATAGGAAGTTTCCTTAACGGCTGCCCCCGTTGCCCGAATTTCCTGTAAATGTCGAATGTAGGTTTCAAAAGCACTCATAGTAATTTTCTCAGTGACAAGTGTTAAGACCAGACAAAGCAGAATCTAAATTTTAGTATTCCCACTTAAAACTCTATCCTTCACATTAAAAGCTTGAAATGTAAGTTTTCACACACAAAACTTTGGCTTTTAGACTTAAACAATTGCCTATTGAACTCTATTACTTAACCTCGGTGGGAACTTTGAGATCAAAACTCGCAATTTTAAGCCTAAGAGCGCTCGCACTATTACCAAATAAACGGAATTAAGCGACGGCTAGATTGCTGATAGGTTGTATATTCTGCATACTTTTCTACCATTGTCTGTTCTTTCTGGGAAATGCGTTGCAGATATAGTAAAGCGATCGCACTTGGCACTATATAAGCCCAAATTGAACCTGCCACCACGCTAAAACTTAGATAACGCATCAGATCGCCAAAATAGTTAATGTTGCGGGAAAAGCGCCAAATTCCATCGCTAACAAGCTTTGCGCCTTCTTGCTTTGCGGTCATTTTTTGTACGTCAGCGCTAGTGTTGATTAAGCTGCCAAAAATATATAGTGGTAAAGCGATCGCAGTAGCGGTAAATGATAGCGGTACAGGATTTGTAAAAGCTAAATAACCTGGCAAGGCGTACAAAAGCCCCACAAATACTAAACTAAAAATAAATCCTAAAACCCCTACAGGCTCGTTAAACATCTGCTTTCGCGCCGGATAAAACCACTGTTCCAACAGCCACCAAGCGCAATAGCTAATATGCAGACATAGATAAATTACCTGTCGTAAATCCTGCACTCCGAAAACCACAGCAAAACCGATTAAACAGACACTCGTTAGGATTTTGGCGGTATTAATTGCCGTTAGTTGAGTTTGCATAAAGTTAAGTTTGGCGATTAAATAGCATTGAACCTGCTTGATCGGTAGGCATTAGTAATACTTCGCTAATATTGACGTGAGGTGGACGGGTGGCGCAAAAAAGTATGACTTCGGCAACATCCATCGGTGTTAAAGGTGTAAGTCCTTGATAGACAGTTTTAGCGCGATCGCTATCCCCACGAAAGCGCACTTGACTAAACTCCGTTTCCACCAATCCCGGATCTACGCTGCTGACTCTTACCGGAGTTCCCAAAAGGTCTTGTTTCAACCCCTCAGAAATTACTCTAACTGCCGCTTTGGTTGCACAATAAACATTACCATTAGGATAAGTTTGGTGTCCTGCCGTTGAGCCAAGAAACACTATATGACCTCTACCCCGGCTAATCATTCCCGGTACAATACAGCGCGTTAGGTAAAGTACGCCTTTAATATTTGTGTCGATCATTTCTTCCCAGTCTTGAAACTCCCCTTCTTGGAGTTTGTTTAAGCCGCGACTTAAACCAGCATTATTAATCAAAATATCAACGGCTGACACTGTAGAAACAGATTCAACAGCAGTGCGATCGCATACATCCAGCGCTAAACAATGAACTAAAGTATGACTAAGTTCTTTGGCTAACTCTTCTAGACGCTCTTTCCGTCTGGCTACGAGTATCAACTTTGCGCCAGCTTCAGCAAACACTCTAGCGCAAGCTTCACCAATTCCACTACTAGCGCCAGTAATTAAAACAGTTTGATTTTGAAGTGAGATCATAGTTTATTTAAAAAATACAAGGGAGAAAAGTATATTAAATCTCCCCATTCTTTATCTAATATTCAACCTCCTACCACTAGGACGAGGATTAGTCGTGCCTCCTAGGACATTGAGGCGTTGAGTTACTTGAGTTAAACCGTCTCCCCGCACTACTACCGCCGATAACCAGCGATCGCTTCCTCCCATTGGAACGCGACCAATTTTAAACAATCCACCCGCCGGGAGCAAGTCTAGTTTTACTTGAGTAGGACTAAAATATTGACCAGGTGCTACAGCCTCCTCAATGGCTGCTCCTAGTAAATAATCATCTTTTAATGGCTCAAGGACAACAGCATCAAAGTTATACTGCTGACCAGGTTTAACGCTTTGTGGTAGTTTAATATCGAGGGTTGGCGGCTTTGTTCCGGTGCTTAATTGGCTGCGCTCTGCTAAAACTTCTTGTCTGACAATTTTTTGATTCTCGTAGCGCTGACGGCTTCTAATTGTGGCTTTGAGAGCTAAATTGCGGCTGTCTTGGGTTTGCGTACCAGTAATATTTGTCACGGTTTCAGCGACAATACCATCGCCTTCAGCTTGCCAAGACTGTAACTTGGTTTCATATTTTAGTTGGGGATATTGCTTCCACAACGCCGTTAAAGCTTTTTCTAAATCTTGGTAAGTTAAACCATCAGTATGAGCAAAAGTTGGACTGTAAAACTGCATTACGGCTTGAATATCTTTTTGGTTAGCCGCCGCGTCAATTTGAACTAGCATATTTTGCAACTGTGGCGGTGCGGTAGCTGGCGGTGCGGCAATAGTGCGATCGCTTATTGTAACTAAAGCTAGAGTCAGCAATCCTAAGCTAATAGAAACTAAGCGGTTTTTGTGAGAAAAATTTAGAACGGTTCGCATAAATGATAGCTTGGTTAGTTGTTCGATTTTAAAGCAATTAAGGTAAAAACTAGATGGTAACACCGATACGATTACTAATTGCTGCAAGCGGTACGGGTGGACATTTATTTCCGGCGATCGCAGTAGCGGAACAATTAAGCGATTATCAAATTGAGTGGTTGGGTGTTCCCAATCGGCTAGAAACTCAATTAGTACCGTCTCAGTATCCATTAAATACGGTTACTATTGAGGGTTTTCAGCAAAAATTAGGGTTTGGTACTTTTAAAATTTTAACTCGCTTAGTCGGGTCAATTTTTGAAGTCCGAAAGCTGTTAAAACAAGGTAATTTTCAAGGTGTATTTACCACAGGTGGCTATATTTCCGCTCCGGCGGTGATTGCGGCGCGACTTCTGGGAATACCAGTAATTTTCCATGAATCTAATGCTTTACCTGGCAAAGTTACCCGTACTTTTAGCCGTTTTTGTACTGTAGTTGCGATCGGATTTGAAAGCGCCGCAAAGCGTTTACCTGGGGTAAAAACTATCTATACAGGTACACCCGTGCGATCGCAATTTCGCTCCCAGCAATTACCTTTAGAACTACCCATTCCCGAAAATGTACCGTTAATTGTCGTTTTTGGGGGTTCTCAAGGCGCGGTAGCAGTAAATAAATTAGTACGCGAGTGCGTCCCCGTTTGGTGTGCTGCGGGTGCTTGGGTTGTGCATCTAACAGGCGATAAAGATCCCGATGCTGGGAGTTTGCAGCATCCTCAATATTTAACTCTGCCTTTTTATGACAATATGGCAGCTTTATTAAATAGAGCTTCTTTAGCAATTAGTCGTGCTGGTGCGGCGAGTTTAACGGAATTAGCAGTAACCGGAACTCCAGCAATTTTAATTCCCTATCCTTACGCGGCGGAAGATCATCAATTCTTTAACGCAGAGGTGTTTACAAAAGCTGGCGCGACGTTGGTGTTCAATCAAGCCGAGTTAACACAACCGTTATTAGAAAGTAAAGTAATGAATTTGCTAAATTCCCCGCAACAGTTGCAAATAATGGCAGAAAAATCAAAAAGCATTGCAATTGTTGATAGTGCGGAGAGACTTGCAGCTTTAGTAAAAGAGATAATAGTTAAAAATTAGCGATCGCACTTCCCCATTATGCAAGTAACAACCAAAAAGTCCTACACCCCCGCCGAATACCTCGAATTAGAGGAAAAAGCCGAGTACAAGAGCGAATATGTTAACGGACAAATCTTTCCTATGACTGGCGGATCGACAAATCACAATAAAATTGCCCTGAATCTAAGCTTTGCTCTAAATGGTGCATTTAGCCAGCAAGACTACGAAATCTATATGGGAGATGTGCGTCTTTGGATACCCGATAAGCAAATATACACTTATCCTGATGTGATGGTTATTGCAGGTGGAACACGATATTTTTCTAATCGCACCGATACAATCACCAATCCCCTGATTATTGCGGAAGTATTATCAAAGTCTACTCAAGGATACGATCGCCAAGCAAAATTTGCAGACTACCGCACCATCCCTAGTTTTCAAGAATACTTGCTAATTGACCAAACTCGCATTTATGTAGAGCAGTATGCCAAAACTGGAGAAAACCGTTGGGAATTAAAAGAGTGTAAAGCTGAAGATGAGGCAATTTCTCTAAACTCCGTTGGTTTGCAGGTTTCGCTAAAAGACTTATACAACAAGGTTAGTTTTGAATTGAATGATTAAGATGCGATCGCCTTTACCTGTAACTATATTAAAGCAATAAAAATTATGCAAGTAGCAACTGTGCAATCCTACACTCCCGCCGAATACCTCGAACTAGAGGAAAAAGCCGAGTACAAAAGTGAATACAATAACGGACAAATTTTTCCCATGACTGGAGGTTCAACAAATCACAACACAATTGCCCTAAATTTAAGTACAGAGCTAAATTTTGCTTTTAAACAGCAAGATTACAAGGTTTTTATGGGAGATGTACGCCTGTGGATACCTGATAAGCAAATTTATACTTATCCTGACGTAATGGTTATTGCTGGTGGGACACAATATTTCTCTAATCGCACCGATACAATTACCAATGCTTTAATTATTGCTGAAGTTTTATCAAAGTCTACCCAAGGATACGATCGCCAAGCAAAATTTATAGACTATCGCACCATCCCTAGTTTTCAGGAATACTTACTAATTGACCAAACTCGCACTTATGTAGAACAGTACGTCAAAATTGGGGAAAAACGCTGGGAATTGCGGGTATATAACACTGAAGATGAAGCGATTTCTTTAAGCTCGATTTCCTTGCAGATTTCTTTAAAAGACTTGTACAACAAGGTTAATTTTGAATTGAATGATTAAAATGCGATCGCCTTTACTAAACGCGGAACTATAGAAGTGCGATCGCTATTTTTTTATTTACCTAGTCAAACCAGCCAATATCTTTGTTGCCAAGAGTTGTATTTGGGCGCTCCGAAGGATCGGAATAATTAGGTAATTTTTCGGCGCGAGTAGACGTTGCTCTTGCTAGAGTTTCTTGTTTAGCTGGACTAGCTTTTGCCGTTGGTTTAGAACTAACTTCCGCAAGTTTTAAGATAGTTTTTTTTGCTTCTTCTAGCTCAGTTTTAAGCTGTTGTCCTTGGGATACTTGAGTTTGTAACTCTTTAACTAATTTTTTTTGTTCTTGAAGTTGTGACTTCAATTCGGTAATTTGTGTTTGTAAAGAGGTTTCTGTTTTATGAGCGGCTTGCAATTGTTTTTTTAACTCATCGATGGTAGTTTCTAGTTCTGTAGAGCTTTTGCTTTTAGTTGCAGGAATATTTACAGGCTGCAATTGTTCGCTAACTTCTCCATTTTCTGGTTCTGTTTGGTTGCTAGTTTCTGCTGTCACTGGTGCGTCTTCTCTGGCTACAGGCTCTTTGACTTCTTCCCGTAACATATCCCCAATTCGTTTTCTAACCATTACTTCCTCCAATCTCGCTGTATTTCGTTTACTACCCGGCGATAATCCGCCTCTGCTTCTCGTCCATTGCTCCCCCGCCACTGAGTAATTGTCATCCCCTCTAAGGCGGCTCGTTCGTGAGCCTTGTAAGCTCTTACAAACGCCGTACAGACAGGAATTCCAAGTTCCCTGAGTGTTTTTTGTGCCTCCAGTGCTTCCCCCAAACTGCGCGTGTCCACTTTCGTTAACAGTACACGATGGGCGACTTTCGCTGGCGCGATCGCACGTTTAACGGTTTCTACCAAAACCGCCAAATCCATTGGCGCTGGCGGCGTAGGTAAAACCAAATAATCCGCCGCAGGGATAACGGCGGCTAAAGTTTCAGAACTCAAGGCTGGTGGTGTATCTACTATGATTAGATCGTAGCCTACAACGTTTCTCAAATTCGCTAATAATCGCGGATCGGTTTCTTGAGCTAGATCGAAGCCTATACCTTTTTTACTTTGTTGTACCCACCAAGTAAAACTTCCTTGACTATCAGCGTCAACGGCTAACAGTTTGTACTTTTCTGCCAAAATACTCGCCAATGCCATAGTTGTTGTAGTTTTACCCACACCGCCTTTACCATTACTTACAACAATTATCTTTGGGGGCGATGCCATCTAAAAAATTCCTGTTAATCAATTTTTTTTAACTATTTGTCTGCCTAAACTTCTAGAATACGACAACTAGCAACGTTTAATTTCTTTGACTATGACTCAAAAAACTCCGAGCATTTGGGATTATAAGCCTTGGTGGTGTCAGCCTTGGTCAATAATCCTGACAAGTATTTTACTAATTAGTGGTAGCTGGGTGCTGCTAAGTAAACTTTGGGTAACAATTCTTGTCGCCATCCCTGTACTAACTTGGATGATTTATTTTGTAGTAATTTTTCCAAAACAAGCGATCGCCACTCTTGAAAAAGATCCCAATTAATTAACTACTTGATTACCATGCAAACGCGGATCGTCAGAGTTGTTTCCACTACGTGCAACGGGTGCAGTAAACTTAGAAACCGCTCCCTGGTTACTTTGAACGTAAGGTAAAGGCGTTTGGGCAATCAAAGCCTCTAAATTGCTGCTCATAATATCATAGGGTTGCTTGCCTACGGTTTGGGCGACTTCTTTTCCATCCTTACCACTAAATACAAAATGCGGAATCCCATCTACCCGATACTGCAATATTTCCGGCAACCATTTTGTATTATCCACGTTCAGCATTACAAAATTTACTGATTTGTTATACTCTTTCTCTAATTGAGCAATATCTGGAGCCATTGCTTGACAGCTACCACACCAGTTAGCATAAAATTCCATCAAAGTTGGTTTACCATTACTGATAGCAACTTCTAAAGGTGTAGATTTTTCGGCTAAAGATGTTAAAGAAACCTCGTTGCTATTCGTTCGCAAGCCCAAAAATAAAGCTACACTCAGAGCAACGGCAACTAAAACAATTATTAAATTTCTAACTTTTGTCCCGATAGTTGTTTCGGGTGTAGGTTTTATATTTGTAGCCATAAAAGATTTTATTACAACTTATTAAGTATCTTATTTATTTTACCTCAGTAAATCCCTGTGAAAAAACGAGTAACTTTAACCTTCCCCAAACGTACTATCCAAATGCCTGTCACCTATAGACTTGCTAAAGATTACAACGTTGCTGCTAATATTATTCGCGCTCAAGTAGCGCCAAATCAAATCGGAAAGCTGGTATTAGAATTATCTGGAGATATCGATCAGCTAGATGCGGCTATTGACTGGATGCGATCGCAAAACATTGGCGTATCTCAGACTTTAGCGGAAATTGTGATCGATAGAGATGTTTGTGTAGACTGTGGTTTGTGTACGGGGGTTTGTCCTACCGAAGCGTTAACTATTAATCCCGAAACTTTCCAGTTGGCTTTTTTGCGATCGCGTTGTATAGTCTGCGAACAGTGTATACCTACTTGCCCCGTACAAGCAATTTCTACCAATCTCTAAAGTTTAAAGACATCCGCCATTACATCACTAACTCCTACCAATCTTTCCGGCGCGGGGGAGTCATAAACAACTAATATTGAAGGTGTTTCCGTATCTGTAATTAGCGTCATGCCTTCGGCGTGTTCGTTACCATTTCCATAGGGAATTTCTAATATTTGGGTGGGTTTATGCAATACATTTTCTTGTAAAAGTGCAAGCTTTTCTAGTTTATAAACTCTTACCGGCCCATCTAAATCCATTGTTGGCCCGGCTAAGATTAATAAGTCTTCTCCCTGCAAACATAAATCTCTAATTCCTAGCCCATTTAAGTTAATAAAATACTTTTTATATTGCCCCGCTTTTAACTTTAATAAATCTGTACCATTTGCTTCTAATTCAATTTCTAACATTACCGCCCAACCGCGTAACACTGGGCCGCGCAAACCCAAAAATATGCGATCACCATGTACTGCTAATCCTTCAATATCAAAACCGTTTTCTTTACCTGGAATAGTAGCTTGGACAAAGGCACCTAAATGAGCATCATTTACCAAAGCATCTATTAGTAAGTTACCAAGACTTGTTATTTCCAATTTTGCCGCCGTTAACTTGATTTCTGGCTTTTCTGGATGAGGAGCAGATTTGACCAACTCTCCATCAATTAAGGGTATCCGCCCTATTAAATAACGATTTGGCTCAGTTTTTACTTTGGTTAATCTACTAATATTTTTTTCGTCATTTTTATCTTCTTTAACTTTTTTACGCTTCCAACTGTGAGAGCCAATAAACCATAAATAATAGTCATTTTCCGCCAAGCCTTCAATATCAATTTCTTCATCGGCGGGGGCTGGCAAACTAATAAAATCTGTTACATTAAAATGCTTGTGATTTGCATAAGTTTGAGTATCAATAAAAGATAACCTTTCAATCGTTGAAGTTTCATCTGAACCCAACCATAAATAATTATCTGATGTTAGCCGGATAGCAGAAATGTCTTGACGATGTGCTTGAAAACTACCAGTAAACTTTAGGGTTATTTTATTTAATACAGGTGCGTAATCCATGGTTTTTCTTAACTTGTTGTTAACCAAAATAAAAAATGCTACTAATCCCAGGAGATGAACTAAGCTCTAAAAAGAGCAATTTTATTGTCAGGAGTGTTGTTGTGAATGAAGCTAGTTTGTTTATTTCATCAGAGATAATGAATGCACCAGAACATCCTTTAACCGACAGTTTAGAATTGTCAATATCAGGAGATATTAAAGAGCAAAAAGGCGATAACGCCAGCGCGCCCGGTTACGGGCTTCGCATCCCAGGAATAGTCAAACGTATTATCCCTATAGACAATAGCACTTCTTGGGCTTACTGGTGGTGCGTTCCAGGACGATTGCTACTGCCCGAAGATGTAGCATTATTGCAAAGCGACTACAACCGCCTAGAAAGTATTTTAACTAAACTTGTCTGGTTGTGGGGTGGGCGCTTTATTGGTGTAGAACCTAGCAGCAATGTTAATAATTGGCAGCAAGTATTAAAATTAGTGCGCGAAAGTAAGTTAAATCCTGACGTTGTAGATATTGATTTTTTCCCTTTAACGGTAAGGACTAACGAAGCTGAGGGTAATATTGGTGTAGAACCTGCCCATTGGCATATTGAGTTTTTTCAACTAGAGGCAACAGACGGCGGCTACAAACTGCAAGAACCAAAAAACGCTTGTGGTTGCCAAATTTGGACGCGCCCACCCTTTATCAAGCAACTAGACACCGGAGAAGCAACGATTCGCTATGACTTAGGCATTTCTCAACCTTTAGACATGACAACTCCACCTTGGCAAGCATTATCTGGTATCAATTAAGTTAATTTTTTTAACTATTACTTAAGATATAAGCTGAAAGTGGGTTGATACTTTGCTTACTTAGTAACAATATTAAAGACTTTAAGTGATTCAAGAGGCTAAGTAGCATGGTAGTCAGTGATCAAAAAACGCAATTAAAAACTTTAGGCGATTGGGCATCTATGGCGATCGCTAAACATTTGCAAAAAATTGTCAAGCACGAAAAAGATGTACTTACGGGTAAAAGCCCGGAAGACTTGCACCAAATGCGGGTGGGGATGAGGCGCTTAAGGAGTGCGATCGCCGGATTTTCCCCAGCTTTACAATTACCTAAAGCAGCAACAGAAAGAAAAGTTAGTAAAATTGCCCGAATTTTAGGATCTTTGCGCGATTTAGACGTACTAGGCGCTGCTTTAGAAAATAACTACAAGCCCAGTTTACCCGCCCAAGAACAAAAGTATTTAGAAACAGCTTTGGTAGATATAAAAAAACAGCGACGTTATGCTTTAGCGGAAGTTAAAGAAACTATAGCAGGCAAGAAATATAAATTATTAAAAGAGTCGTTAAACCAATGGTTGCAGCAGCCTGAGTACCAGGAAATTGCTAAAATGCCGATGGAGGAAGTATTACCAGACTTGTTACTACCAGAAGTAAGTAAGTTACTTTTACATCCAGGCTGGCTAGTAGGTAGCGATGCCAAAATAGTAGAAGTAGAACTTGTAGAAAAAATCCTCGCAAAACAAGGAGAATTTCTGCATAGTTTGCGAAAAGAAACAAAACGCTTACGCTATCAAATGGAAGTATTTAGCGAGTTTTACGGCGAAAGTTATGCTAGTTATTTAGAAGATATAAAAGCTATTCAAGAAATTCTTGGCAAGATTCAAGACAGCAATGTTTTAACAGAGTTTTTAACCCAATCATTACCCGATAATATTAGGCGTTCTATTCCTACTCTAGTAGCTGAACTAGCAAAAGCAAACTACGATGCTTGGCAGCAGTGGCAAAACGTGCAAACTAAGTATTTGAGTATTGATGTGAGAAAAGGCTTTCATATTGCCATACTCGAACCTAATTTAAAGTGGTAGATAGAAACCCCCCCTTAAAGCCAAAAATGAGTTTTGTCAACAAAGCGCAACATATTTATAATGCTTGATAATTAGCACTCAAGGCTAGAGAGTGCTAAATTGGCTAATAGAAGCGCGTGGATACATAGAATATGGCAAAAATTATTGCATTTAACGAAGAATCTCGGCGAGCGTTAGAGCGGGGCGTAAATGCCTTGGCGGATGCAGTTCGCATTACTTTAGGACCAAAAGGGCGGAATGTGCTGCTAGAAAAGAAATTTGGCGCACCGCAAATTGTCAATGATGGCATTACCGTTGCTAAAGAGATTGAATTAGAAGATCCGTTAGAAAACACGGGCGCACGGCTAATGCAAGAAGTTGCTTCAAAAACTAAAGATGTGGCTGGAGACGGGACAACGACGGCTACAGTCCTTGCTCAAGCGATGATTAAAGAAGGCTTGAAGAACGTAGCGGCGGGTGCAAATCCTGTGAGCTTGCGTCGCGGAATCGAAAAAACTATCGACAAATTGGTAGAAGTAATCGCCCAAATTGCTAAACCAGTTGAAGGAAGTGCGATCGCGCAAGTTGCTACAGTTTCGGCGGGAAACGATGAAGAAGTAGGTTTAATGATTGCTGACGCAATGGAAAAAGTGACTACCGATGGTGTAATCACTGTCGAAGAATCCAAGTCTTTAACTACAGATTTGGAAGTAGTCGAAGGAATGCAAATCGATCGCGGTTATATTTCTCCTTACTTTATTACCGACAACGAGCGGATGGTTGTAGAGTACGAAAATGCCCGGATTTTAATTGCAGACCAAAAAATTAGCAGCATTCAAGACTTAGTTCCGGTACTAGAAAAAGTAGCGCGTTCTGGTCAACCATTGCTAATTATTGCTGAAGATGTAGACGGGGAAGCCTTGGCAACTTTGGTCGTAAATAAAGCACGGGGCGTATTGAGTGCGTGTGCGATTAAATCTCCTGGATTTGGCGATCGCCGCAAAGCTTTGTTACAAGATATTGCCGTTCTCACTGGCGGACAAATGATTTCTGAGGAAGTCGGTTTAACTTTGGATGCCGTAACTTTGGAAATGATGGGAGTTGCGCGTAAACTTACCATTGACAAAGAATCAACAACTATCGTGGCTACGGGCGAATATACCGCCGAAGTTGAAAAGCGCATCGGTCAAATTCGCAGACAGTTAGAAGACACTGATTCGGAGTACGACAGCGAAAAACTCCAAGAGCGGATTGCTAAACTTGCAGGCGGTGTAGCGGTAATTAAAGTCGGTGCAGCAACAGAAACTGAACTTAAAGACCGTAAATTGCGAATTGAAGACGCTTTAAACGCTACCAAAGCGGCGGTAGAAGAAGGTATTGTTCCTGGTGGTGGTGCAACCTTAATTTATTTAAGCAAGCAAATCAATGAGATTAAAAAGAGCTTAAATGAAGAAGAAAAAATTGGCGCTGATATAGTCGGGCGCAGTTTGGAAGCTCCTTTACGTCAGATGGCAGATAATGCGGGTGTAGAAGGCTCGGTAATCGTGGAAAAAGTCCGCGAAACTGACCTAAATATTGGCTACAACGCTGCTACGGGCGTATTTGAAGACTTAATTGCTGCGGGGATTATCGATCCGGCTAAAGTCGTGCGATCGGCTCTGCAAAATGCTGGCTCTATTGCTGGGATGGTAATAACTACTGAAGCCTTAGTCGTTGAGAAGCCTGAAAAGAATGCTCCTGCGCCTGATATGGGCGGTATGGGTGGTATGGGTGGTATGGGCGGTATGGGTGGTATGGGCGGTATGGGGATGATGTAATAATCCTGTGCTACGTAGTTACAGGACTTATCGTACTGAATATCCCAATCCCCCTTAAAAAGGGGGAAAATAAAAGACTTATTTTTAGAGCAGTTTACCTTCCAAGGCAAACTGCTTTTTTTAGATAAAATATTTAATCTACGGTTTACCGGTCGGAATTTAGTTGTATTAACCTAAAAGTTCTGTTAGAATCTGCCTAAGTAGAAAATACCCAGGGCGATATGAGCGTTCAGACTGAACAAATTAAAAACACTTTGCCAGTTTATAATTGGACAAATACTAATGGAAGAATGCGAAAACAGCAGCAGCAAGAACCCATGTTCTACTATTTTGCTTATGGTTCTTGTATGTGTCCAGTGGATTTAAAACGAAGTCTCGGTGAAAAAACTCATATCTATGTTGTCGGTGCGGCGACGCTGATTGGCTACCGATTAGGTTTTTATTGCTATTCCGCTTTTCGTAACTGTGGCGTATTAGATATTATCAAAGATCCGTCAAGCTCTGTTGAAGGGGTACTTTACAAACTACCGCAACGATTGGGTTATGCTTTAGACGAGCGCGAAGGGGTGCATCACAATTGGTACAGACACGAACAAGTAGATATTGCTTGCAATGGTAAGTTGTACGAAAATGCCCGTACTTACATGGTTATAGATAAGTTAAGCGAAGAACTTGCGCCTAATGATTGGTACTTTAACGTTGTATTGCGCGGTGCTGTTACTTGCGGTTTACCAGAACAATATTGCTGGAATTTGTTTAATCATATGCACCAATTACAACAGCGTCACGGTTTAAAATCTGCTTAACTAAAGCATTTGCCGAATTGTAGCGCTAATTATATCTACAAAAAAAGTTAAACCGATAAAACAAACTAATGTAGCAACTACTCCAGGATAGTCAAAGCTGCTAAGTTGTTCGGTAAGTAAGCGCCCCAAACCTCCCGCCCCTACTAAGCCGACTATTACTGTCGCCCGAATGCAGACTTCCCACCGATAAAGGATGTAAGCAATAAATTTAGGCATAGTTTGGGGCAGAACTCCGTACAAAAATATTTGGGAATTACTAGCACCCAAAGCTTTAAGAGATTTTAAAGGGCGATCGTCTAAGTTTTCGGTAACTTCTGCCATTAGTCGCCCCAAAATTCCCATGTTATGAATACCAAGGGCGATCGCACCTGGTAAGATTCCTGGAAACAGTACAAATAAGAATATCAATGCCCAAATTGGCGCGGGAATAGCGCGAGTAAATAATAAAAAAAACCTCGCCGAAACTAAAGTTACTATTCCTCCTGGTAATCGTAAGTTGTTGGCGGCAAAGAAAGATAAAAATATCCCCCCACACCCCGCAAACGCGATCGCCAAGATCGACATAGCCAAAGTTTGACCGCAAAGCCTCAAAATCTCCCTCAGTTGGCTGTAGTCAGGGGGAAATGCCTGTTTTACAACATCAATTAATAATTCTCCGGTGCGCGGTATCCAAAGTTTACTAAAATCTGCGTCAACGTACCAAAAAGAGCAGGCGATCGCCATAACTATTCCTAAAGTCGCCCACCAAGGTACACTCTTGCTTGCCGTCGGTTTTGACATCAAATCTAACCGACTAGGTGCGCCAATTTTACACCGTACCAACGCACTAGCAAAATCTGTAACCCCACTAAGCAAAACCAAAGCAATTAATAAAGTCCACATTTCCTCGTAGCGCAAAGATTGCAAAGAAAGGAGAATTTGATAACCCAATCCCCCCGCGCCAATAATTCCTAATACCGCCGCCGCCCGAATTGAACACTCAAACCGATAAAAAGCATAGGAAATTAAATTAGTCTGTGCTTGGGGAATCAAGCTATAAATAAACGCATTAAGCGGTGAAATTCCACTATTAAGCAATGCTAAAAACGCCTGACGGGGAGTTTCGTCTAAAATCTCGGAAAATACCTTAGCTGTAATTGCGCCAAAGGGAATTGCGATCGCCAGCACCGCAACTAACGGATCTAATCCAAAGATATTTATAAAAAATAATCCCCAGATTAATTCGTGAATCGCTATAGGAATTGCTAAACCCGCTCGTATTCCTAACCAAGGTAGCCCAGATACTCCTAAAACTGACTCCCACCATACTTGAGAGCAAAATATTCCGCCAATAGTAGCGATCGCTAAACTTAAAAAAGTACCGCACACCGCGTAAGCAAACGTCTTTAATGTCGCTTCCCAAGTCAATAGCAAAAACTCCCAACTCAAATTAGGATGAATCGCTGCAACTAAAAACTGCCTTACTAAATCCCCGCCACCAGCATTTACAACGTCTCCACTAAACACTCCCGCCGTATGCAATGCCCAAATAACCGCCAGCAAGCACAGAGTAAAAACCCTCCTTCCCTGCGGTTTAGTTTGCTTGTTTATATAACCCATCAACCATCTCTAAAGTCACCAAATTAGCCGGAGAATCGAACAAAACTTCTCCGCCAGACAACCCCACAATTCTTTGATAATAATTACGGGCTACTTCCCAGTCATGCAAACTTGTAACCAACGTTTTATTTAATTGGGTGTTCAACTGACAAAGCAATTGGATAATTTCGCGGCTGCGTTCTGGATCTAAGCTCGCTATCGGTTCATCTGCTAATATCACTGCCGGATTTTGTACCAATACCCGCGCGATCGCTACTCTTTGCTGTTGTCCTCCTGACAAAACTCCGCACCTTTGGTACAACTTCTCCGCAATCCCCACCTGAGTTAAAGCGCGAGTCGCTGTAGCAACTTCTAATGGAAACACCAGCGAAAAAGCTGCTTGCCAAAACGTCCACCGCCCCAAATGCCCCGCATTTACATTATGAATTACTTGCAGGTTATCCACCAAATGTAATTGCTGGTAAATCGTCCCAATTTGCCGTTGGATTTGACGCACTGTTGCAGGCTTTAAAGCTAAATTCTTTCCCAATACCCACACTTCCCCGCTAGTTGGGCGAACTGTGCCATTAAGTAAGTTTATTAACGTACTTTTACCCGCACCGCTAGAACCTAATAAAGCGACTCTTTCCCCCGGATAAATTTTTAAGTTAATCTTTTTAATCGATGAAAAGTTACCAAACTGTTTAGTAACGTTTTTAAGTTCAAAGATGGGATTTATTGACTTATTTGCAGCGATATTATTAGTTTTTTCTATCATCTGCTCAATCTGTCGATTTCCGCGCAGAGGACATTGTCCTCTGCGCTCTACCTACTTACTTTTAGCAAGCATTTAGGTAGACAAATACAATTACTATAGTATGACATCACAAGTCAAAAAGCAATAGTTTTGCCAATTTTTTTGATTATTTTTGTTAAGCAAATAGCAACTTCTAAAACTTGACAAAAAGTTCATTTTATCTTGCCAATTTCTCTACCCACTTGTTCTATTTGAGCATAATTGGAGTTTTTAGTAGCCACAAATTTGTTAGCATCTAATAATTCGAGAATTTCTTTATGTTCGGGAACAGTTGGATCTAGTTTTAGCAAAGCATTTTGAACTTCATTTACAAAATCTGCGCCGTAGCGCTGTTTGACTTGAGGATTAATTAGCCAGTGGTAATCGTAGTAAGCAGGCGAAGTCCAAATAACGGCTACTTTACTTAAATCAACTTCTTTAGAAGCTACTCTTTTTAACCAAATTTTTTCATTTACAGCACCCACCTCATAGCTACCAGCTTCAACAAGTTTAATAGTTTTATCGTGATCGCCCGAAAAACCAGCTTCACCTTTAAAATCGCTCAGTTTAAGCCCAGCTTGTTGCAAAAAGTACTGTGGCATCAAACGCCCAGAGGTAGAAGACTCGCTCCCAAAAGTAAAAGTACGCCCTTTTAATTGCTGAAAATCGGTAGTATTTTTAAGTGGTTTTAAGCCCGTATTTTTATTAGCAATAAATACACTATGGAATTTAGCATCTATATCTCGTTGGGCGATCGCTTCAGCGCCTTGTACTTGCAACCGTGCTTGCACTCCAGTTAAACCGCCAAACCAAACTAAATCTAAATCTCCCACTTTAAAAGCAGTAACGGCGGCAGTATAATCAGTAACGGGTTTGTAGATAACATTTACGCCTAATTCTTTTTCTAAGTAAGCATTTAACTTACTATATTGGCGCTGTAATTTTTCTGGGTTTTGGTCGGGAATTGCGCCAGTAACTAAAGGTTTTATCTCAGGTTTTTCAGTTTCAGCTACGTTAGACGAACAAGCGGCAAAAGCTAGAGATAATAACAACAAAATCCCCGGAGCAATTTTTATCATAAACTTCAATAGTTGTGCGTTTAGTAGTAAATATCAACAGTATTAGATTTTACTAATAAATTGTATAAGTTATCAAGCTAAAGTTTTTATGTTTTAGCGATCGCTAATCAAAAGCAAAAGAGCTTAAACTTATCTTGATTTGAAAATAAAAATGAGATATACAGTTAAGACAAGTTCATGTTTAATTTAATCGCAACGCCAAAAACCTTATGACAACTAATTGCCCGCATATTGAGCAAATTCAAGAAGTCATACCCAGCGCTAATGGCTGTGAAGACTGTTTAAAAATAGGCGATCGCTGGGTACATTTGCGGAAATGCCTAACTTGCGGTCATGTTGGCTGTTGCGATGCTTCTAAAAACAAGCACGCAACCAAACACTTTCAAACTACTAATCATCCTATTATCCAATCTATCGAGCCGGGTGAGGATTGGAAGTGGTGTTATATCGACCAAATCCTTCTCTAAACATTAAATAATGACAACCATAATTAAGCCACCCTGCGATGAAGGCGTTATTCGTGCCGGGAAAAGCGCCGCTCCCTGTAGTCGAAATGTGAGGCGGTGGGTGCTGGCGGCAACAATTCTCGGCTCTAGCATGGCGTTAATTGATGGCACAGTAGTTAATGTGGCGCTGCCCGTGCTGCAAGAGGCGCTCAATGCTACGGTGAAAGACGTGCAGTGGATTGTAGAATCCTATGCTTTATTTTTAGCAGCTTTAATTTTAGTTGGCGGCTCTTTAGGTGACTTCTTTGGAAGGCGAAGGATCTTTGCTTATGGCGTTACTTTATTTGCTTTAGCCTCAATTTGGTGCGGTTTATCGCCTAACGTTAATCAATTGATTATGGCTAGAGCCTTGCAAGGAATCGGTGGGGCGTTACTCGTACCGGGAAGCTTGGCAATTATTAGCGCCTCTTTTAGCGGTGACGAGCGCGGGAAAGCGATCGGTACTTGGTCGGGGTTTACAGCAATTACTTCGGCGTTTGGGCCTGTTTTGGGCGGTTGGCTAGTAGAAAATACTTCTTGGCGGTGGATATTTTTTATTAACGTGCCATTAGCTGCGATCGTATTATTTATTTTATTTTGGCGCGTACCCGAAAGCCGCGACGACGAAGGAGCGAGAAGCTTGGATTGGTGGGGCGCAATTTTAGTAACTTTAGGCTTAGGGGTAATTGTATTTGGACTAATTGAAGCTTCTACTTTGGGTTTAACTGCTCCCTTGGTGCTGGGATGTTTCGTTGTAGGCTTACTTATTTTGGCGGCTTTTATATTTGTAGAGCGTAACAGCCGCACTCCCATGATGCCTTTATCGCTGTTTAAGTCTCGTACCTTTAGCGGGGCAAATTTGCTCACACTACTGCTTTACTTCGCCTTGAGCGGGGTATTTTTCTTTTTTCCTTTTAATTTAATTCAAGTGCAAGGTTACTCGGCTACGGCGGCGGGGGCTGCTTTTTTGCCATTTATTTTGTTAATGTTTGTATTGTCCCGGTGGTCTGGTTCTTTAGTTAGTCGCTACGGTGCAAAACGACCATTAATAGTTGGGCCAGCGATCGCATCAATAGGATTTATTTTATTTGCATTGCCAGGAATTATTACTAGCTATTGGACAAGTTTTTTTCCGGCGATCCTAGTTTTAGGTTTTGGGATGGCAATTAGCGTCGCACCGCTTACAACTACAGTTATGAATGCTGTGACAGTGCAGCAAGCTGGGGTGGCTTCAGGAATTAACAACGCCGTTTCCCGCACGGCGGGATTGCTGGCAATCGCCATTAGTAGTATTTTTGTCTCCAACACCTTTAACCGCAGCCTAGATCGGCGTTTGGAAGTTATAAATTTACCTCTCCAAGCGCAACAATTTCTCGCTGAAGAACGAATCAAACTTGCAGGTGCAGCAATTCCCCCCGGACTAAGTGCAGAAGTAAGCGCTCAAGTAAAAAATGCGATCGCCAATTCATTTATTGATGGATTTCGTTTAGTAATGTGGATTGCGGTAGGACTGGCGCTATCAAGTGCGATCGTTAGCTTATTAACAATTAAAGATTGTTCAAAAAGTTAGACCATTGCAAGCTAAATTACAGATAAATTAATTGGGATGCAAAGATGAGTAGTTGGTTACAACCGCCGCGCTTGCGGACTGGGGAAGAAAGCGAACAAGAACATCGTCATGCTACTTGGTTAGAACTGTTTTATGACTTGGTTTTTGTAGTTGCGGTATCCCAAGTTGCCCATAACTTATATGCAGATGTATCCATAACGGGTTTTTTAAGTTTTGGATTTTTGTTTATCCCGATTTGGTGGGCGTGGATTGGGACGACATTTTACTCTAATCGCTTTGATAGCGACGATATCGGACATCGGTTATTACTTGGCGTGCAAATGCTGGCGATCGCTGCTTTAGCTGTTAATGTGCATGATGGTCTGGGGGAGTCTTCCGCCGGATTCGCTATAGCTTATGCCGCCGGGAGAGCAGTACTGGTGCTGGAATACTTCCGCGCTGCTAAACATATTCCTCAAGCACGAGGATTAGCAACTCGTTATGGTACGGGTTTTGCGATCGCAGCTATTTTATGGTTAATATCGGTATTTATTCCTACTCCCTGGCGGTTCATTTTGTGGGGACTGGGTTTATTTGTAGATTTTGCTACACCCTTAACAGCGCCGAAAAGCTTGCATTTAGGACTATTGCCACACCCGGAACACTTACCCGAACGTTTTGGACTATTTACAATTATTGTGTTAGGCGAGGCAATAATTGCCGTAGTTGATGGAGTAGCCGAGCAAAAATGGAATGTCACCAGTGCTAGTTGTGCGGTACTTGGCTTTATTATTGCCTTTAGCTTATGGTGGATTTATTTTGAAAATGTTAGCGGTTCGGCGTTGCGTTCGGCGGGTGCGGGAGGTCAAATTGAGATTTTTCAAGTTTGGCTTTACGGTCATTTACCTCTAGTTATTGGGTTATCGGCGACGGGTGTAGGTGTTGAACATATCATCGCTACGGAGGCGGGTAACGCTTTAAGTACGCCTAATCGGTGGTTATTGTGTGGTGCGGTGGCGCTGTGTTTGCTGTCTCTTGGGTTATTGCACCGCACGGGAGTAATTTTTAAGTGCAAAGTTAGAAGCAAATATCGCTTTGGAACGGCTGCATTATTAATCATTCTTGCTATTGTAGGAGTTGGTTTGTCTCCGCTTGGGGTAGTTGGGATTGTTGCTTTTGTCTGTGCTACTCAAGTTGTGCAAGATTTGTATCAAAGCGGTCAATTGACTTTTCAATAACAATGTTAGAAGTTCATCAAGTATTACGCGATCGCTATCAACTACAAAAACTGTTAAGTCATAATTCATTACGACAAACTTGGCTGGCGGTAGATTTAGATACTCAAGAACAAGTTGTAGTTAAGTTATTGACCTTTGGGACGACGATGGATTGGACAAATGTTAAGCTATTTGAGCGAGAAGCAGAAATTCTCAAGCAGCTTAATTATCCCCAAATTCCCCAATATCGAGACTCTTTTAGGATTGACGAGCAAGATATTAAGTTTGTCCTTGTAGAAAGTTATATTTGCGGTGCTTCTTTCAAAGAGTTATTAGCACAAGGCAGAAAGTTTAGCGAACTCGAAATAGAAAATATTGCTAAAGATATTTTACAGATTCTCATTTATTTGCACGAACAAAACACCCCAATACTTCATCGAGATATCAAGCCTAGCAATCTAATTTTGGGGGAGGATACGCGAGTATATTTGGTTGATTTTGGCGCAGTACAAAACCGCGTAGCTACTGTAGGAGCGACGTTTACAGTGGTGGGGACTTATGGTTATGCGCCAATGGAACAATTTGGCGATCGCGCAATTCCAGCAACAGATTTATATGGTTTAGGTGCAACTTTAATTCATTTAATTACAGGTACAAGTCCGGCGGATTTGCCTCAAAAAGAATTACGGATTCAATTTAACAATTTTGTTAGCATTAGTCCGTTTTTAATTCAATGGTTAGAACACCTTACAGAACCCGCACCCGAACGCAGACCTAGCACCGCTCATCAAGCTTTAGAAATGCTAGAAAACAAAGCTTTTAGTATTAGTAAAAGTATTCAACCTCAAGATACTCGCATCAATTTAAAGAAGTCTTTTGATGAATTAAATATATCTATACCGCCGATAGATGCAAATATTGGTAGCTTACCTTTTTTCCTAATCTCCACAGTTTTTATTACGCCCTTTTTGGCTGTTGCATCGATGCTAACAGTAGGTTTTTTACTCAAGCCTGGAATTACTTATATTATTCCCTCTGTAATTATTTGCTCTATATTGATTCCTTTTGTTTTTATGTGGTTTCGCACCTTAGAAAGTTCTTGCGGACGAACGGAAATTAACTTAAGTAGAGAGAACTTTTTAGTTAAATTAAAACTATTTGGTTTTACTTATAATCAAAAAAAAGGATGCAACGCAGAAATTAAAAATATTTTTTCCACAACTCTAGAAAGAAATATTGAATATTCTAGGTTGGCGTTAGTTATAGAAACAAACAGCAAAAAACACTCAATTTCTCCACCTTTAACTGATGTAGAAAGACTTTGGTTAATTCAGGAGATTAAAAACTGGTTAAAAATTAGCTGATTTATACGTTGGTTTTTGCAATTGAGTTAGTTAGCAAACCATTTTATATAATAAAACTTGTATCATATTCAGTAATTAGCAGATGAAAATGCCAGATGAATGTACGAGTATTCAAGAAATCCGTACAGAAATAGATGAAATTGATCGCCAAGTTATTGCCAGCTTTGCCAAAAGATTTGCTTATGTTAAAGCTGCATCTAAATTTAAAACGGATGCAACTAGCGTTAAAGCTAAAGAAAGATTTGTAGCAATGTTACAACAAAGACGTATATGGGCGCAAGAGGAAGGTTTGAATCCAGATGTAATTGAAAAACTTTATCAAGATTTAGTTGCTTACTTTATTGAAGAAGAATTAAATCATTGGCAATCTAACCAATAAATATTATTTATATTTAACTAAGTTCCAAAGCCTCCACCTCCAGGAGTTTCTATGACAAAAACATCATCTTTTTTCATTTCTACCGTAGCTGTATTACTAAAATTTTCTACAATTCCATCCTGACGTTCAACATAGTTTTTTCCTAACTTCCCAGCTTCTCCACCTTGCAAACCAAAAGGAGGAATAACCCGACGATTTGATAAAATTCCCGCCGTCATTTCTTCCCGAAAACGCAAGCGACGAATAACACCGTTACCGCCTTTGTGATGTCCTTTTCCACCGCTACCAAGACGGATTTTAAAACTTTCTAAAACTACAGGAAAGCGCCATTCTAAAACTTCTGGATCGGTAAGACGTGAATTTGTCATGTGAGTTTGCACCGCGTCTGTACCATCAAAATTTGCTCCCGCACCCGAACCCCCACAAATAGTTTCGTAATATTGATAATTGGCATTACCAAAAGTAAAATTATTCATGGTACTTTGAGAAGCTGCTAAAACTCCTAAAGCGCCATATAAAGCATCAGTAATTGCTTGAGAAGTTTCTACATTTCCGGCAACAACCGCCGCCGGATAACGCGGATTTAACATACAACCATCAGGAATAATAATTTCTAAAGGCTTAAGACAACCAGCATTTAGGGGAATAGCATCATTTACTAAAGTCCGAAACACATACAAAACTGCTGCTTTGCATACCGCCGAAGGTGCATTAAAATTACTTTCTAATTGCGGAGAAGTACCCGTAAAATTTATTTTAGCATTGCGGCTAGATTTATTAATAGTAACTGCTACCTTGATAACGCTACCATTATCAAGTTCGTAGCTAAAGTAACCATCATTTAAAACCTCAATTACTCGACGTACAGATTCTTCGGCATTATCTTGAACATAACCCATATATGCCTGTACAGTTTCAATTCCGTATTTTTCTACTATCTGATTTAATTCTTGTACACCACGTTTATTTGCAGCAATTTGAGAATTTAAGTCAGCGATGTTTTTGGCAGGATTTCGCGCTGGATAATCGTTATTAGCAAGAGTTTCTAATAATTCTTTTTCTCTAAAAATACCCTCACTTACCAACAGAAAATTATCAATTAATACCCCTTCCTCGTTTACAGTTTTGCTATTAGGAGGCATAGAACCCGGCGTAATTCCGCCAATATCAGCATGATGTCCCCTTGATGCAACATAAAAAAGTATTTTTTCACCCTCAAATACAGGAGTAATCACCGTAATATCGGGAAGATGCGTACCGCCATTGTAGGGGTTGTTAGAAGCGTACACATCCCCCGGTTTAATCGCTTCACCTCTTGCGGAAATCAAAGCGCGGACACTTTCACTCATTGAACCCAAATGTACGGGTATATGCGGCGCATTAGCCACCAGTTGCCCTTTTTGGTCAAAAATAGCACAAGAAAAATCTAATCTTTCCTTGATATTTACAGAACTACTGGTATTTTGTAGCGTAATTCCCATTTGTTCTGCGATCGCACTAAACAAATTATTAAATATTTCCAACATTACCGGATCTACGGACGTAATGGTAACAATTTGCTTGTTTAAGGTTTCTTGTTTAGACAAAATTAGATAATTGCGATCGCTAACTTCCACCCGCCAACCTGGTTCAATAACGTTTGTCCCCGTAGCATCTACCACAATCGCCGCGCCATCAATACTTGTCCCCTGCAAGTTTTCTCGCTGATAAACTGGCGTATCTCGCCAAGTATCAGCCATATAAGTTTTAACCGTAGCAACAGGCACTATACTTTTATTAACTCTACGTGAAATTACGCTTTCTTTCGGTACGTCTTGCTTGCAAACTAATTCCACTTCCACCGCTTCCACAATCAGCGCTTTATCCACCACAAACCCATAACGCTGACGATGCAACTTTTCAAAGTTTTCTCGCATTTCCTCCACCAAGCCAAACTTTACTACTAAAGGCGAATCTGTCCCCTCGTAGCGTAAATGTACCCGCCGCAAAATCTCTCCTTTTCCTTGAGTTTGCGTCTCTAACTCTTTTAAAATCTCCTCTAAATTCAACTCCTGGGTTAACTTAGCTTCTACCGCGCGTTCTTTCACTTCCCGCACATCTGCTAAACCCATCCCATAAGCCGACAATACCCCCGCATAAGGATGAATAAATACTTGTTTCATTCCCAAAGCATCCGCAATTAAGCAAGCGTGTTGACCTCCCGCACCGCCAAAACAACACAAAGTATATTCCGACACATCGTGACCGCGCTGCAAAGAGATTTTTTTTATCGCACTTGCCATTTTTTCCACTGCGATCGCCAAAAAACCCGCCGCCACCTGTTCGGGTGTCCGATTATCGCCAATTTTCGCTACCAATTCCCTAAACTTGCGCTCTACAACCTCGGTATTTAAAGGCAAATCTCCATTTATCCCAAACACTTGCGGAAAAAACTGGGGTTGCAACTTACCTACCATCACATTGCAATCTGTCACCGTTAACGCTCCACCTTTGGCATAAGCCGCCGGGCCAGGGTTTGCTCCTGCCGATTCTGGACCTACGCGATAACGCGCACCGTCAAAGTATAAAATAGAGCCACCACCCGCCGCGACAGTATGAATTGCCATCATGGGCGATCGCATTCTTACCCCAGCAACTTCTGTTTCATTAGTTCTTTCATATTCGCCGTTGTAATGAGCGACATCGGTAGAAGTTCCCCCCATATCAAAACTAATAATTTTATTAAAACCCGCCTGCAAACTTGTTTCTACAGCCCCCACAATTCCCCCCGCAGGCCCTGACAAAATACTATCTTTTCCCTGAAAACTTTGGGCATCAACTAACCCGCCATTGGACTGCATAAACTGCAAAGGTACAGAGCCAATTTGACTAGATATTTGCTCTACATACCGATGCAAAATTGGTGACAAATAAGCATCAACAACCGTCGTATCTCCCCGGCTGATTAACTTCATCAAAGGGCTAATTTTGTGCGATACTGATATTTGGACAAATCCAATGTCAAATGCTATGTTGCTAATATTTTGCTCATTTTTCGGATAGCGGTAGCCGTGCATCAAAACAATCGCACAAGCACGAATCCCACTATCATAAGCAGCCTGCAATTGCGGGATTAAAGCTTGAGTGTTTAAAGTTATTAATTCTTCCCCCTGAGCGCTGTAACGCTCCTCAACCTCAATTACCTGCTCGTATAGCATCTCAGGTAAAACAATGTGCCGCGCAAAGATATCTGGGCGGTTTTGGTAGCCAATTTTCAACGCATCCCCAAAGCCTTTAGTGATAATCAGTAAAGTGCGATCGCCTTTGCGTTCTAATAAAGCATTAGTTGCTACCGTTGTCCCCATTTTTACCACCGCAATCTGCTCACCTGGAATTGGTACATTAGTTGCAATACCCATAATTTCCCGTATACCCTGAATTGGCGCATCGGTATAGAAGTCGGGATTTTCTGACAGTAGCTTATGAATTACTAATTGTCCGTCGGGACGTTGCGCCACAATATCAGTAAACGTGCCACCTCTATCAATCCAAAATTGCCAGTTGCGATCGCTATTCATAAGTTAAGTTTTTAGTTGTGCTAATTTCTTATGTTATTAGCTGCGAGCAAAAACCGGAGTATTAACTTATAATCAATATTTTTATAATGTATAAATTAATACTGACTATAAACATAAAATAATGAAAAGTGAAAAATTCCGTTGGTTTCGAGTAGCATTACAAATCAAAGGTTCGGTAATTCCAGCTATTTTTAATCGCGTCTTGTACTGTGGTTTATTTGGTGTATTTATTTCTTTAATGCACTATTTTAAGTTGCCAGTTTCTCAACCTATTTTATCAAGTGTAATTCCTAGCATTGTTTTAGGATTATTATTAGTTTTTAGAACAAACACCGCCTACGATCGTTTTTGGGAAGGACGTAAATGTTGGGGTAGTCTAATTAACAATGTTCGTAACTTAGCAAGGCAAATTTGGATAAATATTGAAGAAAATGTAGTAGAAGACAAACACCAAAAAATCTTAAATATGCGGTTATTAGTTGCTTTTGCTGTAGCAGCAAAATTACATTTAAGAAGTGAACCTGTAAACCAAGAATTAGAGGAATTAATCTCGCTGTCAAGATATTTTAAATTAAAAACAATGAGTAACCCCCCACTGGAGGTTGCTTTTTGGATTGGCGATTATCTACAAAAACAATATAAAAGAGGATTATTAAATATTCATCATTTGGTAGCAATGCAAGATTTGCTCAGTAAAATGGTAAACGATTTAGGAGGTTGCGAACGAATTTTAAAAACCCCTATACCTTTAGCTTACGCTATTCATTTAAAGCAATTACTATTGATTTATTGTTTATTACTACCTTTTCAATTAGTTAGTACCTTGGGTTTGTGGACTGGTGCAGTTGTTGGTTTAATTAGTTTTACCTTGTTGGGAATTGAAGAAATTGGGATTGAAATCGAAAATCCTTTTGGTTACGATGCAAACGATCTTCCCCTTGATGCAATTTGTAATACAATGTTGCGTAATATTGAAGATTTAACAACTCTCACTCCTACGGTTAGTAATTACACCCAAAATTAAAATAATTAATGCAATACTTTTTAGCACAAAACGATATCATTTCACTAATTGACAAATACGCTCAAGCAAAAACTTTATGGATTGATACTGAAGTCGCCGATTTTAAAAGTCGTAGTCCTAAACTGTCGCTTATTCAAGTATTAAGTAGTTACTCTGCGAATTTAACAGAAAATGTTGCTATATTAGACGTTTTAGATGATCCAAAAATTACAGATATATTTGTCCAGAAAATTATGTTAAACCCAGAAATTGAGAAGGTTTTTCATAATGCTAAGTACGATTTAAAGTTTTTAGGCAAAACCAAAGCTGAAAATGTAACTTGCACGTTGGAAATGGCGAAAGATATCCCTTATTATTTATTACCTTTACCCGACTTAACGCTAAAAACTTTAGCCGAATCTCTTTGTGATATTGTTGCTGTAGACAAAAGCCAGCAAGCTAGTGATTGGGGAAAAAGACCTTTAACGGCTACTCAATTAACTTACGCAAATCTCGATCCAGTTTACTTATACATGGTGCATCAAAAACTGTTGCATTTAAAATCAGTAACTAACCCAAATCCAAATAACGAAAATATTACTTTGTTAGCTGAAAGATATTTAAAATTAAAACACCAATTGCAAGTTGTCGAATCAGAATACAACCATTTTGACACTAGATTAAAAGCAGCAATGCAAGCGCAAAACGTATCGAAAACTAACAGTTTAAAAATATCTTCCGTTGCACGACATACATTTAAAGTAGAGTTTAATCAGTTAGCAGAAGTCGCCAATCAAAATAGTATTAAGCTAGATTTTCCCATTACTTTAACTCAAAAGCTACAAAAAGATTTAGGACAAATTTTAGAACAATTAAACCTGCAAGAAGAAGTTTCTAATAGTTGGCGTTTAACAGTGAAACCGCCAGAAAGTGAAGAAGATGAGGAGTTTTAAACATACATTTTACTTTGACTGTAAATAGCATTCATACAACAAGTAAATGAAAATATAATCAGCTTTAGGAATGATGTTTGCAACTAAAAAAATAAGTTAACAAGTCAAGTAAAGTGTAAAAGTTAAAGCTATGACTGAGACATTTAAAAAAGGTGACAAAGTAGAATGGGAAACTGCCCAAGGTACAACTGTAGGTAAAATAAAAGAAAAGCTCACCTCACCCATAGAAATTAAAGGACACCATGTTGCAGCTTCCGAAGAAAATTCCCAATATTTAGTCGAAAGCGATAAAACAGGTAAAGAAGCAGCACATAAACCGGAGTCATTGAAAAGAGTAAAAGGGTAAAGATTTAAGTTGTGAGTAAAGATATTGAAGCTATCATCAAAGATTTTAAACAAGCTGTAAATATGACACCGAAAGAAATTGAAGCTTGGCTAAAAACTTAAGAATCAAAAGAAATTGGACAAAAAAATGGTAACGATTAATCCATCGGTCATAAATCAGGGCAAAAAATTATTGATATATTGCACAAACAGCAAGATAAATATGGCGACGATGACGTATCACACAGGAAAAAAGTAATTAGTTACGTGCATCGTCATAGCGCTCAAAAACCTGTAAAGGATATTGAACATTCGCGCTGGTTGTACTCCTTAAAAAACTGGGGACACGATGTTTTGAAGTAACAATTTAAAATTTATCCTAGGGCATAGTCTGTATACTGTCTGACATAGGGCGCATGGTATGCCAGTACGATGTCTTGTTTGGGTACTCCTAATTCTACTAGCTGTTCGGCGATCGCATCTTCTGTCCCATCGTGCTGTACCCAAATTTTCCCATCTCTAATATCTACGTGCAGTACGCAGCCATAAATACGAGTATTGCTATTTTTCCAGCCTACATTTATCAGCACGTAGCGATCGCTTTGAGGATCGAAAATCGTTTGACTTTCTACCGGATCGTTTTTTGAGCGTAGTTTAGCTCTTTTTTCTAGGCATTGCTGGATTAATTGACGATACAAGTCTAGTTTATCCATTGAGCAACTTCCTGTTTTTCGATGTTATATACTAAAATTGGAACTTGATTGCGGCTAATAACAGTTTGAATAAATGGATTTTTAAAAAATCCCTTATAAATATCTAATGGAACTGCTAGATATAGTCTTCGTTTGGGATCGTCCGTTTCTAAAGCAATGCGATAATTAATAAATTGCCCAATCGCCGTGTGAAACTCAGAAATAGTTGAGGAAGCTAAAAAAGTTTTAATTTCAACGGCAATTATTTCACCCTCTCTTGTTGCTGCAATTAACCTTTCTGCACCTAGATCGATATAAAAATCAAAAAATCCTAAATCTATATGATAGGGATCGTGAGTAATTGTCCAACCCTCATTTTCAAGAGCAGTTCTGACAAGATGATGAAATTTATCTCTTGCCGACATTTGCAAAAATGAAATTATATGCTTAAATTTTAACTTAATGTCGGCTGTAAAACTTGGTTTATTTGTTCTGCTGCCGCTAACCCCGATCGCATTGCACTTTCTAAATTAATTCCCCCACACCAATCACCACAGAAAAATAATGGTTGTGGTGTACGAGCATCTAAGCAATGATCGGCTAAAGATACAGTGGGAAAAGCATAACGCCAACGATCGCATTGCAGCCAATCAAAATTAGCAAGTTCTGGAAACAGTTTAGCCGCTTTCGCCAGTAATAGTTGTCCTACAGGTTGCAAATCCTCTGTATCTATATAAGTTTGAGCAAATTTAGCTGAACTATGAAAAACAAAAATAGGCAAAGTATTTCCCAACCGTTTGCTACTATCATTCCCAATCCAAGCCAGGGTATCGTCATCAAGCACTGTCAGCGATCGCCAAGAGGGTAAAGGTGTATTAGTAGGATAACGGGCGATCGCACTAATACAAGCGGAAAACTCCACCTTTCGCAAACTATCTAAAACTCTTGGTGCAGCAAAGCTTTCTATTAACACTAATGCTTGGGGTGCGGGAATCGCCATAACTACGGCTTTAGCAATTACTTCAGTATTGCTACTTTCAAATTGGAGATGCCAACAATCGTTAAAAAGATTTAAACCAACTACACGCCTAGATAACTGTACTTCTAAGTCTTTAGCTAAAAAACGGGCGATCGCACTCATTCCATTAGGGGCAATATATAAAGGCTCTCCCTTAACTGTTTTTAGCCCAAAATCAGCCTTAAATTCGTGTCTGGTATCCGTCCAAACTGTGACAATATCTTGGGATTTTAGTAATTCCACAAACCTTGTAGTTAGTTCACCATTAGGAGTTAAATAACTCAATCCGCGATCGGCGCAAGTATCCTGTAAGCGGCGCGTTGTGACCCGTCCACCCAACCCGCGCGACTTTTCCATCAAAACTACCCGATAGCCAGCTTGACGTAGCTGCTGGGCGCAAATTAACCCCGATATCCCAGCGCCAACGATCGCCACATCAAACATAATTATTTAGTAGTATCTGTTTTAATAATATAATCGCGCAACCTACAGCAAAGTAAAACAGTTTTAACTAGCATTCAAAGCAAATAGTAGAATAAGAAAACGAGTTGGGGTCTGGAGGGTTAAAAATTGGACGAAATGAGATCGGCGCTAGAGTTAGCTACAGAAGACGAATTGCAACAACTGACAGAACTCTTGTTTTGTCGCAGATTCAATCCTTTAGACTACGTACATACGCCACAACCGATAGATATTCAAAGCCGCGATCGAGAAGCTTGGCTTGATGCCATTGAACAAAGATTTCGCTACTTAGCCGCCGATGGTATAACCGTTTTACGCGGACACACCGATCGCGTCACCTATCGTACCGCTATTATCCAGGTGTGTCGCTATCTCAAAATTCCCTACTCCAACAACCTCGCTACTACTGACCTAGAAGCCGAGGTATTTTTAAACCTTTTAGGTAAAGCTTGGAAACAATTACCCCAAAGCGATCGTTCTCAACTGACAACCAAAGTCCAAAAATCTTTAGCTAAATGCGAACTATCCGAACCATTACCCTTAGCTGTCCAGCGCGATCCCTTGGCTTTATTAGTCAAAGGTGGAAGTGCGATCGCTGTTAGTTCAATTATTCAACCAATATTACTACAACAAATTGCCCGTCAATTTGCTCTCCAATTTGCCAGCTATCAAGTAGCTAAAGAAGCTCTCATTCAAGGCGGGACAGCCGCCGCAATGCAGTTGCAAAGCCAACTGTTACTTCAAGGCGCACGGCAGGGTATGACCATGACCGCCGCCCGCTATGGCGCTGTTAGAGGCATTTTTGCTTGTATGGGGCCGGTTTTATGGACGTGGTTTTTTGCTGATTTAGGTTGGCGGTCAATATCTACTAATTACGGGCGGATTATCCCGATTATCTTTGCTTTAGCCCAAATTCGCCTTACCCGTGCAGAAGAAGCGTGCTGGGAGACAGTTTAAAGCACTATTATCTCAAACTGCAACAGCATTGTTGCCCACCCCAATTTGCTGGGAATTACGCTCAAATAGGGATATTGCTGTTGCCTTTGTTACCATCATTCGGAGCATTGGCAATTACGGCTTCCCTATTAATTATTTTGCAGCAGTACCGCCGCATTATTCACCGTCCCTTAACTTGGGGAATGGCAAGTTTGGCTACTTTCCTAGTAATTACTACAAGTTTTGCTTCTAATCGTGGCGATGCTTTTTTAGGCTTATTTAATTTTTTACCTTTCTTTATCTTATTTGCTGGTTTTAGCGAGTTAATTCGTACCCCTAACCAACTGCGCCGCATTAGTTGGCTATTAGTAATTAGTTCCTTACCAGTAGTAATTATTGGGCTTGGACAATTATTTCTAGGTTGGGTAAGTCCCCTAAGTTTGCAGCCATTACTAGGTTGGCACCTAGCGCTACAAGGAAACCCCCCAGGGCGAATGTCCTCTATATTTCTCTACGCCAATATATTAGCTGGCTACTTAGTAGTGGTTTTTATTTTAGGTTTGGGCTTGCTGCTAGAAAAATTCCCAGGAATTAGCTTAAAAAAGCCTAACTATTTCACCCTAATGTTTTTAAGCGTTGCCACAATAGGCAACTTAGCAGCAATAATATTGACTAATTCTCGTAATGCTTGGGCGATCGCTATAACTGCACTCTTAAGTTACGCTATTTACCATCGTTGGCGATGGATAATCATGGCAGTAAGTGGGATTTTTTGTAGTATTATACTTGCAGCCTTTGCACCATCGCCCTTACAAGAATTATTTAGAAAAATTGTCCCAGCTTTCTTTTGGGCGCGACTAACTGACCAATTATACCCCGACCGTCCCATCTCATTACTCAGAACTACCCAATGGAAATTTGCGTGGGATTTGACTATAGAGCGTCCCTGGACTGGTTGGGGACTGCGTAACTTTACCGCCCTTTACGAAGCCAAGACGCACCTATGGCTAGGGCATCCCCACAACTTTTTTTTGATGCTGACGGCGGAAGTTGGTATTCCTACAACGCTTTTATTTTGTAGCTTAGTAGGAGGGGTGATTATGAGAGCAATTGTTGTAGTTATAGGCGATCGCCACCAATCAAGCCAAGACAAACTAATATTTTTTAGTTACATCTTAGCTTTTTTGGCGATCGCTCTATTCAATACCGTAGATGTTACTTTATTTGACTTTCGCTCTAATACTCTAAATTGGATAATTCTATCGGCAATTTGGGGAGTAACTTCTAGCTTTAACAAGGCTTGCATGGGAAATACGCCAAAACTCGATCCCCCCTAACCCCCCTTAAAAAGGAAGGAAAATCAAGCCCAACTTTTAATTGAGTTGGGATAACAGGTTGAAGGTTGAGGTTTAATATTTCGTCAAACCTCGATCCTCGCCTTAAAAAAGGGGAAAAATCAAGCCCAACTTTTAATTGAGTTGAGTCCTAATATTCTGGTACAGAAGGATCGACTTCCCGACTCCAAGCGGCGATTCCACCCACAACATTAGTTCCCTCAATTCCCGCCTCTTTAAGAATTGCCAAAGCCTTCGCCGAACGTCCGCCCATCTTACAATGAGCAATTAGCCGATGACCGTTGAGTAACTCTTTAACCTTAGCAACTCCTTGTCCGTTCTCAATATCTGGTAACGGCACTAAAACCGATCCCGGAATTTGAGCAATTTCGTACTCGTTGGGATTGCGGACATCTAGCAATACAAAATCCTTTGCACCACTTTCAATTAAAGCTTGCAACTGTTGAACAGTGATTTCTGATAATGCCATTCTTTGTTTTTCCTCCTCGGCTTTAGCTTGAGGAATCCCGCAAAATTCCTCGTAATCTATCAGCTTTTCAATTACTGGACGCACCGGATTAGGTCGCAGCTTTAGCTCTCTAAACTTCATGTCTAAGGCGTTGTATAGCAGCAACCTACCGCTTAAAGTGTTGCCTTGACCCAAAATAATCTTAACGGCTTCCGTTGCCTGAATAGTCCCAATAATGCCGCACAAAACGCCAAGTACGCCACCTTCGGCGCAAGAGGGAACCATCCCAGGAGGTGGTGGTTCGGGATACAAATCGCGGTAATTTGGCCCGCCTTCGTAGTTAAAAACTGTTGCTTGTCCTTCAAAACGGAAAATTGAGCCGTAGACATTTGGCTTATTTAGTAAAACACAAGCATCGTTGACTAGATAGCGAGTAGGAAAGTTATCTGTACCATCAACAATTACGTCATAGGGTGCTACCAACTCTAAAGCATTTTCCGCACTTATACGAGTTTCGTATAAATCTACTTGACAATTGGGATTGATTTCTAAAACACGATTTTTAGCCGATTCAATTTTGGGTTTACCTACCCAGGAAGTGCTGTGAATGATTTGGCGATGCAAGTTAGAGTTATCCACCACATCAAAATCAACAATTCCAATGCGCCCCACTCCTGCTGCCGCTAAATACAACAGTAATGGAGAACCCAAACCTCCTGTCCCAATACATAGGACGCTGGCAGCTTTCAGGCGTTTTTGCCCTTCTAGCCCCACCTCTGGCAAAATAATATGGCGAGAATAGCGTTCGTATTCTTCTTTGGTTAACTGAATTTCATCCAAATTAGGATTTCGCATGGCAACTAATTGAGGAACGAAATAAGATCCTATCCAAAAACAACCTACTTTAGTTTTATATTTTGCTAAACATTCAAACTAAGTTATCTACTATCATAATTTCCTCGGCTTGAAAGATGCGATCGCTATCTAACTGCCAGCAGAGAAATTCTTGAGCGTTGCCTTCAATTACCGACACGATCATATAGGAGTATTGTTCCCACGCTAGAGCGCGATCGCACTCTGACGCAATTGCTGGATGATTGGGGTGGGAGTGATAAATGCCGACTATCTGCAAAGTGCGATCGCGGACTTCTTTTTGCACTGCTAGGAGAGTTTGAGGAGAAATCGCATAATTGCTCTGTTTATTGATGCTTCTTTTTTCTTCTCCAATGCTAAATAATTCCGCCGCCTCCGCATTCCAAACATTTTCAACCGCTCTAACTTCTACTACAGTTTTGCTATTATTACTGAGTGTTCCTAACAACAAACCGCAACACTCGTTAGGATAAGTGCTTTCCCCGTGCTGACGTATAGCTTCAAAATGATGCTTAGAAAGCTGCAAAACCATACTTAATAAGCCATCCCTGCACCTAAATACAATTCTCCTACTTTAGGATCGTTAAGTAAGTCTTGCCCATTGCCTGTAAAGCGATCGCGTCCTGTATCTAATACATACCCTCTATGCGCCATTGACAAGGCTTTGCGGGCATTTTGTTCTACTAAAACAATTGCTGTACCGCTTTGATTTATTTGTTGAATTTGGGCAAATACACTACTTACAAGTACCGGAGATAAAGCCGCGCTTGGTTCATCTAACAATAATAAATCTGGTTCTAACATCAATGCCTTGCCCATTGCCAACATCTGCCTTTCTCCCCCTGATAAAGTTCCGGCTTTTTGCTGTCGCCGATTGGCTAAACCAGGAAAAATATCATAGATTTTATTTTTTAGACTACCTAAAGAAATATTCCGAATAAAAGCACCCATTTCGAGGTTTTCTTCCACACTTAGAGACGGAAACACATTAGCAATTTGGGGAACATAACACATCCCCTGGCGGACAATTTGATTAGACTTCAATCCAGCAATCTTTTCCCCTTTGAAAGTAATTTTTCCTTTGTGAGGAGTCAATAAGCCAAAAATTGTTTTAGCTAAAGTAGATTTTCCCGCACCATTAGGCCCGATTACCGCAACTAATTCTCCAGGCAAAATATGAAAATTGATGCCTTGCAAAATATCTAGGTCTTTAATGTAACCTGCCCAGACATCTTCAACCTCTAATAAAGGAGCGGAATTTTTCATACTTTAATATTTAGCTTATCGGAGAAATTAGTTGCAATTTTACAATCATTATTGGTGAAGTTCTAGGAAGGCGCTGGATTAGTTAAGCTAATGAATTTAACTAACATCGATGATTTTTAATACTATATATTTTCTACGGTGTTTGCTGCAAATCTGGTCTTTCTTCAGGCAGAATCGCATCTTCTACCGGACAAACTTGAATGCAAATGCCACAATCTATACAAGTAGCAAAATCAATCCAGTACCAATTTGTACCCTTAGTATTTTTGCTTGCACCTTCATGAATACAAGCTACAGGACAAGCATCTACGCAATCCGCAACGCCTTCACAGATATTTGTAACAATTGTATGTGGCATAGTATTCTCTCTATTATTCGTTTTTTGACGACACTTTTAACTTTAACAGTAGCAAATTAATTGAATAAATTGCCATCACTATTTATTTACTTAGGTCAATATAGCATCTACTTTCAATTCTTCACCATCCGGTTGATTTAATTTATGAAGTATGTTGTTTAATTGAACTGCAAAAATATTTTACGAGCTTAACTTGTCTAAAAAAATATTTACATTGGTAAATTCAAACCTTTGGTAGAGGAAATATATCTAGGCGATCGCGTCAATTTTTTTACACCTTTAAATTCGAGCGGATTTATTACTAAGTAACCATTACCTAAACGCCAGTTATGTGTTGAACAACTTGAAACCAAGTTCAGAAATAACAGTTTTTAAGGCAGCAATAGTTTAGTTATACAATGTTAATTAATTATTTCTTTGACTTTAACTAGAAAGCTTGGGTTTAGAAGTATTCTCTTTTCAATTTAGCGATCGCTAGGGGTTAAATAGTAATTTTATTCTCTCCACCCGCCACAAATCCTAAATCAAACCTAAGTAAAGATAGAATTTTTTTCTCATTGAAAAGCTTATTTTCGCCATCTCTAGCTATCTGGTAAATCGAACAAAACAGTAGTCATATAATGTTCTGCCCATTGGTTGCCAAAAGCTTTTTCTAAAACTCTGCGAGTTTTATCATTTTGCTGCTGCTTAGTACAGTAGTAGTGCTGTGCGGCAACAATTTCTGCTTTTTTTTCGGGACTTTGGGGAATAGAGGCGATCGCATTTTGGCAATGTATAGCTAAAAATGCTTCTACTCGTTGCAAAAACATGGTTTCTTCGGCGGGCGAACCTGGGCGCACAAAAATACAAAACTCCGAAAAAATATCTCCCCACTCTGGCAACTCGCGGTTATTACTAAAATCGAGGGTAGGTAATGCTTTTATTTGGCTGCTATATTCAGGAGTTGTCAAGCGTTCGGCATTCAAAGGCGATAAATCAGCGATCGCCGCGCTAATTTGTCCCCTTCCTCCCACCAAATCGCAACCAAACATGGGCAAGGCGTATTCGGGGCGCGGAAACATTACGCAATGCAATATATCAAGCATTGTGCCTACTTTTGCTAGTTCCAAATGCAGCTTGCGAAACTGGGGGGTTTGGTAGCAGAGGTTTTCAATTACTAACTTTTCCCCTTCTAGCTTGCCCTCTACATAGCCTAATTCGGCGGGCATAGGGTAAGGTGACAAGTCTAAGTATTGCTGCCAACTGCCTTCAATTACATTAGCTAACTTACAAATCAAAGGGTGTTGTTGCGATCTCAAAGAAATTTTTGTTGACATAGGTATTTTTTTTAATTGCGGCATTAAGTAAAGTTATTCAACACTTGTAGCCAAATAAATAAGAAGATATGTAACATAGACTACAGAAGTCTTAAGTTAATTGTGCAAGGGGAAGAAACAATGCCAGTAAATTACTATCAGCCAAACTTTTGTATTGTACCTGTAGGACAAATTGACTGGGCAAATAAAACTAGCTGCAACTTAACGCTTGCGTCCGACACTTGGGTACACTTACTAAAATTGCCCAACGAATATAGTTATGACGAAGCACTACTACTGTGCGATCTGGGCGCAGATAAATGGGTGGCGTGGATTCCCAATTATGGAGAAACTGTATTAGATGCCCGTGATTTTTATCCTACCTAACTTGCTTGCCAAAAATCCGTAACATCGTAATTTAGCTGTTCTAGCATTTGCCGCAGTAAAGGCATACTCAAGCCAATAACATTAGTATGGCAGCCAACAATTTTGTCTACAAATAAGCTGCCATAACCTTCTAAAGCAAAAGCCCCAGCACAAAGGAGCGGTTCGCCTGTAGCGACATAATTGGCAATAACGCGATCGCTAATTTGAGCAAAATAAACTTGTGTCATCTGTGGGCGGCTAACAGTGCGATTTTGAGCTAAGTCAATCAAAGCATGACCAGTATATAGTTCGCCGACTTTACCGCGCATTTTTTGCCACCGGGCGATCGCTTCTGTAGAGTTTGCGGGTTTTCCATGAATCTCGCCATCCACTAGCAATACTGAATCGCAACCCAAAATCACAGCCGAATCAAATTGACTTGCAACTCTCTCGGCTTTGCATTTGGCAAGAATTTCGACTAATTGACGCGGATCGCTTCTTTGAATTTGCGACTCATCAAAATTGCTTACCTTGACTACTGGATCGATTCCGGCAATTTGCAGCAAGCGGCGACGGGCAGGAGAAGCAGAAGCAAGGACAAACTGGGGCAAGGGCATATTAATAAACTAAGAAAGAATCAACAACTGATTCAAACTGTTTTTGTACTTTTTGCCAACGTCTTTCGGGTGTGGAAGCGTTAAAAGTATAAAGTTTGCCGCGACTAACAGCAACACTTGCTAAATTGTGGCGTTCTTGTTGATTGGGGAGTTTGACAGCATACTCCAAAAGGTAGTATTTTTTGCCTTTTACTTCCCGCGAAGCTGCATTAACAAGTTCTGCTTCTCGCCCGGAATCTGGAGGTGCGATCGCGCTTTTGCTTAATTTGTAGCCTACCTCTGTTGGAGTGCCAAGTTCAGCTAAAGTTTTACCATTGGCAACCGGGCTAACTACCACAGATACATTTTCGCTAATTTCAATCAAATCATGAAAAACAACATCTGCACCGTTCGCAACTTTTACTGGCTGCCAGCCGTTAGGATATAAGAACTCATAGCCACTAATGGCATCTACATAGCTTTTGAGTCCTGCCCCGGCGGTAACGCAACCCGTCAAATTAAACGTAACGGTTATTACTAGCAAAAAAGCGGCAATTTTTTTCAACATTTGAATATTATTTTAGGCTTCTACGCCAAGAAGCGTATTTTGACTGCCTTAATAGTATAAAGAACTGTGCGATCGCTTTAGCGGTGTAATAGTGCGATCGTATTTATCTAATCTCTAAATGCAGTGCGATCGCATGGGGAACACGGCTGTAACCCATCGGATTACAAAACGATTAATTGAGTAAAGTAATTAGTTATTTTTTGGTGGAGGCGATCGCTTATCCTACCCATGCCTCATTACTGCCATATTTATTTTTTTCCTCCAATGAAGAATTAAGTTACAGGTTTGGCTTTAAATGAGTCGGACATCGGTCACATAATCTACAAAAAAGTTTTTTATTAACGAAAAAGTTTAATATTAATAATATACTTTTAGAGATTATTCAGTATTAACGGAATCGATAACAATGGTCAGCGCTACTAGAGCAGGTCGATATGTAGAACAGATCACGGGATACAAAGCCTTTATACCTAATTCTCTACCACCTTTACCTGAACTCGTTATGGATGGAGAAATGTGGCATCTTTTGTCTCAAGCAGACCGTGCGCTGGGTCGGCTAGACGGCTCAACAGATGCTCTGCCCAACCCTGACTTGTTTGTATTTATGTACGTCCGTAAAGAAGCTGTTTTATCTAGTCAGATTGAGGGAACGCAGGCATCTTTAATAGATGTTCTAGAATTTGAATCCCAAACTTTGCAACCAGATAATCCTCAAGACGTGGCGCAAGTAGTAAATTATGTCGCTGCGGTTAACTATGGTCTTGAGCGATTAAAGACTTTACCCATATCTTTGCGATTAATTAAAGAAATTCATAAGGAATTAATGCAAGGAGTAAGAGGTGCTGAACACGATCCAGGAGAATTTCGTCGCACTCAGAATTGGATTGGCCCAGCAGGATGTTCCTTAACACAGGCTACTTACGTACCACCACCAGAATACGAGATGAATCAATCTCTGGATAATTTGCAGAAGTTTCTCCACGATTCAACACCAATTCCCGCGCTAATCAAAATTGGACTAGCTCATGCTCAGTTTGAGACAATTCACCCCTTCCTCGACGGTAATGGCAGAACAGGGCGCTTATTAATTACGTTTTTGCTATGCGAACAAAATATACTGAAACGTCCGTTACTTTATATCTCCCACTATTTTAAAAAATATCGTGCTGAATACTACGACCGTCTTCAAGCTGTTAGAGATAGTGGGAACTGGGAAGGCTGGCTTAAGTTTTTTCTGCGTGGAGTTGATGAAGTTGCTCAGGAAGCCTCAGCGAATGCTCGCAAAATAGTCAATATGAAAGAAGAACACCGCCAACTGATACTCAATAAAATGAAGGGTAGATCGGGAAATGCCATAGGGTTACTTGAGAGTCTTTATTTCAGACCAATTTTTACTATAGAACACGCTGAAACAATTTCTAATTTGTCTTACCCCAACGCCAACAAGCTAGTTAGGGATCTTTGCGATATAGGTCTTCTAGAAGAAATTACCGGGCAAAAACGTAATCGAGTCTTTTCTTATGCCCCGTTCCTAGATGTTTTTAAGGACTCTTAGCAACTACTATCGTTTAACTATTTATAAAGCGGGAATTTACCATAATTTCACTTTGAATAACACAAATTTTGTGCTTGTCTAGTCAAAAAGTGATTATTGTTTAGCCAGTTCAATCAAAGCATTTCGATGCTTTTTTATTCCTCGCCCTGCCACTTCAATTATTTTCTCAAAACTAGGCTCGTATCCTGATGGAGTTTTTGGGGCAAAAAAGCAATCTTTATTTTCAATATTCATAGATTTTACTTTGGGAAGTGCGATCGCATCTTTAGTAAATTTCAGTTGTCTGCACTAAAAAGCGCGATAGTGCAAGCGCGCCCGGTAACGGGCTTCGCATCTTTAAAAACTACAGCACGCGAAAAATAAAAGGATAACGGAAAGCGACATCAAAATTAGTTAGAGTCTGGTAAACCGCGTAAGCTGCTAATCCCCAATGGAAAAGGAAATAAACGGGGAAAAGTACAAACCCAAGTAAACCAAAAGTAATAAAAGTAATTACTCCAACTACAAGCCCGTACAGCCAAACGTTAAAATGGAAATTGATAGCTTCTTTGGCGTTTTCTTTAACCACTGGATCGGTAGATACAAGCATAATTGCGATCGGTATGCCTATAGATACTAATGCAGCGCTAAAAAAGATTGAGCCGTGAGCTAGTGCTGAAAGTAGTTTTCGCTGATCTGCATCGTACATAATGATAATGACCTCTTTAAAATAAGTTGTTTCTAGTTTTCAACCTATATTACCGATTGTTACCTAAAAACTAAGCTTATTCTCGTTTTTACTTTAATTATTGACTCCTGTAACATCCTACTAGCTAAACTTCATGATATTCACTGACCTTGAGGCGGAATTGCAGACAGCCGTTGAGCATAGACGCAATTTTGCAATTATTTCTCACCCCGATGCGGGTAAAACTACACTGACTGAAAAGCTGTTATTGTACGGGGGTGCAATTCATGAAGCTGGCGCGGTTAAAGCTCGGAGAGCGCAGCGTAAAGCAACTTCTGACTGGATGGCGATGGAACAGCAACGGGGTATTTCGATCACTTCTACCGTGTTGCAATTTGAGTATCACGATTGTCAAATTAATCTGCTCGATACTCCCGGACACCAAGACTTTAGTGAAGATACTTATCGCACTTTGGCGGCGGCGGATAATGCCGTGATGCTAATTGATGCGGCTAAAGGCTTAGAACCCCAAACGCGCAAGTTATTTGAAGTTTGCAAACTGCGAAAGTTGCCGATTTTTACCTTTGTAAATAAGCTCGATCGCCCAGGACGAGAACCACTGGAATTATTAGATGAAATTGAGCAAGAATTAGGCTTACAAACCTATGCTGTAAATTGGCCCATTGGTACAGGCGATCGCTTTAAAGGTGTATTTGACCGCCGCAATCAACAAATCCATCTATTTGAACGTAGCGCTCATGGTAGCCGTGAAGCTATTAGCACGGTTATAAATTTGGGCGATCCCCGCATTGAACAATTGCTAGATAAAGACCTATATCATCAATTTAAGGACGATTTAGAGCTAATAGAAGGCATTGGGCCAGAGCTAGATAGTGATTTAGTCCACCAAGGAAAAATGACCCCGGTGTTCTTTGGTAGCGCTATGACGAACTTCGGCGTAGAGCTATTTTTAGATACTTTTCTGGACTATGCGCTCAAACCTGGCGCTCGTAATAGTAATTTGGGGGAAATGCAGCCTACTTATCCAGAGTTTTCGGGGTTTGTATTTAAGTTACAAGCGAATATGGATCCCAAACACCGCGATCGCGTAGCATTTATTCGCGTCTGTACGGGTAAGTTTGAAAAAGATATGACGGTGAGTCATTCCCGCACAGGTAAAACAATTCGCTTATCGCGTCCGCAAAAGTTATTTGCTCAAGATCGAGAATCTATTGACTATGCTTACCCTGGCGATGTGATTGGTTTAAATAATCCGGGTGTATTTGCGATCGGCGATACTATTTATAACGGTCAAAAAATAGAGTACGAAGGGATTCCGAGCTTTTCTCCCGAATTATTTGCAAGTTTACGCAATCCTAACCCTTCCAAATTTAAGCAGTTTTTAAAAGGTGTCTCAGAATTGCGCGAAGAAGGTGCGGTACAAATCATGTATTCCGCCGATGAAATGAAGCGCGAACCCATTTTAGCGGCGGTAGGACAACTACAATTTGAAGTAGTACAATTTCGCTTGCTGCAAGAATACGGGGTAGAAACGTTGTTGGATACCTTACCTTATACTGTTGCTCGTTGGGTGACGGCGGGTTGGGAAGCACTAGAAAAAGCTGGAAGATTGTTTAATACTGTGACAGTTAAAGATAGCTTGGGACGACCAGTATTATTATTTCGCAATGAGTGGAATTGTCAGCAGGTAGAAGGGGATTGTCCAGAATTAAAGTTAAGTGCAGTTTCGCCTCTTCTTTCCAGCAGTTAAGCTCAGAACTTTATAGCGAAAAGACCTTGCTTTTCGCTATCTCTGCAATTTAACTTCTTTTACCCACCAACATTGTTAACCCGCTCGTAATTAAAGTTAAAACAATTGAACCAACTAAAGCCGGGACAAATCCGCTAACGACAAAACCCGGTGTCAGTCTCCCTGCCAGCAAAATTACAATGGCATTGATAACAAACAAAAACAAGCCAAAGGTTAGCAAAGTTAGCGGTAAAGTTAAAACCACTAATAACGGCTTGATGATAGCGTTTACTAGCCCTAGAATAACCGAGGCGATCGCGGCACTAATAATATTGGCGACGAAAAAGCCTGGAACTATATAAGCTGTAACCATCAAAGCTACGGTTGCAATCAACCAAGTAATCAAAAATTCCGGCATCTACTCATTCTCTCAAAAATTGGATCGAAAAGTCTTGTAAGCTTAATAGCAGCATTCCCACCTCAATAGTTAAATTTTTATATGTGGCGGCAATTTACAGGCTTTATTTTGATATTAGTGCTTTTTTTCGGGGCAATGCCAGCCCAAGCAACAGATTATCCGCCACCATTGTCTTTTAGTAACGCTGAATTAAAAAGTCGGGATTTTTCGGGACAAACTTTAAGGGCGGCAGAGTTTTCTAATGCCAATATGGAATTAGCTAATTTTTCTAATGCAGACTTACGCGGCGCAGTTTTTAGCGCTTCGGTAATGACGGGCGCTTCTTTGCACGGCGCAGATTTGAGTAATGCGATGGTCGATCAAGTAAACTTAACCAAAGCCGATCTTAGCGATGCGGTTTTAACCGAAGCGCTGCTGCTACGAGCAATTTTTGATGATGTTAGTATTGTTAATGCTGATTTTACCGATGCGATTTTAGATCGGGCGCAAATTAAAGAATTGTGCGCTAAAGCAAGTGGTGTAAATCCCAAGACTGGTGTTGAAACTCGTTACTCTTTAGGATGTCGATAAAGCGCGTTGGTGTAATTGGTGGGGGACAACTAGCTTGGATGATGGCAACAGCCGCCGAGAAGCTAGATATAGAATTAGTCGTACAAACGCCACACCATGACGATCCAGCCGTTGCGATCGCCTCCGAGACGATTTTTGCCCCTGTAGATGATGCCACAGCTACAGCCACCTTGGCGACGCGCTGCAATGTTGTTACTTTTGAAAATGAGTTTGTCGATTTAAAAGCTTTAGCACCCTTAGCCGATCGCGGTGTATGTTTTCGTCCCAGTTTACAAGTTTTATCACCGTTGTTAGATAAATACCATCAGCGCTGTTATTTGCAACAAATCGGCTTACCTGTACCCAAGTTTGCCACTTTAGAAGATGCTGCACCTTACCAGTTTCCTTTAGTTTTAAAATCTCGTCGTCATGGCTACGATGGACAAGGGACGTTTATTGTCTCTGACGCGGATACTTTGCAGCAAATTGTCGCCAGTGCGAGTATAGACACTTTTTTAGTGGAGGAGTTTGTACCTTTTGTTGAAGAATTAGCGATAATTGCGGCGCGATCGCCCAATGGTGAAATTGTCACCTATCCAGTAGTAGAAACTCAACAAAAAAACCAAGTTTGCCATCGTGTCATTGCTCCGGCGGAGATTAGCACCGAAGTTGCAACCCAAATTCAGGAAATCGCCCACAAATTACTAAATAGTTTGCAAGCGGTGGGAATATTTGGGATAGAGTTATTTTTACTGAGCGATCGCCAAGTATTAGTAAATGAAATTGCTCCCCGCACTCACAATTCCGGGCATTTTACCTTAGATGCTTGCGAATGTTCCCAATTTGAGCAGCATTTACGCGCTGTTTGCGATTTGCCTCTAGGTAACGCTGCTTTACGCGCTCCGGCGGCAGTAATGGTAAATCTATTAGGTTATGAAGACGCGGAAAATGATTATTTAGTTAAACGCCAACAATTAGCCGCTTTACCTAACGCCTACGTTTATTGGTATGACAAAAAAACTTCCCGCCTGGGCAGAAAGTTAGGTCATGTCACAGTGTTGTTAGATAGTACAAAAGCTGTAGAGAAAGTCGCTCAACAAGTCGAATCTATTTGGTACGCCCAATTGTAGAGACGTTGCAGTGCAACGTCTCTATAAATTAATTACACAGAGGTAGAAGTTGGGGGAGTAGTCGCCTGATCCGCTTGCATTTGCTCTGGAGTCGAAGTTTGTACCGAGTCTTCCGAAAATTGCGTCCATTCGGTATGGAAAAAGCCCTCTTTATCAGTGCGCTCATAGGTATGAGCGCCGAAATAGTCCCGTTGAGCTTGAGTAAGATTTTGAGGTAAGCGATCGCGTCTATAACTATCAAAGTAGTCTAAAGAGGCGCTAAAAGCTGGGACAGGAATCCCTAATTTTGCCGCCGATGATAAAACTTCCCGCCAAGCGGTTTGTCTATCCAAAATTGTCTGTCTAAATTCTGGCGCAAGCAGCAAGTTAGGTAGCGCTGGGTTTTCGATAAAAGCACTTTGAATTTTACCCAAAAATCCCGCCCGAATAATACAGCCACCTTTCCAAATGCGAGCCATTTCGCTCAAATTCAAATCGTAGGAATACTCTTTAGATGCCGTACTTAATAGCGCCATTCCTTGAGCGTAAGAACAGATTTTAGAGCAGTAGAGAGCATCGCGGATAGCATCAATAAACGCTTTTGAGTCTCCCTCATATTTACCTGTCGGGCCGGTAAGAATTTGCGAAGCTGACACCCGCTCTTTTTTGTAGGAAGACATAATCCGGGCATTAACCGCCGCCGTCATCGTGGGAATACACACCCCAAGTTCTAAAGCACTTTGTACCGTCCAGCGTCCTGTACCTTTTTGTCCGGCGGCATCCATAATCAAATCTACCAAAGGTTGATTTGTATCAGTGTCAATGTATCTAAAAATATCGGCGGTAATCTCAATTAAAAATGAATTGAGTTCGTCGGTTTTATTCCACTCCGCAAAAATTTCGTGTAACTGCTGATGATTTAGACCTAAAGTATTTTTCAATAGGTCGTAAGCTTCCGCAATTAGCTGCATATCGCCGTACTCAATGCCATTGTGGACCATTTTGACATAGTGACCAGCGCCACCAGGGCCAATATAAGTTACACAAGGGCCATCCTCTACCTGAGCGGCGATTTTAGTTAAAATTGGCTCTAGAAACTCGTAAGAGCTTTTTGTGCCTCCCGGCATCATGCTAGGGCCATTTAAAGCCCCTTCTTCGCCACCACTAACACCCATACCAATAAATCTAAAGCCCATTGGCTCAAGTTCGCGGGTACGACGGGCAGTATCATCATACAGAGAATTACCGCCGTCAATAATGATGTCACCTTCATCGAGTAAGGGTTTAAGCCCGTCGATAACACCATCTACGGGCGCACCCGCTTTAACCATAATTAAGATTTTGCGCGGACGCTCCAAAGAAGCGACAAAATCCTCAAGGGAGTAAGCAGCGTGGACATTTTTGCCTTGCGCCCGCGTGTGCATGAAAGCATCGGTTTTTTCGGGAGTCCGATTATAAACGGAGATTGGGAAGCCATTACGCTCGACATTTAGCGCTAGGTTTTCACCCATAACTGCTAGACCAATTACGCCAAAACTTTGTTGTGCCATAAAATTTAACGGGTTAATGCACTATGAGTTTAGTAAGGGTTGATTCCTTTTTAGGGTAGCCGGATCTTATCAGTTCTTTACCACTGAAAAAATTAAAATCTAGAAAAAAGTCACCAAAAGACTAGCAATAACTAAAAAAAGAGAGAAGTTAACTGTTGTTCTCACTGTCAAACGATCCTAAAATTGGGCGATCGCTCTTGTTCCTCTATTCTGCTTTAGCAGCTTTATATCTAGTTACAGTTTTTATTTTTAATTTTGAGTAATTTTATATACTTAATAACAAAAAAGCTTATGTAATTTTAATTAAGCCAAATTATAGCGATTAAATTCTAAGATAACCAATTAACATTGATAGCCAAATAACAATATAAGCATAGCAACAGCCCTTGTAAATTTTGAAAACTTGACACAGTAAAATTTCCCAAAAATAAATCTATCGATAGTCAATAACATACTTCAATATAAAATTTATTGATGTATTTTTTTATACTGCATATTATAATCATCTCGATTGAGAGATTCATATTTTTTGTATAAAAATAAACACTTTATTTAAAAAAATTAATATACACTGCACCAGAATTAGTAAAATTTCTGTTTGGCATTGATTTTTATGGATTTAGACCTCAATTGCTAAATTTCAAACATTAAAATTGAACAACTACCTAAGTGATTACTATGCATAGATAATGTAAATAAAAGTTAATGAGATTCTACTCCTGACCGGACTTGAAGATAATCCATGATCGATTCAAGCCTCTAAAAAGCTGTAGGAATATTGAGCTTTTAGGTATTTTTTCATACAAGACTTTAATTTGTAAATGTCTTTATAGTTTGGTTCTTTGTGACTTTAAGTTGATTAGAGTGAGGGAAAGTGATGGCAAAAATTGATACAAAAAAATTAAATGATGGAAATTCACAACAGTTTTTAGACCTGAAAAAAGAGGACGAAAACGCGGACTCAGTCAAGCCCATTGTCAACTTACTCGGTTCTCCGGTGACGGCGTTATCATTTGATACACAGATAAAAACAATACTAGAATGGGCTAGTAATTATGAAAGTAGATTTATTTGTGTTGCCAATGTTCATATGCTAATGGAAGCGTATTGGAAATCAGAGTTTTCCTTGATTTTAAAAAAGGCAGATATGGTTGCCCCAGATGGAATGCCCTTAGTTTGGATGATGAAATTAATGGGGATTCGCCAGCAAAATCGCGTGGCTGGAATGGATGTATTGATGGAGTTATGCCGACTTGCGACCAAGCAAAATATTAGTATTTTCTTCCTAGGCTCTGAAGAATCAATACTGAAAAAAATGAGAGCGAATTTAAAACAGCAATTTCCTAGCCTAGAAATTGCCGATATGGTTTCACTACCTTTTAGACCTTTGACACCTACTGAGGATGAGGCGATCGTGCAAAAAATCAACCAAAGTAAAGCAAAGTTAGTATTAGTGTCCTTGGGATGCCCTAAACAAGAAATATGGATGTCCGAACATAAAGATAAAATTCAGGCGGTAATGATTGGGCTAGGAGGAGTTTTCCCCGTACTGGCGGGAATTCACAAAAAAGCGCCTTTATGGATACAGAACTTAGGATTGGAATGGTTGTACAGATTAATTCAAGAACCGCGTAGACTTTGGAGACGATATGCCTTCACAATTCCGCCTTTCCTATGGTTGAGTGTAAGACAGCTAGTAGCTTCAAAATACCAAGCAATAAATATGCTAAAAATAGGAGAAAAAAGCTAACTATAGAGCGATCGCGCTTGGGTGCAAATTTCTAAGTACTTTATTTAACTACAAATACTTTTGTGAAATCAACAGAATACATAGACTTTCGGCAATATTTACTAGCCATCCAAAGACGTTGGCTACCAGCGACAGCTATTTTTACTTGTGTTGTGGGACTAGCACTCTTGAATGTGTTTTTGCAAAAGCCCGTCTATGAAGCAAAAGGCAAAATATTAATCAAAAAGTCAAGTAATGTTACTTCTGCCATCACCCAAGGAGAAGAAATAGGAGGTTTAAGTTCTGTAGGGTCGCAAAGCGACCCTTTAATTACAGAAATCGAGCTTATTCGTTCCACCCCCGTCGCCCGCAAAACTATATCGACACTGAATCTAAACATTAAGCCTCAAGCGTTTTTAGACGACCTCAAAATACTCAGAATTGGCAAAACGGACATCCTAGAAATTTCCTATCAAAACTCCGATCCGAAAGTAGCGGCTTTGGCAGTCAACGAAGTTGTAAATTTTTACTTGGCTAATAATGTAGTAGATAATCGCTCCGAAGCTGCGACGGCACGCCGATTTATTGTCAAGCAGTTGCCCAAAACTGAAGCTATAGTCCGTCAAGCGGAAGAACTTTTGCGCAGATTTGAAGAACAAAACAGTATTGTAGATTTGGAAGGCGAAGCCAAGTCAGCAGTATCAGAAATTGCTAACTTAGAAAGTCAACTTAGCACTGCCCAAGTTCAACTTGCAGACACCACTACTCAATCTCAAACATTGCAAAATGACTTATTGGGCATGGGTTCACAACAAGCTATAGTTGCAAGTTCTGTTAGCCAATCACCCGGCGTACAAAAGGCAGTAGAAGAATTACAGCAAGTAGAAAGCCAGTTAGCAACCGGACTAACTATCTATCAAGAGACTCATCCTAAAATAATCGATCTACAAAGTAAAAAAGCATCTCTAGAATCTCTATTGCAAGGACGAGTTGAACAAGTCATAGGCGCTCCTACTAACGCCGTAAGCCAAGACTTGCAGGTGGGACAGCTTAAACAACAACTTACTACAAATCTCGTTCAACTAGAGACACAACGCTTAGGTTTAGAAAGTCAAGTTTCTGCTTTGTCTAATTTACTAGCAAGTTACAAACAACGGGCGAATGTTTTACCTGGATTAAAGCAACGTAAAGGGGAACTAGAACGAGAAGTAAAAGCAGCCCAATCAACTTATGAAACTCTTTTGCGTAGACTTGAAGAAATTAGAGTTGAAGAAAACCGAGTAGTTGGAAACGCTAGGCTGATAGAAGTAGCAGAGGTTCCAGAAAAACCTGTAGGCGCAAATGAAGAAAGAACCATAGCCCTAGGAGTTTTATTAGGAATATTGCTGGGAGTCGGTACAGCTTTGATTTTAGATGCCCTAGATACTTCAATCAAAACAGTCAAAGAGGCAAGGGAAGTATTTGGAGGTACTTTGCTGGGGTTGATTCCGTTTTTTGGTAAGAAAGATTTAGATCAAGATATTCCTATAATCGTGGCAAGAGATTTGCCTCGTTCATCTATTAGTGAAGCCTACAGAACATTTCAAGCTAACTTGAATTTTCTAAGTTCTGACAAAGAACTAAAAGTTGTTGTCGTCACAAGTTCTATACCTCAAGAAGGCAAATCAACCCTATGCGCCAACTTGGCTGTAACAATGGCTCAATCAGAGCGGAGAGTTTTATTAATAGATGCAGATACACGCCAGCCTTCTCAGCATAAAATTTGGAACTTGGTCAATCAAGTTGGATTAAGTAATGTGCTTGTCAATAAGGCAGATTTAAAAACAGCAATTAAAAAAGTTATGCCTAATTTATCGGTACTTCCGGCGGGAGCTATACCTCCAAACCCAATGCCTTTACTTGAATCTAAGCGCATGACTTCATTAATAGATCATTTTTCAGACAGTTATGATTTTGTGATTATTGATACTCCAGCCTTAAATATTGGAGCCGATGCAGCTATTTTAGGTAAGATAGCTGATGGCATTTTATTAGTAGTTCGCCCTGGAGTAGTAAATTCTGCTAGTGCTACCACTGCTAAAGAATTTCTAGAGCATTCCGGTCAAAATGTTCTAGGTTTAGTGATTAACGGCATGAGTTCTGACAATAATCATTACAGTTCTTACACTGTAAAAGATTACTACAATGGTGAAGATTTGAAACTATCTAAAACCTTAGCACTCAACTCTAGAAAAAATTTGGGTAATTCTTAATCTGCTGCATAAAAGACAGCAAGGGCAGAGAACTATCTATACTTAAAATTTTAAATATGTTTAAGTTATGGTTGCTAACTTTTAGTCTATTGCTAGTAAGTGCTGTGGTGGTGACGCACAATAAAATTGAGCAGATAACCAATAACAGCGAGCCTATCAGCAACTCTAATCCGGCGGGAAAAATAGGAAAAGCAAACAGTAAGATTGTCCAGCAACTAAAGCCAGACCTCCAATTCCCCCCTGATGCGGGCATTTTCAACGTGACGGATTATGAAGCCAAGCCTAACGATGGCGTAGACGACACAGCGAATATCCAATTAGCGATCGCTACGGCACTAAAATCTAAATCACGCTACTCGGCTTTACCATTTATTTATTTTCCTAAAGGCACGTACAACATTAGTAATCAACTAGAAAGCCGTATTGGGAGCGGCGGCTGGAGCGATGGGTGGCGAGCGGGAATGATTTTGATGGGAGAAAGTAGTCATGGAACAGTAATCAAGCTAGCAAACGATCTTGTCGCTTTCTCCAATCCCAAAAAACCCCTTGCAGTAATCAAAACTGGTTCTGAGAAAGATACCAAATCTAACCCTAGCGGCGCTGGCAACCGGGCTTTTCGCCATTCAATTTACAACTTGACAATCGACGTAGGGCGCGGCAACTACGGAGCAGTAGGCATTGATTATCTCGCCAATAACCGGGGTGCGATTGAAGACGTTAACATTCGTTCAGAGAAGGGCGAAGGCTACGCCGGAATATTAATGAAACGTTATGCCCCAGGCCCAGCACTGGTGAAAAACACCAGTATTGAAGGTTTTGATTATGGCGTATGGATCGACAATTACGAGTACAGCATGACCTTTGAACACTTAAGGTTAAAAAATCAAAAGATTGCTGGCATCTTTAATCAAGAAAACGTTTTGAACATTCGAGATTTAGTCAGTAATAACTCAGTACCAGCCATTGAGTCTGTTAGTAGTAATGGTCAAATTACGCTTTTAGATAGCAATTTCAATGGCGGTGCAGCTAATAACGCCGCGATCGCCACTAAGGGCAAAATATTTATCCGTAATATTACTAGCACTGGCTATGGAAAGGTTGTTGACGATCGCACCAAAGCCAACCGAGATATCCCTACCAATGCCTTAACGACCGAAGTGGAGGAATACACCTCCAAAAAAGTAGCAAGTTTGTCTGATAGCCCAGGGCGATCGCTTTTGTTGCCGATTGAGGAGACACCAGAGTTTCATAGCAATGACTTCCGCCAGTGGAAGAACGTTGTATCTGGCGGCGCTACCCCCGATGATCGCTCAAACGATGATGCCCAAGCAATTCAAGCCGCCATCGACTCCAATCACGCGATCGTCTATCTGCCCAGAGGTCAATATCATGTGGGACAAACAATTATTCTCCGAGGCAAAGTCCGTAAGTTCCTAGGTATGCAAGCATCACTTACAAAGAAAAAGGGCTTTAAAGGTAATACATTAATTCGCTTTGAAGGCAACAGCACTAATCCCACCATTCTCGAACATTTACGGATTGGTGGGATTGTCGAACACGCTTCCCCCCAAACCTTGGCGATGCGACACATAGATATTGGCGGCTACCGCAACACTAGCAACGGTACAGGCAAGTTATTTGTAGAAGATGCGATCGGCTCTCCTTATCAAATCAACAGTCCCCAAAAGGTTTGGGCGCGTCAACTTAACGCCGAGTTTGGCAAAGTACCATTAGTTCAAAATCACGGTGGAACTGTTTGGATTTTAGGCATGAAGACCGAAGGCAAGGTGACGGCGATCGAAACCGTAGGTGGCACAACAGAGTTATTGGGAGCGCTATTATACCCGTTGCATAACGTCCCTGCCAGCATACCCGCCTTCATTAACGATGAGGGGCGCTTGGCGGTCAGCTATGCTATAAGTGGGCAAAAGTACGCAGTCCAAGTAAAAGAGCGTCGGCGCGGTCAGTGGCGGCAACTTGCTAGTAAAAACGTTCCTAGTCGGGGAGAAGGGGCAAGCGTACCTTTGTATACAGGCTTTATTGCGGATAAGAAGTAACTAAAGTGTTAGTCACGATATAAAATAACAGAGCCATTACCACGAGAGGGAACAGCACTTTTTCTTAAAGTTTTTGTGACTCCGTTTTTTGTTGTCTGAACATGGATCGTATAATCTTGATTCGTCGCATCGGCGGCGGTTGCGTAAACAAAAGAAACTTGAGATTCATTGTTAACTAAAGCTACGTCAGTAGTAGGAACGACATTACCATGACCAGGATATAGTAAACCACCCAATACTTCTGTTTGTCCCCCTCCTTTTGTTTCTATAACGGTATAGGGATCTTCGGTTTTAATCCCTAATATCCACAACTTGGCTCCGTTATTGATTAGCCGAGTCGCATTTGTAAACTCTGTATTTAACTGTCGTAGCCAAACTTTTTGACCTGGCGAAAACTGCCACTTACCAATCATGACATTTTCGCCAAACAGCGAACCTGCACCCACGCTACCTTGATAACTACCATAAGCGCAATCACGCAAAACTAATGTTTGGGGAGATGAATGCTCCCACACACCTTTAACATTAAGGCGTTCGACTGTTACACCATCATAATTACCTGGCTCAAATCGGATGGCTGGGCTAGGCATAATCTGATTTACTCTCGGCTTCAAAAACGACTCCATCCCCATCAGCTTTCTAACATTATTGCGGATGCGCAAGGTACTACTGATGTTATAAACTCCTGTAGGAAAGTAAACCGTTGATTTACCTGAATCTATTGCTCTTTGGATTGCTGCCGTATCATCGTTGTTATCATCAGGTTTTGCGCCAAAGGCTGTTACACTCACCCATTGACTGACATCTTCAGAAAATGAGGGCGGATCTGCGATTGGGAGATTTAAAGATGTTTGCGGTGATGAAAATAAACTTTGGAACGGAGTAGAAGCAAATTCAGCAACCGTTGTACCTGCCAAGACAACGCCTTTGTTCTTGATGGCTGATTGATAACCTGTAGTTGTTATATTTCGTGCATAAAGCGTACCAGTATTTTCTACGGCACTAACTGTTGACAAACCACCACTGAATTTGCTATCAAGTAGGGTCACAAAACCATACTTGGATGTATTTTGAATTACTGGGACAGAATTAATGCTTGTCAAGCCCCGGATAGATAACACATTATTTTTATTAGTAATTCCAGCCAACTTTTGGTTTGTTAAAGTAATGTGTTCAAAAGTAATCCCATATTGGTAATGATTAAGAGAGGCAATCCCATAGTCGAAACCATCAATAATGACATTTTTAATTAAGTTTGGTCCGGGCCATTCTCTTGACAAATTTAAACCGTATTTCCCCTGTCCGCGAATTATTACATCACGAATCGCCCCTTTATTATTGGCAATATAATCGATTCCTATTGCTCCCAAATTACCAATTCCCGTATCTACAGTTAGATCGTAAATAGAATTACGAAATCCCTCGTTGCCACCACCATCTAATTTAGGATTTTGCGAACCGGTAATAATAACAGCTTTGGCATAATTTGGATCATTGTATCCAGGAGCATAATTCTTTAATTTAATAATTGCTTTAGCCTGACTTTCACCTTCAAAACTTAGATACGGCCACCATTTTCCTTGGCTATCTAACCATTTTAGTGAGTTGCTAACTACATAAGTACCATTAGGAAAATAGATTGTTACGTGTTTGGAGTTATTACGATTTACTGATTGAATTGCTGTTTGAATCGCTTGCGTGTCATCAGTAATACTATCGCCTTTTGCACCATAATCTTTGACATTAATAATGCCAGAGTTTGCAGGTAATGGCTGGGCAATACATTGCTGTACAGCTATACATCCATGAATAAGTATTATTGCTATAGATTGCCCGACTATTTTTTGAAAGTTAATTTTACTGCTCATTATATTTTTTGGTAGTACACTAAAAGTAAGATAGGCAAAATTTGAGCAACAGAAAATTGTCTGGTTGCTGTTAAGCTTCCACAGGAATTTGCGAACCTTATTTGCTTAATTGCAACAAGGCTCAAACAAAAATATGTCGTTGTCCAAATTCTTGAAAAGCTACCAGCTAAATAAAGATTAGCGGCGCAATTTTGAAGCAAGAAAAAACTTAATAACTATTTTGCTTCATTGATTTTAACCATTAATCACTAATACTATCGTCAGTAGAATTACGACTTTTAATGTTTTACACTACTGAACTTTTCACCGTAATTTTTTGCGAACTTAGAGTTTTTACTGACACTAGCTAGATTATTAGTCGCTAATAGTATATTTTGATACTACAGTAGTGCAATATTTTCGTAGCGATCGCTTCCCAGGTAATACTATTAATTGCGGGCATTGAGCAAAAGAGTATTTTCAACAATTGGTTAGCAGTGGCATCGTCTGAAATAAGCAAAGGCTTATGCTTATACCATATTTCGTTATGTTTTACCTAATTGTAACGAGATAGACAAATAAATTTAAAAGACTAGACATTTTGGAGTAGCTAAGATAGGCTTTTGACTAAAAGCTACAAACTTCTGTTCAGTAAAATTGATGAGGGCTATGTGAAATATAGAGCGATCGCGCTTTGTAGATGATGGCTGGCTTTAGATAGTTTAGATAACTTTGAGGTGAGTTTTTGTTAATGAAAATAAATCAGATTTCTTATCTAAACTAGCTAAGTAAAAAAATAGATACTGCTAAAATGAACAGCAATTGCCGCTAGTCAAAGCTGTTTCATATTTAGCTCTGACTAATTTACAACTGTTGCTGGAAAACACTCATGAGTCTCAAACTCCCCATTTGGCTATCCCAACTAATGAAGGCTACGAGTTTTTGGCGAGATAACCATCTGATTTTACGAGAGTTTAAGTACTTTCGTAAAATTGCTGTCCTAGCTTTAGTATTTTCATTGTTGTCAGCAATTTTTGAAGGTTTTACCATTGGATTAATCTCAGTTTTCTTGAGAAGTTTTACCAATCCTGACATCCCACCTCTACAGACAGGGATTAGTTGGTTTGATATTTGGGTTTTGGGAACAAATGCCTCTTTTACAAGTCGGCTTTACCGCCTAGGCTTGCTTGTGTTTATAGCAGTTTGGTTGCGTTCTGGCTTTGTATATTTAGGAAACTTATACATCAAACTATCGGAACTGTACTTGGGAGATCGTTTGCGGAAAAGCTTATTCAATCAGTTGCAAAAACTAAGTTTAAGCTATTTTGCCAAAAAACGTTCCGGGGAACTGTTTCATAGCATTAATAACGAAATCAACCAAATAAAAACAGCTTGTAACGTAGCGGCGGCTTTTATTGCCAAGGGTCTAACATTATTTGTGTACGTAGTTGCAATGTTTTGGATATCTTGGCAGCTAACTATTATATCGGTACTGTTATTTAGTCTACTAGCAGCAAGCCTTTCTACTTTGGTGAAATGGGTGCGGGAAGTTAGCTTTGAAATATCCAAAGCTGGCAGTCATTTTAGTTCGGTGTCAATGGAATTTATTACTGGCATTCGCACAGTTAAAGCCTTTGCAACTCAAGATTTTGAGCAAAGAAAATTTTATCAAGCTTGCGAACAGGTCGAGAAGGCAAATATTAAAGCAGCCGCCGCAGGTTCAATGGTTCAGCCTATCACCGAGGGAGTAGCTGCCACAATTTTGTTGGTCATAGTTGTACTAGCGGTAACAATTACTGGGGAAAATGGGAGGCTGCAAATAGCTTCTTTGTTAACATTTTTGTTTGTGCTGCTACGCTTAGGCCCGTTGGTGTCGCAATTAAATGGATCTTGGGCAAGACTTAATAGTTTTCAAGGCTCTTTAGAAAATATTCAAAACCTTCTTAGGACAGATGACAAAATCTATTTGCACAACGGTAACGTTGAGTTTAATAGGTTGAAAAAAACTATCGATTTTGTGGGGGTAGATTTTGGTTATGACATGGAAAACATGATTCTAAGAAATATTAACCTCACTATCAAGCAAGGAGAAATGACCGCTTTAGTGGGAGCCTCTGGGGCTGGAAAATCAACTTTAGTAGACTTGATTCCACGATTTTACGATCCTGTAAAAGGTGAAATTCTGATTGATGGAGTCGATCTATGCAAGTTAAACATCAAATCTCTATGTCAAAAACTAGCGATTGTTAGTCAAGATACATTTATTTTCAACGATTCTGTTAAAAATAATATTGCTTACGGTTCGGAGGAGGCGGATGAAAAGGCAATTATAGAAGCAGCGCAGTTAGCTAACGCCCTAGAATTTATTTCAGAGATGCCTGATGGTTTTGACACCCAACTAGGAGATCGGGGAGTTCGGTTATCTGGAGGTCAGCGTCAGCGCATTGCGATCGCCCGCGCTTTGCTGCGCAATCCAGACATTCTCATTTTGGATGAAGCCACCAGTGCGCTAGATTCTGTTTCCGAACGATTGATTCAAGCATCTTTAGAAAAGCTGGCGGTAGGTCGAACTGTAATTGCGATCGCCCATAGACTGTCTACAATTATTCGCGCCGATAAAGTAGTAGTGCTAGAACAAGGTCAGATTGTAGAACAGGGGACGTATCAAGAGCTACTAGAACAGCGTGGCAAGCTGTGGAAGTACCACCAAATGCAGTATGAAGTAGGAAAAGTAAGTTAAACCTATACCCAGTGAAAGCAAATAGAGCGCGATCGCCGTCTGATGCTTAGAGCCTTAGATTCCTTAATAGCCAGATGCCTGTAAAAATAGTTGAGATTTGGGTTAATGCAAAAATCAAGTGTCAAAGAACAAATCTTATCTCAATTGCTAAATGCTTACGCTCATACATTAAGAGTTTTCAAGCAGATCGCAGCCAGCAATCATCCCGTATCAGCACTATTTTTGCCACCTACCGCTCCTAGCAGTCTAGGAGATAAAGTTATGCTACTAGAAAGCATGAAACATCTTGCTGACCAAGGTATTAAGCGCCTAGGGATAGTCAATTTAAAATCTAGTGCTTGCTGGGAAAACCTGGATCTGGTTACAGACACGATTAATTTAGGGGGTTATTTCCTTTGTAACTCCTGGAAGGATTGCTGCTCTACTAAAGTTCCAACTCTTTGTAACGCCGCCGAAATCAAATCTATAGGTGCCGATTTAGACTTGGTTTTTACTGGTAGGATGCCCTTAGCGATCGCTTGTTTAGGTCAAGGAGTACCTGTAGCTGGCGTTACTTATCAAGGTAAATTTGAGTTTTTTTTTAATCACTTTAGTCTGCAAGGAATGACTATTGCTCCAGAAAAAGCCTTTCAAACCGGCACTCTAGCTAGTTTTCTAACAGATATAATTTCCAAAAGTGATGATATCCGTCAAATAGTTCAAACCAATTTGGCAAAAGTCCAAGCTTTATCAGATTTGAATTTTTAAAACTTTAGTAAATATTATTGAAATGCCTCATTCCAAAGACTTACTTGTAGTTAGTCCAGTTCCATCCCATCCGCAGGATGCAGGTAATAAAAAACGAATTTACAGTCTTTTTAAGTTTCTTCAAACAAAATCTTTTAAAATTCATTATTTATTGTACGATGTCCATGGCAATGGCTATACTTGCGACGAGTCAACCTACGACGCTATGAGCGCAGAATGGGATTATTTTGATTTCCTTCTCCCTAGTAGCGATCGCCATAAAGGTTTTGGGAATTTAAGAACAAAACTTCTCAATTCTCCCCGTTATTCTGCTATTGCCTCAAAAGGTATTTATCTTCCCATACAGTACAAAATTGATGACTGGTGCAGTGATGCTTTGATTAATTTTGTAAATTGGAAGTGCAAAAATTTTGCTATCTCAACAGTTTTTGTAGAGTATGTTTTTTTAAGCAAGCTACTTGAATTTTTACCCGCCAATATATTCAAAGTTATAGATACTCATGATGTGTTTGCCAATAGAAATCTTTATATGTTCAAAAATACAATTAATTCAAGATTTTTCACCACCTCACCCAAAGAAGAAATAAAGGGACTTAACAGATCAAACTTGGTTATAGCTATACAAGAAGAAGAAAAAAAATACTTTGAAGAACGCACTACTTCAGAAGTTATTGAATTAACTCATTTAGAAGAAGAAAAGTTTATTTATAAGCAATATAACTCTCTAACTTCTGTCGGCATAATTGCAAGTTCTAATCCTATCAATGTTCGCTCAGTTCAATCATTTTTAGATTTAATCGTTGAGACAAAAAACTTAAGCTCAATAAAAATATATATTGCTGGAAGCGTTTCTGGAAAAATTTCTTGTTCGTTACCTAACGTAGTTATTTTAGGACAAATAGATTATTTAGAGCATTTTTACAATCTTGCAGATTTATATATAAATCCCATGATTGTAGGAACTGGAATTAAAATAAAAACGCTAGAGGCTTTTTCCTATGGTGTTCCCTTACTTTCAACGGAGATCGGCTCTGTTGGTACAGGTAGCACATACAAATTTCATAATTTCCCCAACCTCAAGGAACTAATAAATCATCTAGATAATCTTTACGTTAATCAAACTTCTCTAGAGAGTTATCAAGAAGCATCCAAAGCGTGTTTTCTCAGTTACAGAAAAAATCTCAATTTACAGCTAAATTCTCTTTTGGCGCGTCTGGACAGATAATTAAAAGCAGTCTAGCTGCAATAAATTAGTAGGAGATCAACATGGATAAGCTGGAAGTAAACCCGATTAAACAATTAGCACAAAATCAGTCCAAAACTAACAAGCCAAAATTAGTTCTGCTGTCTCGGTGGAAATTTAATCCATATCAAAAATTGTTGGTTGAACATTTAGCAAAAATGGGAGTCGAGATAGAAGAGCTTAATTGCCCCACTATTTTTTTGCCAAGATTACTCAAGCATAAAAAACCGAATTTTGTACACTTTCACTCACTACATTCATTTTTCTTGACTTCAAGTAGACTTAAGTCCCTAGTCAAGTTAGTTGTATTCCTTGGCCAAGTGTTTGCTTTGCGGTTGATAGGCACAAAGATTATTTGGACAGTACACGACCTTAAAAGTCACAGCAGCCAATACTTAAAAATAGATCGGTTCGGAACTACACTTTTTATGATGCTTACTCATAAAATCATTACTCACTACGAAGTGGCAAAGCGCGAGGTTATTACAACATTAGGGTTGAAAAATGAAGACAAAATATTTGTAATTCCACACGGCAATTATATAGACTATTATGAAAATAAAATTGATCGTATTGAAGCGCGAAGAGCTTTAAGTATTCCATCTTCGAGCTTAATGTTTTTATTCTTAGGTCGGATTGAGGGCTATAAGGGAGTTGTAGAAATGATTGATGCCTTCAAGCAGTTGAATAATAAAGAGGCGCAACTCGTAATTGCTGGCAAAATAGAGACTAAAGAATTAGAAAATCTGCTTAAGCAGAAAATAGCAGGGGAGGACAATATTCAATTGATATCTGGCTTTGTACCTGACAAACAAATCCAAGTATATATGAATGCTTGTGATGTGGTTGAGTTTCCGTATTTAGACATTTTGACATCTGGTGCGGTACTTCTAGCCATGTCTTTTGGTAGAGCTTGTATTGCGCCGCGTATGTCCTGTTTCACAGAGGTATTAGATGAGTCAGGAGCATTTTTTTACAATCCAGATATTGCCGATGGTTTATTGCAAGCAATGGATTGCGCAATCCAACGCCAAAGTGAAGTGCTAAATATGGGTGAACATAATAGGCAAATAGTTGAACAATGGAGTTGGAATTATGTTGCAAATAAAACCCTGCAAGTATATCAACAATAATCTCTTAACAATTCATCATTGTAAATTAAGTTATTTAACCTAGCTATGGTTAAACTAGCCAATCCCTTTGTAACTGTAATAATTCCAGTTTTCAATGACTCTAAACGCTTAGAAAATTGTTTAAAAATGTTCCAAAAGCAAACTTAATCGCAGAACCTTTATGAAATAATTGTGGGGGATAATGATTCAAAAGAAAATATAAAGCCAGTAGTTAATCAATTTAGTTAAGCAACTATAGCTCATAAAAGCCGTTAGAGTTCCTATGCATCTAGAACTTGAAAAAATTAACTACAGTTAAGGTTTGAGAAATATAAAACTTTATGCGCTCTAAAATTTTGAGATTAATTATTTAAAAAACTTCATATTAAATAAAAATTGTATTTTAAATAAATTGCCCTTTGATAATTTGCAGTTCAGTATTACAACAAAGCATTTTTAATAATTGGTTTCAAGAAAAAAGGTTTATTTGGAGGTGAAGATGCGGGTAGTTCATGTCGGTAACTATATAACGGAAAGTTCTATAGGTGTAGATAAAACAGTGGCAGGATTAATGTCTTGGTTGCCACAATACGGCGTAGAGGTTGAAGCATGGCACTTTACCACCAAAGTAGACACAGTTCGAGAACGTAGTGTAGATTCAATGCAAATCTTTGATATTCCAGCTTACCGTCGCCCCTGGAACTTTCTATTGAAACTTACTCCCGCCGCCAGAAATTTTGTCCAACAACGGCAACAGGTAATAGACCTAATGCACTTACACTCAGTTTTTATGCCGCACAACATAGAATTAGCGGCAATTTTACGACGGCCTTATATAGTAACGCCGCACGGCGGATATAGCTCAAGAGTGTTGCAAGGAAAAAATCTCCGCAACCGATGGTTTAAAGCCGCTTGGCTTCAACTTCAAGAACAGGCATACATCCGCAAAGCCTCATTAATTCATGCCGTGAGCCAATCGGAAAGCGAACAATTAGAAAAACTTTTTGATAATGTAATGGTAAAAACCATTCCCAATGCTATAAACCCGTTGAAGAATTTGTCTAGCAGCGTAGATATTCCCCAGAAGAAAAACTTGCTATTTTTGGGACGTTTGGCAATGGATCATAAGGGATTGGATCGATTGCTCCAAGGCTATAGCCTGTTTATCAAAAATACAGGAGATCGAGAAACTCATTTAATTTTAGCTGGCCCAGACTATCGAGGCGACAAAGATTTATTAAATAAACTTGTTAGTTCTTTGGGAATGAGCGATCGCGTATCTTTTCCAGGGCCAGTTTTTGGCGAGGATAAGTGGATACTGTTAAAAAGTGCTTATGCTTTTGTGCAGACCTCTCGTTAGGAGGGGATGCCTTTTGCAATTTTGGAAGCTTTATCTGTAGGATGTCCAGCCTTAATTACACCAGAAACTAATCTAGGGGACGTAGTGCAGCAAGACAAAGCTGGTATTGTAGTTCTGGGAAACCCCGAACAGATTGCTCAAGGAATAAAATTACTGGTTGATACTACGCCAGAAAATTACACATCTATGAGCAACTCGGCAAGACAACTGATCGAAAACCGTTTTACCTGGTCTAAAGTGACACAGTCTATGGTTCATGTCTATGGCGAAGTTATGGAGAAGGCGGGCAATGGACGAACATGATACTTTATCAAAGGACGATAGCGCGATCGCTAATCAAATAGATAATCTTGAAACGCAACCTTTAGTTAGTATTTTAATTAACAATTACAACTACGATCGCTTTGTTCGCCAAGCTATAGATAGCGCCTTAAACCAAACTTATCCGCGAATTGAGATTATTGTTGTAGACGATGGCTCTACCGATAATTCCCAGGAAATTATTACTAAATACGGCGATAAAATCATCCCTGTATTGAAAAAAAATGGCGGTCAGGCATCAACTTTTAATGCTGGATTTGCCGCTAGTCAGGGAGAAATTATTTGCTTTTTGGATTCAGACGATGTATTTCTGCCCGAAAAAATTGCTGAAGTTGTAAATGTCTTTACTGAGAACAAAGACATTGGTTGGTGTTTTCACAATCAACAGTGGGTAGATGAAAATACTCAGCCGCTCCCCCAAACTAGCACTCAGCGCTCATCGCAAAAATGCGACTTTAGAGCGCTTATGAAAGCAGGGAAACTACCTCCACCATTGCCGGCTACTTCTGCACTTTGCTTTAAAAAAACTCTCCTTCAGCAGATTTTACCTATGTTTGAATCTGACGGTACTTCCGCCGATCGCTATCTTAAATATGTAGCTGTAGCTCTCGATTGCGGTTGTTTCTTGGGGAAAGTCTTAACTTTTCATCGAATACACAATAATAACGCTTATACGCTTAGAGATGATAAGCAATGGGTAGCAGCTAAATCTTTTATTCTTACAGGTTATTGGGTAAAAGCTAAGTTTCCAGTTTTAGCAAAACTTGCCAACAAAATGTTAGGAATGGGTATCAGTTCTTACTGGGCAATTGGTGGCATCGATCCTAAATACCAAGATGTTGTTAAAAATTACTTGTCTACTAGCTCTCCACTGGAAAAACTAGAAATTTATGCTAGAGCCTGCTATCACTACTTGAAGAAGATTAATCAATCAAAAGTATAAAACATAACGATTGTTTATATTAGCTACTACTATCAGAAAATCTCAATATTGTATAGTTAAAGACTTGCCAGTCAAACAATATGTAGCATAATTATCATAATTAAATAATATTCTCATCTTAAGTAAAATAACTATGGATTATGTCGTTAGAGTGATTAAAAGTGAATGAGCAAGTGCATTGTTATTACCCATCAACATTCCCTAAGTAGTCCTGGAGGTGGGACGCTAAGTTGCCTGCAAATTGCTCAACATTTGCAAAAATTAGGTGTCGATGTATTCCTCGTACCTGTATCGAACGATCCAACGGTAGAACTAAAAGCTAGTTCAGCTCAAGTTATGCCCGTACCACCCAGCCGGATACATTACTTATTCAACGGCATAAATGTAGCAAAAAGCGTGCAAAGGCTGATTGCAAATAAAAATATAGACGCAGTGTTGAGTTGGGATTACGAGGCTGCTTTTCTGCCTAAACTTTTACAGGCAAAAAACATTGTATTTGGCACGATCGCATCTTCTCCCTCCTACGAAACTTGGGTAAAGAGAAAAACTAAGCTACCGCTTGTTAAAGCAGTAACCGATGCCTGGTTTCGTTGGCGACCATTGAAATCTGCGGACGTAGTATTTGTATCGTCAAATTTTACGCGAAACGAATTAATAACTTTATTTCAAGTCGCACCGGAACGAATTAAAACTATCCATCGCGGCATAGATACAGTATTTGGCAAAGTGCAACGAATCTATAGAGGAGAAGTATCTCAACTAATTTTTTATGGATCTTTAGCGCCTTTAAAAGGAGTTTTTGATGTTATTGAAGCATTGGGAACTGTAGCTGCTCAAAGTCAACATTCCTGGACACTGAAAATAGCCGGGTGGGGCAATGAAGAATTAGTAAAAAAAGCAGCCCGCGATCGCGGTATTGAAGACAAAGTTATTTTACTAGGACGATTGGATTCAATAGCTTTAGCCCGCGAGTTGGAAAGCGCAGACTTAGCTATATTGCCATCTCATGCGGAATCCTTTGGGAGAGCGATCGCCGAAGCACAAGCGGCGGGACTACCAGTGATTTCCTACGATGTTGGTTCGGTGCCAGAAATAGTTGAAAAAGATGTTACAGGTTGGTTAGTACCGCTCGATCGGGTAGATTTACTCGCTGGGGCGGCGATCGCGGCTATGGAAGACCCACAAAAAACCTTTGCAATGGGTTTGGCTGGTCGAGAACGAGTAGCGAGGTTGTTTTCTTGGGAGCAAACAGCTTTGGCAATACTCAAAGGCATTGAAGAAGCAAAAGGAAACCGATATGAATAGCACCGATATTTGTAAAGATGAGACTCAAACAAACAGTCCCACCAATTCCGGCTTACGCGTACTTTTTGTTAGCCATACTTATGTAGTAGGAGTAAATCAAGGCAAATTAAATGCGATCGCCGCCACAAATCAAGCAACCGTTGGCTTGCTTGTCCCCCAAAAATGGCAAGCGAAGGCATGGGGAAAGCGGTTTGAAGTTGAAACACCCTATCCAAATATCCAACTATATCCAGCAAAAGTGTGGTTTGAAGGGAAAGTTGGTGCATACTTTTATCCACCTTGGGTAATGGGGCAGGCGATCGCCGATTTTTGTCCTGATATAATTCAAGTCGAGCAAGAAGTATTCTCTTTAGCAGCTTTTGAATTTGCGCTTTGGGCTAGGTTTACAGGTAAACCCTTAGTGCTTTTTTGTTGGGAAAATAGAGATCGCCAGTTATCAATAGTTCGTACCCAACTGCGTCAGTTTGTCTTGAATACCGCCCAACTAATCATTGCGGGAAATCTTGATGGGGAAGAATTATTGCGCCGATGGGGTTACACCGGACTAATTGAAGTCATGCCCCAAATGGGCGTAGATACAACCCTATTTCATCCAGGTTTGCGTCCGCCGCCAAGCGATCGCCCGTTGATTGTCGGCTTTGTCGGTAGACTAGCACACCAAAAAGGCATTGACGTGTTGATAGCGGCGGTAAGTCAACTGCGCGATCGCGCCTTAGAGTGTCAAGTTGTCCTGTGTGGATCGGGAGCGGAGGAGGAAATGCTGCGTCAAGAAGCGCAAAAGCAAAATGTAGCCGATCTAATTACCTGGAGAGGCGGCGTGCGCCACGACGAAGTACCAGCAGAAATGAGCAAGTTTGATGTTTTAGTTCTGCCTTCGCGTAGTGTCCCAGAATGGAAAGAGCAGTTTGGTCACGTACTTATTGAAGCGATGGCAATGGGCATACCCGTTATCGGTTCTAGTTGCGGCGAGATTCCTAACGTGATTGGACGACCGGACTTAGTGTTTAGCGAAGGAGATGCGGGGCAACTAGCAGCGATTTTAGAGCGGATGATAGGCGATCGCCCTTGGCGGCAACAATTAGAACAAGATAGCCTGACTAGAGCCAAAGAAAATTATACTCACGAACGCATTGCCGAGCGATCGCTGGAACTATGGCGCAAAGCTATAAAGCAGAAAGATTCTGAGGGGCAACAATAATGCGTGTAGCAATTTTGCGTAGGGCGGCGGGAGCTTCTTTCAGCATGGATGTTTATGCCGATGGTTTAGTTGCAGGACTTAAAGCATCTAGGCCAGAGTGGGAAATTGTTGAAATAGCACCAATGGACGATCGGCAACAGCAAAAAAATAATTCTTGGTTAACGGGGTTAGAGAAATACTACGAACGTTATTGGCGCTATCCCCTGACTCTCAAACAAAAAAAAGCAGACCTATTTCATGTGATCGACCATAGCGACGGGCATTTGATTTATTGGTTGAAAAAAAACCATCAGCCTATAGTAGTAACTTGTCACGATTTAATCAACCTTGTTAACCCAGAAAATGTTACTAATCAAGCACGTATTCCGGCGATTAGCATGGCAGTTTGGAAATATGCAGTTCAAGGTCTAAAAAAAGCCGATCGCATTATTGCTGTCTCTGCTCACACAGCAAAAGATATAGTCCAACAACTTGATATAAACAAAGAGCAAATAGCTATTGTGCCTGATGCGGTTGAAATTTTATTTCATCCTCTGGCCGCAGACAAAGTGGCATTTTTTCGCTCTCAACACCATATTTCGGCAGAAACAATGTGTTTGCTTCACGTTGGCTCTAACCATCCACGCAAGAATGTTTCTACAATTTTAAAACTTCTAGCCGCTTTAAAAATTCAAGGATTCTCTATTCATTTGTGGAAAGTAGGTGCAGATTTTACTGAAGAACAAAAAACTTTCATTCAAACTCAAGCTTTAGAAACATCTGTCAGTTATTTAGGTAAGCCAAACAAACAAACTTTAGTTGAAATATATAATGCTGCGGACGTACTATTGTCGCCCTCCCATTACGAAGGCTTTGGGATGACTGTCATCGAAGCAATGGCTTGTGGTACGCCAGTTATTGCGGCAAATGTTACATCCTTACCGGAAGTAGTAGGCGATGCGGGAGTATTAACAGAACCAACGGATGTGTCAGCAATGGTAGCGGCGGTAGAGCGTCTTTATCAAGACTCTAATTACCGTCAATCGTTGAGAGAAAAAGGCTTAAACAGAGCAAAACTTTTTACATGGGAAGCAACCGCTAAGGCGATCGCCACAGAATATGAAAAAATGATCGGTCAAATAAGATAACAATCCAAGTTCAGTTAAATCATAAAACCTAATTAACAATCCCTAGAGGCAATCTATAAAATGCAAATTATCCAAATTCAGGAGAAAACAAAACCCTTAAAAGTGCTGATCTCAACTTATGCTTGTAGACCAGGCAATGGCTCTGATCCAGGCATAGGATGGAACACAGTTCGGGAATTGGTTAAGCAGCATCAAGTCTGGGCAATTACCCGGAATGATAATCGCCCATTTATTGAAGCGGAGTTAGCTATTAATCCAATTCCTCAACTTCACTTCGTATATTACGATTTGCCTGCGTGGGTGCAATGGTGGAAGCGGGAACAAAAAGGAGTACAGTTGCACTACTATCTATGGCAGATTGGAGCTTACGGATTAGCGCGCCAGCTTCAATCTGAAATTGGCTTTGACCTAAGCCACCATGTAACTTATGTAAAATATTGGGGACCTAGTTTCCTGGCGCTGCTGCCAGTACCTTTTGTTTGGGGCCCTGTGGGCGGTGGAGAATCTGCACCAAAAGCTTTTTGGCAAGATTTCGGCTTGCGTGGGAAAACTTACGAAACTTTGCGAGACATTGCTAGGTGGGTGGGAGAGCGCGATCCACTTGTAAACCTTACTGCTCGACGAAGTGTTGTGGCTTTAGCAGCTACGCAGGATACAGCCAAACGTTTATCTGCTTTGGGTTGCAAACGAGTAGAACTATGTGAGGTAGCAAGTTTACCCGAAGCTGATTTTAATTGCCTGATGCAACTACCCGTTGTCTGCCAAAAACCTCGTTTTATTTCCATCGGTAGGCTTTTACACTGGAAAGGCTTTCATTTGGGAATCCGAGCTTTTGCGCAGGCTAATTTACCGGATGCTGAGTATTGGATTATTGGTGATGGGCCAGAAGCAAAGCAACTTCAAGAGCTTACCGAAGAATTAGGTATTACTGAGCAAGTTAAGTTCTGGAGTAAGCTACCTCGCGATCAAACCTTACAAAGGCTAGGAGAGTGTACAGCTTTAGTCCATCCCAGCTTGCACGATTCGGGGGGATGGGTTTCCTTGGAAGCAATGGCCGCCGGCCGCCCAGTAATCTGTTTGGATTTAGGAGGTCCAGCGATCCAAGTTACCGAAGAAACTGGCTTCAAAGTTTCCGCCCACACACCGGAGCAAGTAGTACAAGACTTAGCTGAAGCTATGACTCGTCTAGCTCAAGATGCAGATTTGCGGATGCAGATGGGGCAAGCGGGACAAAAACGTATAGTTGAAGCTTATGGCTGGGAAGCCAAGGGTCAGTTTTTACTTAACCTCTATGACGATGTTCTCAATTTGGACAAAGTTAAAGTCCCTACTTAATTTCTGTTTGGCTTTCGTGACGGTAAAAGTAATATCAGTTTTAAAGGGGGATTAGAAAAAATGCGTATCTTAAGCGTGCATAATCGCTATCAGATTCGTGGTGGAGAAGATGAATCCCGTGAAGCTGAGGAAAAGCTTTTGCAGCAAAATGGTCATGTAGTTGAGACTTACGAGGAAAATAACGATCGCGTAGCTGATTTAGGAGCAATTTCCACGGCAATCAAAACAGTTTGGTCTACCGAAGCTTACAATACACTGAGACATCGGCTCAAAGAACAGGTTTACGATTTAGTCCACGTCCAAAATTTTTTCCCCTTGATTTCGCCTTCAGTCCACTATGCAGCCAAGGCTGAGGGAGTACCAGTTATTCAAACTCTCCGTAACTACCGCCTGCTTTGTCCTAACGGCTTCTTTTTCCGCGACGATCGCGTTTGTGAGGACTGTTTGGGTAAGTTTGTGCCTTGGCCGGCGGTGCTGCATTCCTGCTACCGAGGTAGCCGCGCCGCCACTAGCGTACTAACTACCATGCTAACAACCCACCGAATTCTACCTACTTGGAATCAAATGGTAGATAAGTATATTACCCTTAGCGAGTTTGCCCGCGATAAGTTTATTCAAGCAGGTTTTCCTAAAGAGAAAATCGCTGTTAAACCTAACTTTGTTCATCCCGACCCGACTATTGGAGACGGACGCGGCGGTTATGCTCTTTATGTCGGGCGCTTATCGCCAGAAAAAGGCATTAGCACTTTGCTATCAGCATGGCAAAAGTTAGATAAAAAAGTTCCACTCAAAATTGTTGGCGAAGGGCCGTTAGCGGCACAAGTAGCTGAAGCGGTGAATTTAGATCGAGGTATCGAATGGCTGGGACGTAAACCTTTGCCCGAAGTCTACGAACTGATCGGCAATGCCACGTTTTTAGTGTTTCCGACTATTGGCTATGAAACTTTTGGACGAGTAGCGATTGAGGCTTTTGCCAAGGGAACTCCAGTTATTGCTTCTCAAGTAGGGGCGATTTCTGAATTAGTAGAATCTGACCGCAATGGATTACACTTTCGTCCTGGCGACGCAGAGGATCTAGCAATTAAAATTGAGTGGGCTTTGACCCATTCCCAGGAAATGGCAAAGATGCGGCAAGAGGCTCGAAATGAATTTGAAACTAAGTACACTGCCAAAGAAAACTATAGGAGAATAATGGAAATATATGCCACAATTCGGAGGCAATAGCTATAGCAATTTCTCAAAAAAAGCTTCAACTAACTAATTTTCTAGCAAACTATCGATTCTTGTAAAGCTTAATGAATCGCTTATATCCAAGACGACAGATAATAGTATCTGCCAACAAATGATTAAGATTTCTAATTTAATAATAATCTTTATCGCCGTAGTTTTTTTTCCGCGTATTCTAACAGCAATGGGAGCGCCAGCATTAATTAACTTTCTTCACTTTCCTTTTGTATTATTGCTTACTGGTTCGATTGTTCCTAAAATTACAACTTTGACCTCAAAAAAATTTTTTATTGGTCTATTCATTTTATTTACTACAATTACTGCTAGCGCCCTTATTAACAATGCTGGTTTTCTCAATATAGTTTTAAGTTTTTTGCTGCTTGCTGAACCATTTTTGTTGTTGATGGTAATTACAAGTATCCCTATATCTCAGACCAGTAACGAGCAATTTAAAACATGGCTGATGATTTTTAGCGCTATTCACATTATTATTATTTATTACCAATTTTTTATTATTCGTTCTCCAGATCCCGACGATGTACAAGGGGTTTTTACTGGACAAGGAGCAGGTCATCATGTTGGTGGGGCGATCGCTTTAGCTGTGGCGGTCTTTTTTGTGATGACTTATCCTAAGTTAGCTCTGTGGCTGCGAATATTAGTAGGCGTTATTTTTGCTGCGGATATTAGCTTTTCTGACTCCAAACAAGTATTAATTGTGTTTGTAGTTTCTTTTGTAATTATAATTTTTACAAAACTCAAAAATTTAGGAGAGATAATAAAATACTTAGCGATCGCAATAATTATTATTGGTTTAACCTATTGGTTTGCCCAAATTGCGTTTTCTTCATCTTTGTCTTTTTGGGGTAAAGATGATAGAATTTTGCAGGGAATTGGCGTAAAATTTTCAGTTTTTCCGATTATTAATTCTTATTACAGTTCGCCTCTAGACTGGTTGTTTGGTATTGGTCCTGGTCATTCTATTGGGCGATTAGCTTGGTTAATTCCAGATTATCAAGAACTTTTGCAACCATTAGGTATAACTTCCAACCCTGAAGTGGCAGAAACTATTTTTCTTGTCAATGATACACATCCTTTAACCAACAAAATTACTGGTAGTAGTATGTTCTCCTTAACCTTTTCTTGGGCGGGTGTATGGGGAGACTTGGGAATTATTGGACTTGGAGTTTATCTATATCTCTGGGTTTTAGTATGGAAAACTTGCCCCGATACTCTATCTCAATTTTTTCTAGTCACAATACTCGTTCACGGAGCAATTTTTTCTTGGATGGAAGAACCAGGTTATATGCTCTTTATGATTAGTTTAATTGGCATTCAATGGCAAAAAGCGCAACTCACTTTACTGGCTACTTCCCCACTGTTAGCTAAAAAAGCCTAATTGCTACCAAAAAAATACCTGTGATTGGCGGATCTAAAATACCCAAAAAGTGATTAAGATTTTTGTCATCTATCTAAAGTAACAATTGTATAAATATTTTCCCTTAAAATCGCCTAGGATTAGCTAACCGATTAGGGCTTCAGTCGCCTATAATACGAAGCAATTTCACAAACAATTACAAACCTAAATCAAGTTTGCGCCTATAAATTTTAAGCTCGTCTAAAAAGTATAGTGTGAGGTTATATATAATTAAACGCAATCCAGGAGTTGCGGAACATTATCTGGCGGCTTGCGCTCATATTGAGCATTTTATGGAGTACCGCCAAATCGTGCGCGATCAAAAAATTGAAAGTCAGCTTGAGGAGTTTCTTACTCACGAAGCTGAGGTACAACTAAAATCTGCTGTACCCAGTAAAACCGCCGCCTTGCAGCACTAATATATGTGTATATGTGCAATAACGTTATTAACAAAGATGGGGATTTTTGGAACTTCCCGTAAAGCGCTTTTTGGTTGAACAACAAAAAGCAGATTGGTTTAAAAACAAAATTAGAGGTTAAATATTTCGTGAAAGTTTTACTTTTATATCCCTTGTTTCCTAAAAGCTTTTGGTCTTTTGAAAAAACTTTAGAATTGTTAGGGCGAAAAGCCATGTTACCACCTTTGGGTTTGGTTACAGTGGCGGCAATTTTGCCCCAAGAATGGGAATTTAAGCTAGTTGATCGCAATGTCAGCGAAATAACCGAAGATATATGGCAATGGGCTGATTTGGTGATTCTTTCGGCGATGATTGTCCAGAAAAAAGACTTGCTTGCCCAAGTGCTAGAAGCAAAAAAACGCGGTAAATTAGTAGCGGTGGGCGGCCCTTACCCTACAGCCTTACCTCTTGAAGCCCAAGGTGCGGGAGCAGACTTTTTGATTTTGGATGAGGGGGAAATTACCCTGCCGATGTTTGTAGAAGCCGTTGAAAGAGGGGAAAAAAGCGGCACTTTCCGGGCTGTTAATGGCGAAAAACCCGATGTCAGCAATACGCCAACTCCCCGCTTTGACTTGCTAAAATTTGACGCTTATTCGGAAATGTCGGTACAGTTTTCGCGCGGTTGTCCGTTTCAATGCGAGTTTTGCGACATTATCGTACTTTACGGACGCAAACCTCGGACTAAAACCCCGGCGCAAATTATCGCTGAATTAGAATATCTTTATGAGCTTGGCTGGCGACGCAGTATTTTTATGGTAGACGACAACTTTATTGGCAATAAACGCAATGTGAAGTTGTTTCTTAAAGACTTAAAACCATGGATGGTAGAAAAACGCTATCCTTTCTCTTTTGCTACTGAAGCATCAATTGATTTAGCAAAAGACCAAGAATTGATGGATATGATGGTTGATTGTAACTTTGGTTCGGTGTTTTTGGGGATTGAAACCCCGGACGAAGAAAGCTTGACTTTGACGCAAAAGTTTCAAAATACCCGCGATTCCTTAACCGATTCTGTTTATGCTATAACCCGCACTGGGCTTAGAGTTATGGCAGGGTTTATTATTGGTTTTGATGGCGAAAAATCTGGCGCGGGCGATCGCGTAGTTAAATTTGTCGAAAAAACTTCAATTCCTACAGCTATATTTAGTATGCTGCAAGCATTACCCGATACAGCTTTAACTATTCGTCTCGAAAAAGAAGGCAGACTGCGATCGAAAGACGGTAACATCAACCAAACTACGTTGATGAACTATGTCCCCACTCGTCCTTTGGAAGAAATAGCCACGGAATATATTGCAGCTTTTTGGGAATTGTACGATCCAGAGAAGTTTTTAGATCGTACCTATCGCCACTTCCGCATTTTAGGCGAAGCCAAATATCCCGATAAAGGCAATTCTTCTAAAACTGGGGTTGACTCAAAGGTAATTCAGGCATTTTTGACAATTTGCTGGCGACAAGGGGTAGTTCGCAAAACTCGTTATGCTTTCTGGCGTAACTTGTTCAATATGTATCGCTTCAATCGCGGTGGTATTAGCAGTTACTTGTCAACTTGCGCCCAAATCGAGCATTTTCTAGAGTACCGAGAAATTGTCAAAGTCGAAATTGAAACTCAGTTAGCCGAATATTTGGCAGAAGAAGCAAAAATAAAAGCTCAAACTTCCCAAGTAAATGTCACAGCTTTAGTTAGCTAATTTTAAACGTTGGGCGCATCCTACACCTATGCGCCCAACCCAGTAATTACAGCAATTTAACCGCACGTAGACCGAAAAGTAACCCTACAGCCAGGGCAAAAAATCCGCCTAATAGCAAGACGTAAGAAATAACTCCAAACATTTGTGTTTCCCCGTTATCAGTTATAAAGAATATTGAAACATTAGTTGCAGTAACTTGCAGCGTAGAGTCGCCGATTGAAGTATTTGCTATGCCTGTTATTAGTGTAAATCTACCTTCCGAGTCTTACGACATTGCGATCGCACCAGGCAACTTGGATTTGCTGGGCGAAAAAATGGCTACCCTCAAGCTAGGTAAAAAAGTTTTATTAGTATCTAACCCTGTAGTTTTTGGTCATTATGGGGAAAGAGCAACATTAGCTCTGAAAAATGCTGGTTTTGATGTCACAACAAGCATTCTCAAAGATGGCGAACAATACAAAAATTTAACCTCTATCCAGCAAATCTACGACAAAGCCCTAGAAAACCGTCTAGAACGCTCCTCAACTATGGTTGCTTTGGGTGGGGGCGTAATTGGCGATATGACAGGCTTCGCGGCGGCTACATGGCTAAGAGGGGTTAATTTTATCCAAGTACCCACAACACTGTTGTCAATGGTGGATGCTTCTATTGGGGGTAAAACGGGCGTAAATCATCCCCAGGGTAAAAATCTAATTGGCGCATTCCATCAACCGCGATTGGTACTAATCGATCCGCAAGTATTGGATACTTTACCCGTGCGAGAATTTCAAGCAGGGATGGCAGAAGTAATTAAATACGGGATAATTTGGGACTTGGACTTGTTTGCACAAATGGAAAAGTGCGATCGCCTAGACGAAATGCGTTATCTTTCTCAAAGCCTGCTACAAACTATTTTGGCGCGTTCTTGTCAAGCGAAAGCCGATGTTGTCAGCAAAGATGAAAAAGAAGCGGGATTAAGAGCTATTCTTAACTACGGTCACACTATCGGTCATGCGGTAGAAAGCTTGACAGGCTATCAAGTAGTTAATCATGGCGAAGCTGTAGCGATCGGGATGGTAGCGGCGGGACAACTCGCACTCAAACTTAATCTGTGGGATGCAGATTCTCAAGCAAAGCAAATCAAACTAATTCAAAAAGCTGGACTGACAACTAAATTGCCGTCAGGAATAAATATTGATGCGATTATTGATGCTTTACAAACTGATAAAAAAGTTAAAGCGGGTAAAGTTCGATTTGTGCTACCTACTCAAATTGGTGCAGTAGAAATAACTGACCAAGTACATACAGATTTAATTCATCAAGTTTTACAAGAAATGCAGTAAATTTGTTCTTTTATGTCTTTTGTTGAGCAAGCAAAATATCTGCTTGAATAACTACTATTTCTAATCTAAAATTTTACCTGCATAAAAACCAAGATATGGGGGGTCTGCCCCCCAAACCCCCCATTGGGGGACGAGTTGCCTCCCCCAAACCCCCTGCAAACCAGAGTCATATCTGTAAAATATAAGTTTTTCGCTTTTGCAAGCCTAGTTACATAAGTATTGTAAGTTTATTTTATTTTTTGTATTAATCAATACAATCTACTTGATATATTTTTGCTTTTATTGAACATATACAATTTTTTAGCAGTTGAAAAATAGTGTTTTAAATAATTAATTTATTTACTTTATTTAACTGCTAATTAATAATATTATTGAGAAAAATTAGGCTGCCCTTGCTTAATTTTCTTTCAAAATAACTAACTTGTTACAAGCAGGCAAAGAGGAGAAAGTTATGCCAGAAGTGCTGTTTAAAGTTGACTTAAATAAGCCAATGACGGAACAAGATGCTGTTGGGCATAATCGCTGGCATCCTGATATTCCGGCGGTAGCTTCTGTTAATCCTGGTACAGTATTTCGGATTGAGTGCAAAGATTGGACGGATGGACAAATTCACAACAATGATAGTCCTGAAGATATCCGCACGGTTAATTTAACTATTCCTCACGTTCTCAGTGGGCCCATTCACGTCAATGGTGCAGAACCTGGCGATTTGCTGGTTGTCGATATTTTAGATGTGGGAACTTTGCCTAACTATGAGTGGGGTTTTACAGGGATTTTTGCTAAAGAAAATGGCGGCGGATTTTTAACTGAACATTACCCGACTGCTCAAAAAGCAATTTGGGATTTACAAGGAATTTACGCGCGTAGTCGTCACATTCCCGATGTAAAGTTTGCGGGGATTCCTCACCCCGGACTAATTGGCTGCGCTCCTTCTCATGAATTGCTGGCTACTTGGAATAAGCGCGAAGCGGAATTAGTAGCAACAGATCCCGATCGCGTACCAGCATTAGCTTTACTCCCAAATCCAAAGGATGCAATATTAGGTTCTCTCAAAGGCGCGGAATTTGACCGCATAGCTCAAGAAGCTTGTCGCACAATTCCCCCCCGCGAACATGGCGGAAACTGCGACATTAAAAACTTATCTAAAGGCTCAAAGGTTTATTTTCCCGTTTATGTTGAAGGAGCAAAGCTTTCAATGGGGGATATTCACTTTTCCCAGGGTGACGGCGAAATTACTTTTTGCGGCGCGATTGAGATGGCTGGCTATTTAGATTTGCACGTAGAACTCATCAAAGGTGGTGTAGAAAAATATGGGCTAATTAACCCGATATTTAAGCCCGGCCCGGTTCAACCTCATTACTCAGAATTTTTGGTATTTGAAGGCATCTCTGTAGATGAATTTTCTGGCAAACAGTACTATTTAGATGCTCATGTTGCCTATCGTCGCGCTTGCTTGAATGCGATCGCCTATTTCAAGAAGTTTGGTTATACTGGCGAACAAGTTTATTTGCTTTTAGGTTCTGCGCCCGTAGAAGGACGAATTAGCGGCATTGTAGACATTCCCAACGCTTGCTGTACGATTGCTGTCCCAACGGCAATTTTTGAGCGTAATGTGCTGCCTACCTAGAATAATTAAGGAGATGACAAATAATGCCCTTGTACGATTTTCGCTGTGAAGCTTGTGGCGTGTTTGAACAAAGCCGGAGTATGCAAACAGCAAACGATCCGATGTTTTGCCCAACTTGTCAGGCTGTAGCCAAACGCTTGATCTCTGCGGTGGGAATACTTAAGACACCAACGCAATTAAGTAAGCGAGTTGAGCAAAGCGCCGAACCGCGCGTAGTTCAACGCACAACTCAGCACAACCATTTGGCCCACAAACACAACCATCATCACGGACGACCTTGGGCAATTGGTCACTGAAATAAAACTTGATTAGGTAGCAATTGACTACCTAATCAAGTTTATAAAAGTTTTATAAAGGTTCTCAATTGAGCGAGTTACATTTGTAAGGGCGCAATGCATTGCGCCCTTACACGAATGATAAATTTTACGCACCTTACTGGTTTAGGAAACGCTACATCCTTAAAAAACTAGCCTAAACAGTCAAATATCGCCGTACCAAGGAATCTGTCAGATCGCTAGTGTTACCTTTTGCAGCGATCGCCCCTTTCTCCATAATAAAAAACTTTTGCGCTAGTTGTTTGGCAAAATCGATTTTTTGTTCTACCACCAATAAAGTTATCCCTTTTTCACGATTAATTCGTTTTAGGGTTTCATCTATTTCTTGGACAATAGAGGGCTGGATGCCTTCGGTAGGCTCGTCTAAGAGCATAATTTGGGGGTCGCACATTAGCCCCCGTGCGATCGCTAGTTGCTGTTGTTGTCCACCGCTTAGTAATCCCCCTTGGCGCTTGAGATGCTGCGTTAGCATGGGGAAAAACTCAAAGATTTCATCGGGTATTTTCTTGAGTTTTTTCTTACTCGCGGCTAATCCCAATTTTAAGTTATCTAAAACCGACAGATAAGGGATAATTTCGCGCCCTTGGGGAATAAAAGCAATCCCGTAACGCGACCTCTTATAAGTTGGGATATTAGTTATATCATCCGCATCAAAAACGATATCGCCTTTAATAACTTTATTTAAACCAATAATGCTCCGCAAAAGGGTAGTTTTTCCCATACCATTGCGACCCAATATGCAAGCAATATCTCCTTTTTCTACTACCATATTGACGTTAACTAAAACAGGAGTTTGCCCGTAACCCGCCGATACATCTGTAAGCTTAAGCAGCGACATCAATTCGTTCACGACCTAAATAAACCTCGATAACTTGTGCATTATTTTGAACTTCTTGAACCGATCCTTCAATTAGTTTTTCGCCTTGATGTAAAACTACAAGCTTTTGAGCAATTTGCTTAACAAATTCCATATCATGCTCAATTACTATTACGGAATGATCTTCGGAGATAGATTTAATAATTTCTCCTGTCAAATGGGTTTCGTCGGAAGTCATCCCCGCCGTTGGTTCATCTAACAATACCACTGTTGGATCTTGAGCGATTACCATGCCAATTTCTACCCATTGTTTCTGTCCGTGAGAAAGCGATGAAACTTTGGTATAAGCTTTATCTAACAACCCAATTCGTTCTAAAACTGCTTCGATTTTTGCTTTTTTTACTCTCGTTAACTTCGATTTAATTGAAGCTAAAACTGAGTGAGTTCCTTTAAGTGCTAATAAGATATTTTCAAATACTGTTAGATCGTTATAAACATTTGGATTTTGAAACTTACGTCCAATTCCCATACGCGCAATTTCATAACGATTTTTATTAGTAATTTCTTTACCGCGAAAGTATACGTGACCAGAAGCTACTGGAGACTTACCAACAATTGCATCTAAAAGCGTACTTTTCCCCGCACCATTCGGGCCGATAATCGTGACAATTTCTCGTTCGCCGACTTCTAAATTTATTCCTTTGAGAGCTTGAAATCCTGAAAAGACTACTTTTAAGTCTTTAACAGCAAGTATTGTATTCATATTGGTTTTATAGTTTTTGGTTACAGTAGCATGAATTGAAGTTGTTTTTTGTTGCAATTGTTACATGATAAATTCACTGCTTTTATTGGTTGTTGCGGGTGTTTAATAAGTTGAATTTTTTGGGAATTAAACTCATTAAGCCATCCGGGACAAATAGCACGACAACTAATAACAAAATGCCCACGATTAATTGCCAATCTTGGGTTACTCTTTCGGCGTAGTTTTGAACTTGACCTAGTAAAATAGCCGCAAATATCGGGCCAATTAAAGTTCCTCTCCCACCAATTGCTACCCAAATCACAACTTGCGTACCAAAAGCTACGGCTAAATATACTGGAGAAATAAATCTATTTAGCGGTACAAATAATCCCCCAGCTAAACCTGCTATACCCGCCGATAGTGTCCAAATAAAAATCTTGAAGCTGGCGACATCGTAACCTAAATAAGAAATTCGTTGCTCGTTTTCTTTAATCGATCGCAAAATTAAGCCAAAGTTAGATTTTGTCAGTAACCAACTACCAAATAAAACTAAAGTAGTAAAACCAAGAATGATGTAATACAAACCTATTAAGGGAATATTTACACCAAAAAAACTGAGACGAGAAACATCAGTAATGCCATTCGTCCCACCCGTGAAAGCTTGCTGGCTGACAAAAAATGTAGTTAATGCCGATGCGATCGCTAAAGTAATAATAGTGATGTAAACTCCGCTCACTTTAGAGCGAAAAATAAACCAACCGATAATGTAAGCAAAAGCTGCGGGTACAGCAATTGTAGCAATGGCGGCGATGGGAAAAAACTTTAATGGGGCAATAAACCAAGGTAATTCTTTTAACCCATTCCACACCATAAAGTCCGGCAATTCGCCGCCGTAAGTATTTGCCGTTGATGACAAATTGAGTTTTAAATAATACGCCATAGCGTAACCACCAAGGGTAAAGAAAACCCCGTGAGCAAAACTCAAAATGCCTGTAAATCCCCAAACTAAATCTAGAGAAATCCCTAAAATCCCAAACAATAACAGCTTTGCCATTAAAGCCGTTTGAAATTCTCCTAATACAAAAGGCAAAATTATAAATAGTAAAAGAATAATTCCCGTTGTTACCAACAACTTAACAGGAATAGTAGCCCGTTGAACGCCCCCTAATACATCAGTCATTTGCTTATTTGCTCTAAATATTTACAACTTAATAATTAAGCTCGTTTTTGGACAGTAAACAAGCCTTCAGGACGATAGCGAATTAAGATGATTACCGCCGCTAATACGATCACTCGCGCTAAAGGATCGTTAAGCAAAAATGCGATCGCTGCGTTCGATTCGCCAATTAAAAATGCTCCCGCCAAAACTCCAACTAGCTTATCTACACCGCCGGTTACAACTACCATCCAAGCATCAACTAAATAATCTTGTCCCATTGGTGGCGCAACGCTTTTTAGCGAAGAAAGTACCGCACCAGCAACCCCCGCTAGTCCGCAACCGTAGGCAAAGGTCACCATATCAACGAAACTTGTATTAATGCCCAAACATTTCGCCATATCTCGATTTTGAGTCACAGCGCGAATTTGTCGCCCTAAAGCCGTACCGTAAAGTAAGTAAGCTGTCAGTGCTAGTAGCCCTAATGCGATCGCTACAATAAACAAACGATAGTAGGAAATTGTAATACTTGACCCACCATCGGCGCTAGTAAATACGTTTAAGTTTCCTGATATATAACGGGGAGCTTTTACATACTTTAACTGCGCTGTAAAAATTAATTTAACAACTCCTTGAAGCACAATACTTAAACCCCAAGTGGCAAGTAAAGTTTCTAAAGGGCGACCGTAAAGCCGCCTAATTATAGTTAGCTCAATAATTGCCCCAATAATTGCTGTAGATAAAAAAGCAAAAGGAATAGTTAGCACTAAATCCATCTTGAAAGTGGATTGCATTACAAAAGTAGTGTATGCGCCTAACATGATGAATTCACCATGAGCTAGGTTAATTATTCGCATCACTCCAAAAGTAATCGCTAATCCCAACCCCGTTAATAATAAAACTCCCACAATACCAACTCCATTCAGAAGTTGGTTAGTAAAGGTTACTAAATCTAAGCTTTTGGCAGTAGGAGCTTGTGCTAGTAATTCAATTATGGATAAATACATTACAAATTATTGCCCGATTAAATTAGTAAAAATCTCTAACCTGTTTAAAGATTAGAGATTTCAAGTTAGTCTAACTACTTAAATCTTCAGGTACTCAACTTTTAAGTCTGCGCCTGTTTCTTTAATTGAGTTAGTACGCCCATCAGGCGAACCATGAACGCAAGTACGACCTTTGTAAAGTGCCTGACTCCAAGGAATCGGTTTCACCGCCGCCGGGGTGGCAAATACAATCTCTGCTTGACCATCAGCTTTCCACTTCCCAATTCTTGAATACAAGTAAGTATGGTAGTTATCGGGATCACTCTTTACTGTACCTTGGGGAGCATTAAAAACTTGACCGCGAGTTGCTTCCCGTAAGTTGTCAGGAGTAATTTCTTTGCCTTCATTTAGTAATTTCTCCATTGCTTGCGCCATAAAGAAAGTTTGCAAATAAGCCGCTTCCATAACGCCATTCGTTACGCGATCTTGACCAAATTTTGCCTTAAACTGCTCCACAAATGCCTTATTTTCTGGCGTATCTACACTTTGGAAGTAGTTAAAGCTGCTGTAGTGACCTTCCGCGTATTCTGGACCCATCGCTTGAATTTCTTCTTCAGTAGTGGGGTAAGCCATAATCGGAGTGTCCGCCGAAGTAATCCCAGCATCCTTATACTGTCTGTAAAAAGCTGGAATACTGTCACCGACTAAGTTACTCAAAACAAAATCTGGCTTTGCTTGCTTGATTTTATTAATAATAGTAATAAATTCGGTAGTTCCCAAAGCCGCGTACTCATCCCCAACAACTTCACCGCCAGATTTAACTAATTCTGCTTTAGCGATGCGGTTGCTTTCTTTGGGATAAATGTAATCTGAACCAATGAAAAAGCCTTTTTTGCCAAAGTTTTTGGCACAATAAGGAATAGAATCGGTAATTTGTTGGTTGGGTGCAGCACCCGTATAGAATACATTAGAACTGCATTCATTACCTTCGTAGTAAACCGGGTAATAGAGGATGGCGTTTTTTTCTTCAAAAACTGGTAGTACCGATTTACGACTTGCGGAAGTATAGCAACCTAAAACGCAGGCAACTTTATCTTCATCAATTAAGCGTTTGGACATTTGGTTGTACAAGTCCCAGTTAGAATCGGGGTTAACTACGACTCGTTGCAACTGTTTACCCTTAATCCCTTTTCCACCTTTCCAAGGGCCTGTACCTTCATTAATTTGATCGATCGCTAGAAAAGTAGCATCCTGCAAAGACTTCTCCACAATGGCGATTGTTCCAGTCGTCGAATACATCACTCCAATTTTGATGCCATCGCCCCCAGAAGCGGCGGGACTAGCATCACTACCGGGGCTTTGGGCTGAAGGCTGTTCGCCACCAGAGCAGGCTGCAAGCACGCCACTACCAAGGGCTAACGAGCCATACTTGATAAATTTACGGCGATTGATGCCACCAACGATAATTATGGGTTCGCGCGATGTCATTAAATTAAACTCTCCTTTATCTGCCTTCACTAGGCTTTACAAAATAGGTGCTATGGCTAAGTTTTTCTAGTTGGTCGTAAACTAATTCCATAGATTTATTATCGGTAGTCAGACGGGGCTAAACTAATTGAGTTTGAGATTTTATCTCAAACTTATAAGTAACTTCTAATCTCCAAACCAAACTAACTGTGTCTGACAACCTAGCAATAGCAACACTTTTTCGATCCTTGACCTTGGTTCACTACAACGCCTTATTAAACTTAAGTGTTAGGATTACCACAAAATTTTTTATCTGTGTTGTTACTTTGGATACATTTTATTAAAGATTTAGTCTATTTTCAACGTAAACTCGTCGGTAAATTCAGGCGTTCAGACTAATAAACAAAACCATGTCCAGCTTAAGAATACCCAAAATAATTTAGTAAAATTACACTTAATTTTTACCAATGCATAAATGTTTGTACTTAGCTAAATGTTGATCGCAATAGAACAGATATCAAGTTCTTGGCTAGTAAAGTATCCAGGAGAAATCGCCGCGCTCAGTGCTGCAAGTCTTTGGGCGGTGTCGTCGGTGATTTATGGGAGTTTGGGGAGAGAAATTTCACCAATGTACTTAAACTTATTTAAAGGCGCGATCGCAATTATTTTACTAGGTTTAACTTTATTAGTGCGTGGCGAGTTATTCCCTACTGTATCAGCAACTAACTTATGCTTACTATTACTAAGCGGTAGTATCGGCATTGGTTTAGGCGATACGGCATTTTTTGCAGCGTTAAATTGTTTAGGTGCGCGTCGTGCTTTATTAATGGAAACTTTAGCCCCGCCCATTACAGCAATTTTGGCACTAATTTTTCTACAAGAACGTTTAAAAGCTAGTGTTTGGGGTGGTATTTTATTAACAGTTGCCGGAGTTGCTTGGGTTGTAACCGAACGTACCCCAGCTACCGAAGGTCGCCCCGTATATCTGCGTAAAGGAATTATATTTGGCATAATTGCCGCGATTTCTTTAGCAATTGGGGGGATTTTAGCGCGGGCGGCGATCGCCAATAACAGTATTTCTCCTCTATGGGCGGCATTACTGCGGATAAGTGCCGCAGTTGTTAGTTTATTACCATTTTTACGCCTTCAACAAAATAGTTTTGCTTACAAGCCAACGCCACGAGTTTTTGCAGGGATTGGGTTAGCTGCTTTTATGGGGACTTATTTAGGAATTTGGTTGCAGCAAACAGCAATCAAATTTACAGAGGTAGGAATTGCTTTAACTTTAACCAATACTGCACCAATATTTATCTTGCCAATTTCTGTTTTTATTGGAGAAAAGCCTAGTATTAGAGCAATTTTAGGGGCAGGAGTAGCAATTTTTGGCATTGCAACTATATTTTATCTCGGTTAAGCAGCTTTTTTGTAGCGCGATCGCACTTCATCACTGTTTCGCCATAAATCTCTAATTTTTGAGATATACACTCTAACTTTTTATGAATTTAGAGCGCCTATCTTTAACAATTTCAGGAATATATTTATTTTTAGAATCTTGTCCATCAAAACCGAGCCGATTGTAAACGTTTCCACCAATACCAGGGATTACTTCACCGTCATCTGTGCGCCTATCATCTTTAGCAAAGTAGAAAAAATTAAATTTATCATATATAGGTTTTTCAAAGCTATTTTTAAGTTTCTGTTCTGCTTCTACATATATTACTGGAGCAGCTATAAATATTTTCTCAGGTTCAATTTTTTGAATTAAATCAGTAAGGTTTGTTCTCACTATACAAGCTCCAGAAATGATTGATTTTACAATAATCAAATAATTGGTAGGTAGGTTTGCTGGTTCTTGGTATTTTTTTAAAATTGGCGCTACTTTTATATCTTCAATTTCAAAAGGTGAAAAACGCTGATTCCAAAAACAGGCGAAACCAACTTTTTTAATTTTTTTTTCTAGAGTTAAGAGCATTCCTAAGCTAAGAAAATCCGCATCCTCAACGGTGCAAGCAAGGTAAACATTGCAATGCTCTTTGTCGATATGATTTAGAATTGCATTACCCAAAAACATACCAAGCTTAGTCATCGTATCTTTGTAAATATCGGGTGCAACATTTTTATCGGCTAGAATGCCGAGCAAATCTTTGATATTTTCATTTACGAGGTTTGAATAGCTTCTCGTCATATTAATCAATAGGTAAGTAAACCTCAAGTTCCTCAAAGCAAGTTGGAGGATTTTTCTTTAGGAGTTCTTGGAATTGTTTGAACTGGCTTGTCTCCATGCTAAAAGGTAACGTACCCTCCATAAGTCCATCTTTGAACTGCCAATATAGAAAACCCTTTGTCAAATTATAGGTAAAATCAGCGATACTAGCTAAAATATTTTCAACAGCAGGATCTAGTTTCAAATCCTTGCTAAACGAGCGGATGAAGCAGGGAGTCATATCTTGAGCTTTTTTTAGTATCTCCATAATAGATACTTGTGTTTTAGCGCTAGAAGCCCACGCGCCCAGTAGTACCTTTGCTACACACTCAATCTTATCAGGAGCAGGTCGATCGTAAGCACTGAGATACTCTATAGCTTGTTGAAACTCAGGTTCTAACGTAATTAACTTGACTAGCTCGGCATCGTAAGAAAAATAAATTACTTGGCTATATTTCTGAATAGCTAAGGGCATAGTTGATTCTAATTTATTTTTGAGTATTCGAGAAGAAACAACCAAGTAAATATGTGATTGTTTGGATATAGACCTATTGAGATCGTATTGTTTTATAAAATCATCAGATATACTTCTCAGTCCTTGTCCCCAGCTTTCATTTTCACTATTTTTTAATTGATAGTGTTGGAGGGGATTTGCATCTTGGCAATCAACGATCAAGTCCTCAACAAAAGCAACAATCTGGCTTGAAAGTATGATTTCTTTGTTGCTTTCAATTACTTGTTGCGATCGCAGAGCTATTTGATAAATAGCAAAAAAGTTTTCATAGGTATTGCCTTTTGCTGCACTACTACCACCTCTATTTTTGTTATGTATATACCGAAGAGACTCTTCGTCAAAAAGTTGGCTAAGTTGTTCGGGAGTGTACATTTGCTAATTTGAGTAAATTCCAACAAGTACCTTTGTACTTATTTAAGTATCTTAGCCCATGTTTTTATTAATATTGATATCCTATAACTTAGGCAAAACTATATAGGGCTTGGGAGGTCTAAATGTCAGAAGAAATAGATATGCAGGCTATTAAGGCAGCCGCAAAAAAAGAGCTTGGTGATATTTCAGGAATAGAAGGATTTGGAATTAGCGATCGCTCTTTGAATATTTACACGAATAATGAGGAAGTTAAGAAGCAAATCCCCACAAATTTTCATGGAGTCCCAGTTAATTGCATAGTTACAGGAACTATCTATACCCAGATTTAAACTAATTTTTGGCGATTTATATAACTTTAAGGCATCCACTATACTTAAGTGCTTTTAATTCTAAACTGAACGTTCCAGTCTTTTAGAAGGGAGTTTTTTTGACTTCGCTATTACCATTCTTCTTATAGATGGCAACTTAATATCAAGAGCTTGACTTACTTCTATAACTCGTGACAGTTTTACAGAGGCATAGTTTGTCGCTTCGTACCTCTGGATTTGCTGTTCTTTAATTCCCAGTCGAGCAGCTAATTCTTTCTGGCTGATTTTCGCAGCTATACGCGCTTCAATCAAAGCTTTTGGTAATGCTTCTATCGATCCACCTGCTAACGCTATCGACTTACTAGAAGAACTTTTAGCAAGTCTTTCGTACTCCTTAATTTCCTCCTGCAATTCATTTAACTGACTTTCTATTGCTGACTTCTTAGCTTGCCATAACAAGGGATTGACCTGTTTTGCTTCTTCTGAGTATTCTGTCAGTTTTGTCAGTGCTTGCTGAAACTTTTGCGCTTGAGCCTTAGTAATACGGTACTGTCTCTCATTCTTAATCATGGCTGCCACTTCAATAAATCTATAGCTATTATCCCTTTTCGGTTTCTATCTTTGTCGTTTTGAAAAAACTCTAGAAAATGAGTTTCATCGCCATCCGCTTCCGACTCAGCAGGGAAAAATTCTCCTCCGTATTCAGCTTTTTGAGCCTCACGCTTACGATCAAAGTAGGAGCAATAGATATTAGCTTGTTCATATCCACACCATTGCCACTCCAACACGCATCGAAGTCACCTGGAATTAACTTGTTAGTTACAAAGCTGCCATCAATATAAATAGTTGAACAACCTGCTGTCTGTAACTGTTCCATTGCAATTTTGAGTCCTGCTATCAGGTTTAACCGATATTGTATACTTCCAAATCGCGCTACAAATTCTTCCCAGGAGCAAAAATGAATTCCTGGTGGCAGGTTACCATTGGAATTAAATGGTGGAATCATCTCCTCACAATCCTAACACAACAAAAAAGTTGTGTTGAGCATAACATAATTGCTAGAAGTCAAATCATCGTGGGTTAATTCAGCCAACTAAAAATTAGGTAGTATTTTACCTAGATTGCGTATTGAGCGATCGCACTTTTATTACTTTAAGGCATCCACTCCAAAACAATTCCCACCCGATTATCTTTACTATGCCTAGAGTTTTGCTTTTGAATATCTGTAGATAATCGCAAATTGGAAGTAACAGCATAACCAAAAGAAAGTGTAGTTAATCCCACTTCCTCCGCCGTACCGGGAGAAACCCAGCTTTGAGTTAAAGCAATATCTGCCGCACCGCCGCGAGATAATACTAATAGCAACCTCGCACCAACATTAACGCCATCTAGTGAATATTCGTCCTTTTGCAGATGCCGATAGCCTACAAGCGGCGCAATATTTACATAGCTACCCAAAGGACGCAAGTAGTAATGCAAATCGCCACCATAGCTAGTATTATCCCCTCTAAAAGCTTGCTGATACTCTCCACTGACTGTTAACCTGCTTCGCCCTATAAATACATCTTCTACGCCAATATTTACGCCGTTTTCGGTGGAAAAAAGATTGTAACCTAGCCGCAAACGAGTCCGAAAACTAGGATCGTTTTTAATATCTTCTAAAATATTTGGTATTTGACGCTGCCAACGTTGAAAAACTGGGCTATTTTCAATACTTAAATCTTTAGCAGTACTTGGTAGTGGCGCACTTTTAACAGCCATAGGCAAGCAAAGACTTGTAGAAATCAAAGCAAATAGGCAATAATTCATTATTTAGCGTAAATTCCCAAAAAAAAGTGACTCCGCTTCAAGCAAAGTCACTCATAGCACCAAACGGTTAAAATTTACTGAACTTTACCTTGCACAGAAGCCATGTCAATAGGTTTCATAAAATACAGGCGCACAAATTGCCAACCATTAGAAATGTATAAAGGCAGTTTTTGGAATAGTTGCAGAAACTTGGGAGTAGAGGAACTAGCGATCGCACTCAATTTATCGTTATTCTGAGTACAAGTTTCTAGGCGATCATAAAATTCTGGCTTTTTAACGTCCAAAATCACCGGGAACACTCGCCCAGCCGTTTCGTTAGTCTTTTCAATTACCTGCTTGTCGTAATCGCGCGCGTCTAGACCAATGGCTGCATAAAACTTCGAGCGCCCAATATCATTGAGATACATTGTCCCAAATACTGACAGCAAGAAGAACCGACACCACAACCGAGCTTTCCAATCATTCAACATTTTGGGTTGAGACTTCATCATCGCATCGAAAAAGTCGCCGTGCCGATTTTCGTCTTGACACCAATTTTCAAAGAAGCGGAATATAGGATAAATCCGATCTTCAGGATGAGCGGCTAAATGACGGTAAATCAAGATATATCGCCAATAACCAATTTTTTCGGATAAATAAGTGGCGTAGAAGATAAACTTAGGCTTAAAGAAGGTATATTTGCGACTTTTCGTCAAAAATCCCAAATCTAACGACAAATTAAAGTCTGATAGCGCCTTATTTAAAAAGCCAGCATGACGCGCTTCATCGCGTGACATGAGGTTAAAACACTCCGCTAGTAGAGGGTTTTTGTCTTTTAAGCGACGGCTGAGTTCTTTGTAAAGTAAAAAGCCCGAAAACTCCGCCGTACAAGAGCGTTCTAAAAATTCTACAAATACTTGGCGAGTTTCGCCGTCTATATGTTCCCAAGATTGCTCAAATTCGGCATCGCGGGTAAAGTGAGTGCGGTTGTAATCTGTCTGAAATTCTGCTAACAGCGCTCTTAGCTCGGCTTCATTTACCGAGAGATCCATTTGCGCCATTTCTTCAAAGTCGGTGGTGTAAAACCGAGGTGTAAGTAGGGTTTCCTTGGAGGGGACTTTTACCCCCGGACGCATTTCTTCAAAGCTCGGTTTTTTGAGGGAATCTACCATGTCTTTTTTTAATCTCTTTTGACGAAAGGTAGCGTGCTAATGCTGCAAATACGCTCTTTATGGAATTTAGTTTAGCAATCCTAAAGGCGAAGTTTCTCAGTTATTACGTTAAGAGTTGCAACATTGAGGCAAATTTTGTAACTAATCTTTAACTGATATCGGAACTAAAGCCCAAATATGTGTTGTCACTAAAGAAGCAGTAGCGCGAAAATATATCTATCAAGCGCTAATTTTAGGCAGCTAAATGATGAACCACGAACCACCAACACCGCCAGAGACGAAAGTATCCAGCGCTTATTTTCTCTGGCTTGCTTGCTTACTACAGTTACATGGATTGCATCGGTTGTACAATGGCAAAGTTTTTACAGGTTTGTTGTGGCTTTGCACTTTGGGTTTATTTGGGGTTGGACAATTAGTAGATTTATTGTTGATTCCCAATATGGTAGACGAGCATAATACAAAACTACGAGCCAGATTAGGAGTATCGGAAGTTGGGATTCCGTTGTATCAGCCTGTAGTTGCTAGTAGCGTTATTAGTTCCAAATATACGCGATCGCAATTAATGATGAAATTGCTTCTAGCGGCGGAGCGTAGAGGAGGAAAGCTCTCCGTTACTCAAGCTGTCATGGATACAGAAGCTAGTTTTGCTGAAGTTGAAGCAACTTTAAGAGAAATGCTGAAAACTGGTTATGTAGCAATAGACAACCACCCCGATACTGGAGTGGTTATCTATCACTTTTTAGAATTGAGCTAGTTTCTTGCCAGCCATTTTTGACCATTTAAGCGCTGAATTACGCCAAATACTAGCAAATCTAAAGTTACTTTGCGCTCGTCAATCAAAAACGATTCTAGGGTACTTGGTTTAGAGCCTTCGTTACAGGAAAAAGCTCTTTGTCCTTGGATATTTTCTTGAGGGAAATAAACGCTAAATTGACGCAAACCGTTGTATAAGCTGCCTTTGACTTGCCAACACTCGCTAGAATCATAACCTGCGATCGCAACTTTTTGTTTTTCAAACTTTAAATTTGCTTCTGGTACTCCTTGAGTTGCGAAGGCTTTTTGCAATGCTGGTAAATAGTGTTGCTGTACAAATTCCGCAAAAGGCTTGTCTTCAACGGCGGGAGCTTTTTCTTTTTTGGCGGCGGGTGAATCTGCTTTGTCGGCGGGGGCGCTCTTTTTGGGTGGTTTAGCTTGGGAGGCGGATTCGTCAGGAGTAGAAGCTTCGGAGGTGGGTTTTTCTTTGCTGGCGTTAGGATTAATTTCAGGATCTACTGCCGTAGGATCGGGCGCATTGGCAGTAGGAATATCGGTAGCCTCTGCCTCGGATGTACTATGAAGATGCTCCTCAACTATACTTGGAGCTTGCTGGTCTACGGTACTTGGTGGGGCATTTTCTCCCGCAGTTTTCCCAGTCGGTGCTTGTTCTTCAGGGGAATTATTTGGAGTAGTATCTGCCATGATTGGGGTTTAGGAAGGAATTACTTTTACAGTCATTTTGACACAGCACCGTTGAGCTATAGCTAGAAAGCGATTTTTTCTCATCATTAAGGTGAAGGAGGCTACTAGCAATCAGCCGTAGCCGCGATGATAAACTGCTCTGGAAATGCGATCGCCTTTTAAAAAAAACAGTTTTATGCAAAAACCACTTTTTAGGTAGTAACAAGCAAAAACTCTATCGCTTCAAGTGCAAAATTTCCTCTAGTTTATCTTCAGCCATTTTTTTGACAAAAAACTTCAAAGGAAAGGCAATTAATGGTCGTTTTTCTACAGAATCAATAATTCTCCCCAAACGTTCCAAAAGCAGACTTTTAACTTGCTTACGCAATTTTCGGTCAACGTTATCTAGTTCTACGTCTCCCAAATGAACGGCAGGTTTTTGTAAATTTTGTCCAGGATTACAGTTAAGCAAATAAATTTGACCTGTTTTTTTACCACCTTGACTATTTTGCTTTTGAAGATTTCTCAGAAACTCCGCAGCCTTTTCACGCCCAATATAGTAATCGTAATCGCGAAACTTGCGATCGAAGAAACCACCAAAAGCTGATAATTTTTCTCCAGCTAATTCTCCATCTTTGGCAGTAATAGCATAAACGGTCAAAAGCTCTTTAGCGCCAAGGTTAGCCGCTTTTTCTAGAGCTTGAACAGCCTTCAACCAACTACTAGCAATCGCTTTGCCATTTTCTCCCAAGCTAGTAAGTTGTTGCACTTCTTCCTCAAACTGCTGCTTTAGTCGCTTTTCGTCCGCTTCTCTGTATTTGATATCTGTATAAAGAGTGTTTAAAAGTTTTTCGGCAACTTCGGCAAACTCTGAATATTTTTCTGGATGTTGCTTAAGTAAGTCTCTTAAAAACAGAGCTTGATTGTTAAACTTTTCCACCGATTCATTGGCATCGCTAACTTGAATCCAATCTTGAAAGCGTGATTGAGTAAAAATTCCTCCAGCTAAAGCGAAGGCTGTATTCACATAGAAAGCTTTAGCCGCAGTAAAATCCTTATTTATGCTAGAACTTTTCGGCCCTGGAGCTACATAGAGGAAAAAGCGTTTTTCATAATCTTGGGGGGATTTATCGAGTTTTTTGGCTAGACTAATTGCCATACCTAAAGGTTCATTTTCAAAAACACCGCCATCGGTATAGGCAAAAGGTTGTTTATTCGGCTCTTTTCCGGGTTCTGGCTCAGTATAAAATTCTGAGCCTTTATAAGCTGAATCAGAGCTTATTCTGTCAACTTCCTGTACTTGGAAGGCGAAGGGAAACGAACCAGAAGCGATCGCAATACGCTTGATTAATTCCCAAAGATTATAGTTATCATCTTTGTCGCTTTGAATTTGGGTGATATAGCAATCTTTATGTTTTGTGTAGGTAAAAGCATTGTTTTGCTGGTTGTCTGAATTTAGTTGTCCTTGGATGTTAGTTAAGTTAATTTTGAAGTCAAACCCATTGAGGTTAGATAAAGCAATTCCTAGCTGAATACTCTTAGCTACCGCCGGGTGGCGTTTAGCAATACTTGTTGGAGCATTAGAGTTATAGCGATTCAACAGATACTTGTTGCCAACTTGCTGCACAAAGCCAGAGGACAAAATCGCCATATCAGGATTATCTTCCATTCCAAACTGAAGTAGCGTTTGAATGTCAGCTTCTTCTACCCAGGCGCGGTAAATATCGTTGTGGAGAGGTTCTCGGAGTTTATCAGCTTCAAACAGCAGTTTTTGAGCGACAATCGCCGCCGTCATTGCTCCGGCGGATGCTCCAGTAATTACGTCAATAACAATTTTTTGGTCTTCGGTGGTATTTGGGTGCAAGTTGTGTTGAGCAATAGCTTCAATAATCTCGTACATTACCCCAGACTCGAAGCTACCTAAAGAAACAGCACCACTAATGGCGATCGCTAGTTTTTGAGCCATGATATATTTTTCCTAATTTATAAATTGACAGGTTGTATCGCTTGTTTAAGGCTGATTTTGGGCAGCTTGAATAATTACATCCGAGGCTTTTTCGCTAATCATGTAGATGGGGGCAACAATGAAAAAGCCAGGAATAAAAGGAAATACCGAAGCATCGACTACGCGCAAATTTTGCGTTCCATACACGCGAAAATTGCTGTCTAAAACTGCCATTTTGTCCTCTGGTCGTCCAATTTTACAAGTTCCACAAGCATGATGTCCCCAGGCTTCATCCTTGATAAACTGCTTAACTTCGTCCTCTTGGTCAATTTCACCGCCGGGTAACATTTCGGTTTTAATAAATAAATCCGATTGGTCGGTTAATTCCCGAACAAATTTGACCCCTTCGACTACCGCTTGCAAATCTTCGCCCTTGGTGTCGTTACCTTCATCAAAATAATGAAAGTTGATTTCTGGTACGTCTTGGGGATTAGTGGAACGCAATTTTACCGTCCCCGCCGTATTGTTGGTATGAGCTTTAAGAATTGCCCAGGTAAAGCGATCGCTCTTGGCGGCAATTTCGTCAGCGTATTTGAGAAAATACCCTTTAAAGTGAAGCGGTAAGCCAAAGATAAATAAGTCAGGATCATTCAGCTTTTCATCGGATTTTTTGATAATTCCAATCACCGCCCCATTGCTGGTATATAAGCCAGACTTGGATTTTTCCCACTCTTGGAGATGCGGATCTTTGGGTGCGTCTGCTGATTCGGGTTCTTTGAAAGTACCGCCTTCTAGGAGGACAAAATTTTCTTTCATTTGGCTAATAACGCCCACCTCATAACGATCTTGTAAGTTTGCTCCTACTCCAGGTAAGTTAACTTTTACAGGGATATTAAGCTGCTTTAATTCTTCCTCTGCACCAATACCAGAGAGCTTGAGCAATTGAGGCGTATTAAATACACCCCCAGAGAGGATAATTTCTCGTTTGGCGTATTGACGCTTTGGCGCTGTAGAGTTATTGGTTTGGGAAGCTCTAGGATCTGCCCCGTATAGGTGTTTCCCTTCTAGATATTCCACACCGATCGCTTTGTATTTGCCTTCATCGGGTTCAAATAGCACTTGAGTTACCAAGGCATGAGTTTGTACCTTTAGCTTGTCGGGGTGCTGGCGCTCCACTGCTCGGATATAGTCGCGGGTACTAATGCGCCGACCATCTTTAGTGGCCAAAGGAATCATAAATACCCCTTCCGGGCGGTTTTGCACTACTCGCCAATCGTTGGGATCGAGCAATTGATCGATGATATCTTTGAGCGCCGTTTCGCCTTTGAGGATTGAGAAAAAGCTGTTACTGAGTTGGGAAGATAGATACTGTATTCGCTGGAAAAAATTGGGTACTTTGTCTTGCAAGGTAGTTAAAACAGCTTTAACAATCGTGCCTAATAATTGGCGATCGCGCACTGCAAGTTTAGGATCGGCGAGTGATGTCGCCAGCCAGCCATCAAACCCGTGCCGACTGGTGTTATCTTCAATACTTTGGGGACGCTCGATATATCTGCATTGTTCTAAGCGCTCAAAATATTTACGCATATTGTCGCTTTGCCAAGACGAATCCCCGGTAATTTCGGCGAGTTTATCCCAGTCGCTGTTGTGAGGATAAATCGTAATCATGGCGTTGTGAGTCGTGCAACCACCAAGCGTCCCCGCACGGGGGTAGAGAATCCCTTTTTGTTCTTTGTGATACTTGCTATCGCGGCGTTGTTTTGCGTCATTTGCATAGTGCTTGACAAAGAAACTCCAACGCAAATCGTCGTCTTCGGTTGAGCGGGGATGAAAAGCCGGAACTGAGTAGCTGTAACGCTCCATTGGTTTCCCATCATCGGTTTGCAAAGGATCGCCCCCAGCTTCTAGTAACAGGACGCTGTAACCTGCTTTGGCTAAATTGGCTGCTAAAGGGCCGCCCCCCGCTCCAGAACCAACAACGATGTAATCATAGATTTGGGTGTCTTCAATGTTGCTATTCATAGGTTTGAAATCAGTAATTTAAACAAAATTATTTAGGAAACAACTAACGGTCGATGGAGGCTATATTTAGCGATTAGTTGTGGTTCAACACAAACGGTTGCTTCGACTAAGTGCGTATGGCTAGACAATTGCGATCGCACAGAAGTAGCAATTTTTTGCGCTTCAACTACAGAAAGTTCTGGATTAACAGCAATGGCGATTTCTGCTTGGAGACAATGACCTGTCCATCGAGCTTTGATACTGTTAATTTCTAGTACCTCTGGGACATGGCTAATAGCATGATGAAGGTCAGCAATTACTTCCGGTTCAACTCCATCTAGCAAGCGGGTAAAAATTGTTTGCGCCGATTGGATGACAATTCGGGCGATCGCTACAGTAATTAATAACCCCACAATTGGATCGGCTAAAGGAAACCCCAACCCCGTCAAAGCTGCGCCTAAAAAGACTGACAGGCTTGTAAACCCATCAACTCGCGCGTGGTAGCCATCTGCTACTAAAGCCGCGCTGCCAATTTCTTGCCCAACTTTGAGCCGAAATCTTGCCACTGCCTCGTTACCCAAAAAGCCAATCACCGCCGCCACCATAACGGCTCTTAAGTGAGTAATTGCTTGGGGATGCAAAAATCGCTCTATTGCCTCATAGCCTGTTATCGCCGCACTTAGCAAGATAATCCCGACAATCGCCACTCCCGCTAAATCTTCTACCCGTCTATATCCGTAGGTAAAACGTTGATTGGGTTTCCATTGGGCTAGAGAAAAAGCTATCCATAAAGGAATTGCCGTTGCAGCGTCGCCTAAGTTATGGATTGTATCGGCAAGGAGAGCTACACTACCGGAAAGGATGACAACCCCAACTTGCAACAAAGCCGTTAGTAGCAGTCCCATAAATGACCATTTAACTGCCCAAATTCCGCGCTCAGAAGTCACAATTTCGGGAGAAATTGCGCCGTGTGTATGGGTGTAACTATCGTGATGGTGCATAGGTTTATTTGGCGCTATAGGGTGGTGCTAAATAAGGAAAAGTGTTGCCAGCTAACTGAGTGGGTTGGTTAACTCCATCACCGAAATGCGCTCCATTGCCTTTGTTGATGTACAAACTGATGGTGTCGTCTACGGTGTCCTCATTGGGCATTCGTCCGCCACAAGTTGCGTAGGGCTGACCTTTCAAAATTGCTTTTTCAATCTCTAAGTAGCCTTTTTCGGTACAAGGTTTAGCGGTATCGATAACTAAAATGTCATTCAATAGCAAGTCTGTGAGGGGATGTTGACCGTTTTCTTTAATTTGCCAGTCAATTTGGCGATCGAAGTTGTCCCAAAAGCCGAGATTGGCGTTAAACCGGGCGCGATAAGCTCCAATGTAGTCTTTTGATGGCTTAAAAGTATCTTCCTGGTTGTACAAGTCCCGCACATCCAAGTCTTTATTTACTTGGTCAAATTGCTTAAAAGAGAGGGTAATATTAGTCATTTCCGATCGCCCTTGACGATCGATGCGGATTGTTGGTTTGGCGATCGTATTTACTTCTCCCACTACTGCAAACATCGAACCATTGTCTGTCCCAAACACTTTGTCCATGTCTGCGTCAATTACAATGCTGAGGACATTTTTGTTTTGCAGCGAATTTTTCCCCTCCGCATCAGCGCCGAGTTTACCTTCAGCAATCCGTTTAAAGTCCAAAAAGAACGAATCTAAACGACGACCTGCAAATACACGCATTCCCGCCCCTTGCGTGCCGTCTTCATCGTTTACTTTTACAGGTACAGAGATCCCTTTTGGAGCGGTGCAAGTGCCGAGCTGTCCCACCTTTGGAGTTTTAAATTTGCAAGTAAACCGAAATTCGCGATCGCCTACACTAAAACCCGCTTGCGATCCAGTCCCCGCAATACTTATGGGTTTTACAACAATATTATATTCAAAGGCATCTGCAAACCACGCCGATTCGCTGGCGAGGGGTAATGTATTCATTACCATTACTAAATGGTTTGGTTGTTCTGGATTAGTAAAGGCGAAAAGATCCGAAATGTCTAATACTGGAGTGCTAAGGATTTTGGGTGAATCTTGATGATCGGAAGCATAGGCGGGAGTAATAAATAACAGCCACCCAAGCAACAAAGCGATTACTTTTAAAAGCCAATGTTTGTTCATTTTAAAATGCTCACTTTTTATTAGTTTTTAAAGCTGCAAGTTTTAGCACCTAATTTTGTATAGGTGTATTACGCCTAAGTTGAAGCGCGATCAAAAGAAACTCTATACTTTTTATCGGATGGAGGAAGATTGCGATGTAGTAATTGGGAAAGAGTTTTAGTATTTTGAATTTCCTCCCAGCCAACGGGAGAAAAAGTTTCGGGATGAAAAACACTTTCAGCGAGTAGGGGATTAGTTAAAACTTGTGAAAAAGCATCAATGCCAATTAATCGCCCAACTAAAGAAGGTAAAGCAGAGTTTTCGCGTAAATCTTCGGCATAAATTCCTACATACAATTCAATATTATCTACATGACCATAGAGCCGTTGTAGTTCTTTTTGAATGTTCTTGTCGCTACTAATTTGATCGAAATCTGTTACGCGTGGATACTTACACAATTGGCGATAATCGTTGTAACTTCTTAACTTTACTTCTCGTCCAAAACGAACACTCGCCAACTCCACAGGAATTAGAAATTCAGGAGTATTAAATAAACTCAGTTGGGCGCATGGTTGGGAACAACTTTCTTCAAACAAAGCTCCTAATCCTTGCTTAATTATCATTTCATTGTTCCACTGCGTCTCATAAGTGGGGATTTTTTGCCCATTATAAATTAAAGTATCTGGTAGCATACTATGCCAACGATAGACTAAAGTAAATTCTACCGTCATCCAATTTTGGCGATACCATTTTTCATTACTAAAAGTCAGAGGATCGGTAATAAATTGAAAGTGATAAGGGGTAATGTGATTGACATAATCCTCTACTACAATTCTCAAAACTTCCACAATCAAAATATTTCTAGCGGTTTGAAAAAGTCTTTCATCATCCCAACTTGGATAAGTTTTTGCTAATAATTCGCACAAGCGATTGTGTTCTCTTAAAGCCAGAACATTTAGCATCACATAACCAATTTGAACATTGGATCTTTCTACTTCAACTCCCATTGCAAACAACTTTTGTTTTTTGTCGAGAGGAAAAGTATCAGCTTTTGGATTACCATCATTATCTAATTGATGTGGTAAACCAATAAACTCTTTTTTTGCTTCTCCTTTTTCGTCATAATAAAAAGGTGGATATTCTTCGCCATTAATAATTTGACTTTTTAATTTACCTCCTTGGTAGGATCTCAGCAAGTGAGTAATTTTTGCATTTAATCCATAGACAGTACAGAGATCGATTTGGTGATTGGAAGTATTTTTACGATGATTATGGCGATCTGTGCGGAGAAAACTATCGGTAAACCATTGAACAAAATAAGGAAAAATTAAGGTAGATTTGGGCGAGTATTTTGTTTCGCCAGATTTGCGATATAACCCCCGCAAATCTTCTATAGCTGGTAGCTTTTTCTCAAAGTCTTTCGTATCAGCCAACTTAAGTTTTAAATGATTTTCATTAGTTAAAGGTTGCCAATCAAGGGGTGGAAGATGAAGCCCGCTATAAGTGCGATCGCTCAATGAATCCCAAGAAGTGTAGGGAGACATGGTACTAAACGGATAAGGGCGAGTAGGAACTTTATAAATGGCGTTGTTGACAAGAAACTTATTAACTTTTTTTTTGAGAGTATCGTTGCTTTGAATTAAGTTCCAAATTGGCTTAAAGTGAGTCAAAGCATAGGTTTCTAGTTTATTTCTAAACCCGTCTTTAGATGTATCCCTCATAATTAATTCTCCCTAAAGGGTGTAATTTGATGGTTTTATTTAATCGAGGTAATCAGTAAAGTATTTATAGGCTTATGAGATTTGAACCAAGGTAGAAAGATGCGTTCTCAAGTCATGCTTGAGCAATCACAAGTTAATGTTTTGCTCCCTAAACTAGGAATCAGATTTTCATCTCTATTTTTCGGAAGGATGGGAGGTTATGTAAAACTTCTTAACAAAGGAACAATTGTTGGGAGCGATCGCCCAACCAAACTGGAATAAGCTAGAAGCAAAGCAATTTTTCTAAGCTACCCACAGGTGTTGTGCAAAGCGCAAAGAGTAGAGAATAAGCAAAAAAGCAAAAAAAGCGCTAACTATATATCCATAGCGAGGATAGCGCGACAATAATATTCCTAGAGAAACCGCCACACTGACAATTGCATAAACATAACGCTCAATAGAAGTTGTTCGCCCGGTACTCAAAATCAAAGCATAGCTACAAATCCCGTAAGTAACTAAGGTATTGCTAAGTAAAGAGCGACAATACCATAGTAAATAAATACCACCAAAAGTAATCGCGCTATTAAGTAACGGATTCCCCGCAACTAACCATAAAACAAACCCCAAAAAGCACAAACTATAACCGCGTAGCTTAAAACTTGACTTCCACAATGAACAACCACTAACGCAAATAACTACAAATATTAGGGGATGCCAAACATCAACAATTGTCCCCCGTTGCCAGTTTCTCGTACCTACAGCAACCTGCATCACCATTTTTAGCCAATCTTGACCCAAAAAATCCTGTGCTGGTTGCCAAGCTTTTTGGACGTGGATAAACGCTAAAGCATCTTGAAAATAAATTTGACAATACAAGCTATAAAAAAATACACCTAAACCCGTAGCTAAACTAGCAATGTAAGCCTTTACTTTTCGACCTTCTCGCCAACAGACAATTAAAAATGTGGGAATTAGGGCGATCGCAGTTGGACGAGTAGCAGTAGCTAGAGAACCCGTCAAAACTACCCACCAGTAACGCTTTTGCTCAAAAGCACGTAAGGCTACAGAACTAAGTAATAAATATAATCCTTCGGAGTAAATAACCGTGCCAAAAATAGAAAGTGGAAACCAGGCTAAAACAACTATTGTCCACCTTGCAACGCTTTTACTATGACTGCTGGCTACCCAATTGTAGATAAAGATTAATGCCGCTAAAAAAGCTAAATTATTGACTATAGTACCCGCCACCACAAAGGGCAAACCTAAAGCCATTACTCCCCTGACCAGAAGCGGATATAAAGGGAAAAAAGCGACAGAATGAGGCGTGTTGTAGCCAAAAATAGCAATGCGTTCGTAAAAGTCGCTATCCCAAGCTGCAAACACATCCCATCCCCCTGTAGCAACAATTCCCCCCGGTGGTGCGGGTAATAATGGGGCGAAGTCTACCATGACTATACAAATAACTAAGCGGCTAAATAACCACAAACAGAGTGGAAATAATAACCAATACTTCCAACTTTTTTGTAGTTTAGCCATGTATGGGTCTACTTTTTAGCGAATAGATAAACATCGTCTTGGTGATATTTCATGTTAAATTCTTGGGCTTTTTGCAATCGCTCGACTAACTTTTTCGCAAATTCAGGATTACTCGCCCATCCAGGATGACGGACGTTGAGGAGAAAATAATCAAATTCATTGAGATTGTCTGGTGGAGCATCAGCACGAGCTAACTTGATTAATTCTCTATGAGATAAGTGTGGGGCAATTTCTGCCGTTGTCAGCACGCTGCCTTTAGTTGTAACGTGTGACGTTGCTGTGTTTGTGGCTTGCCAAGTATCTAGCTGCTGAAAATTATTTGAGCCAAAACTAAAAAGCTTTGATAAAAACAAAAATGTTACTAACGACCAGACAATAATTACTCGTTTATTTTGCACCAATCCTTTACCTACCGCCAAACTAGATATGACCGCCAAAATTAAAAAAGGCAACGCAGGTAAAGAGTATTGATGAACTAAATCTTTTTGCGCTTGATAGTCAGCTAATATATTGAGTGCAACGCACGGTATCGCACCAACTAATGGTTTGAGACTTAAGAGGGAAAGTCCCCAAACTATAGGTACAAACAATAAAACTAAATATTCTAAATTGGCTAAAGATAAAATTTTCCCAAAAACAAGTCCTGGATGAAATAAAATATTTTGACCAATTTCTCGAACAGAGTCACCCAAGTAGCTATAACGTCCGACGGCGGCGGCTTCTCGTCCACTAAAAAAGGGAATAATTACTTGAGTGCTAATTAAAAACCAGCTAATACCAGCAAAAATAGCGATCGCACCACACCAACGTTTTTTTTCAAAGATTAATAGCCAGAAACCCATGGCAGCAACAGTCAAAGATAGGACTGCTTTACACGACAAAACTATTAAAATAGCCAAACAAAACCAGCCAATTTTTCCTAACTGTGCGGCTAAAATTGCTGCCAATAGTAGTGGTACAGCAATGACTTCGGGATGAAAATCAAATAAATTAATATTAAAAACTACCGGGTACAGTAAATAAACCACAGAAATTGCGATCGCCATATCTGCCTTTAACCCCCGATGCAAGGCGATATACCAGGTAAACACCGCCCCCGATGCTAAAACTAAAGCCTGTAAGGCAAACAGCCAATAAACACTAGGATAGATTTTATATAACAAAGCCAAGGGATAAAAAATAAAACCTGCATGATCGCCAATAATATGAAATCCCATGAATGTAGAAATTGGTGTTTTTCCTTGACTAATCAGATAGACTGCTTGGTCAAAAATACCTAAATCAAAAGCTGTTGACTGAAACAATATATGGCGTAAAGCGCTATATATAAATAAAATTAGCGCGCTAGTGCCAGTTATCCCTACCAAAATTTTAAGATGATTATTAGGTGGCGTTACTGGAGGATACGCGATCGCCTGATTAGTTGTATGTTTGGACTCCATAAAATTTCCTTTGCCATCAGCACAAACATATTAACAATACTCTTGTCGTAACATTTATCAAACAAATTCTAGATTGAATAGTTCATTTGTATTGCTGTATAGAGCGAAGATAGGCAGCTAGGCAAAAAGTTGTTTATCAAAAACTAAACTCTCTCTAGTGGCAATTATCCTCATAATTTTTGTTTTAATTGGCTCAAATTTTCCGGGGTGAGAGTTACTTTAACTTCAATATGCTGGGCTGTATCCCGTAAAGTTAAAAGATACTTGCTATCAAATTGCTTGCACTCAATTTCTGGATTAGTAATTTCTACCTTTTCGTAGGAAACCTCTGGTAATCCGACGCGAATAATTAGCTGATTTTGGGATTGGGGAAATATATACAACTGCTGACGGCGAGTATCGAGTACAAGTTGGTAAGGCAACGTGTTGCGTTCAAGATCGGAATCTAATTTGCACCAATAAAGAGTAATCCCGCGAATTTGAGGATTTGCGATCGGGAAAAATTCATCAAAACGCTGTGTTTCCCAATTAATTTGGTCTAATGCGCCATTATCGGGAATCAATCGCTGGGCGAAAGTGATACCTTGATTGGCTAAAGATGACCACCATTGACTAATCAAAGCTAAGTTATCAGTATTATCAGGTTGTTGGCTATTTTGCTGCCAAATAACTTTAGTTTGCATAAATTAAATTTAGTTAGAGGCGATTGAAAACAGCATAATTTGAAATTGGGCGGAAGTTGTGGCGATTTTTTGAGCAATAACCAAACTTGACGGTACTTTAAGCTTTGATAGGTTAAGCTCAAAGACTATAAGGTTTTGACGAGATTTATTCAGTAAATCGATATTTTAGAGAAAATATAATGGGGACTACAGGAGGCTAGTAGATGGCTGCAACCGACTTCAAAGATTATTACAGTATTTTGGGAGTAAACAAAACTGCCAGCAACGAAGACATTAAACAAGCTTTCCGCAAACTAGCTCGTAAATATCACCCAGATGTTAACCCAAAAAACAAAGAAGCGGAAGCCCGGTTTAAAGAAGTAAGCGAAGCTTACGAGATACTGTCAGACAAGGAAAAACGGCAAAAATACGACGAGTTTGGTCAGTATTGGCGACAGGCTGGACAAACCCCTTGGGCTTCTAGAAATACTAAGGCTAACACTGACTTTAATGAAGTTGAATTTGGTAAATATACTAATTTTGATGAATTTATCAATGATTTACTAGGACGCTTCAACGAGCCTAGTAGCGGCGGTTCTAGCAATAGACAAGCTTACAGTTATCGAACTACGCCGGGAAGTGCGGGGTTTGATGATTTCGGCGATTTTGCGGGTTTCAATAATGCTACCGCGAGAACAACGGCTCAAGATACAGAAGCAGCAATTTCTCTAAGTTTTGGCGAGGCGTTTAATGGCGTACAAAAACGCTTGAGTTTAGGCAATGAAACTATTGAAGTTCGCATTCCTGCGGGTGTTAAAGCTGGTAGCCGAGTGCGAGTACGGGGAAAAGGTCAAATCAACCCTACAAACCAACAACGGGGCGACTTATACCTCAAAATAGATATACTTCCCCATTCATTTTTTCAGTTTGACGGCGATAATTTAACTTGTGAAGTCTCGATTACACCCGATGAAGCGGTGCTAGGTGCGTCAATTGATGTCCCAACACCAGATGGTACGGTAAAAGTAAATATTCCGGCGGGAATTCGCTCCGGTCAAACTTTACGGTTGAAGGGTAAGGGATGGCGTTTAGCCAAAGATGGACGCAGCGACGAGTTAGTCAAAATTGCGATCGCATCTCCCAAAGAAATAACTCCCCAAGAGCGCGAGTATTATGAAAAAATCCGCGATCTCCGTACCTTTAATCCGCGCAGTAATTTACAGCAAGTTAAGTTGTAAATTTTGTTAAAAATGGACGGGGAGAAATTTCCTCCGTCCAAGTTTTTAATCAAAAGTTTTGGTCTGTAAATGATTTTACAGTTCATTAGTCCCTTCTATAGCTTCCTGCATCCTTTCCTCGCTCCAGTCCTCCGGTTCAATTATGGCAATTGGCGGGCGTTCGTGCATCCGGTCTACATAGGCATAAAAAGCTGCTTGGTCTTTTCTGTGAGCAAGCACGTAATCTCTCAAGTCTGTATCAGACATACTAGAGAAGTCTGGGCGTTTTTGGGAATCGTCCCCCAAAGTCATAAACCCTAAATTAGTCATCGAATCTCTCTCCTTCCATTAATGCTAATTTCTATTTGGATTGAATCACCTGCTAAAATCACTACTTTATTCGTGCGCTCGTCAATTCTTACTAAATGAATACTTTTTAACGCATCGCTTAAAAATACTGAATCTTGAAATAAAGCTAATAGCTGTGGTGGTGTTGGATTTATCAAGCTATTTCCTTGTGCATTACATTACAACTACTTCCTCACTAAAACTATAATTACTTACTCTCTGCCATTCGTGCCTTTCTCCGGGATATAAAAGAGACGTTGCAATGTAACGTCTTCACATCAAAATTCTTATACTTAATCTCTAAAATTGCTCTAGCAAAGTTTCTATACTAGCGTTGTGAGAAAGAAAGGAAAATAAATGTTTGTAGCGCAACTTACCTTCTATATCTGTAACGAATTGCCCTGGTAAAGGCGCTCCCAAGGCTTGACCTAATTTATAAGAATGAAACACCCGACAAGTAGGATCGCTCAATAAAGGCATTTTCAGCTTTAAGTCTTTAACAACTGTTTGGCTTTGCGCTTCGTCGGTACTAGCAATCAATAAAACTTCTACACCCATACTTGTAAACTTTTCGTAGTTTTCATTTAGAGCTTTTATATGGGGAAAGCAAAGCGGACAATACTGCTTTTCAGTAAAAATGCGCGTAAAAGCAAGCAATACAGGCTGCTTGTGGCGGTATTCGGAAAATTTAATCGTGCGACTATTCGTAATATCTGGCAAACTGAAACCCGGTGCTAGTTCGCCTAGTTTTAAATCGTTCGTGGCGGGAATCGGCAAAAGATTGCGGAAAAAACGCTCGGTTAATAAACCGCTAAAGTCGTTAGAAGTCAGCATAAATAGTTATCTCCTTAAAAATATTAAAGCCCCAATCAGCCGTAGATATTTAATCTCTTAGCAATTGGGGCATTTTTTAGTTTAATTTTCAGTTAACGAAACTTAGACCGAAGCAAAAAATACTTTTGACTTGATGGGATCGGGAACCATTGTTTGATCGCCGGGTTGCCAACCTGCGGGACATACTTCGTCAGGGTGAGATTGTACGTACTGAATCGCTTGCAATGTCCGCAATGTCTCATCTACACTACGTCCAAAGGACAAGTTGTTGATGGTTGCGTGTTGAATTACGCCATCTTTGTCAATGATAAATAAACCACGTAAAGCAACCCCTGCTTCGGGATCAAGGACGTTGTAAAGGGCGCTAATTTCTTTTTTGATATCCGAGACTAAAGGATAATTTAAGTCGCCCACACCGCCGGATTTGCGATCGCTCTGAATCCATGCTAAGTGTGAAAACTCGCTATCTACCGAAACTCCCAATACTTCCGTGTTGATGGCTTTAAATTCGTTATGGCGATCGCTAAAAGCAGTAATCTCTGTAGGGCAAACAAAGGTAAAGTCTAGAGGATAGAAGAACAAAATGACGTATTTGCCACGATAGTCAGATAGCTTGATTGTCTTAAATTCTTGGTCAAATACGGCGGTGGCGGAAAATTCTGGCGCTGTTTGTCCAACTCTCAAGCATCCTTCGGCTGCGTAACTTAGAGGCATTAAATTAGTTCTCCTTAATAACTTATACGTTTTCTCAATCTGTTCGCGGGTAATATTTAGCTAAATTCTACCCGCCCATGAAATAATTGATTATTTACGAACTGTTACAACTATATCATAGTCATAACGATTTTGAGTAGCAAATGGGCGATTTAGATACAAGAGAATGGCTGCTAACAAACGGGCTAGGAAGTTTTGCCAGTGGGACGGTAAGCGATGCGAGGACGCGGACTTATCACGGTTGGCTAGTAGCGGCGCTCAATCCCCCAAGAAGTCGCACTATGTTATTTTCCCACTTAGAAGCCTGCTTAGAAGTAAGTGGGGAAATGCAGAATTTGGGGACAAATTTCTGGGGTAGCGGCATAGTAGAGCCATTGGGCTATAAGTTGTTGCGCTCCTTTAGTATCGATCCAATTCCAACTTGGGTATGGGGTGAAAGTGATTGGCAATTGACTAGACAAATAGTTATGCCCCATGAAGGAGAAAAAGCCGAAAAATTTTCCCATTGCGTCTTGATTCAATATCGCTACGAAGGCAAAGAAGCCGCAATTTTAAGGTTGCGATTGATGATTGGCGATCGCAATTTTCACCACCAGCAACGCGCCGAACCCAATTTACAATTTTCTCAATCAGTAAAACAAAACCAGCTATATTTGCAAGCAATTCGACCAGGACAAATCGGTACTCTTTGGCAGTTGCAATGGACAAGAGGAGAGTATCAAGCTAACCCTTTATGGTATTGGGATTATCAACTGATTGAAGAAACTAGAAGAGGATTAGGAGATCGCGAAGACTTACATAGTCCGGGCTACCTAACCGTAAAATTATTGCCAGGAGAAAGCCTAACTATAGAAGCAAGCTTAGGATCTGGTGACACACCAATACTCAAAGAGCAAGACTTTACTAGCGCCGTCGAATCCCAGCAAAGCAGGTTCAAACAATTATTCTCAGCAACTTCTGTGCTGCCGCAACTATTACAGGTTGGAGATAGTTTTATAGTTTATCGTCAGTCAATTAAAGGACTTAGTGCGATCGCTGGCTATCATTGGTTTAATGATTGGGGACGCGATACGCTGATTGCTTTACCGGGATTAGCACTAACTACTAAACGGTTTGATCTAGCAAAAGGACTATTGCAAACTTTTGGGCGTTATTGCCGTGATGGTTTGATTCCTAACGCTTTTCCCGATACCAATAGCGAACCATTTTATAACAGTCTTGATGCAACACTGTGGTGGATTGAAGCCTTGGGGTTATATTTAGAAGCGACTAAAGATTGGGATTTTTTAATTGAGCAATACCCCACCGTCCGGCAAATTTATAAAGCATTTAGCGCTGGTACGAAATACAACATTCAAGTAGATGCGGCGGATGGTTTGCTCGGTTGGGATGCGCCCCATGTAGCTTTAACATGGATGGATGCTGTAATTGGCACTCAGCCAGTGACTGCGAGGTGCGGTAAGCCTGTAGAAATTAATGCCCTATGGTATTCGGCGTTATGTTGGTCTAGCAGTTGGGCAGAGCGCTTATTTGCAATTACTGGAAGCGATCGCTATCTCAAACAATCTCAGTATTACACCGCCCAATCTCAACAAGTAAAAGACTCTTTGCAAAAGTTCTGGAATCCGCTTACAGGTTACTTGTACGATTTAATTGAGCCAGACGATCTCCTCAATGCCCAAATCCGTCCTAATGCTGTTTTAGCTCTATCTCTGCATTACTGTGCATTTAGTGCAGCGCAAGGACAACGCATTGTAGAAGTAGCAAAAAATCGCTTACTTACGCCCTATGGCTTACGCAGTCTCGATCCCACCGATCCCGAATATATAGGCAACTATGCGGGCAATTCTTACCACCGCGATCTTTCTTATCATCAAGGTACAGTTTGGATGTGGCTAATGGGTGCTTTTATCCGTGCTTGGCAGCGTTTTTACCCTGATGAAACTCTCCCGATTAGCAAGCAACCTTTACTAGAGCATTTGTACAATTCTGGTTGTATTGGTTCAATATCAGAGATTTTTGATGGCGATCCGCCTCACGCGCCTCAAGGTGCGGTTTCTCAAGCTTGGTCTGTTGCCGAATTAATTCGCCACTGGCACGATATCAAGTCTTGAGTGACAGCGATCGCAAGTTATTTCCAAAAAGGAGTTTAATTAAAATGTCCAGTTTGAAAGCAGGTTTAGCCGCTTTTGAAGCTAAAAATTATCATGATGCCTTCAAATTATTAAAACCGATTGCCGAGCGGGGAGATGCTGAAGCGCAATCTATAGTTGCAAATATGTATCACTTAGGTCTTGGATTAGAAAAGGATGTTTTGGAGGCAGTTAAGTGGTACAAGAAATCCGCCGCTCAGGGCTATGGCATAGCATCGAATAACTTAGCAGGAATTTTTGCGATTGGAGATCGCGGTATAGCTATCGATCAAGCAAAAGCCGAGAAATGGTATCAAGAAGCTAGAGAGCAAGGATTTTGACATACTCGCAGTATGTCGAGTTCTTGAGCTTCGTAATACTTTTATTCAATTATTTTTAATTATTTATGGCTCAGGGTGGATTTGAACCGCCGACCTCAGGCTTATGAGTCCCGCGCTCTAACCAACTGAGCTACTGAGCCATTTGTTTTTAACCTTTGCTACTATAGCATAGAAATTGCCGTAGTTGCAACTAAATATTTTCTTCTTTGCTATATTTTGATGGCGGGCGATCGCTACTCCAAGCCCACCAAACATAACCGCAGCGACATTGATAAAATTCTTGCCATTTACGGCGGTAGTTGTCAGTCATTACTGGAGAACGTCGGTTTAGCCAAACTTGGTCAGCTTCTTGGCTACTTGAAAGGCAACTAGGACAGCAAAATTGATGAGCGTGAGTGGCGGTAGCTATCCATTCTGGAGGATTTGGCGCAAAAGCATCCATGCGTTGAAATTTATCGTTTGATTTTCAGCTTAGTAAATATTGTAATTTAGTTTAATCAAAAGCCGAGCCTTTTGATTGTTATCAGCGTTACAAGCGGTAAAGCGTACAACCATTTATGGGAATTTAGGGGGAGGACAAGAAGTTACTTAAATCAAACAAGCTTCCTAATTAACGGATTTAGGAAGCTTGCTCAAAACTATAATAATTCTGTAAATGGCTTACCGCAGCCGCACGGTAGTTGTAGCCAATGTAAGACTAGGCTTGTCTTGAATAGTACTCAACAACCAGTAATTCATTAACTTGCAGCGCTACCCATTCGCGCTCTACTAAGCTATTGACTTTGCCTACCATCTTGTTTTTGTCAAATTCTAGATGACTGGGCAAATTTGCTAAACCTGGATATTGCAAGTTTGCTTCTACCAGCTTACGCGACGCGTCTCTATCTTTGACTCCAACGGTTTCTCCAGGACGGCATTGGTAACTTGCAATATCAACTACGCGACCGTTTACCGTCACGTGACCGTGATTGACCAATTGACGAGCGGCGGGGATAGTCGGAGCCATCCCTAAGCGAAATACGGTATTGTCTAAACGCATTTCTAATAGTTGTAGCAATACTTGCCCGGTAGATCCGGTAACTCGTCTTGCTCTACGGACATAGCGCAGCATTTGCTTTTCGGTCAATCCGTAGTTCATCCTTAGCTTTTGCTTTTCTTCTAAACGAACAGCGTACTCCGATCTCTTTTTACGATTTTGTCCGTGCTGACCTGGTGGGTAAGCTCGTCTAGCGCTTTTGCGCGTCAATCCTGGTAAGTCGCCTAGGCGACGGATGATTCTTAGCCGTGGTCCTCTGTATCGGGACATGAATTTTCCTGTATCTACTAATTATGCTTAAAGTTTGCCAAATATGTAATTGTAGCAGTCAATAGCGGATTATACAACAAACGTTATTTCTTTTTTAGACATTTTGTTTGCCAGTTGGTAAGACCGGCGATCGCCAAAATTTGATTGCTTTAATTAATTGCAAAATATTTACTGTATATATAAAAACTAATTAAAGCAGTGATAATACTTAAACAATCTCTAAAAAGCTAGAGCTTGTTTGCTTTTAGTTAGTAATATTAAAAAACTTTGTTTTTAATACTACTAATAGGCGTTCAAACTATTACTTTAGCAAAAAAATATCCCCGCAATATTAGCACAATAAAATGTGTATATATGAGGAAAGTTATGTATACTAATTCCATACATAATGAATAGACAGTTCCATACATATTGAACAGACAGAAAATTTCTACTTTCTCCAACTAGGGATGCTATACGAAAATTTTCTGCCAAATGCGATACTTTTTGCAAAAATAGATTTGTGAGGGAATTATGACTACTCCATTAATGAAACAGATGTGGAATCAGCGGGCAAAAAAGGATGCTTTCTACTATGTTGAATCTGCATTCTGGGATGGTGATGTTGAAAAGTTTTTTCTTCTAGGTGAAGAACGAACTCAACTTATTCTAGATCCAATGTTGAAGGATATGAATGTTGATATTCAAAAGTCCCATATTCTTGAAATTGGTTGTGGCTTAGGACGTTTTAGTCGCCAACTCTCTCAACGTTTTCAACAGGTAACAGCCGTTGATGTTTCTGACGAAATGATTAACCAAGCTAGAGAGCTACATCCATCTAATCTTTATCCTAATTTGCATTTACAGTCTACAAACGGTACATCGCTGGATTTTATACTTTCTAGCAGCATTGATTTTGTTTTCTCTTACGAAGTATTTCAACATATGCCTTCGCCAGAAATCATTTTAAATAACCTAAAAGAGATTCATAGAGTGCTACGCCCTCAAGGCATTGCTTATATACATTTAATGAACGACCAGGGCAAACTCAAAAAGGCTATTAAAAAATTTATTAAGCATCTTACCCCACAAAAGTTTTTGCAAACTTTTGGTTTTGCTCCCTTCACTTTTGACCCGACATGGACAGGTACATCGTTAAGTACCAAACAAATTCAAGAATTTTGTAAATTAACAAACTTAAAACTTATAAACTTAATGGACGATCCAACTCATGGTTCTGGGGATCGCGTGTTTCTACTAGCTAGTTCTGTAGATTGAACCTCACACCACTAAAAAAAAGTGGCGTGATTCCTGTTTCAACGATCTCTGCCTGAATTACTCCAGGACTTACAAGTTCTCCACAAGCGTTTTTTATAACCTCCGGCGTACCGACGGCGGTTAATAATCTCAAACCCTCACTTAATATATTGAGGGCTGCGTTTTTATCCCTCAAGTTATAACTATTACAGCTAGGGCAAGTCCATTCACGCAACTTTAAATCTTTGACAAGTGGGTTAATCACTTTGCAAGAATTGCAAGTTTGAGATGAGGGGAAGAATGTACCAACTTTCTGCACAATTCTGTCATGCCAATCCGCTTTGTATTCCAGCATGGAGACAAACTTTGACCAACTAGCGTCACTAATAACGTCAGTTCGGGATAAGGAAAAAGCAAAAAAGGGGCAAAACAGGTAGTCTGAAAGTGCTAACTAACTAACTAACTAATCAATCCACCTGGCTGCCTTATGCTCAGTTTAGAGGAACTATTCTGCTCCGTCGATGATTTTTGCCAAATCTTTGAACCACGGTGGGAAAATCAATTGCTTGGTCACAATTTACAACGGCGCAAACGTAGGCGCACTTTATGTTTGAGCGAAATCATGACGATTCTGATTGGCTTTCACCAGTCTTGTTACCGGAATTTTAAAACCTATTACTTGGAAAAGGTACAAAAACATTGGCGGGCTTATTTTCCATTCTTTGTGAGTTACAACCGTTTTTTAGAGTGGATGCCTAGCACTTTAATACCCTTGTGCGCCTATCTACGTTCTCGTTTTGGCGCTTGCAGTGGTATCAGTTTCATGGACTCCACTAGCCTGAGAGTCTGTCATAACAAGCGCATCAGTCAGCATAAAGTATTTGAGAATCTAGCGGCTCGTGGCAAGACCTCCGTAGATTGGTTCTTTGGTTTTAAACTACATCTAGTCGTCAATGATTTTGGTGAATTGCTTAACTTTCAGGTGACTCCAGGCAATGTTGATGATCGTCGACCTGTCCCTAAGCTACTACAACATCTTTTTGGTAAAGTGTTTGCTGATAAGGGCTACATCTCTGTGAAACTTACAAAAGATTTGTTGGAGAAGGTTGGAGTACAACTTATTACTAAGCTCAAGCGCAACATGAAGCAGCGTTTGATGCCCCTCAGTAATCGACTACTATTACGTAAAGTCTTCCGGGGCAAGATTCCCCCGGAGAGCTTTACGTAAACGTGCTGTGATCGAAACTATTATTGATCAATTGAAGAATATTTCCCAGATAGAGCATTCAAGGCATCGTTCGCCAGTCAACTGCTTTGTCAACATCCTCTGTGAATTGATTGCTTATTGACATCAACCAAAGAAGCCAAGTATTGCTACCATCCACAATTTGCTACCATCCACAATTTGCTACCATCCACAATTTGCTACCATCCACAATTTGCTGCCCTCTGCTTGACCCGAACTGACGTTAAATAGTGTAAAGATGGTGTAAATTTTAGCAAAAATAGCTGTAACTCAATATTTACCAGCCTTTATACTTGGACTGAAAATCCTCATGTCAGCAGTTCAAATCTGCGTCCTGGCATATTTTACTTAACTGGTTTTAAAAAATGCTGCCTTATTACATCAAGGCGAGAACAATTCCAATAATCAACATGAGAAGCAATCAGTCCATCGGCGTTGATTTTTAGTTCGCTTTGACCGGGAATAGCAATGCGAGGCTTCCAAGGAAGGGGAGTATTCCAACTTAAAACCCACTCCATTTTAATTGTGTCGCCCACTTGATTAATTGCCAGCAAATCCATTTTTGGTTCAATAAAAAAAGTATTGATAAAACCAATCATTGCTTTGTACTTGTTGATGCCGCGAAATTTATTCAATGGATCTTGAAAAAACACATCTTGGGCATAAAGGTTGTAATTTTGATCGACTGGAAACCTACGATAATCATCAACCAGTATTTCTACAATATCCATAATTTCCTATCTTTCTGCCCACATCCGCTCTAATTGCCGTCGCCAAGATTGTAAAATTTGTTCGCGTGATTGGGAGTTTTGTTCGAGGTCGCCTAATACTCCTTCTTCATAAAAACGATCTAAAGTTTGTAGGGTGTTTTCTAACGATTGTCCTTGCTGCTTGGCAGTTTGGACAATTTGACCGATACGACTTTCTACTAATTGATTAAATACTCCGGTTATTCCTGTTTGATGCAACGCTACCAAACGGGCGATCGCATTGGTTAGATCGCTTTGAATCAAACTCTCGCGGCTATGCTGGTATATTCCCCATACTACGCCTTGATGCAGCGCATAGCGCACTTCTTGAGTATCATCAAAATTCGACTCTAGAAACTGCTCCATAAATGGCTTGGCTACTTGGGCGGAGATAATTGGCACTAAAATTCTTAGCCAAGAGTGGTCTTCCGATAGCAATACTAATAATCGCAAATTTTGTTGTTCTATTTGCCATGAACCAGGAGCAATTGTTGTTATTGTTGTTGGTTCAAATAATTTTGCTAATGCGATCGCAATTTCTTGTGGTGTCATAGGTTTATTGTTGTTTAGCTAGTTAGCAAACCAATTCCTTAAATACTACTTAGTATTATTTTACACACGGTTTAGGTCAAGGAAATGATTAATATTATTTGATTTTAATTAATACCCAAGCAAGCTACTTGTATCGTTAGGTGGGTTTTTAATTAAAAAACTAGCAATTGTTTTTACTTGACTACTACGCAAGTAGTAGCATAATAGCTACAAAAAATCCCTAACGGTATGTTAGAGATTTTTTGTTATCAAGGTGTAACTTTTAGATTAGCCATTCCGGTACGGCTTCTTCTTTGGTATTAGTATTGCGCGATGGAGTTTCGCGATTGAACTTCATATGAATCGAGCGTGTTTGCTCTCCATCTACAGCTACCGCCATAATTGGGTAGTCAACTAAACCATCTTGGAAAGACATTTGATAGCGGAAAGTCCCATCGGGATTGAGCTTAATCGGACGACCGCCAATAGTGACTGTAGCATCTGGCTCGGTTGCACCGTAAACAATCAATTCCGCATCCGCAACCAACCAAAACTGACGAGGACGAATCGGAGCCATGGAAGCGCCAAAACCGATTCCAGACATTCCCACACCAGACATGGTTAAACCTGAAGCAGTGGGAACTGCCCACATACCTACCCCAGAAGGGAATACATAGGAACTAATCGCTTGTTCGTGCATAGGCGCTTGCTGCATCGAGCCAAAGATCGATCCGGCAACTCTTTGAGTTTCCGCGCCTTGAGCCATCCCAAAAATATCATCATAAATTGGGTTGCCATAAGTCCCAGTAGGAGTCGTTTGTTCGCTAGAGGTAGCTGCCATGCGTTTAGCAGGTGTTATTAGTTCAAATATTGTCTTAGCGCGTAAATCTTGCTCAAAATCAACAGTAATGAATTGATCTTCAATCCAATCGCTAGGATAGACAGGCGGGACATGGACAGGAATAGAACGAGCTAGAACCAGCCAGCGACCATCAGCGCAACGATAACCAATATCTACTACATAATCGCGATCGCTAACCGGAATTGGTAAGTACCATTCTCTTGCTAGTTCGTCGCTGGGGTATTCTTGGATGCTGTGGGGGCTTTGGTATTCTAAGTTGATGTCGGTAACATCGTAAATCCGCAAGGCTAATTGCTGTCCACCTTGGCGGCGCATTTCTTCTTTGCGCTCGTTGGGGATATCCCAATAAGTGTAAGCCCACTGAGGATCGCGAGGCATGAGGACAATCCGGCTTTCACCGTAACCCGCAGGTAAGTCCGCAAGTCCTTCGTCTACATCTGAAATATCACCACCGATACGATCTTCAGTACCTAATTCAAATTTTGCTGCTTCCACAGTTTCTTGTGCCTCCAGGGTTTGAGATGGGACTACGGATTTTGGGTGCTGGACTTGTTGAATTGCTGTCAGCAGTTGCGATTTACGCATTCGACTATAACGAGAGATGCTGCATTCACTAGCTACTTTACGTAGTTGACGTAATGTCATCTCCTCTAAAGGGGGGCGTTCTTTTGCCATGTCGTGTTCTCCGATAGTTCGATCTTTTGAATCCTTTTCTCTACGGACAAAAACTCTTTTGAGCGCGTAGTCTTGCATTGAAAACTAGGAGTTATACAATTTCTACGCTTACTTATTAAAGGGTTACAGCTTTGCTATTTGCTGTTTAAACATATTCGATTTTTATTGAACTGAGTTCGCAGCAATTTGATAAAGATGTGCTTTTCGAGCTTGGGGATCGCTCTATGATTAAATTTGTAGCAGCAAACACTAGCTGGGATCAAGGTTTTTGGCAGCCTTTTTAGGCATATATACGCATTAATCAGCCTTTTGGGGATCGTTATGTCATGCTTTCATGACATAATTTGAGTAAAAGCTAATTTGTCATGGTTTGATAATAAAGCCAGAAAAAAGTAGAAAGGTCAAAGAAATAATCATTCTTTTGACCTTTTGTAATATTGATATTGCTAAATGCTCGTGTGTACTACTGCTCAACTTGCTTGACGGAAAACCGATGCAATGGCAAACACAACACGCAAGCAAAGGTAAGAAAGTAAGAGAGCGCCGCCGTAATATTTATACTCATAAGGACAATTTCATTTTCTGGTAAACCGAGCTTTTGTAGACCAAAACAAACACAGTAAACCATCCAGTAGGAAAAAGTCATTCTAAACAAGATTTGTTCGCTTTCTTGTAGGTCGTTTACTTTGTCAGACTTGGTGTCTATCAGGAGCGAAAGACCAGTAATACAAGCACAGAAAGAAAAAATCATTAGCAGATTGTGCCAACCCAAATTTAGGATGTGCATATAGCTTTGTATCCCAAGATTTTTTATTTCAATTAGTCTAAAGGAATAGTGTAGAGGGATACAAAAATAGTTACAAACTGCAATATTTTTTACAAAATCATCACTTCTGTTGCTGTGATATGTTAAATCTTAAAAACTATGACTCAAGAGCAAACTTTTAGCGATCGCAAACAGCAAGTGGCGGCGGGTTTTAATTTAGCCTCAGTAGGCTACGATCGCCAAGCGGTGAGATTTTTGGCTTTGACAGCCAGACGTTTAGTAGAAATAGCTGCCATTGAGACTAATGAAAATATCTTAGATGTAGCGACCGGAACGGGACATAGTGCGATCGCAATTTCAACACTTGTCGGTGCAAGGGGTCGAGTAATTGGTATCGATATAGCACCTGATATGCTGACAGTAGCACGGCAAAATATTACCAAAGCTAGTCTAAATAATATCCAGTTGCAACCAGGAGATGCGGAACATCTCAGCTTTGAGAAGTGCAGTTTTGGTCGAGTAGTTTGCGCTTCGGGGATCTTTTTTTTACCTGATATGCTGGCGGGGTTAAAGGAATGGCTGCGGGTAACTAAACCCGGTGGAGTAGTAGCATTTTCTAGTTTTGGCGAAACTGCTTTTAATCCAATGCGTGAAATGTATGCAAATAGGATTCAAAATAATTATGGTGTTGTGTTACCAGCATCTAGAGGATTTCAGAGGTTGAATACTATTCAAAAATGCCAGGATTTAATGCAGCAAGCGGGTTTTTGTAGAGACAATATTAAAATTCATCCAGAGCAATTAGGCTACCATCTCCAAAATGCAAACGAATGGTGGGATATTGTGTGGCATACTGGCTTTCGTCATTCAGTTTCGCAGATTTTACCAGAAAAATTAGCACAGTTTAAAACCGAGCATTTGGCAGAAGTTGAGAAATTGGCGACAGATAAAGGAATTTGGCTAGATGTGCCAGTTATTTTTGCTTTAGGTAAGAAATCCGCCTAATCAATCAATCTGCCTTCAAATATCAATTTACTGCTTATGGTAATGGATAATATTTTCTCACCTCTCTATATTAAGGGCGATCGCCTTATTGTAAGTTGAAATAGTGCGATCGCTTTATAAAGTAACGTGAGTTCGACAGAATTAAAAAATAGCAGGAATTAGCGCCGGTAAGCCTTTTGGACAAATGTCAATAAACAGTTTTTTCGGCAAATAGTATAGGATGTTATCCTAGGAAGTCCGGGAACAAAAAGTGATATTAATTTGTTCATGGCAACAGCAGAAGAATTTTAACAGAGAGCAAAAGTTTAAAGGAGACAAGGCTTATATTGGAGAGCCGTTCATTAGAACTCCACAAAAGAAAAAGCCCAGACTTGAGTTAACGGCTGAACAAAAAAACCAGAATAAAAAGCTATCTTATCAAAGAATATTTGTGGAACATTTAATTCGTCTAGTACAAGTCTTCCGCGTAGCCAAAGAAAGATTTAGATTAAATATATACAAATACAAACAAATAATTCTCACTATTTGTGGAATTGTAAGATTAAGGATTGGAGGATTAAGATTACCTAATATTAATTCTGAGGTTAGGAACAAGAATAATTGAGGAGGCAACCGATTATTTTTTAGATTGATATTAACATTAAATATCTCAAAACTCGATTGTAGCGTCGATTTTCGGTATTTGCTTAGACTTGTATTTTTAGATGAAACTCTTTGCCAGTAACTGTTTGATAGATTTTGGAGATGTCTATTAGTAGACCTAGCCGAAACCATGATTTTTCTAAGTTGTTTTTTAGTGTCGGTGTTTTTTTATGCCTTTTTCACCTATTCTCCATAAATCTTAGTTATTGTATTCTAGCCAATTTCTTAGATTCCCCTAAGAACAAGCTTTCTGGCTTTCGTTCGTTGTCGAACTCACGTTAAATTAGCAGAAAGCATAATTGTTAAAAACAAAATTATTGTTAGGCGTAGAAAATTACAGAAAACAAAAATCCCCTATTTGATTGGAAACGGCGTGAGGTTTTGAAAAGAGTGGGGGATAATTGGCGCAGGAGTAGCATTAACTGACTTAATAGTACAGAGTTTTGGGAATGAGGAGGCGATCGCCCAATTTCCTCCAAGTGTAGTTTTTGGTACAGTCCCAAAACGCAAATTTGGACGGGCTAATATTGAAGTATCTGCCCTAGCTTTAGGTGGTTATCATCTTGGCATGGTAAAAACCCAAGCCGAAGCAACCCGCCTCTACAGGAAGCAATGGATGCGGGAATAACGTTTATCGATAACGCCTGGGAGTATAAAGATCCAGCAATTCATCTCAAAATGCTTTCCTACAATTTTCCCTTTGATGTTTGTCAACTACCGCTTAACTGTTTTGATGCTAACTTTCGCAGCTTTGAGCGGGAAGTTTTGCCAGAATTAAATAAGCGGGGAATTGCTGTAATTGGAATGAAAAGCATAGGAGGCGGTGGCGAATCCGTAAAAAAAGTCGTAATTACCCCTGTTGAAGCTTTACGCTACGCTATGAATTTACCTGTAACTACAACCGTAAGCAGGATAGATTCATCGGGATTCTCCGGGAAACCCCGTTGCTTCAGCACGGGGAGGGATAGGAGGGGAATCGATGGGGTTCAACACCCCGGAGATTCCCACATATTTTGTGTTATAATGTGAGGTATGCAAAAAGCTTACCGTTACCGCGTTTACCCAACTTCCGAACAAGAAACCTTGTTGCGGAGAACTATGGGTTGTGCGCGTTTGGTTTACAACCGAGCGTTGGCTTCCCGGACGGAAGGTTGGTACGAAAGGCAAGAAAAGGTTGACTACATCAAAACTTCTGCCATGCTTACCCAATGGAAAAAGCAAGAAGACTTGCAATTTCTGAACGAGGTTAGCTGCGTACCTTTGCAGCAAGGACTTAGACACTTGCAAAAAGCCTTTGCAAACTTTTGGGCGGGACACGCTAAGTATCCCAACTTTAAAAAGAAGCATAATGGTGGCTCTGCTGAGTTCACTAAGTCCGCTTTTAAGTGGAAGGATGGGCAAGTATGGCTTGCCAAGTGTACTGAAGCGCTGCCGATTCGTTGGAGTAGGCAACTGCCCAAGGGATGCGAACCGTCTACCATCACGGTCAAGTTGGATGCGAGTGGGCGATTCCACGTTTCTTTGCTCGTAGACACAGTGATTGAACCATTGCCAAAATCCAATAAATCTATTGGTTTGGATATGGGGATAACTAGCTTGATTGCTACCAGTAATGGGGACAAAATCGCTAATCCCAAGCACTTTAAACGCAGAATCGCAAAGCTTAGACGAGTCCAGAAATCTTTGTCTCGTAAGCAGAAGGGGTCGAACAATCGACATAAGCAAAGGCTCAAAGTAGCCAAAGTACATGGACAAATAACTGATAGTCGCAAAGACTTTTTGCATAAGCTAACTACTCAACTGGTGAACGAAAACCAAACCATCGTGGTTGAGGATTTGGCAATCAAAAACATGGTCAAAAACCATAAATTGGCGCTCTCGATTAGCGATGCTAGTTGGGGTGAATTTGTCCGCCAGCTTGCTTACAAGTGCGAGTGGCACGGGCGAGAACTGATTAAAATTGACCGATGGTTTCCTTCCTCCAAAAGGTGCGGAAACTGTGGGCATATAGTAGACAAAATGCCGTTGAATGTACGTGAGTGGGATTGTCCTAAGTGTCAAACTAACCATGACCGTGATATCAACGCGAGTAGGAATATACTTGCCGCAGGGCTTGCGGTGTCAGTCTGTGGAGCGAACATAAGACCCGATAGGCAAGAGTCTAAAAGGCAGTTGCAAAAAACCCGAAAGGGAAAGAAACAGAAACCTAAGTCGTGAGTCTTAGGAATCCCCGTACCTTAAGGTCGGGGAGGAGGTCAATACAAGTGTTGCGGCAAAACTTGGCTGTACCTAGGGGATTTAAACTGATGAATACTGAACAATTGCAAGCGCTGCGCGATAAATTTACACTTTTAGCCGCCGATGGAAGTTTTGAACTATACAAAACCTCCAAAAAATACGATGGCGCACCAAGAAGAGAACAACACGGCTTTCCACCGCAAGAACAACTAACAACTTAAGTATTTGAGGCATAACTGCTATGACCGCAACATTATCCGCCCCTCAATCGATCGCATCATTGCTAGGTAAGGAAGCTGAAGACTTACTTACTCATAAAGCTAAAGTCTCTAGGGATTTATTGCATCTACCTGGCGCAGACTTTATAGATCGCATATTTACTATCAGCGATCGCTCTCCCCAAGTATTACGCAGCTTACAACAACTGTATTCCTTTGGACGATTGGGAAACACTGGTTACTTATCAATTTTGCCTGTAGATCAAGGGATTGAACACTCGGCGGGGGCTTCCTTTGCACCCAATCCAATATATTTTGACCCGGAAAATATAGTAAAGTTGGCGATCGCATCGGGTTGTAATGCTGTAGCTACTACTTTAGGAGTTTTAGGCAGTGTTTCCCGCAAATATGCTCATAAAATCCCCTTCATTGCCAAAATTAACCATAACGAGTTGTTAACTTTTCCCAACCAAGCCGATCAAATAATGTTCGCTTCAGTAGAACAAGCTTGGAACTTAGGAGCAGTAGCTGTAGGCGCAACAATCTATTTTGGTTCGGAACAATCGACGCGGCAAATTCAAGAAGTAAGCAAGGCTTTCGCCCGCGCTCACGAGCTAGGAATGGCAACAATTTTGTGGTGCTACCTCCGTAATAATGCTTTTAAGCAAGACAAAGACTATCATTTAGCAGGGGATCTGAGCGGACAAGCAAATCACTTAGGCGTAACCATTGAAGCCGACATTATTAAACAAAAATTACCGGAAGACAATCGCGGTTACGAAGCCGTAGAGAAGGCTTCAGGGAAAAGTTACGGAAAAACGAGCGATCGCGTATATTCTGACCTTACCACCGATCACCCCATCGATTTAACGCGCTACCAGTTGCTAAATTGCTACTCTGGACGGGCGGGATTAATCAATTCTGGTGGTGCTTCCGGCAAAAATGACTTTGCTGAAGCAATTCGCACCGCCGTAATTAATAAACGTGCTGGCGGTTCTGGTTTAATTTCGGGGCGCAAAACTTTCCAGCGTCCTTTTGAAGATGGAGTAAAGCTGTTTAACGCTATTCAGGATGTTTATTTATCTCCAGATGTGACTATTGCCTAAAATGAAACAATTGCGCGAAGTTGACACAATCGAGCCACTAAAACAGGCGTATCAATTTAGTTGGTTCGATTGGTTTTGTCTTTGGTATCCTCCAGGTTGGCTGATTTTATTTAACCGTCATTGGCAACGCTACAATAGCGATTCTGATGGCTGGAATTGGCTGGAATACTTACTATTTCTTATCCCTGGGGGATTCTATGTGGCTTTATTAATTCGCTGGCTGCGTTTGGGTTGCCGTTTACCACGTCCTCAAAACGAACAATTTGACTTGAGTTATCAGCAACATTTTAGTGAGGAAATTCTTGCTCCCATCATCAAACATTATTTTCGCGCCCAATTACACGAAACTGAGAATTTACCCGCCACAGAATCCTTTATCGTGGCGATGAATCACGCCGGGATGTGTTTCCCTTGGGACTTTTTAAGTTTGGGCTATCTATTGAGTAATACTCAACCAGGTTGGGTATTGCAACCATTAGCAGATGTATCTTTATTTGAACACCCTTGGTTAATTTGGTGGCTACCTCCAGGTTGGGCAAAAGTAATGGGTGGAGTTCGCGCCGAGATGAATGATTTTGAGCAAGCAGTAGAGCAAAAAACTATTTTACTTTATGCTCCAGAAGGTTTACGAGGGCCAAGTAAAGGTTGGCAAAAACGCCATCAATTAGAAACCTTTGATCTTAGTTTTATGCGTCTAAGCGAAGTTTCCTCTATCCCAATTTTGCCTGTAGTCTGCATGGGTAATGAATACTTACATTCTTGGGCTTTTAATATCAAAAGTCTAGCAAGACGCTTGCAATTACCTTTTTTACCCTTATCGCCATTAATGTTTATTTTTCTACTGTTTCCTTCAATGGGAGTTTGGGCAGCCAGAAGCAAGTTAGATTACTACATTCAACCAGTATATAAAACGCCTGTAATAGAAAGTTCGCCGGGAAAAGTGCGATCGCGTTTCTACCAACAAGCCCAAGAATTGCGCGACAAAATGCAAAGTATAATTGCGATGAAACTGGGGTAGTGCAAAGTATTTATACTCAAACAATTCTCGTTTTGGTTGTATTTCCTTTACAACTAATTTACTGCTTTTGCGATTTTATCGAGTCCGTTACAATCTAATTATGGATTACGAAGGGGACACTACCAAAGCTGCTAACAATATTAAGAAGCATAATGTCAGCTTTGAAGAGGCTCAAACTGTCTTTAATAATCCATTAGCACTAATTTTTGAGGATGAATTGCATTCAAGGCAAAAGCATCGGGAAATTATTATCGGTCATTCTCAACAAAATCGGCTATTGCTAGTCAGCTTCACTGAACGTCCCCAAGTAATCCGCATTATCAGCGCTCGTATTGTAACTCAAAAAGAACGTGAAGACTATGAAAACAACGCATTCTGATGAAATACCTACTAATGACAATTTAGCCCCAGAATATACCTTCGACTATAAGAAAGCAAAGCCTAACCGATTTGCAGCAAAAGATAAGGAAAGAAAAATGACAGTGGTTGTTTTGGATGAAGATGTTGCTAAAGTCTTTTCCAATCCCGAAACGGTCAATAAAGTTCTGAGAGCGTTGATTGAAACAATGCCCTAAAAATCAACAATCTAATAATATAATGACTAGCGCGATCGCATTTCTACAAACAAGCTCAAGAATTGCGCGACAAAATGCAAAGTATAGTTACCATGAAACGAGGTTAAGGCGAAGTTTTATTTGTAACTTTAGATAAAACTATACTGGTAGGCTGGGAAAAGGAATTGTTGTGAATCAGCGCTATGAATCAGACCTTTGAAATGGATGATGACTTACGACCTGAATACAATTTTACTCAACTCCCGGTTGTAGCGCGTGGTCAAGGACGCAAAAAATCTACCCTAAATGTTCAGTTAGATCCTGATGTAGCAGCAGTTTTTCCAGATTATAGTTTTCCTATGAAGCGATCTAGCTCTTTAATTCCTACCTTTGACTCAATGCTCCTTCCCACAATTCAGGCTCTACAAGTTTTGGGTGGGTCTGGCACTACTGAAGAGATTTATGAGAAAGTAGCACAACTTCTTGATTTGCCTGATGAAGTATTAAACACTCCACATGGAAGTACATCACAGAGTGAAGTTGAATACCGACTCGGATGGAGTCGCACTTATTTAAAAAAATATGGGCTTTTACAAAATTCAGAGCGAGGAGTGTGGTCTTTAATTTCAACGTCTATAAATATTGATAGTCTGGATGCAAAAGAGATTGTTAAAATTGTCCGAGAAGCTGATAAAAGCAAAATCGCACAACCTGCACAATCATTGAAACCATTTAGCAGCAATCTCGCAGTGACACGAAAGCGGCTCACTGATCTTTTAGAAGCAGAGGAAACAGATGATTATGGCATTTTGCAACCAAGTCAATCAGCGTTTAAACTAGCAATCCAATTTGTTGTAGAAGCTTACGAATTAATGGGTGATAATTTTCCCAAAGCATCAGTATCTACCGACGAGAAAGGTGGCATTAGACTAACATGGAGCAAACTAGAAGTTGAAAGTGAAGTTAGACTAATTTGTCCTGGTAGTAAAGATCAACCCGTGTATCTGTACCACGAATTAGGCGACAATTATGCCGTAGAACACGAAGTTACATCATCCATCTTGATGCAGTGGTTGGAATGGCTGAATCGAGCATAAACCCCTTTGAGCCATTGCCAGCAGATAGCATTATTTATCGAGCAATACTGCGAAAACAGTGGATTGATGAAGATACAGGAAGGATAAAAGCAGATGCTTATTTTTTGCGAGCTAATGAACTTGGGCTTTCGGTTAATTTGGCAAGTGCGTATTCTTTAGAGCAATGTGCTAACTTGTTTCGTAAGTGTTATGGAATTGCCAGCCTTGAAGTTGGTCGTGTTAGAGAAATTGGGTTAAATGTAGAACAAGATTCCCCAGATCATGCAAATATAACTGGGCTACCATATCAAGAAGATAATTTAGTTGAGGCTGAACGGTTGGCAGGTCTGTTAGCCAAGCGTTCCCGTATTGTATGGAAATTAGAGTAAAGCCTTTGCCTATTTCAGGCTTTTAATGCGATCGCACTTCTATACCTAAACCCAAAGCGGCGATCGCCAGCACATTCAATCTAACTATTCTCCCCAAAGCGGTAGCCTTTACCATAGACCGTGTGAATTAATTGAGTTTCCCCTGGTGCTTCAATTTTGCGCCGCAATAACCGAATTAAAGCCGCCAACACATTACTACTAGGTTGTTCGCCCTCAGACCAGAGATGTTGATAAATCTGAGCGTGAGTTAGCAATTGACTGTTATTTTCAATCAGATAAGCCAATAGTTGGGTTTCTTTTTCTGATAGCTCAATATTGCGCCCTGGGCGATAACCTAACTGGTTTTCGCAGTCCAACTCCAAATCTGCCACCTTTAGCCGTTGAGAAGGGGCGATCGCGCTGTCAGATGCCGAACGACGCAATAATGCCCGGACTCGTGCTAATAATTCCCTTAGTTCAAAAGGTTTAACTAAATAATCATCCGCTCCCGCGTCTAATCCTTGTACGCGATCGTCTATGGTATCTTTAGCCGTAAGAAATAGTACCGGGGTAGCTTGTCCCGCCTTTCGTACTTGTTGGCAAATCTCTAACCCGGTTTTGTGAGGTAGCATCCAATCTAAAATCAGCAAATCGTACCCACTTTTGGCGGCAAGATCGCTTCCGGCTGCGCCATCATAAGCTACATCAACACTGTAACCTTCACGCTTTAGCACTCGACAGAGAGGATCTGTCAATTCAACTTCATCATCAACTAGCAGTATTTGCATTACTTAGGCGATCGCATTTGGGCTATTATTATGCCCGAAGCTTCAATATATTAATTCTTAATTATGCTTACTGTCGCATTGCCCAAAGGCTCACTCTTAAAAGATAGCATCCGTTTATTACAATCAGTGGGACTAGATTTTAGTGCTTTTCTCGATTCCACTAATAGGCAATTACAAATTTCTGACCCCACACAGACGGCTAAAGCTTTACTTGTTAGAGCGCAAGATGTTCCAGTATATGTAGAATACGGTCAAGCGCAACTAGGTATTGTCGGTTACGATGTCTTGCAAGAAAAACAACCACAAGTTGCTAACTTAATCGATTTGCAATTTGGGCTTTGTCGGCTATCGGTGGCGGTGAGACAATCAAGCTTGTATCGCTCGGCTTTAGAATTGCCACCTCATGGTAGAGTTGCATCTAAATTTGTTAACTGCGCCAAAGATTATTTTGATAGCCTAGATTTGCCTGTAGAAATTGTGCCGCTTTATGGTTCAGTGGAATTAGGGCCTATTACTGGAATGTCTGAAGCGATCGTTGACTTGGTTTCCACCGGGCGAACTTTACAAGAAAATGGCTTAATTGAAATTGAGACGTTATTTATTAGTACAGCACGGCTAATTGCTCATCCTTTAAGTTATCGCCTCAATACAAGTAATTTACATCAGCTAGTCGAACAAATGAGAGCGCGGATACTAGCGGAGGTATAGAATGATAGCCCCAGAATAAGCTAGTCCAGGGCTATTTTAAAAAAAATTATCTGTTGATTAAAGCAAAATTTTATTTAATTCAAAGTTAGCTATGAGTAGGTGAATGAGGAGTTGGGTTAATTAAATTCAACTGGCGTAGCAGTATTAAGTCTTCAGGAGTTAGGAACTTTTGTAAATTAGGTTGATTAAGTAAAGCAATTTCCGATTGACAAGATTGTTGCAAAATTTGTATGCAGCGATCGCGCTGCCCTCCAGGTTGTATGCTTTTAAGAAATCCAATAGCCATAGTAATTTTTGGTACAGTATTACGCATTTCTTGTTGTAGTTGCTGTAAGATTTCTCCTTGGCTACTCACAGACTGCTGAAGTTCAAGCACTTTTTTTTGTAAACTTTCCGCACGTTCGCGCTCGGTTTGAAATTGCTGCATGACAACGGCTTGTTTATTAAACCGTGAAGTAATGGCTCCCAATAACTCCGATCTTGTAAATGGTTTAGTTAGATAGTCATCCGCTCCTAAGTCCATTCCGTGACGAATATCAGCTTTATCTACCATCGCTGTTAGAAAAATAAACGGAATTGCTGCGGTTTCTGGAACTTGACGCAAAGCCCCTAAAACTTCATAACCATCAACTTCGGGCATCATTACGTCGCAAATAATTAAATCGGGTAGGTATTCTTGCGCCCACATTGCACCCATAAACCCATTTTCTGCCCCTACCGCCTCAAAATCTTCTGCTTCTAGCAATTCTAAAATATTTGCTCTTACTGCGGGTTCGTCTTCAATTACTAAAATTTTTTTCATTTGTTTATACTCATTGATTTAATGGCAGTGTAACTGTAAACTTTGTGCCAACTTCTAATTGGCTTTCGGCGGTAATTGTGCCTCCGTGTAAATCCACAGACTTTTTAACGATCGCAAGTCCCAAGCCCGTACCAGGAATATTACTCACATTCCTGCCGCGATGAAAGGACTCAAACAACTGTTGTTGGTCTTCAATTGAAATCCCAATTCCCCCATCTTGAATCGAAAAAATTGCCCTTGTGCGATCGCACTCTAAATTAAAATCGACTTCTTTGCCTTGCGGTGAATACTTCACAGCATTTGTGAGCAAATTAGTAATAATGTGCCGAAATAGCTTCTCATCTATCAGTCCATCAAGTCTATCCCATTGCGTTTGAGGGCAAAAATTAATAGTATGAGTCTGGGTTGTAACTTGGACTTCTTCTACCAAGTCGCGGCTCAATTGGATAATGTCTAGCAATCTTGGTTGAAATTCTAGTTTTCCAGCTTCAGCTTTGCCAATTAATAGCACATCATCTAGCAAACTTGTCATATGTTTAACGCTAGATTGAATGCGCTGCTGGTGTTTGAGTTTTTTATCGTCGCTCCATTTATGACTGTAATATTCCAGTAACTCGCTAGACGATAAAATTGTCGCCAAAGGAGTCCGAAATTCATGAGAAGCCATGGTCACAAACCGCGATTTTAGTTCGCCCAGTTCTTTTTCCTTTTCTAAAGCCTGGCGAATATCTGTTTCTACGTGCTTGCGCTCAGTAATATCGCGAATAATCGCCATTACTTCATTTTCTGCACTAACAGCAATTCGCGCCTCGTAGTCCAAAAGATTGTCATCTAATAGCAACTGATATTCAAGAATTTGCATATTTTTGGTAGTCAAAGCCAACTGTACGCAATCCATCATCGGATTAGCTACTTGATAAGGAAATACCTCATACAAACTTTTGCCCAAAAATTCTTGTGTAGGTAGTGGTAAACGATTATTTTTTACAGCTTTAAAATTAACAAAAATTCCCTTAAAACTAATGCGAAACATTGAATCGGGGATAGCGTTAAGCAAGGCTCTATTTGTCGCTAAACTTGAATTTAGAGCATCTTCTACTCGTTTGCGATCGCTAATATCGGTAGAAATCCCACAAACGGCATAGATTTTTCCCACCGCGTCAAATAGGGGAAACTTGATCGAAATATAAGTATGCAATCCGTCACTTTGCGGAGCCACTTCTTCCCAATCCATTGGGCTTTTAGTTTCTATTACTTTTAATTCGTTTGCTCGGTAGGTATCAGCTATTTCTTTGGGAAAGAGATCATAGTCAGTTTTGCCTTTAATCTCTTCTCTGTGGATATTGAACACAATTCCAAACCAAGAATTAATGGTAATGAACCTTCCCTGGAGGTCTTTAACGTAAATTAAGGCTGTAGAGTTGTCGAGTATTGCCTGCAAACGCTGTTCGCTCTCTTGTAAGGCTTGTTGACTGCGCCGATTTTCTGTAGTATTGCGTACCACTTTAGAAAAGCCTCGTAGTTGCCCATTTTGATCTTTCAGGGCGGTGATAATCTCATCCACCCAAATTTGCGAACCATCTTTACATATTCGCCAGCCTTCATCTTCGATTTGACTATTTACTTTAGCTAGGTGTAGCAGATATTCAGGTTTGTTTATAGCTCTATCTTCTGGTGGATAAAAACAATAAAAAGACCTGCCTAAAATTTCTGCGGACGTATAACCTGTGATTCGCTCGGCTCCAGTATTCCAGCTAATAATATTTCCTTCTATATCGAGCATAAAAATAGCGTAATCTTTCCCGCCCTCTACTAATAGCCGAAAACGCTCCTCGCTATCGGATAAAGCTTCTTCTACTTGCTTGCGTTGGATTAATGCGCCCAACTGGGTTGCTACGGTAGAAACAAGCTTGACTAAGTGTTTGTCTTCGTCGTCGGCGGTAAACATAAAAAACACCAAAACCGCCAAAACGCGATCCGTTGCTACAATTGGAATACCTAACCCAGACTTAAAACCAACCTCTAAAGCGCAAGCTTTACGCAAAAAATCGGTGTATGAAGCATTAACAACACTTTGCATCAATTCCGGCTGCTTTGATGACCAAACCCGCCCTGGCAATCCTACCCCTAACAAAAAAGTCAGGTTTTCGCTCTCCAGTCTAAACTTATCGAGATTTTGGGTATTTCTATACCAAGCCGGACTGCATTCAAGAGCGCCACCATGAGGAATCCAGGCTTCTCCAAACGCCCAACCTGTAAAGTCGCACACTAAGCGCAGTGCTACACCTAAAGCCGAGTGAAAGTTTGCCGATTCGCCAATAGATTGAGTCATCGTTTGGAGAAAACGTACTTCTTCTTCGGCTCTGTGGCGAGTAACGATCTCTCTAAGCAATCGATTGTTAGCCTTTTGGAGTTCTGTGGTACGTTCTTGAACGCGAAGTTCTAGTTCGTCTTTAGCTTGTTTGAGTTCGATTTCAGCCGTAACGCGGGAGCTAATATCGCGAACAATTGCCAAAACTTCGTCTTCGCCGTCAACAACGATTCTTACTTCATGATGGCACGTAGTACCCTGGACTTGGAGTTGATACTCAAAAATTTGAGTTTCGCCTGTTTGCAAAGCTCGATTTATATGGTGCATCCTCTGACTTATTATTTCTTGAGGTAGAATTGCACACTCGTTAGGGCGGTCAGTATCTGTTTTTGCTGGCAAATAATTTAAACAATTACCATTTTTATCAAGCCGCAACATCAAATCAGGAATTGCGTTTAATAAAGCTCGATTTTTAGCTTCGCTTTCGCGTAAGGCAAGTTCGGTATGCTTGCTCTCGGTAATATCGACAATATAGTTTCTAATTAGACCGCTAACGGCAACATAATGAACTGATTGAGAAAATATCTTACTGCCAATTTCTACTTCTCGCACAAAAAAAGTTTCTTGACCGTTTTTGACAATGGGGACTATTTCTTCTAACAAAGGGTGTTGCAGCTTAGTTTCTCTAAGGTCTGGAAACTGTGCCAGTGCCGAGGGATTAATATAAGTAATATTTCCTGTTAGATCGATTTCAATAATTGGATTAGCAATGGGTTCGGGAAAAGCTGCCAGTTTTAGCAGTGCCGCATCACTGTAGTTTGCTATTTCTCGCTCTACTCCAATTAGGGTACTTGAAGCTACTTTTATCACTTCTTTTTCTCTATTCTCTGGACTTATTTCTAGGGAGTCAACCGTTGTGTAGTACCAAGCTTTAACGTCATCGGCAAAAATAATTTCATCTTCATGGCTAAGTTCGCGCTCAAAACAATGTTGACCATTGACTCTTAAGCCGTTTGTGCTGCGTACACCTTTTAAATTGCCGTCAATCAGCCGAAATAGGTGCGGACTTTGGTCTGTTAGTCTCACCAAAATAGCGTGCTGTCGCGATACCAACTGGGAGTGTAGCACTATAGAATTAGTAGGATTACGACCAATTGAATAGTTAGCACTTTCTAGACTAATTGTGCGTTTACCTCGGTTGTCTTCGATCGCTAGTAAGTGTTTGACTTGTTCTTTTTCACTCTCTAACACGGTTTTTTGGTTTTGACGATGTGTACTTATAGTTTGCCCAGTTTGATCGGAGAATACACACCTTAAGCAAATAATAATAAAAAATTTAGTGAGTTTGTCTTTCCTATACTAATATTCCTTTCCCAATCGGGAAAGGAATAAGCTTTTATACTCATGGGCTGGGGGTAAAGAACTTTTTAAACTTGATGGGAAATATTGCTAATTTGAGGGGCTTTTACTTCTGAGGAATTATGCCATATTGATTTAAGTTTGAAGCTGAGTTTTTGTCTTAAGGTTTGCTGCTCGATTCCTAAAGATTTATCGTAGCTGGCATAACACTCTTTGTAACGACCTAAATGATTTAATGCTGCACCGCGAAACAGCCAAGCTTGTCGATCACTGTCATCAATTTCTAAAGCGCGATCGCAACTATCAACGGCTTCTAGGTAACGATTGAGATGGATTAAAACTACGGATCTCTGTACCCAAGCGGTAGTGTTTTGCGGTTGAATTGCTACTACTTTGTTAAAACTGCTCAGAGCTTCTTCGTAATCGCCCAAGTTCGCTAGGTCGTTACCTTTAACTAACCAAATATCAGGATCTGTAGACTGATTAGCGGTTTCATTAAAATTAGAAATTGTAGTACTCATAATGATTAGTTAGTTTTAACTAGGTTTAAATTGGACAAGGGAAAAAAATTATAAAAATTGTCAAACTCTAGATTATTTCTTTTTAATTAAAGCCAGCGCCTCGAAGAAATAATTTATTGCTGTTCGGGTATAACTAATTAATAGCAGTACAGACAGCTAAAGTAACACAGTATCTTTACTGAAAAAAATGTGAAGTTAAGTTGCAAATAACCCTTTAATCCGATGATTGCATAGAGGGTTTTTCGGCTGGGACTACCAAAACCTTATCAACGCGATTGCCATCCATATCCATCACCTCAAACCGCATTCCATCCCATTCAAAATGATCGGCGGCGTTGGGGATGCGTCCTAAATGGGTAATTACAAAGCCACCTAGGGTTTGATAGCTACCACGATGTTCCCCTTGAAAGTCTTGTACAGCAAAGATTTTAAAAAATTCATCAACACTTAACATTCCATCCAATAGCCAAGATCCATCTTCTCGTTGCACAGCTTGAGGATCGTCTAATTCGTCGGCGGAAGGCACATCGCCGACAATTTCTACTAAAATATCATTTAAAGTCACTAAGCCTTGAATTACGCCGTATTCATCGACTACTAGCGCCATATGAGTACCTGTTTGTTTAAATAACTCCAGCACTTTTAAGCCGCGAGTGCTTTCGGGGACAAATACAGGTTGACGTAAAGAGACTGTTAAATCTAGTGCTTCCCCGGACAAACTACGAGCTAATAAGTCGGTGACAGGCATAATTCCTAAAACATTGTCCAAACCACCTTGGCAAACGGGAAAGCGAGAATTGGCGCTATCCATCATCTTTTTGCGGTTTTCTTCGCTGGTGTCTTCCAAGTCTAGCCAAACGATATCGGGGCGCGGTGTCATTAAAGCACTAACGGGGCGATCGCCTAATCTAAATACTCGTTCTACCATGTCTTGTTCGGCTTCTTCAAACATCCCTGCTTCTGTACCTTGCTCGATCAATACTTTGATTTCTTCTTCCGTTACTTGGGGTTCGCTGGAAGGGCCTATGCCTATTATTCGCAATACTAAGTCTGTAGAGGCGCTGAGTAGATGGACAACCGGGGAAGCAAAGGCGGCGATCGCTCTCATAGGCATTGCTACAGTAGCGGCGATCACTTCGGGATTATTTAGAGCGAGGCGTTTGGGTACAAGTTCGCCCACAATCAAGGATAGGTAAGTAATCACCATAACCACAATCCCAAAAGATAACCCTTGACTATAGGGTGCTAACCAAGGAATTTGATTGAGATTTTCTGCTAATTTTTCGGAAATAGTAGCACCCCCAAAAGCACCCGCCAAAATGCCGATTAAGGTAATACCTACTTGGACTGTAGACAAAAATTTATTGGGGGATTCAGCCAAATCTAGAGCAACTCTTGCTTTTTTATTTCCTTGATTCGCCATGTTTTGCAGCCTTACCTTCCGGGAGGAGATGATCGCCATTTCCGACATAGAAAATATGCCATTAGCAAGGATCAACAGTAAGAGGAGCAGAACTTCTAGAGTAATGGAAGACATTTTTTAAACTGCCGCTATTTTTGGCAAACTGGGCTTAATATTTAGTATCTAAGATGGAATCAAGGGGAAGTACAACTTAAAGTTAATTTTTTACATAGTTAATAAACAGTTTAAAGGTGAAATAGTGGGGCTAAAACTAGCTAAATCTACGCCTGCTTTATGAGCTACTAGCACTCCAACGGCTTCTAAATAAGAGTTTACTTGAATTGCTTTAATCCCCAGAGGTGCTGGAGGAACGAGCATTTTAGTATGATTGTCGCTCACGGTAATTATTTGAGCAGTGCTATTGCTTAAGCTTAAAATAGCGCTGCCACCACAGGCGGTTGCAGGTACGATGACAGCATCAACTTCCTTTGCCCAAATATCGCGCCGATCGCTTGTAAATCTAGGAGCGCGACTTAAACCGACAAGCACGCTGGGCAAAAAGGTATAACCTAATTCTTCCGCCGCCGATCGCGGTGATATATTGGGGTCGATGGGCAGTGGTAATAAGGCTGGAGCGTGAGCGCAAGGGATTTTAAAGGTTTTAACTATTAAGTGACTAATAACGGCTTCCGCCCCCGCTAAAGGATCTACTCCTTGCCCGTGACGATACTGTTCTAGAGCGGTGCTATCGATATCATCGGGGAAACGGGCTACAACTGCGATCGCATTTGCCCCTATATCAATTAATTTTTGCGCCGCTCGTAACAAACTATCGGGATTTTCTATAGTTCCCCAACTTGCCCCCGATGCTGAGGTACGTAATTCTACATTTAAAGGAGTATCGGTAATCACGTAATCCGTTAGAGATAGTCCTAAAGTTGCTCTAGCAGCTTCGGCGGCTTGGAGTTGTCTAACTTGCAATTCTGGTTCAATTCCCTTGTCGAGAATTAACCCAATCCGATTTTGCCGCACTGGATGCAAACCCCAAGCAGAAGCAGCAAACTTGTCAAGTCCATAACCTTCTACATAGAGAACATTAGGCATTGACCAGTATAATTGAGCGCCATTGAGGACATTTGGGTGAGTAATTAGGCGATCGCATACTGAGGCGATCGCACGAGCAACGGGCAAAGCATCTCCAGCATAACCGCCAATTGCCGCACCAATTCCCGTTGGTATAATTAAAATAGCAGTGTAAGGATGATTCACTCGCGAGGTGATTCTAAGGTAACAACGGCTTCAACGATCACAGTTTGCTTTTGCATATTTACCGATGTGATCGCCCAACGCAAAGGTTCTCCCTGTTTTGCCAATTCTGACTCAATGGCTTTGTGGAGTTGGGTGGGGGTTTCTTCTAGGTTAATTTCGGCGGTGATAAAGTGAGTAGTCATAAATTAAGAGCTATTGTTGGAACTGACCAAATTGTAAATGATAAACTCGGTCTTCTTTTTCTGTCTCAATTTTCAAGTCAGAACGAGGATAGGAAACACAAAGCAAAGCATAGCCTTCTTTTTGAAGTTCAAGGCTAATACCCATACCCTCGCTTTGTTCTACAGTTCCTTCTAAAATTTGGGCAGCACAGGTAGTACAAACCCCCGCATTACAAGAACTTGGCAACCCCAAACCCGCAGCATCGGCAGCTTTAAGGATAATTTGGTCTTCGGGAACTTGGATAGTATGAGTTGTTCCGGCGTGGAGAATTTGAACGGTGTAAGTTTGAGGCATATAGAAACAGTTAGGAGTAGCGCCCTTACAGCTTTAAAAAATAATTGTACCGCGACTTCCTAGGGATTTAGTTTTAGAAGTATCATGACAAACCGTATTGATGTTAGCAGCAGCGCTAATCTGGCAGTAGAAACAAAATAAAGAGAGGATTTATATAGAATGCTTGAAGAATATCGCCAACATACCGCCGAAAGAGCGGCGTTAAATATTCCCCCATTACCATTGGATGCGCCGCAGACATCCCAGTTGTGCGAACTACTGAAAGCGCCACCAGTAGGGGAGAAAGAAACATTATTACATTTATTGCGCGATCGCATTTCCCCAGGAGTAGATCCCGCAGCCTATGTAAAAGCTGGATTTTTGACGGGAATTGCCAAAGGAGCAATTAGCAGCCCTTTAGTTTCGCCTATCTACGCCATAGAATTATTAGGAACTATGCTTGGCGGCTATAACGTCCGAAGCTTGGTAGATTTGCTGTCTTCTGATAACGAGGAAATAGCAAAAGCGGCGGTAAAAGCGCTTAGTCATACAGTCTTAGTTTATGATGCTTTCCACGATGTTTTTGACCTAGCAGAAACTAATACCTATGCTAAACAAGTAATTGAAGCTTGGGCGGATGCTACATGGTTTACAAATCGCCCCCCTTTAGCGGAAAAAATTACTGTAACGGTATTTAAAGTACCGGGAGAAACAAATACCGACGATCTTTCCCCCGCACCTCACGCCACAACCCGCCCAGACATTCCGATGCACGCTTTGGTAATGCTGGAATCAAAAATGCCGGGGGCGTTAGAAATTATTAAGGAATTGAAGCTTAAAGGGCATCCTGTAGCCTATGTAGGCGATGTAGTGGGGACGGGTTCGTCGCGCAAATCTGCTATAAATTCTGTATTGTGGCATATTGGGCAAGATATACCCTACGTGCCAAATAAGCGTTCTGGTGGGTATATATTGGGAAGTGCGATCGCTCCTATCTTTTTCAACACCGCCGAAGACTCCGGCGCTTTACCGATTCAATGCGATGTTTCTCAGCTAGAAACCGGGATGATTATTACTATCTATCCCTACAAAGGTGAAGTTGTTAACGAATCCGGAGAAGTAATTTCAACTTTCAACCTCCAACCCGATACAATTGCCGATGAAGTCCGCGCTGGGGGACGTATCCCGCTACTAATTGGGCGCAGTTTGACGGACAAAATTAGAGCAGCGTTAGGAATTGAACCTAGTTCTATATTTATTCGTCCTCGTTCGCCCGTAGATACAGGGAAAGGCTACACATTAGCGCAAAAAATGGTCGGTAAAGCTTGCGGACTCGTAGGAGTGCGCCCCGGTACATCCTGCGAACCAATTATGACTACGGTAGGTTCTCAAGATACCACAGGGCCCATGACCCGCGATGAACTTAAAGAACTTGCTTGTCTTGGTTTTAGCGCAGATTTAGTCATGCAAAGCTTCTGTCATACCGCCGCTTATCCCAAGCCTGTAGACATTAAAACTCATCACGAATTACCCGATTTTATGGCAGAACGGGGCGGCGTTGCGTTACGTCCTGGAGATGGAATTATTCACTCTTGGCTAAATCGAATGCTATTACCCGATACTGTAGGTACTGGCGGCGACTCTCATACCCGTTTCCCCTTGGGTATTTCCTTCCCCGCAGGTTCGGGTTTAGTAGCCTTTGCTGGGGCGTTGGGATTGATGCCTTTAGATATGCCGGAATCAGTGTTAGTCAGGTTTAAGGGGGAATTGCAATCGGGAGTAACCCTGCGAGATATTGTGAACGCAATTCCTTATATAGCCATCCAAAAAGGCTTATTAACGGTATCTAAAGAGAATAAGAAAAACATCTTCTCTGGGCGGATTATGGAGATAGAAGGATTGCCCGACTTGAAGGTAGAACAAGCTTTTGAACTAACTGATGCCACTGCCGAGCGATCGTGTTCGGGATGTACGATTAAGCTAAATATAGAAACAGTATCAGAATATCTGCGTTCTAATATTGCCTTAATGACAAATATGGTAGCGCGGGGTTATGAAGATGCTCGTACTATTATGCGTCGCGTCGCCAAAATGGAACAGTGGTTAGCAAATCCCATACTAATGGAAGCTGATAGCGATGCAGAGTACGCAGAGATTATTGAGATTGACTTGAACGAAATTAAAGAGCCAATTGTTGCTGCCCCCAATGACCCGGATAATGTCAAACTACTATCAGAAGTAGCAGGGGATGCGGTGCAGGAAGTATTTATCGGTTCTTGCATGACAAATATTGGTCATTACCGCGCTACAGCCAAAGTATTAGAAGGCGAACCCCCTGTAAAAACTCGACTATGGATTTGTCCCCCAACGCGGATGGACGAACATCAGCTAAAAGAAGAAGGAGTTTACAGCACCTTTGGCGCGGCGGGTGCGAGAACAGAAATGCCGGGATGCAGCTTGTGTATGGGCAATCAGGCACGGGTAGGAGATGGAACAACCGTATTTTCCACTTCAACGCGCAACTTTAATAACCGCATGGGTAAAGGAGCGCAAGTTTATCTTGGTTCGGCGGAACTTGCTGCTGTTTGTGCAATGTTAGGGCGGATTCCCACAGTACAGGAATATATGCAGGTTGTAGCAAATAAAATTAATCCTTTTGCTGACAATTTGTACCGCTATCTGAACTTTGACCAAATCGCCAATTTTGAAGACGAAGGGCGAGTAATTCCCTTAGAAGAAATGCCTCGCATTGAGGATATTTTAGGCATCCCCGCAGGTACGCTGCGCTAGTCGATAATAAGTAGCAGGGTACTTTGATAAACTACCTTGCTACATTTGAATAATAACGAGTGAAATCTATGGAGTTTTATACAGCAGTAATTAGACAAAGTGCAGGCTATTGGGTTAGCTTATGCCTAGAAAATGGAATTGTAGGACAAGGAAAAAATCAACAAGAAGCCATTGATAAGTTAAAAGAAGCCATTGAGTCTTTTCAAGCTGTTCGGGCAATTGAAAATAATATTTATACTGCCCCTATTTCTATAGAAGAACTGCACGAGTTTCTAATGGTAGAAGATCGACAAAACGATTCAGAGTCCTATGAATTGAGAAAGGTTTATGCCTAAAAATATACCTTCTCTTAAACCTAGAGAATTGATTAAGCTTTTGGAAAAAGCAGGCTGTACATTTTATAGACAAGGGAAAGGCGACCATTGCTTATATACTCATGAAATTGATGCAGTGCGAAAAGTCGTTCCTATAGATATAGGCGCAGGAGAAATGTCACCTGCTTATGTGTTACGCATTTGTAGACAATTTGGCTTTACAAATGAAGAAATTGAAAGCTTTTTAGAATAATTGCAAAAAATAATTTAAGCAAGATTTAAGTATCTATTGCCAATTTAAATTTCCATAACATACTTAAGTCATTTAAAATAGAGTATTCAGATCGTTATTACAACCTTATGATAAACAAAACTTTTATTTCATCAACAAAGAAGAATTGGCAAAATGAAGCAATAGCAGGTGGAAATTACTTACTAGGCTCAAATAATCACATTCACGGTTATTACAAAGCTGCTAATATTTTAGTTAATTCGGCTTTAGCTAGTGATAGAAACAGAGATAGAGATAGAGATAGAGATAGAGATATGCTGTTTTTCCCGGTCGTTTTTAACTACAGACATTACATAGAGTTAAGTTTGAAGGATTTAATAGATAAGGTAGAGGATGCTTATGATGTCCTTAAAGAAATTGAATCGAATTATGGAGAACTTAAAAAAAGAGTTAAAAATAAGCTAGCTTGACACCCACTGTTTAAAAACGGTATTAAAATACTTGACTGAAAAATTACGATTAATAAGTGAAGTTGGCTTTAAAGAAAGTATATGCGAAACTATATTAGATATTCATCGATTAGATCCTGGAGGTATAACATTTCGCTATCCTCTAGATAAACAAGGTAATCTAACATTACTAAAGCAGAAAACATACGATCTAAGAAATATTCAAGAACGAATGGAAGTAGTAAGAAACTCTTTTGAGGGTGCTACTACATGGTTGCAAGTCACAACTGATTCAGTACATGAATATTTACTTCTATATCAACAGCAAATGTCAGAATTTGAAACTGACTTGCCAACCTACGACTTTGAAGGCGACTGTTATTGAATTTATTGGTTATTTAGAATACTAAGTGACTATAACGATACTCTAAAATAAAAAACTTCACAGCGATCGCATCCTTATCTAAAAGTGCGATCGCTTAATTATTGATAAACTACTATAGTCAACCATTAGACAAGTAATACAATGCTTGAAATTCACAAAAATTATGTTTTAAACGAACAGCAGCAACCTATAGCTGTACAAATTCCCATTGCTGAGTTTGAGCAAATTGAGGAAATTCTCGAAAATTATGGTTTAGTAAAACTAATGGATGAAACTCATAACGAGGAACAACTTGCTAAAAATGAAGCTTTAAAGTTTTATCAATTGCTAAAGGATAGTAATGTGGAAAGTTGAATATACTAAGCGATTTTTAAAAGATTTGGCTACTTTACCATTAGAAATTCAAACCCGTGTCGAACCTATTGTATTTGCCGAACTAGAGTCAGAAAATCCTTTTGCACTAGGATATATTGAAAAAATGACTGGTTATATAGATAAATATAAGATTCGTGTAGGTGATTATCGGATTGGGGTCGCAATGAAAGGTAAGGTAGATAACATGGATTGGCAAGACCGCATTATTATTAATCCAGAGATATTGGCAGGAAAGTCAGTAATTAAAGGTATTCGTCTGTCCATAGAATTTATTGTCGAGCTTTTAGCTCAAGGATGGTTAGAAGCAGACATACTAAAAAATCATCTAGGAATAACACAAGAAGATATAAAAGCTTGTTTGAGCTATGCAAGCAATGCTTTAAAGACAGAAAAAGTATATCCGCTAAATGTTTAAATAATTTTGATGGTAGGTTTAGCATCTTATACTATTTGCCGAAAAAACCGTCTATTGAAATTTAGCCAAAAGGCTTACCTGTACTACTTCCTGCTATTTTTTAATTCTGTCGAACTCACGTTACTTTATAAGCACTTACCTATAGACAGGTTGAACCTAATGTTATCTAATTACACTGCTGCTTTTGTAACTTTGGCAACTAGCAACTTAGATAAGCTCGTGTTGTTTTATACAGAGTTATGGCAACAAGAACCGCAGATTTATCGAGAAAATGTGTATGCTGAGTTTGAAATCTCTGGCTTGCGCTTGGGTATTTTTCAGCCGCAGCAAAGCAAAGAATCTGAGTTTGCGAGTAGTCAAAGTAGTAGGATGAGCTTGTGTTTAGAGGTGAAAGATTTGGAAAGTGTGATCGCGCATCTAACTAATATAGGCTACCCACCAACGGGGGAGATTGTTATAGCTTCTCACGGTAAAGAAATTTATGCGTGCGATCCTGATGGGAATAGATTGATTTTACATCAGTCTTAAATGCGATCGCTTTTCCGCAGTATTGAGAAATATTGGAATGCCAGATACAGCTAGAGACATGATTACATAATAGCATGATAACCGTGATAGAGTGTTAGTATGATAGTGTCATTTAAAAATGTAGGCACGGAGGATATTTTTAATGGCGAAAATACAAAGTCTGCACGTAAAACCTGTCCTCAAACCCTATACAGCGTTGCATTTAGAAAGTTAGATCAAATCGACTCCGCCGTTGAAATAAATGAGCTTCGCGTTCCACCAGGAAATAGATTGGAAGCATTAGAGGGCGATCGCCAAGGTCAATACAGCATTCGGATTAATGACCAATATCGTATCTGCTTTATTTGGACACAAAACGGCGCAGAAGATGTTGAAATTGTTGATTATCACTAAACACATCCACTTATAGGAAACCCAGATGATTCGTATTCCTACCCATAGAGTTCCGACGCATCCCGGAGAAATGTTGAAAGCGGAGTTTTTAGAGCCGATGAATATAACTCAAGTTACTCTCGCTCAAGAGCTTAGAGTTCCTTACCAACGAATTAATGAAATTATTAATGGTCGCCGAGGAATTACGCCTAGAACTGCGCTACGTTTAGCTAAGTTTTTTCAAATGTCCCCTGACTTCTGGTTAAATCTTCAACTGCGATGGGATTTATATCATGCACAACAGAAGGAAGCAGATGCGTTAGAAAACATCAAACCGTTAATGAAAAAGTAGAGATCGCGCATTTAACTAATATAGGCTACCCACCAACGGGGGAGATTGTTATAGCTTCTCACGGTAAAGAAATTTATGCGTGCGATCCTGATGGTAATAGATTGATTTTACATCAGTCTTAAATGCGATCGCTTTAAGTTACATCTAATGATCTACCAGTGATAGATAATATCTCAAAGTTTCTGATCGAACAGTATTCTAATGATTTTGCAGCTTGGTTATTAGGTGACGCAATTAGTCTAACTACCATTAATCCTACCGAACTAAATGTAGAACCCATTAGAGCCGATTCAGTAATGTTACTGCAATCGAGTACCGTTATCCTGCACACAGAGTTTCAAACTTTTGGCGATGAAACAATGCCCTTTCGGATGGCGGATTATTACTTGCGTCTAAAACGTAAGTTTCCCCAACAAACTATTCAACAAGTAGTCATTTATTTAAAAAAGACAAATTCAAACTTAGTTAGACAAGAACGATATGTAACGCCTGTAATGACTCATCAGTTTCGCACAATTCGGTTATGGGAAGAACCAGTAGAGGTGTTTTTGAGAACCCCAGGATTATTACCTTATGCAGTATTAAGCAGCGCAGCAGATAAGGAAAGCGTGTTAGCGCAAGTGGTAAATCAACTAGAGCGAATTGCTGATTCTAGAGAACAGAGTAATTTAGTAGCAGCTACAAGCATCTTAGCAGGGTTAGAATTAGAGGAGCAGACAATCCGACAATTAATGAGGAGTCCGGCGATGCGCGAGTCTACCATGTATCAATCTATTTTACGCGAAGGTCGCACCGATGGAGAAAAAACATTAGTTTTCAAATTGCTTACCCGGAAGTTGGGTAGTTTATCGCTAGAAATAACGGCAAAAGTGAGTAATCTAAGTCTGGAAAGATTAGAGGCTTTGGGGGAATCTTTATTAGATTTTACCAGTATTACAGATTTGGAAACTTGGCTAGGGTAATGCGATCGCTTTTCCATATAGCAAGCGCATATTGTTTAAGATAACTTGATAGTGCGATCGCGCATCTAAAGTTTTAGACGCAAAAAAATGAAAAGAAAAGAGGTTGAAGAAAGAGCTATTTTTGTGGGTTTAGCTGGTAGTCATGCTTACGGATTGAATCATCCTAAATCAGATTATGATTATCGTGGCGTGTTTATTGCGCCAAAAGAATACTATTTAGGATTTAATTCTATAGAACAAAAAGATAGCGGTTGGAATGAAGAAGGAATATTTCCGTTTATAGATGGTAATGAAGATACGGTTATTTACGAGTTAAAAAAAGTTGTTCAATTACTAGCGGCGGCAAATCCTAATGTATTAGAATTGCTATGGTTAGATAATTATCCTTTTCTTACAGAAGTAGGAGAATATTTAATTGAACATAGACAATTATTTCTCAGCAAAAAGGTTAAACATACTTATTCTGGCTATGCTTTTGCTCAAATCAAAAAAATAGAAACTCATCGTAAATGGTTGTTACATCCACCAGAAAATAAGCCTTTACCCGCAGATTTTGGCATCCTAGAAGATCCATTAACTAAAGACGAATTAAATGCTTTTTTAGAATATTTGTATAACTTAGTTAGAGGACGAATTGAATTTTTAGAAGAAGCCGAAGAATTATATCAATTACTCACGGCGGATATTGATTTTAAAGGTATGTTAAAACAGCATACTTTGCCCGATGAAACTTTAGCATATACGCAAAAATTAACTAATAGTCGCGCTGATTTTATTCGCCTATTACAAAAAAGCCAGAAGTATCAAGGAGCAATGCGCGAGTGGAAAGCTTATTTGTCATGGCAGCAAAATAGAAATCCGAAAAGAGCAGAAATGGAAAAACAATCGGGTTTTGATTTAAAGCATGGAATGCACTGTATTAGATTGTTGCGTTGTGGTTTAGAAATATTGCGCCAAGGTAAAGTAATTGTCAATCGCCAAGTAGCCGGAGATGTAGACGAATTAAAAGCTATTTTGCAAGGCGCGTATACTTACGAAGAAGTCATGAAAATGGCAGAAGATTTAATCGCTCAAATGGATGAAGCTATGCAACAATCAACTTTACCTCATAGTCCAAATTTGCAAAAGATTGATAATCTCTGCATAGAATTGGTAGAAATGCAAGGGTGGTAATGGGTAATTGGGAGAAAGGGAAGGATGGTAAACAATTATTATCTTAAAAATAGCTTGTATGCCAGGTTGTTATTCTCATCCCAATACTGATAGCCCAAATTATCGAGAAATGCTTGCCATTGTTGCATCTCATCGGGGGGAACTTGTACGCCTACAACAATTCGCCCGTAATCTGCGCCGTTGTTGCGGTAGTGAAATAAGCTAATATTCCAATCGGGACTCATAGAACCCACAAATTTCATTAATGCGCCGGGACGTTCGGGAAACTCAAAGCGATATATTAATTCATTATCGGCTAAATGCGATCGCCCTCCTACCATATGCCGTAAATGCAATTTTGTTAATTCATCATCAGTTAAATCTATAGTTTTGAATCCATGGGCTTCAAAGTTTTCTACCATCAAAGCAGCATCCGCGCGGTTTTGAATTTGTACGCCTACAAAAATATGTGCTTCTTTTTCGTCTGCAATCCGATAACTAAATTCCGTTAAGTTGCGCCTTCCCAAACCTTCACAAAACTTACGCAGACTTCCCCGCGCTTCAGGAATCGCCACCGCGAAAATAGCCTCTCGACGTTCTCCTAATTCTGCTCTTTCGGCTACAAACCGGAGTCTGTCAAAATTCATGTTTGCACCGCAAGCAACCGCAACTAGGGTTTGGTTTTCAATTTGCTCTCGTTCAACATAAAGTTTCGCCCCAGCGATCGCCAATGCCCCCGCAGGTTCTAAAATTGACCTTGTATCCTCAAATACGTCTTTAATTGCTGCACAAGTAGCATCAGTATTAACCAAAATAATCTCATCAACGTATTGCTGGCATAGTCTAAAAGTTTCTTCGCCAACTTCCCGCACCGCCACCCCATCAGCAAATAAACCAACCTGAGACAACCTTACCCTTTTACCTGCTTTTAGCGATTGATTCATTGCATCAGAATCTACAGGTTCAACCCCAATAATCTTAATTTCTGGACGCAACCTTTTTACATACGCCGCAATCCCAGAAATTAACCCACCACCACCAATCGCCACAAAAATCGCATGAATAGGCTGCTGGTACTGGCGCAAAATCTCCATCCCAATCGTACCTTGTCCGGCAATTACATCAGGGTCATCAAAAGGATGAATAAAAGTTAAACCTCTTTCTGCTTCTATTTGACGCGCATAACTATAAGCATCGTCATAAGTATCGCCATGCAATACAACCTCGCCACCCCGCGCTTTTACCGCATCTACCTTAACTTGGGGCGTAGTTATGGGCATGACAATAATAGCTTTAGTTCCTAGCTGACGGGCAGATAAAGCCACTCCTTGGGCATGATTTCCGGCAGAGGCGGCAATTACTCCTTTGGCTAGTTTATCGGGCGAGAGTCCTACCATTTTGTTGTAAGCACCCCGCAGCTTGAAAGAGAAGACAGATTGCATATCTTCGCGTTTCAGCAAAAGTTTGTTATTTAATCGCGTTGACAAGTTGGGGGCGTATTCTAAGGGCGTTTCTTGGGCAACATCATAAACGCGGGCGGTGAGAATCTGTACTAAGTAGTCGCAAAGCATGGGGTTAGTAAAGGCAGGGTGGGAGATAATTTTACTTTACTGATAGGTGCGATCGGTGGAGAGAAACAGTAAATTATATCGCAAGCTTCAAAGGCGTTATTAGCATTTGCGATCGCACCGAAACTTACAAAGATTACGCTTTCGTGATGGCGTAAGTATAGCAATAAGCATTTTATAGTTGATAATGCTCTAATTCAGTCAAGTCACTTAGAGCAAAATTTAATCAATAGTGATCACAGAGCAGCACATTGAAGAAGGATTGAGTCGTGCTTGCGTCCAAGCAATTGCCGCAAAGTCTGGCTTAATCATATCAAGAACCGAATTTGATTATGGTATTGACGGTACTTTTAGTGAGGTTAGTATTATTAATGGAAGACATTGCCAGTCAGGTTTTTCATTGCACTATCAACTCAAGGCATCAATCCAGTGGCAACAAAAAGAAGATAAAATTATCTATAACCTAGAAGCAAAAACCTACAACGATCTAATTCAGATGGGCGCAAACGGTGCTGTACCTTGTATTCTAATTCTTTTAACTTTACCCAAAAACCGAGAGCAATGGTTGGAGTGTGTGGAAACAAAAGTCACAATAGGAGGAGGATGCTACTGGTATTATCCCACTGGCTTGCGTACATCAAATAAGGTAGGGAAAACGATTTATATCCCTCAACAGAATCTGCTAACACCAGAATCAGCGATCGCCTTACTCAATAAAGTTAAAACAGGAGAGTTTTAGCTATGGATAAATTACTGTCTGATACTCCTCATTTTGACAACTTATTGTTGGAAAAGACTATATCTTATGCACAAAAAATTGGATGGCAGCAAGTTCCTCATCCAAATCAGAACATAATACTGTTTCAACGTTCAACTGACGAGCTAGATAGACCAGTCCAGCTAATTCTGCCTAGTTCTGCTACTTTTTGGGATAGTTCAATATTATTAGATAAAGCAATTAAATTATTAGCTGCGAGCGAAGATACATCATCGCAGGAAACTATAGCGGCGATTCAATCAGAAAATAATTTTATTGAAGCAATAAAATCAGCTTCTAATCCTTCAAAAGCAAAATCTCTAATCCAAAAGATTATTGAAGCAGTAAGATCAGCTTCTTATCCTTCAAAAGTAGAATCTCTAGTTCAAAAAAATATTAACTTTTTTTACTTATCAAAACAAGAATTTCCAAGGCTATTTAGTAATTCTTCTGCTATGAAGGCTGTGGAGATAAATCAGAAAATAAGAGAAAAGCGCACTCGGCAAGCACCGTATCGCGGTAGGGTGGATAAACACGGTAACATTATAATCAGTGCCAGGTATACTCAGGCAATAAGGCTAAAGCCTGGTGATGAATTTGAAGTCAAACTTAGTTCTAAGCAAATTCTCTTGTCTCGTCGAAAAAATCTCGGTATACAAGCACCGTATCGCGGTAGGGTAGATAAACGCGGTCAAATTACAATCAGTGCCAAGTACACTCAGATAATGGGGCTAAAGCCTGGTGATGAATTTGAAGTCAAACTTAGTTCCAAACAAATTCTTCTGTGTCATCTTGAAAGGACAGGAAATAAGCAACCTATTAATCAAAGCGATCGCACTTAACGACCCAGAAACAAGACTCAGCTTACAGGGGATTGACCGTAAAAAGGTACGGCATCTATCCAATTAGGATATTTCCCTTGTTGCCATTGAGATTCGGCAATCTCTAAAACACTTACAACTGTTGCCCCTAAACCATTTTCCGCTTTAACTAATTGATACGGTGTTTGCCAAGTTTCTAAGGTTTGTTGCCAAGCTTCTACTGTCATTAAACTGTCTGGTAATAAAGCTGTTGCACCCTCATAAATAGCTGCATATACAAGGTTTGTTTGGGCGGGAATTTGAACAGCGATCGCATTTTCTCCTTTTGCTGCCTGTGCGATCGCATTCTACCTCTAACTCAAAGAGTAAGACTTCTTAACTGGGGAATGTTCCAACAAACAATAAGGGCGACTGTAACTAAGAGGCGATTCTAAAGCGTGTTGATGGAGAAAATCAGGATCGCTCATTACTTGCACTGTTTCGCCATCAAATACTACTTTTCCTTGACTGAGTACCACTGTGCGATCGCATATTTCTAAGGCTAAATCCAAATCATGAGTAGCAATTAACTGTGTTAAAGGCAATGTTTGCAATAATTCAATTAGTTGACGACGCGATCGCGGATCTAACTGCGCCGATGGTTCGTCAAATACCAAGATTTGCGGCTGCATTGCTAGTACCCCGGCGATCGCAATACGTTTTTTCTCCCCCCCAGACAAGTTTTCTGTACATCTTTGTCCATACCATTCAGGATCGATATCTACGGCGTGCATAGCGCCAAATACTCGCTTTTTTAGTTCTGTACCGCGCAAGCCTAAATTCATAGGACCAAAAGCCACATCTTCCCAAACTGTAGGCATAAATAGCTGATTATCGGGGTTTTGAAACACCAAACCCACAAAATTACGAATAGAGCGCAAGTTTTCTGTTTTTACTGACCACTCACCAATAATTACTTCTCCTTCTTGAGGCAAAATTATCCCGTTGAGATGCAATTGTAAGGTAGATTTTCCCGAACCATTAGCCCCAATTAATGCTACTCGTTCGCCAGCAGCAATAGATAAATTAATTCCTTGTAGTGCTTGCGTTCCATCGGGGTAAACATAGCTAAGGTTTTGAATTGCGATCGGATTATGGTGCATTGAGACAACAGATAATAATTATGTTCGCAAGTAAATGACCTGCCCTAGCAGTGCCAGTAGCAAAGTTAAAGTCAAGGCTACAATGTCTTTTTTTCCACCTGGGGCTATTTCTTCCATTGGTGGGATTCCTTGATAACCTCGTGACAGCATCGCCTGATGTATGCGATTTCCGCGCTCGTAGGTGCGAATAAATAACGCTCCAATAGTATTACCCACTACTAAACGGATAGAACGATTGCTATTCATCAAGTTGCGTGACAATGCAGCCCGTCGCATCGCCTCAAACTCGGCAATCAACACGCCAATGTAGCGGTACATGGAGGCTAAAGTTGCCACCAGTAAGGGCGGAATGCGTAATTCTTTCATCCCGTTCAAGATTGCGGGGATAGAAGTTGTCAGCGTTAGTAGATTTAATATTGTTAACGACAGCATTGCCTTGATGCTGACGCTTGCCAAAATAGTTAGTCCTACGGTGGTAATTTTTAATATTCCCCAAGACCAAATTACTTGTCCTCCTTCCCGAAATAACGTACCAATCAGCACTACACCCACAAAGGCAAATTCTACTACCAAACGCTTCAACAGTACGGCAATAGTAATGCGACTAAGCAAAATTAAACTCAATAAACCTAACCCATAAACTGCCCAAGTTTGCCAATGTCCGTTAGGTGTCAAAACTACAGCAAATACAAATAGTAAGGCGCACAGCAAGCGGGTACGAGGGGCGATCGCGTGCCAAGGTGTACGATGTTTGCTATCGATATCTAGCTTAAAAGCGCCAACGTGTAACAGCATTTAGTGCCTTTGCGAGTCTGAATCGTCGGAGTAAGGCAACTGCTCGTTTTTTGGAGATGAACCCCGCACAGCAATTTTGCCAATTCCCCAAGCTAAACCAAACACTGCTAAAGTTCCTACTAATCCGGCTATTGGAGTCGCAACGCTTTCTGGTACGCCAATAAATGCATATTCATCAAATATCTGAGCAAAAGGCGTTTTACGAGCCAGTGTATCTTCTAAAGCTTTATCTTCAAACTTCAAGTCTTGGGCAACTCTATCTAAACCATCAGGGTTTTGACTAGCTAAAGGAGAAAGAAATATAGCAATTAGGAGAGCAACCCCTAAGCCTGCAATGGTAAAGCCAAGATTGCGCGATCGCACATTATTATTATTCATAAATTAATACCTAGAAACTGGACGAGAGGCTGTAACCCTAGTTCTGCGGGGGGGATCGTAAAATAAATCTGGTCGAGTCCGCCAAATAGAAGATAGGGCAACTACAGTAATTAGTGCTTCGCCAATCCCAATAATTACGTGCCAAGAAGCCATAGCTGTTAAAGCTACAGACAAGGGTACAGTACCAGAAATGGCTAATTGTAGTGCTGCGATCGCTGCCGCCGCGACAACGCTCGTCCAGGATGCTACAGCAGATCCTACGACTAAGCCCGATAGTTTATTTCTCCCAATGGCAAGTCTAATTACTTTGTAGAGGTAATAGCCGCCAAACGTACCCACCAAGCCCATATTAAAAATATTTGCTCCCAAAACTGTCAAGCCGCCATCTTGAAACATCACGCTTTGGACGATAAACACTACTGTCATCACCAAAGAACCAGCCCAAGGGCCTAACACAGCACCTGCTAAAGTTCCACCGAGTAAGTGACCGGAAGTACCGCCGGGAATGGGAAAATTAATCATTTGTGCCGCAAATACAAACGCTGCACAAACTCCCATCAAAGGTACAGCTTTTTCCTGATATTCTGCCTGTACTCGATTTAGAGCTAAAGCAATTAACCCTAGCGCTGCCAAGGAGGTGACAAGGATCACAGGTAAGTTTAAAAACCCATCAGGAATGTGTAAGGCTAAATGCGGCGTAATTGTCCAATCCAAAAAGGTTGAAGACAATAAACTGCCTGTAACTGTAGTTAACAAATTTACTCTCTAACCAAATATGAATTTTTCTTAATCAAAGCTATATTTTAATTAAAATGCAATCCTCTGGGGGGGCATAATTCAATTCAATTTGCGGATAAATTCTAAAGGTAAGTTATCAATATCGGCAATAAAGGCAACTTCATAGATAGAATTGCCGATTTGCTGCTGTTCTGGCGGTAATAGTATCTTTAACGGCGAATATTGTTCTGGCTGTTCTTGGTGCGCTTTAGCAAAACGCTGTTGCAAAGAGTTTAACCAATCGGTCAAGTCTGGTGCAGTCTCGGTTAAGTCAAAAGACAAATGATAATAACCAACATAATGCTCATCGTTAAAAGCATCAGGGGCAGGGTGAGGTTGAGGAATTTGGATCAATTCAATACGTCCCTGCAAGCCTTCCATCCAACAAGCTAGAGTGTAGCCAGTTGTAAAGCGATCGCCTACAGTAAAGCCTAGTAATTCGTAGAATGCGATCGCTTTATGAATATTTCCAGTACGAATAGAAACGTGGTGCATTACTCAAACAAGCGAAAATAAGGATAACGTACTGGAACACCAGGCTCTTTTTCTAGGTCAAAATTAATTACTTCCCAACGCGCATCTGCTTCGGGATTGGGACTAAAATCTACAGGTAATCCGTAAAGTTTGGGAAACTGGTCTGATTGTCCCCGCCAAGGGGTGCTACGTTCTAAATAGCCGCTAATTAATTCTTGATAACGCCAAGCAATAATTACTTTTGTCGCGCGGAAGCCTTGAGTATAAAGTCGATCTAAAGCTTCATGAATTTCAAATCTGATCCCGTCAGGATGGGTATGTTGTCTATACCACTCATCGCCCCATTGTTTCCAATGACGACCAGATTGGAGGTGTACTAATTCCCCGGTTTTGGGGTCAGCTTCAAAAGCACCATGACGAGTACATAAATAAGTATCTGTTAGTGTCAGCGCCGGGACGGTTTGGCGACAATGGGGACACTGAATTTCTGGGCCAAAAATTGGATATTGTAAGCTTGAGTTGATCATGAAGTGCTTATCAGCATAGTTACTTCTTCACTAGCGCCAGTGGTTTTGTGTCATTGCTGCCTCTGTATCGCTTTGCCTGCTGGGAGGTTAGCACTATGATATCGTGCTTAAAGCGCTGCATTTTGAGCCTTTACAACTATTTTCCTGGAAATCTATTCGCTGCTGTTGTCTATTATGTCTTACTTCCCCGCGCCCGATCTTTCTCTAGCTGCTTTTGTTGCGGCTAATGCTGTGGTTATTGGTAAAGTTAAAATAGCTACCGGGGCGAGTATTTGGTATGGCGCAGTAGTTCGCGGCGATGTAGAGCGAATTGAAATTGGGGAATGTACTAATATTCAAGATGGGGCAATTTTGCATGGAGATCCTGGCAAGCCAACCATTCTAGAGGATTTTGTTACTGTTGGACATCGGGCGGTAATTCACAGCGCTTATATCGAACGAGGTTGTTTAATTGGAATTGGGGCGATAATTTTGGACGGTGTGCGAGTCGGTACGGGTAGTATTATTGGTGCGGGATCGGTTGTAACTAAAGATGTCCCGCCTTTTTCGTTAGTTGTCGGCGTACCGGGAAAACCGATTAAAGAAAATTCTCCCCAAACTGTCGCCGAACTTATAGAACACGCAGAGCGTTACAAAAAGTTAGCTTTAGTTCACGCTGGCAAGGGTACAGATATGGGTTTTACAGTGACAACAGATTAATTAAAAACATTTATCGGTAAAAGGTCTAGCTTATTTGCCTGTTTCAGCTAAAAATAAAAAATGAGAACTACTCTAAAAAACTTTAATCTCTAAATAAGAGAGGATAACAATCAGATGGATATTGATTTTCGCGTAGCCATAGTTTTATTACCACTAATTGCCGCCGCAAGTTGGGCAGTTTTCAATATTGCGCCCGCAGCTATTAGACAAATTCAAGGCTTTTTAGAGAAATAAGCCCAAAATAGCGATATTTAAGCTAAAAACCGACTGCGTAATAGAGCAGTCGGTTTTTTATGGTGTTTAAGAGGTAACTAATCGTTTGCGGATGGATTCAGCGCGACGTTTGGCAGTGGTATTATTTGGCTCAGACTTTAATACTTGCTCGTAAGTTTCCAATGCTGGAGTCATTAAACTTTTCTTTTCGTAAGCATGACCTAAGTTATTGAGAGCAAAAATGTAATCTGGGTTTTCCTTCAAAGCTTCCTTGTAGTGACGAATTGCTAAGTCGTACTGTTCTTGAGAAAAAGCCGCATAGCCCAAACCGTTATAAATTGGGGCGATATTTTCCTCAGTTTCTTGTTCGGCGGCTTTGATAGCTTTTTGAAATAGGGCGATCGCCTGGGAGTACAATTTCTTCTCTAGATATATACTGCCCAACTCGTAACACTCTTGAACCGTCCCCTTATCTTTACTAAGTTTTTTCTGTAGTCTTCCTAGGGCATTTTCGGTTTTGCGGGTTTTCAACACCTGGCGAAACACAAATACACCACTACCTAGCAGCACAATTAATAAAATTGAAAGATATACAACTGGTAAATTATCCATTTTTAAAAAATATAGTTTCAGTTTACGTCTTGTTCCATCTTGCCACTTCTTAATCTAGAAATAGAATTAGGTAAACCCCAATAATTAACTCTCTCTTCTAGCCAACCTTCAGATACATAACGAGCGATCGCATAGTTAACTTGTCTGCGTAACTCATCGTACTGCAATCCTTTCGGCATGACTACAGCAAGGGGTTCTGCGCCAATTAAACTAGGTAAAAGTCTATATTGCTCGTTTTGCTGCTTCCAGCCCGTCAACACGCTGGCATCCCCCGCAAAAGCTACTGCACCGTTGGCTTCTAATAGTTTTTTCCCAGCTTGATAGCTATCAACACCCACTAACTGCACTTGTGGTAACAAGTAACGGATGCTGGCTATGGTACTAGAACCATTAATAACTGCAATTTTGCCTCTAACCACATCGCTTAATTTTTGGATGGCGGCATCTTTGGTAATTAAAGCTGTACCGTCAAAATAGTAAGGCAAACTAAAGCTGACCAATCGGGCGCGAGACTCGGTAGCGGTATAATCTGCGATCGCAATATCTACTTTATCTTCTAAAACTGCCGAAAGCCGCAAATTATTTTCTGTTGGTTGCAACTTTACAGATTCTGGCTTGCCTAACAAATCTTGTGCCAAACGCCTAGCTAAATCAATCTCTAAGCCTTGCAAATTCTCCTGACCATCTCGAAAGCCCAAAGGACGCAAATTATCTTTTACAGCCACCGTTAGGTAGCCTCGGCGTTGAATTTCTTTAAGTTCGGCGGCGCTACAAGCACCGCAAAAACTCAAAAAACCGCAGTAAAAAGCAATCAGGAATATAACTATCCTTTTGCCTTTTAGCTGCATCTACTTAACTTGGCTTGCCATTTCGGCAACTTTGCTAAAACCTGTGGGATCTAGTATTGCCATTTGTGCCAGCATTTTACGGTTGATACCAATATTAGCCTTTTTCAAATTGCCCATCAGTTGGCTGTAGCTAACTCCATGAAGTCTGGCGGCGGCGTTGATACGGACAATCCATAGACGGCGAAAATCACGCTTGCGTTTTTTGCGATCGCGATAAGCACTCCGCAAGGCTTTCATTACCTGTTGGTTTGCCGTCCTAAACAGCGTAGAGTGAGAACCGCGAAATCCTTTAGCTAGTTTAAGAATTTTCTTGCGGCGTTTGCGGGCTACATTACCGCGTTTTACCCGTGTCATAGTTTATTTATCCTTAGTTATTTACAAATATGGCAGCATTAAATGGACATTTTTAGCGTCGCTTTCGTCTACTACTGCCATTTGAGAGAAGCGACGCTTTTTGTCTGACGATTTGTGTTGAAGTAAGTGGTTTTTGCCAGCTTTGCGGCGGACAATTTTACCAGTACCAGTAGCGCGAAAGCGCTTGGAGGCGGCTTTGCGAGTTTTTAGTTTAGGCATATACAGACTGCAATAAGGACGCAATCTATAATTATATACAACTTACGACGAATAAAATAGATTCTGTATTTTAATTTGCTCATTTCTAGCATTCGTTGCCTAGGCTTGAGAACAGCTAAACGCATTTCCTCTAATACAGACAATTTGAGGCAAATAAAACAGATTCTATGTTTTGTTAATTTACTTGCTCATTTCTAGCATTCGTTGCATAGGCTTGAGTGCTGCTAATCTAACTTCCTCAGACATAGTTATTTCTGGCGTGCGGTTTTTCATCGCTAAATACAGCTTTTCTAAAGTATTTAGCCGCATATATGGGCATTCATTACAAGCACAGTTATTTATCGGGGGTGCAGGGATAAAGTGCTTGCCGGGAGCGTCTTTTTGCATTTGGTGAATAATCCCCGGTTCGGTGGCAACGATAAAGGCTTTTGCCGAGGATTTTGTACAGTATTTGAGTAAAGCTGTAGTAGAACCTATATAGTTAGCGTGGCGCAGTACGCTTGTCTCGCATTCGGGATGAGCAATTATTTCCGCTTCGGGATGAGCAATTTTTAATTCAACTAGCTTTCGTTCGGAAAAAGTTTCGTGAACAATACAGCTACCTTGCCACAGTAGCAAGTCTCGCCCGGTTTGTTCCATCACGTAACGTCCCAAATTGCGATCGGGTGCAAAAATAATCGGCTGAGTTTCGGGAATTTGCTTGACAATTTGCACAGCGTTAGAACTTGTGCAAATAATATCGCTCATCACCTTAATTTCGGCAGTGCAGTTAATGTAGGAAATGACTAAATGATCCGGGTTAGCAGCTTTAAAAGCGGCAAACTCTTGCGGCGGACAACTATCAGCCAACGAACAGCCAGCATCTAAGTCTGGTAATAATACTAATTTATTGGGATTGAGAATTTTTGCCGTCTCTGCCATAAAATGAACGCCAGCAAAGACAATTACATCGGCATTTGTACTAGCGGCTTGTCTGGAAAGTCCTAAAGAATCGCCAATATAATCGGCGACATCTTGAATATCCGGTTCTTGGTAGTAGTGAGCTAAAATTACAGCATTTAACTCTTTTTTAAGATCGGAAATTGCTGCAAATAAATCTATAGGTAACTCATTAGCGGGACTTTTTTGAGCAAGGGCAGTTGTAAACACAGGTTTTAAATAGCTTAATCAGTTCTAAATTTAATTATAGTAGTTTTTACCAAAACTAGCTGTGGGACTTTTTTCTGTCAAAATAGATTGAGGTTTCCTATCCTAGGGAAAGACAGGCAAGGAAAAAGGGATGACCAGCCAGAGAACGCACGAACAAAAAGATAATATTTTCTCTAGCAAATCGATTAAAATCGCTGTTGTCGGAGACATACACGATCGCTGGGAAACCGCCGACGAAATCGCCCTTCAGCATTTGGGTGTAGATTTAGTATTATTTGTGGGAGATTTTGGCAACGAATCGGTACAGGTAGTACGAGAAATTGCCGCAGTAAAGCTGCCTAAAGCCGCAGTATTTGGCAATCATGACGCATGGTACAGCGCTTCAGACTGGGGTAAACAAAAATGCCCCTACGATCGCCAAAAAGAAGATTGGGTTCAAGACCAGATAGATTTATTAAAAGAAATTCATGTAGGTTATGGTAAGCTCGATTTTCCTGACTTAAAACTCACTGTAGTTGGTAGCCGTCCGTTTAGCTGGGGTGGAGAAGTTTGGAAAAATGCCGAATTTTACAAAGAAAGGTTTGGAGTTACAAGTTTTGCCGAGTCTACAGCCAAAATAGTAGCCGCCGCCGAAACCGCAGCTTATGAAACAATAATATTTCTTGGTCATAATGGGCCCGTAGGTTTAGGAAGTAACGCCGATGATCCCTGTGGGAAAGATTGGCAACCTCTAGGCGGCGATTATGGCGATCCTGATTTGACAGAAGCGATCGCTCAAGTGCGAAAATTAGGTAAAACTATTCCTTTAGTTACCTTCGGTCATATGCACCACGATCTAAGGTATACAAAACAACAGTTAAGAAAGACGTTTTTAGTCAGTCCTGAAGGAACAATGTATCTAAATGCGGCGCGCGTTCCCCGAATTATCACAACTCCTCAAAGGGACGTGCTGCGAAACTTCTCTTTAGTATATTTACAAGCTGGAGTAGTTACTCAAGCCTCTCTAGTTTGGGTAGGCAAGGATTTTACAGTGGTATCAGAAGAAATTGTTTATCAGCAACCAAATCAAGTAGTGCAGCCAGTGCGATCGTAAGGTATGATGGTTATCTGTCAGTTTTGACCGACTGATAAATTGGAGAGGTGGCAGAGTGGTCGATTGCGTCTGACTTGAAATCAGATGAAGTGAAAGCTTCCGGGAGTTCGAATCTCCCCTTCTCCGTTGCTTTAAGACAAAACAATCAAAACATTTAATGATAAAGTTCTTGCTTTTTAACTAGAGATGCGTCCCCATTCTTGAGCTTTTCCTTTGTAGGCATCTGTCACTTCACCAATATGTTTAGCAGAAATTAGGCGCATATTAGTATCTTTTAGATTTGATTTAAAAAATTCTTTAAATCCACCTTCACCTCTAAAAAAAATCTCTATAGCAGATTTTAACTTTTCATCTTCCGAAGTAGATAGTTCGTGGTGAAGGTGACATACTGTATGTACTGGAAATTCAAGATCGTCTTTCTGTTTTACTTGAATGCCTACGGTGCTAAAACAATTACTATCGAAGCCAACTAATCTAATATTGTCAAGATTGCCCTTTCTTAGTAGTATTCCTAGGGCAATCTTTTCCAAATCACACTCGCTTTCCGCCAGCCATAAAGAAGGAAGTCCGGTTCCCTGCTTGATATCTTTTAAATAAGCGCTTGCATATTCATCTGGAATAGCACGCATCTCTCTGCCTTTTTGCCATTTAGTAAGACTACCAACGCTTCTATAGTACCGTAGCACTCATAAATCCTATAGTGACTCTAAATAATCCAATACAAAAGAACTTGTCTCATTTTTAAGTATGTCTTTTGCTTCCTCAAGCATACTTTCAGCAATTGACACTTCACCTAAAGCAAAACTTATTGCTTCTAATGCTGCATATCTTGCTTCTGGACAAGAATGCCGAAGGAGCTTTTTTATCATACTACTAGCTTTTTGTGAGTAGCGATTTTTTTCCAGGAAAGGTCCAAAAAGCCTTGCTAAAGCTAACAATTGTGAAATTGTTAATCGATCAATTATTGCCTCTAGAAAGCTTATATCTCTATCCGAAAATAGTGTACGACCTTCTAATAGCTGATTATAGATTTCCTCAACTCTATCCTCAAATTCAGAAATATTTGAGCTACTAAATAAATGGTAAGAGACAGAAGACATTGACAACCGAGTCATTCGTACATGAGCTATTGCTTTTTTAGCCTCATGAATGATTATTCCCTGCTCTTTACTTGTACCTTGACTAGAGTTAGTAAAAGTATTTTTTTCGTCTTTTAGTATAGTAAGTGTTGAACTCATTGAAAAAGACTCCTTGTTTTATCTGTTATGCTCTCATCAAATATTTTGCTTCTAAACTTACGCAATTTATTTTCAAATATATTTCTAATTTCAGTATCATCCATAGTGAGATCGTTTTCTTGAAATACATCAATATCTAAAATTAAAGGTATGCTATCCTTTTCTAAATCTAATTGATCATCTCTTGGAATAGTTTGATTAATAATTGCTCTGACGTTACTATCTTCTTGATTAGCTACCACGATTCTTAGAAAATAGTCTAATATTGTTACTGAAAATGTATCAGGAGTCTCCGGTAAGATTCTCATATAATCTTTTAAATTTATTTGTTCTGCTGAAGGAATTAAAATTCGATTAATATACCGTAAAGCAACACGCTTTACCGCTTTAGGAGCTGCAATTTCTACATAGAACTGCCATAGCTTGTAAGCTTCTTCATAAAAATCTTTCCAATTTTGATATGGTTTGACTTGACTAAAAGTAAAGCCATCCAATTTAACTTGAGCAATCTTTTTTTCATCATCAGAAATAAAAATAAACCCTAAATGACTGGATGATGATTGAATTTCTAGAGGTAAATTTACTTCAAAATTAAGCTGCCCCAAAAACTCCATCTGTGGTTTGTTATTAGGATATTTTCCTCCGACTTTTTCCCGGAATGCTAAAAGTTCGTTTACTTGAAACTCATCAGATAATTCGACCTTTATATCGAATATTGCTTCAACAATTGGAGAATTAGCAAGCCTCATTATGTACCTTTAATCAAAAATGATTTTACCTATGAAAAATAATAGATTGTTCATTTTTTTATGTTCATCACCAAGCTTAACAACCTCTAAACGAGCGTGCTTGCATTTATCTGTAAAACTTAAAGTAACTTCCTAGTTCCAATAGTATCTTTGTATTGTGTTATGGTTAGAAACCGAGATACAGTACACCAATTATATACATACCTAGTTTAGCTTTTAAGCTTACTAGATAATTTACCTTTTTTTCGAGCGATCGCCCATCTGCGAAGGTGGTCTAAAAGTACACCATTGAGTGAATTCCTGATGACGGCGACTTAGCGATCAAACGTCTTAATCTATTTGGCGATCGCGCACCCTATTTACTCTCTAATCAAGCGCTCCTCTACCGCTACATCGCCGCTACTAATTACTTGCGCTACTACGCCCGTTTCTTGATGCTGGAAGTGCTGCTTTAACAAAGAAAAAAGCTTAATATCTTGTTCTCCGGTATCGGGATTGACATCAATATTCAAGCAGCGAGTAATCGGCGCAGAGATCCTAATTCTTGCTTGTCCTATTTGTAATTCTTGTCCTACCCAATTAAATTCTTCCCAAGCTGGTACTCCTTCTAGGACAACATTAGGGCGAAATCGCCGTGCATCTATTTCTTGTCCTGCGGCGCTAGAAAGTGCGTCTAAAGTTGCTTGACTAACTAAGGATATATGCACAGGTTGGCGATCGCTATACCGAGTTTTACCTTCTGGATCTCCAATTAGGCGCAAAGTTCCTTTTTGAGGGCGGTGGGGGGCTATATACTCGCTAAAAAAGCTACTTAGGCGATCGCGTCCTGCTTGATTATTAGTTGCAGCACTTACTAACTCTCTATCGTTCTGTTTAACTGTCAAAATAGTTGTATTGCTGTCGTACTGACAATTTAAAGCTGCTAAAACTGGTAAATCGCACTGCATGGCAAAGTTTTTTTTCTGCATCCAAGGTATCGCAGTGTCGGGAACATCGGTAGTAACGCTTTCATACATTAAGGCAAAAGCGCGATCGCCTGGGATACCATGTTCTACTTGCAAAAATACGCGATCGCATTTTTGGGGAGTTAAACCTTTAACTGGATGCGTAAATAATTCTTTGACTAATGCCGTACTATTCATAAGCTTAATCGGGTCTAGTTTTTAACGGTAATTGAGGCGAATTTTCAATTTTTTTACTTACTTTACCGCCTAAACTCTGAAAATAGATACCACCTATAGTTAACAAAAACACGACATAAGCGATTGCTTGCACGATAAACAGGTTTTCTGTGTAGCCAAATAAAGCATTAAATACTATCCCTGGAAACTGGTCATCGGGCAGGATTTTTGATGTATTCCAAACTCTCGCACCCAATATACAGGAAGGGTTTTTAGTAAACCTTTCGTAGTAAAAGCACAAACCTTGAGAAGAACGATCCATTTGTGACAGCGTTGCAAAAGCTACGTCAAAGTGTCCCAAAGCTGCTACCACTAATCCGGCGACAATTAGCAGCAATAACACTCCCATAGTTTTAAAAAACAAACGGATGTTAATTTTAACTCCCCATTGGAACAGCATTACACCAATTGCGGCGGCAGTTATTACCCCCGCGATCGCCCCAAAAGCAGGAAATAAGCCTTGTTGAAAGTTGGCAGCGATAAATAGTACGGTTTCAAAGCCTTCTCGCACTACAGCTATCAAAATTAAGGTAAAAACGCCCCAGCCAGCATTTTTGTCTTGCAAAGCGGCGCTAATTGTTCCTTCTACTTGGGCTTTCATAAATCTAGCTTGGCGAGTCATCCACACTAACATCCAACTCAGCATAGCGATCGCAATTACACTAAATCCGCCTTCTAATAAGGGTTCAACTACCGTCGTGTACTTTGGATTAGCGGCGCTAATGATGGGGATTGCAAGGCTAAAAAGTATTCCAACTATTGCACTAACAATAATTCCTACTCCTACACCCGCATAAACCCAAGAGTTTAAGCCCTTTTGCCCAGCTTTTTTTAAGCAAGCTAGGACAATTCCTACTACTAAAGCTGCTTCTACTCCTTCGCGGAGAGTAATTACAAACGTAGGTATAGCTGCACTAAAATTCATAGTTTGTTTTGGCGTTGCTGAGTTGGTAATGGGTAATTGGTAAGAAAATCGTCACATTTTTAGCAACGCCGATTTTTTAAAGGCAGAGGGTTAATAAAATTATCCGCCTCTGCCATCATATTTTGTCTTAAATTCCATTACCGCTAAAATCGCGCAACATTTTTTTGATTTGTATGTTGTGTAATTCTTCTGTTCCGATCATTGTCCGCGCAAATTCTTCTAAATACACGCTGGCATCGCTGACAGTATCAAGCAATATTTTATACAATTCTAGTGCTTTCTTTTCGTGATTTAAACTTTCTTCCAGAATATTTTTTACTGAATGCTGAAAAGTTTCTTCCATTGGGGCAATTCTCAAACTGGGATGCCCTTCTAAACCTGTCAAAATCTCCCCTACTTGCTGGGCGTGGGTAAGAGATTCTGTTGCTTGCATTTTAAAAAATTCTACAATCGGGATACGATTCGGGCCTGTCACCATCAAGGAATAGTGGGTGTAACGTACTACCCCAGCTAGTTCAAATTCCATGATGGAGTTAAGCAAAGCGATCGCTTTTTCTGTGTCAAGTTCGCGCATAATTTTTATTGTTGGGCAGTGGTGTTACTGTCTACCACTTTTTGCGACTCTTTTTCAATAGTTTTAATCAACTGTGTAACTAAAGATGGAGGGTTGACAGGAGTTGCTGGAGGAATAACGGTGGGCCAATTTTTAGTTAATTCGCTCATGTTAGTCGTGATAGATTTATCAGTGTCCGCATTTCCTGCACTTACTTGACTGGAAATACCTTTGTATAACTCCTCTGCATAGTTGACAAAACCACGCGAGTCTTGATACTCAATAGCGGCGGATATTTTGCCATTAGCGATCGCTGCGGTATATTCAGAATTAGCCGTGTCTAGCAAACCATTGATTACTTGTAAAACAAATTCTGGTGAAGATCGCATTACTTCTGGTAAAGCTGCGATCGCATTATCTACCGATTTCACTGCTTCAGTAAAATTAGTATCTACCTTCGCCGATTTAGCTTTTACTAGGTCTTGCAAACTAATTAAACTTGTTTTAAATTCCGGGACATTACGCTCGTTTAATTGGTCTTCTACATCGATATAAATTTCTTCTACTGGGTGTCCAATATGAGGTTCAGCTTGAGCAGGTTTTTGTAAATCTAAGAGTTCTTTAGCTACTAACAAGTGTCCCTTCATTAATCCCAGCTTAGTCATATAATCAACATCTTTAGCAACACCTGTAAGCACAATGTCTTCAATTGTCACAATGTCCTTAATTTGCTCGTATTGCGCTTGACTAATAACTTTTTTACTTACTAATTCTTCTGGGCTTCCATAAGGACGTTGCGCTTGAATTTGATTAGATAAAGCCGGAATACCTAACTTTGCCTCTAGTTTATCTAACTCCGACAAAATAGCATTGTTGATATTGATTTTGTTTTTGCCTGTTGCTACTACCGCCGGGCTAGAAACGTTACTAGGCGAGACATTTGGTGCTACAACTGACGGCGTTTGATTGCAGCTAAATAAAACTGAAAGCATAGCCGCCGCCAAAGTGAGAAACAAAAACTTGATAATAGACATGGTACTTATTTAGTGTTATTGGAAAAACTTTGTTAACTAGCTGGGATAACTTCAAATAGACCCATACAACCTGATTGCGCGATCGCATCTTGATGAGGATGGAACATATATTTGCCCGGATATTTGTAAGCAAATTCTAAAATATGTCTCTCCGCCGTCCCCATTGTAATTACATCGCTTTCTTCTGTAGGCTTAAGAGTTCTACCCGTTTTATAAACTTGAAAAAAGTTAGCATGGAGGTGGAAAGTAGCCACCGGATCGAACTCAATCATGTTGAGTAAATAAAGCCGCACTAGCTGATTTTGATAGATAGGAATCGGATGAGTTTTATAATAATTTGGTAGTCCGTTAAAAGCGTAAAACTCATTAATGTTATCGTCGTTTGTGTCAAATCCTCCCATAACTAATACAATCTCATCGGCTGGGGGGCGGGGTTTAGGAGGATCGATAATAAACATTCCATACAATCCCTTGCTAATATGCCGCGTTACGGGGTCAGTATGGCAATGGTACAATTGAACGCCAAAAGGTTCGGCATCAAACTCGTAAATTGCGGCATTTCCGTGACGTACTGGGCGCAAACCATCAGCTTCCGCCGGATGAATGCCGTGAAAGTGCATAGAATGGGAATGTCCGCCATTATTGTAAAATACTACGCGGATGCGATCGCCCTGAGTTGCCCTTAATGTTGGCCCTGGAATCCGATTGTTAAAATTCCAAGTATTAAAATTAACCGCGCTATTTAAAGCAATTGTGGAATTTTCCGCAACAATTTTAAACTCTCTAATCGTCCGTCCTTTTTCCTGTTTTACCGTCCCGTAATCAAAATCTCGCACTATTGCCATCGGATTATTGCTATCTTCTGGCAAGTCGCTAGATGAACTATTGGGAATCCGCACAGGTACAGACTTTTGATTAATTGCTTGATAAGCAAGGGCTGCGCCCGTAATACCTACCCCAGCTAAAGCAATTTCTAAAAATTGTCGGCGGCTCAATCGTAGCTGTGCCTTAGCTTGTAGTGTATCGTTGCCCATATTGTGTGATCGCGCTGATTACTATTTATTGCAAATTATTTGCAATTACGTCCAATGGTTAGTATAGGCGATCGCAGTTCTTATCGTCAATAATTCTCAATAAGTTAATGATGAATATCTAAATTCAATGTATAGCGTCCCATTTGCACTTTTTCCGACCACAACTCATATTCCAAGCGCAAATTTTCGGGTATTGTCCGCCCTACAAGTTTTAAATTACAAGTAAAATTTCGCAATCGCAGTTGTTCTTGAGGTTTGAACGACTGACTTTGCAGCCAATAATAGCTATAGCCATAAGTCCCTTGTTGCCATGAATGACGATAACTTACTTTTCCACTTGCTTGCATACTCATAGTCACTCGATGAGGGGAAATATCTAGCCACAGCAAACGGGGAGTAGCTACTTCTAGATGCTGCAAAGGTGGTTCATGTAAGACTATATGGAACTGCTCACAGGTTTTTTGATATAGTGTTGCAAAAGTTTCTACAACTGACCACAGAGGTAGGTCTGTGGAGACTAGAGACAGACTTACAGGCAAGCGATGTTGGGTAAGCATGATGAGTAAAAAACAGACTTAAAAAGCCTTTAATCTTGTGTTGTAGGATAAGAAGCGATCGTCAACGCTATTTGCTTAAAGTCAAATAAAGACTTTTCACTACTCTTTGTACTGAGAACTATTCTAACTCAGTCTCTCTAGCTAATATACTTACGATCGATGATTTGACCGATGACAATTTTTGTTATTGTTGACTACATTTCCTGTAAAATTGTTCCGTTTTCCTGGCGATAATAACTAGATTTTGACCCATCCTACTCGTATTTCTGTAATTATTCCGGTTTTAAATGAAGCCGAAAATATTGCCGATACCCTCGCCAGTACAAAAAATGCAGAGGTAATTGTTGTTGATGGTGGTAGCCAAGACAATACAGTACAAATAGCGCAAGCCTTGGGAGTTAAGGTTTTGCTCTCTAATTGTGCTAATCGCGCCCAGCAAATGAACTTAGGCGCACAAGTCGCCACCGGAGAGATTTTATTATTTTTGCACGCCGATACTCGTTTGCCGAGACAATTTGATACTATGGTTCATCAAGCAATTGCTAGAAAAATTGCGGCGGGTGCGTTTGCATTGAGAATTGATAGTTCTTTGCGGAGGCTAAGATTAGTTGAAATAGCTGTAAATGTGCGATCGCGCATTTTTGCGTTACCCTATGGAGATCAAGCTATATTCCTTGATGCCAAACTATTTCACAAATTAGGTGGTTTTGCTAATTTGCCAATTATGGAGGATTTTGAGCTAATTTGTCGTTTGCGACGCAGAGGACAAATTGCAATTATTTCTACTCCCGTTGTCACTTCAAAAAGGCGCTGGCAAAAGTTGGGAATTATTCAGACTATTTTCATTAATCAAGTAGCAATTATTGCTTACCTTACTGGTATTTCCCCTAATAAAATTGCTACATGGTATCAAAGATAACTAGATCAGTGTGTAGTAGGCACAGATGAATTAATATCAAAAATAAATAATGAAAATTATTTAGAAATGAAAAGCTTAAAACCGCTTGCATCCATTGGTTTATTTGTTTTAGCTGGAGTAGTAACAGCTATGGCGATAACTAATCCAGATTCCGCAACCTATGAAGAATATGCAGTAGAACAACTTACTACTTACTTAAAAAATGATGTTTGCACTCAAGTACCCAAAGCCTTTGAAACTCTAGTTCAAGGCTCTTGCGCCTCCTTAATTGACTCCAATCGCCCGCAGATACAGCAAATTATTGTTCGCAGTACGCAAAGACAAAATTTTATCTTGTTTAGTATTTATCGCACTAACATATCAATTACTTCTGTTGTGCCTCTGTATCGCTTTAAAACACTTGGAGTAATGCAAAACTTTTATACTTATTCTGCCGAACAACAATAAGATGCAGCAAAATATACAGATAAAGTAAAATGCGATCGCCTATGTTAATAAAATAAGTACAAGTAGTTGCAACTAAATACTTACCCAATGCCTTCAGCCTATTTGTTAGTAGCTCATGGAAGCCGAGATCCGCGTCCTCAAATGGCGATGGAGCAACTAGCCAAACTAATTTATCAGCATAAGTTAGAGGATGCCCACAAAGGCAAGTACCCCTATAAAAATGCCACCAGTGCGATCGCAATTCTAGAACCCTTAGTAGATGTAGCCTACTTAGAGCTAGATCCGCTCCCTTTACACGCACAGATTAAACAAAAATGCGATCGCGCTTTAGCTTGTGGATACGACAAATTACAAGTTTTACCCTTATTTCTGCTTTCTGGGGTTCATGTCATGGAAGATATACCCCAGGAAGTGGCAAAAGCGCGGCAAATAAGCAACCCAAAAGTAACTATAGAGTTGAAAACTCATTTAGGTACTCAACCAGGCTTAATTGAGTTATTAAAAAAACAAATGGCAAATACTACCGCCGAAGCCTGGATTTTAATTGCTCATGGTAGCCGTCGCCCTAGTTCTAAAGCCCCTATTGAAGAAATTGCCCGTAAAATAGGCGCATCTTCTGCTTACTGGGCGATTTCGCCAAGCTTAGAGACACAGGTAGAAAAGTTAAAGAGTAATGGCTATAAAAAAATTGGAATTGTGCCATACTTTTTATTTGCAGGTGGTATTACTGATGCAATACTGGCTAAGGTTAACGAACTAAAACTCAAATTCCCAGGTATAAATGTTCAATTAGTAGAACCATTAGGCGCTAGTACAGAACTTGCAAATTTAATTATTAATTTAATTGAGTAATGAACGATAACACAGTTAAAAAGTGTTTAGGTAAAGTTTATTTAGTAGGTGCAGGCCCAGGAGATCCAGGACTATTTACACTCAAAGGTAAAGGATTATTAGAGTGTGCCGATGTCGTAGTTTATGATGCTTTGGTTAGTGCGGCAATTTTGCAAATGATTAATCCTCAAGCAGAAAAACTAGATGCCGGAAAGCGTCGGGGTCGTCATTCTTTAAGTCAAGATGAAATTACGCAATTATTAATAGCTAAAGCCCAAAATAACGCGGTAGTAGTACGTTTAAAAGGCGGCGATCCGTTTGTATTTGGGCGCGGTGGCGAAGAAATGGCAGACTTAGTAAAAGCTGGAATAAAAGTAGAAGTTGTGCCTGGTGTAACGTCAGGAATTGCCGCCCCAGCCTACGCAGGTATACCTTTAACCCATCGAGACTATAGCTCCTCAGTCACCTTTGTGACCGGGCATGAAGGCGCAGGGAAGTACCGCCCAATCGTCAAATGGAGGGCGATCGCTCATGGTTCAGAAACGATTGTCGTTTACATGGGAATTCACAATTTAGCCCATATTGTCGAGCAGTTGCAATTAGCTGGATTAAGCGCCAATACTCCCATTGCTTTAGTGCGTTGGGGTACGAGAATTGAGCAAGAAGAATTAATCGGGACGTTAACGACAATTGTCAAGCAAGTAGAAATATCTCAATTTAGCGCCCCGGCGATCGCAGTTATTGGGGAAGTTGTAAACTTACATCATATTTTGCCTAGCTATCGCCCAATTATGTAATTTTTACTTTGGTCGCCAAGTAAGCAGTTAAAATCAATAACATAACCCTCAATAATTGAGATAACAGCAATGGTAGCCTCCGAATCTGTCACTCAAAAAGATATCATTTACCCCGACAGTGACGGGCAACCGATGGCAGACAATACCAAGGAATTTGAATTAATTGTACTAATTAAAAAAAACTTGGATTTGCTATTAGCGAACGATGCCAATGTGTTTGTAGCTGGCGATTTACTTTGGTATCCCGTTGAAGGCAATAATAAGCTTAGAGTTGCTCCCGATGTAATGGTTGCTTTTGGTAGACCAAAAGGTGAACGCGGTTCTTATCAACAATGGCAAGAAGATAACATTGCTCCTCAAGTAGTTTTTGAAATTCTCTCCCCTGGAAATACCACTAAGGAGATGAATAACAAACACCGATTTTATCAACGCTACGGGGTAGGAGAATACTATCTTTATGACCCAGATAGTAACAAATTGTTGCTTTGGCTGCGCTCTAAAGACGAACTAGAAGCTATCGAACAAGTAGCTGGTTGGGTAAGTCCGCGTTTAGGCATAAGATTTGAATTGTCTGCAAGCGAACTAAAAATTTATCGCCCTGATGGTCAACCATTTCTTAGTTATCTAGAAGTAGAACAGCAAAGACAACAAGCCCAACAACGAGCCGAACAAGCCGAAACTCAATTGCAAGCTCTCCGCGCTTTGCTTCAAGAACGAGGAATTGATCTAGAAAACCTGTGATAGAAATTAGTTTGCAAATTGAAGAAAATGGCGAAAGATTAGACCTTTATCTTGCCCAAAATCTCAGCGATTTATCTCGTTCTCGTCTCCAACAGCTAATTGCTGAAGGAAACGTTCAAGTTAATGGCAAAATCTGCCTTTCTAAAAAAGCTACCGTCCAAAAAGGCGATCACATTTTAATCCAAATTCCCGATGTCCAACCTCTAGACCTCAAAGCTGAAAACATCCCCCTAGATATTCTCTATGAAGATGATGCTTTGCTAATTGTCAATAAGCCTGCGGGTTTAGTCGTTCATCCCGCTCCCGGTCATCCTGACGGAACGCTAGTAAACGCTCTTTTAGCTCACTGTCCCAATTTACCGGGAATAGGTGGCGTACAACGTCCGGGAATTGTCCACCGTTTAGATAAAGACACAACAGGCGCAATTGCGATCGCCAAAACAGATTTTGCTCAACAACACTTGCAAGCCCAACTGAAAGCTAAAACAGCCCGGAGAGACTATTTAGGCGTTGTCTACGGCGTTCCAGCTACCCCAAAGGGCAAAATTGACCTTCCCGTTGGTCGCCACCCCGTAGACCGCAAAAAAATGGCAGTTGTCCCCATCGAAAAAGGTGGGCGCAATGCTATTACCCATTGGGAAATTATCGAAAGGCTAGACAACTACACCTTGATGCACTTTCAGCTAGAAACTGGGCGCACCCATCAAATTCGCGTTCATAGTGCTTATATCGGACATCCTATTGTTAACGATCCCCTCTATAGTTCTGGTAAAAATATCGGCGTAAATCTCCCTGGTCAAGTTCTCCACGCTTGGAAACTTCAACTGATCCATCCTGTAACTAGCGACTTTATTTCAGTTACTGCACCCCTACCCACAGCATTTTTGACTCTTTTAGAGGTTCTACGCCGTAGAACTTCCGCAATTATCAGCAATATTTAGAAATATTTTTGTTATGTAACTTTACATAATTATTTATTTTAGTATTCTCATTTTGTCTGAATCTCTCTTTAGGACTGCATTTGGTCAATTATAAAAATAATATTAAGCGTCTCAACAAACTTTGTATAAGTATAAATACTACTAAGTTTTGTAACAATAAATTAGATAAGTAAAAGCTGGAAACCCTGATTATTAGGTGAAGACGGCTGCTAAAATCCGTCAAAATTTAGCATTAATAATTTGTAATAAACATGGTCGCAACAGCATTGTATAAACATAACCTAGAGAGGATAAACAACAGCCAAAGCCATGATTTAGTCAAGTTCGCTCATTTCTCATATAAAAAAGAAATTTCTCAGATTTCTCGCTTTTAAAGTTTAAAACTTTAAAAGGAACTAAGAGAAAAAACGATCGGCGACTTGAATAAAATGTTTTTTGTGTCTGTTCTATCTATCCAACATTTTCGCTTTTTAGCAAAACTGCACTCAAAAGTTAAGCAATTAGGAGAATTGAGTTCATGTTAGACGCATTCGCTAAGGTAGTTTCTCAGGCTGATTCAAAAGGTGAATTTTTGAGCGGCAATCAGTTTGATGCGCTGTCAAATATGGTTAAAGAAGGCAACAAGCGTATTGACGCAGTAAACCGGATCAGCACAAATGCTTCTAGCATCGTTTCTGACGCTGCTCGCGCTTTGTTTGAAGATCAGCCTCAACTAATCCAACCAGGCGGAAACGCTTACACCAACCGTCGTATGGCAGCTTGTCTGCGCGACATGGAAATTATCTTACGTTACGTTACCTACGCACTAATGGCTGGTGACGCTAGTGTACTAGACGATCGCTGCCTAAATGGCTTGCGCGAAACTTACCAAGCATTGGGCGTACCCGGCGGTTCAACTGCTTCTGGCGTACAAAAAATGAAAGATATCGCCATCAACATCGCTAATGATGCCAAAGCTTCCGGTATTGTTCAAGGCGATTGCAGTGCAATTATGTCTGAATTAGCAAGCTACTTCGACCGCGCTGCATCTTCTGTTGCTTAACTAACGATTTAGTTAAGTCAAATACTTGAAAAAAAATTGCAAAACAAGTTTAAAGGAGAAATCTAAAAAATGAAAACACCAATTACCGAAGCGATCGCCTCTGCTGATACCCAAGGACGTTTTTTGGGCAATACTGAATTACAAGCAGCTAATGGTAGATTTGCTCAAGCTAACGCTGGCTTAAATGCAGCGCGTGGTTTGACACAAAGCGCTCAAAAGCTAATTGACGGTGCTGCAAACGCAGTTTACCAAAAATTCCCCTACACCACCCAAATGCAAGGGCCTCAGTACTCCTCCGATTCACGCGGTAAAGCTAAGTGCGCTCGTGACATTGGTCACTACTTGCGGATGATTACTTACTGCCTAATTGCTGGTGGTACAGGACCAATGGATGAGTATCTAATTGCTGGATTGGATGAAATCAACCGTTCTTTCGAGCTATCTCCTAGCTGGTACATCGAAGCTTTGAACCACATCAAAGCAAATCATGGTATGAGCGGACAAGAAGCCAACCAAACCAACACCTACATCGACTACGCAATTAGCGCCCTAAGCTAGTTTTAGAGTAGTTTGCCCGGAAGAATAAGTGAGTGTTGGCGCACGAGAGATATTGTTGCTAACAGTTACTAATTTTTCCGGGCATTGTTTTTCAAGAGCCTCATTATAAAAATCTAAATAACAGCATAGGGACGGTTTATGAGCGCTTTAATGGTGAACACTTTAGCAGCCGCAGGATCGCTTGGGCTTTCTGCGTTCGATGCTTCTTCACGAATTGAATTGCGACCAGATTGGACAGAGAGCGACTTACAAACGGTAATTCGAGCCGTTTACCGTCAGGTATTGGGTAACGACTATATCATGAAATCCGAGCGCCTAGTTTCGGCAGAATCGTTACTAAGACAAGGAAGCATTACAGTACGCGAATTTGTCCGGGCGGTAGCCAAATCTGAGTTATACAAAAATAAATTTTTCTACCCCAATTCAAATCAACGTTTTGTTGAAGTCAATTTTAAGCACCTTTTAGGTCGCGCTCCTTACGATGAAGCTGAATGGGCAATTCATACTGGGCAGTGCGAGGAGCAAGGCTACGATGTAGATATTGATTCTTACATTGACAGCATCGAATACGAGCAAAAGTTTGGCAATAGCGTTGTTCCTTACTACACCGGATTTATGGTAGATGCGGGAGTTAGAACCGTAGGCTTTACTAGAATGTTTCGGTTGTATCGAGGTTATGCTAGTAGCGATCGCGGATCTGTCGGCGGAAAGTCTCCTAGGTTAACGCGTGAACTCGGTCAAAACAAAGCCGGGACAATCGTTAAGCCTTCTGGTGGCGGCTCAAGTTGGAGACATGGCGGCTCTATTCCTCAAGACTCCGCTTCGGCTAAAGCTTTGGGCGGGACTCCCCAAGAAAGCGGACGGATGTTCAGAATTGAAGTAACAGGAATTTTGCAACCAGGCTATCCTTACGTGCGCCGTAGTGCTACAGCAATTATGGTTCCCTACGAGCGACTATCGCAAAAGTACCAAGAAATCGTCAGAAAAGGCGGCAGAATCGTCAGCGTTACACCAGCTTAAGCTGTAGGCTGTTAGCAATTGGAGAATTTAATTCAACTAAGAGCTAACAGCTATTTATTAATTTACAGGAGCAATAATAGATGTTTGGTCAAACTGCACTTGGTAGTAGCAGGCTTAGTGGAGCCGAAAATCGGATGTTCCGCTACGAAGTTGAGGGAATGCGTCAAACCTACGAATCAGACCAACTCAGCTATCCGATTCGTGAGAGTGGCAGCTTTTACATTACCGTGCCATACAATCGCATGAATGAAGAAATGCACCGCATCAACCGCATGGGCGGCAAAATCGTTAGCATTAAACCGTTGACACTAGAAGATAGCAATAGTCAAGCAAAAACTGAAGCGGCCACCGCTAATCAAAACCTTGAAGCTAAAGGTAAAAGTAAAGCGACCGGCGCTCAAGAAAAAGCAAAATAACTATAGGAGCTAACACAATGTTCGGTCAAACAATCGTCGGGACTGGCGGTATTTCTTCCTCTGCTAGTCGGGTATTTCGTTACGAAGTTACGGGCTTAAAGCAAAACGAAGAAACAGACAAAAATAATCATGGTATTCGGCGCAGTGGTAGCGTATTTGTTACCGTGCCATACAGCCGCATGAATGAGGAAATGCAAAGAATTACTCGTTTAGGCGGCAAAATTGTGAATATAGAATCTTTAACTAGCGAGTCTGCTAAAAGCTAAAGCTCCGATGGTGGATTCTAGTCCTGAAACCGTAACGCCGTTGACCGAGGAAAGTGCGATCGCCTCTTTGCAGCAAGAAGACTTGAGTCTGCGTTACTATGCCGCTTGGTGGTTGGGAAAATTTCGCATCCGCACAAAAGCAGCCGTAGACGCTTTAATTGTTGCCTTAGCTGACGAAGATCACCGCACCGAGCTTGGAGACTACCCCTTGCGTCGCAATGCGGCTAGAGCGTTGGGCAAATTGGAGGATAAAAGCGCTATTGATAGCTTAATTCAAGCTTTGGAATGTTCTGACTTCTACGTGCGCGAAGCTGCTGCTCAATCGTTGGAAATGCTCGGCGCTACTACGGCTATCCCCGCTTTAAAATTGCTACTAAATAGTGGAACAGAAGCAACAAAGCAAGTTACCGGAAGACCTCACTCACTAGAGCCTTGTGAAGCTGTAATCGAAGCCTTGGGCAGTTTGGGCGCAACAGAAACCGTGCCACTAATTGAAAGCTTCCTAAACCAGCCTGTAGTCAAAGTACAGTACGCCGCCTTACGCGCTCTGTACCAACTGACTCAAAATGATGTCTACGGACAACGTCTAGTTGATGCACTAAAGGGTAGCGATGTCAAGTTACGTCGGGTAGCTTTAACGGATTTAGGGGCAATTGGTTATTTACCTGCTGCCGAAGCGATCGCCCAATGTTCTGTAGAAAGCAGTTTTAAGTTAATTGCTCTGAAGGGATTATTAGAACATCTTGCCCTCCAAGCCAATTTATCTGATGCTATTCGGGTAATGAGTCTTATGGATTCTCTACTATAAGCTAATTTTCAATGACAGCCCTACAAGAACTAATCCAATCCGTCGAACAAGCGTCTGAACCTGCCCAATTAGTGGCAGCAGTGCAGGCTTTGGTAGCCGTTAAGGATAAACAGGCAATTTCTACTTTAATTGCTGTATTGGGGTATAACAACCCCGCCGCCGCGATCGCCGCCGTAGCTGGACTAATTGAACTAGGCACGGATTCCGTGCAACCATTAATGGAACAATTAGATGAGTACAACTATGGAGCAAGAGCGTATTCAATTCGGGCATTAGCCGCGATTTGCGACCCCCGCGCTCTAGAGTTATTTATCAATGCGGCCACTACAGATTTTGCGCCTAGCGTCCGTCGGGGGTCAGCTATTGGTCTAGGAAGGTTGCAATGGGATCGACTGAACCCAGAGCAGGTTTATCCGGCTCAACAGCAAGCAATGGCAACGCTTTTATCAATCTCCGGCGATACTGATTGGTCAATTCGTTACGCGGCGACGGTGGGATTGCAAGCACTAGCAAAGATTCCCGAATTAAAAGCGCAAATAACGAGTCATTTTGACGGGCAAAGTCAAACGGAATCGGATGTAGGAGTGCGATCGCGCCTCCACTGGGCGCAACAAGTTTTATCTCAAGTATAAAAACAGGTCAATTTATTATGTCAATACCATTACTTGAAGTTACACCAAAAACGCAAAACCAGCGCGTTGAAGGCTATGAAGTCCCCGACGAAGATAAACCAAGAATTTATCGCGCTGCCGATGCTACCACCGGTACAGACATTAACGATCTAATTTGGGCAGGTTATCGGCAAATTTTCAGCGAACATTTAATTTTAGAAAGTTACCGCCAACTATACCTAGAATCGCAATTACGCAATCGGGCGATTACAGTGCGCGATTTTATCCGGGGATTGGGTAAGTCGGAAGTCTACCGGGAATTAGTTGGGGAGACAAATTCTAACTATCGCTTGGTAGATATCACTTTTAAGCGGTTTTTGGGACGCGCTAGTTACGATCAAGACGAGCAAATCGCGTGGTCAATTGTTATTGCTACTCGCGGCTTACATGGCTTTATAGACGCAGTGGTAGACAGTGAGGAATACCGCGAAAACTTCGGTAACGATATTATTCCTTACCAACGTCGCCGTTATAAAGATCGCCCCTTTAACCTAGTTAATCCTCGCTATGGCAATGATTTCCGCGATCGCCAATCTTTGCGAGCGATCGGTGGGCGTTCCTTCTATCAAACCCGCCAAACGGGAGAAGTTACCAAAGAAGTAGTCAGAAAAGCTATTCCTAGCAACTTTATGTCTATGGCTGGAGGGCTTTTACTTACCGAAAACAACTACCAGCGCACCATCGCCTCCGTTACGTCCCAAGTCAAAAATATGGAACTTCTCGATATGACTCAAGGACAAAATTCGATAGAACGTACCGTAAAGCCCAAAGAAGCCGCCTTACCCTACCGCTACATCCCCGCAGCGAACCCCAAGGTATAGGCAATTTGTTCACAGCAAAACTCACCCGTAGTTATTACCATGTCAATCCCTTTACTTGACTACAAACCTTCTTCCCAAAATCAGCGCGTTGCTGGCTACGAAGTATCCAACGAAGATACGCCCTGGATTTACCGGATTGAAGACTGCTCAAATCCCAACGACGTACTAGACTTAATCAACGCCGCTTACCGCCAAGTTCTCAGCGAACACCAAATTTTACAGTTTAACCGCCAAGTTCAGCTAGAATCGCAGCTAAAAAACCGCTCGATTAGCGTCCGCGATTTTATCCGAGGAATAGCAAAGTCTGATGCTTTCCGCAACTTAGTAGTAGAAACCAATTCCAACTACCGCTTAGTGGAATTATGTCTCAAACGCTTACTAGGGAGAGCGCCTTACAACCAAGAAGAAGAAATTGCTTGGTCAATAAAAGTTGCAACTCTAGGATGGGGTAGCTTTGTAGATGCTTTAATCGATAGTGAAGAATATCGTAGTAGCTTTGGCGATAATACCGTACCCTTCCAACGCCGCCGTTACAAAGATAGACCAACTAACTTAGTTACCCCTCGCTATGGCAACTACTGGCGTGACAAACTAGAAACGGAGCGCTACAAGTGGGGCGATATCAACAACTTTATGGATATGGCAAAAAGCCTCAGTATCCGCGTTGTTGTTCCTCAACCCGTTCAAACAGCTAACATTCAAATTCCTGACATGACGCGAGATAATAAAGAAGCCGCCGTTTCAATTAATCCTTCGGCGAGCTTTCCTACTCGGTTATAAAAGTCGTTTTGACTACATTATTCACCCTATTTAATGGAGAAAAGCAGCATGGAACTACCGTTGCTTGAATACAAGCCAACAACTCAAAATCATCGCGTCGCCAGCTTCGGTAAGGCAGACCTTGATGAGGACACACCTTACATCTATCGGATTGAAGACGCAGATTCAGCTACCGCGCTTCAAGAGATAATTTGGGCAACCTATCGCCAAGTTTTTAGCGAACACGAAACCCTGAAAGCTAACCGTCAAATTCAACTAGAATCCCAAGTAAAAAATCGCAGCATTACCATCCGCGACTTTATCCGGGGACTTGCAAAATCTGCGCGGTTTTACGAATTAGTTGTTGGCGTTAACAATAACTATCGTTTAGTTGATATTTGTCTCAAGCGCTTTTTGGGTCGTTGTGCTTACAACAAAGCTGAAGAAATTGCTTGGTCAATTAAAATTGGGACTTTGGGTTTCTATGGCTTTGTAGATGCCTTAATCGATTCTCCAGAGTATACCGACGCTTTTGGCGACAACGTTGTACCTTACCAACGCAAGCGGATGGAAGGACGACCATTTAACCTGGTAACTCCTCGTTACGGCGAAGATTACCGCGAACAAGTAGGCACAGTCAAGACCGATTGGCGTTTTACCTTGGACGAATACTACAGCCGCAAGAACAAAGAACGCCGTCTTCCCGAAGGAGATCCCGGCAAATACCGCGAAATGGCAGCCGCCGTTAATACAAAAAATAACTACGCGCAGAAAGTCTCGGCTTTTGACTTGGATTACTTAAGCTTAGTTCCGGTACGGGGCAGACGCTAGAAAATTAGGATAATTTAATTAGCGTGTCTTCACTGGGTTTAGTTTCTGTTTTAATTTGGTAAATAGCCAATATTGGTTTGTTATCAAGTTTTAGCAAAGGCTAAACCCAGTTGTATTTTGTGCCAGTAAAAAAGCCGCTCCAGAAGGTGAAGCGACTTTTTATTTAATCTACGGACTAAAAAAGGCAGACAAATTTTTTGTTTTAAGTTTGATGCCCAGCCTAACAAGCTAGAATCTACTCTTTTACAGGTATTGCCGCTAGTTTAACGTTTGTTGCTAAACCTAAAGTTTGCAGCAATCGAATAGTTAGCCAAGTTAAATCGAATTCCCACCACTGCAAACCATGACGAGCCGAATACTGAAAAGCATGGTGATTATTGTGCCAACCTTCACCGAATACCAGTAAAGCTACCCACCAACAGTTAGTAGAATTATCTCCAGATTCGTGACTGCGATAACCGAACTTGTGAGTTGCGCTATTTACTAGCCAAGTGCAGTGATAAACCACTACTACACGGGCGAAAATTCCCCAAACTACAAAAGACCAGCCGCCGAGGAGTAAAAGTATTACTCCTAAAGCAACTTGAATCCCGATCATATTCTTTTGATAAAACTGATAAACAGGATCGTCAGAAATATCTTTGATATAGCGGGAAATTTCGTCTTGAGCAGGGGCGTGGTGAATCATCCAACCTAAGTGACTCCACCAAAAACCTTTATTAGAATCGTGCGGATCTAAGTCTTGGTCAGAATGCAAGTGATGTATACGGTGCATTCCAATCCATTCAAAAGGGCCACCTTGACAAGCAAGGGTTCCGCAAAGAGCTAGAAAATACTCTAGCCACTTAGGAGTTTGAAAGCTGCGGTGAGTAACTAGGCGGTGGAATCCTAGAGTAATCCCCAAGCCTCCAGTTACCCAGTATAGAAAGAAGGCAACGCCTACTGCTCTCCAGTTAAAATTGCTGGGAAGTAGGGCAAATAATGCGCCAATATGTAGAGCCGCGAAAAAAGTGATATTTACCCAGTTGAGTGTGGGTTTGGTTGAGGTGGCAATCGTCATGCAGTACCCTTAATACGAATAGTCTTACCGATCTTACGTGAATTTATAAATAGTTCACTAATCTCGATTGCGAAAAAAGTCATGATTAACAGCGCCCAGGTGCTAAGTTCAGCAGAACAAGCACTATTTCCTATTTTTTATAAAATTGACTCTCAGGTCAAGCAAAATCTCCAAAAAGTTTTAGCATCTTTCCGTGATCACCGGGTAGGGGTTCATCATTTTGCCGGAGTAAGTGGCTACGGACATGATGACCTAGGACGGGAAACTTTAGATCAAGTATTTGCTCAAGTAATGGGCGCAGAAGCCGCCGCCGTGCGAGTGCAGTTTGTTTCTGGCACTCACGCGATCGCCTGTGCTTTGTTTGGCGTTCTCCGTCCTGGGGATGAGATGTTAGCAGTAGCTGGTACTCCTTACGACACATTAGAGGAAGTGATTGGTATCCGAGGTAACGGACAAGGTTCACTATTAGATTTTGGCATTAGTTACCGCCAATTGGATCTAACTCCCGAAGGAACGATCGCTTGGGAAAATTTAAAACAAGGAGTGAGCGATCGCACAAAGCTTGTTTTAATTCAGCGATCCTGCGGTTATTCTTGGCGCTTTAGCTTATCTATTAACGATATAGAAAAAATTGTGGCGATCGTTAAACAGCAAAATCCTAATACTATTTGTTTTGTCGATAACTGCTATGGGGAATTTATCGAAGACAAAGAACCCACTGCCGTAGGAGCGGATTTGATGGCGGGATCGCTAATTAAAAATCCTGGCGGCACAATTGTGACGGCTGGTGGCTACGTTGCGGGTCGCGCTGACTTAGTAGAGGCTGCTGCCTGCCGCTTGACTGCTCCGGGAATTGGTAGTTATGGTGGCGCAACCTTTGACCAAAATCGGCTGCTTTTTCAAGGGCTTTTTCTTGCGCCGCAAATGGTAGGAGAAGCAATTAAAGGCAATCACTTAACAGCTTACGTATTTGACAAGCTTGGTTATCCTGTTAATCCCTTACCAATGTCTCCTAGACGGGATGTGATTCAAGCAATTAAACTGGGTTCGCCGCAAAAACTAATTGCCTTCTGCAAGGCGATCCAACAGCATTCTCCCATCGGTTCCTACTTAGACCCCGTTCCGGGAGAAATGCCGGGTTACGAGAGCTTGTTGGTAATGGCTGGCGGCACATTTATTGATGGTAGTACCTCCGAATTTTCTGCTGATGGCCCTTTGCGAGAACCCTATGTAGTGTTTTGTCAGGGGGGGACTCATTGGACGCACGTGGCGATCGCTCTTGAAGCTGCTATTGTTGCTGTAGAAGCAATTTAAATCTTGGTTTCTAGAACCTTATTTTGAGAGCGATCGCCTAAAAATTTCGCCTTAGCCAGATTCTGACGTATAGGTTGGAGTGCGATCGCCCGCAAACTCAAGTAATAATTGGACAAAATTATCCGAAATTGCCTAAATTCCTGCTGTATTAGAAATAAATTGTACTACTTGTTAAATAGTCTCAATAGTTTGAAAAACTTAATTGATAGTAAATAAGCTTAGTAAAATTTGCATTTTACTATTTTAAGTTGTACAAGCATTTTACAGTAAATATCACCATTGCTATTAGTACAATTTGACTTCGTAAAATTAATCTATTTGGGAGAACAGAAAAGATGATAGATAATGACGTTGCTACAGAATTAATCCAAGCTTTAACTAGAGCTGAAATTGAGTTTGGCTTGAGTAAAATGTTACAAACTCAAGGTATACAAACCAACGAACCCATTACAGTAAAATTTAAGTGGGGTGACGAAACTTTATTACATTGTCAAAGGGAGCTTGATTCATCAAGTTCCCTCTGTTACTGGGACCAAGCCAACGGAAGCAATATAGAAGTCCTGGAACAAATAAAGCTAAATGAAACTATTGGACAAGAGATAGTTGAGATTTTTAGTAAAGCGGAAATGCTACCTACTTTTAAAAGTATTTTATTGAAACGCGATGTAACTATCTCGGAAGAACACCCTGTGATTGTTGAGTTTAAAATTAATGATGTAGGGATGATGGCACTAAGATGCCCTTGTCTTCCTAAACCGTGTTGCCAAGTATCAATCTAGATTGATATTTTTGGTTTTGGGCCGCGATCTAGTATGGTGTACTTTAAAGGGATGTTTGAAAAGTTAAAGTCTGTAACTTTCCATACAAAAGCCCTGCTCTCTAGCCCCTGACAAAGAGAGAAGGGCTTAAAGTTTCCCTTTTTGGAGGGATGAGTTGGTAGGTAATAATTTAGCTACCAACTCAAGGCCTTTAAAAACATTCTCTAAAGGCAAAAGTAGTAATGAGTCGAGTTAACTATAAGACATGGAGTACAAAAGTCGCATTTTTTTCGATAATATGTACAGCGATCGCAACTTTTGACCATACTGCCCTTGCTCAAATCGAAAGCGACACCTCTTTAGGCTCTGAAAGCTCTACAATTAGACAAATTGAGCCTCTAGTTGAACAAATTGACAATGGAGCAATCCGGGGCAAAAACTTATTTCACAGCTTTCAACAATTCAATATCGTTGAAGGACAAAAAGCTTATTTTTCTAACCCCGTTGGAGTTGAAAATATTATCGGTCGAGTGACCGGAAGTAACCCATCTAATATTCAAGGAGTGCTTGGTGTATTAGGTAATGCCAATCTATTTTTGCTCAATCCTAACGGGATTATTTTTGGTCTAAATGCCAGTCTAGATATACGTGGCTCTTTTGTGGCGAGTACAGCCAATAGTCTCAATTTTGCTGATGGGAGTCAGTTTAGTGCTACAGAACCTCAATTATCACCTTTACTAACCTTAAGTGTTCCTGTAGGCTTGCAATTTGGCTCAAACCCGGCAGCAATTATTAACCGCTCCCAAGCTAGTCCAAATGGGATGGTTAATAGCTTATTTATTCCTGTTGGGTTGCAAGTCACAAACGGAAAAACTTTAGCTTTGGTGGGCGGCAATATTAATTTAGATGGTGGAAATATAACAGCAATAGAAGGTCGAATTGAAATAGGAAGTGTGAATAGTTTAAGTTTAGTTAGTTTAAAAACCACAAATCAAGGTTGGACTTTAGGCTATGAAGGGATAGAGAATTTTCAGGATATTCGCTTATCTCAAGGATCTACATTAGATGCTAGTGGTGAGAGCGGCGGCAGTATTCAAATCCAAGGCAAAGATGTAATTTTGAGCAATGCTTCGCAAATTTTAGCTCAAACTCAAGGCTCCGGAAATGGAGGCAACGTAGTTATCAATGCTCAAAAGCTAATTGTCCTAGATGGTTCTCAAATATCAACGGCAGCTAGTGGATTCTATCTTTTTGAACCACCCTATTTCATTCCAGGGACGGGAAACGGAGGAAATATCATGATAAATGCCTCCGAGTCTGTAGAAATCAGTGGGATTTCAGAACTTGAGGAGTTTAGTGGCTTGTCAAGCGCAACTTTTACTTCTGGAAATGCAGGCGACATCACTGTTAATACTAGCAAGTTGATTGTTCGAGATAGAGGCTTAATTACCACAGAGTCTAGTGTTGTGTTATTACCGGATCAAACTATATTAGCTACAGGACAAGGAGGAAATATAACGATAAATGCCTCGGAATCTATAGAGCTAATCGGTGGTAATTTATCCAAAAAGACAGGCTTATCCACTACCACTCAAGGTTCTGGAAATGCTGGTGACTTAATTCTCAAAACTGGGACATTGATAATTCGAGATGGCGCGGAAGTTAGTGTCAGTAGTGAAAATACAGGTAATGCAGGTAACTTAGAAGTCACCGCTTCGACTGTTAGTTTAAATAATCAAGGAAAATTTACAGCTACAAGTAAATTAGGTACTGGTGGCGGGAATATATCGCTAAATGGTCTAAATTCACTCTTACTAAGAGGGAATAGTGAAATATCTACTAACGCCCAAGGGAAAGGAAATGGGGGTAATATTGCAATTTCTACAGACTTATTAACGGCTCTAGAAAATAGCGACATTACCGCCAATGCTAATGGTACAGGTAATGGCGGCAACATTAGCATTACTACCCAAGGACTATTTCTATCTCCTGATAGTAAAATTACTGCCTCCTCGGAACAGGGTATTGATGGTGTAGTCGAAATCGATAGGCTAGAAAACGATCCCGAAAATGCCTTGCTAACCCTACCCACCGAGCCTGTTAATATTTCTGGATTGATTGCTCAAGGCTGTTCTTCTAGCGTAGTTAGAGGTAGTAAGTTTGTCGTCACTGGACGCGGCGGATTGCCACCTAATCCTCAAGAAGCTTTTAGAAGTGACATGGCTTTAGCAGATTTGGGTAAGCCAGAAAGAGAAGTTGCTCCGCAAGTAAAGGTAGTTGCACCCACCAATCAAAACCTTGACAAAATGCCCCTAGTGGAAGCTCAAGGATGGGTAATCAGTGACAAAGGAGAGGTAATACTTACAGCTTCGGCTTCTAACGTTACGCCTTCTATTCCTTGGATGAAATCTAATAGCTGTCATGGCTCCTAAACAAGTTGTTAGCTGCTTTAGCTCTGTATGGTGGCAATTAAGCTTAATCGTATTAAGTAGCGCTACACCATTAAAAGCCCAGGATCTTGAGCTAGAATCTCATCTTAATAACAGTTATTGCCTCTCAGCAGCGTGTTCAGCCTCTGAAAAATCTAAAAACCTAGAAACTGCCCAATTATCTGCTCCCCAGGACTTACTGCCCTCTAGCGAGCCAACCCCCGAACTACTACCTACACCCGCGCCGCTACCACCGCCAGAAGAACTGCTCCAAATTCCTCTTATACCTACAACTCCAGAACCCATCCCTGGGGAAGCTCCTTCAACGATTACAGTAAAAAGATTTGAGGTAGAAGGAAGTACCGTGTTTAGCGCGGCAGAATTTGCTCAAGTCCTTGCTCCTTATACTAATAGACCAATTTCTTTTGCCGAAGTTTTCAATGCTCGTGCGGCGGTTACTCAGTTGTATTTAGAACGGGGTTATATAACTTCTGGCGCTTTGATTCCACCGCAAACGCTTCAAGATGGTGTGGTGAAAATTCAAGTAGTGGAAGGTAGTTTAGAAGCGATTAATATTACGGGAACTAAACGATTAAGTCCTAATTATATTAGAAATCGCATTGCAATTGGTGCAGGTCAACCGCTTAACCAACAGCAACTCCTCGCCGCGTTACAACTATTGCAACTCAATCCCTTAATTCAAAACCTGGTGGCGGAACTAGAAACGGGTTCTCGCTCTGGCACGAGTATATTAGAAGTCAATGTTGTTGAGGCGCAACCATTCCATATTTCAATTGTGGCAGATAATGCGCGATCGCCTAGTGTGGGAAGTTTCCGCCGCCAAATACAGGTAAATGATGCCAATTTTTTGGGTTTAGGAGATAGTCTAAGCCTAGCCTACAGCAACACTGACGGCAGCAATAGTTTAGATGCCAGCTATAGGTTACCTCTCAATCCCCGCGATGGCACTCTTAGTTTTAGCTACGGTACTTCCGCCAGCAAGATAATTGAGTCTCCTTTTAATCTCCTCGATATTAATGCTAGTTCTCGCTACTACGAACTAACTCTGCGTCAACCAATTATTCAAACACCAAGTCAAGAATTTGCCCTTGGTTTGACCACCGCACGTAGAGAGAGTGATGCTTTATTTTTAGAAGGAGTGCAAATACCTTTTCCCTCTTCTGGTGCGGATGAGCGAGGACGTACCCGCGTTTCGGTAGCGCAATTTTTTCAAGATTGGACTGCTCGCAACAATAACGAAATTATCGCCGCTCGTTCTCAATTTAGTTTAGGGATTGGCGCTCTAAATTCCACAATTAATCAAAATCAACCAGATAGCCGCTTTTTCTCTTGGCGGGGACAAGGGCAATGGGTGAAACTTTTAGCTAGGGATACATTGCTTTTAGTCCGCGCAGACGTGCAATTAGCAGATAGACCGCTCGTACCCTTAGAACAGTTTGGACTAGGCGGTATCAAAAACGTTAGAGGTTATCGTCAAGATGCTTTACTTACGGATAATGGTGCTTTTACATCGGTGGAATTGCATCTACCTATTTACCGTTTACGCAGGCAAAAATTGCTCCTACAGTTAGTACCCTTTGTAGATATTGGTACTACGTGGAATAATTCCAGTACAGTTGAAACAGGCAACACTTCGCAATCTAATACTTTAGCGTCTCTAGGTCTGGGTTTACGCTGTCAATGGGGCGATGATTTTACGGCTCGATTAGATTGGGGTATTCCTGTGGTTGAGATTTCTTCAGGGGATAAAACATGGCAAGAAAATGGTTTATATTTTTCGGTGAATTACAACCCATTTTGACCAACTCCCGACCTAAAAAGGATTTAGCCAAAAAGCTGCTACAAGCAAGTCTTGCTGTAGGAATAATATGTTTAATTCCCGAACAATTAATAGCGGCTTCTTTGCCATCGGTATCGCCACTTCAAGCTACAGAAGACTCGCAGCTAGTCCAAACAGGTAGAAAATTATATGAAACTGGGCAGTTTTTGGCGGCGATCAAAGTTTGGCAACTCAGTTTACAAGCCTACCAAAAGCAAAACGATGTAGCTAATCAAGCAATGGTATTAAGCAATCTTTCCTTGGCTTATCAGCAACTTGGACAATGGGAAGAGGCAACAAAAGCGATCGCATCTAGCCTAAAATTATTGCCACCCTCGACTGCTAAAAATCTACCAATTCTCGCCCAAGCTCTCAACACTCAAGGTAGTCTTCAGCTAAGTTTAGGTCAATCTCAGGAAGCTTTGAATACTTGGGTTCAAGCAACGGCGACTTACACTCAGGCAAAAGATGAAACTGGTATTGCTCGAAGTTTAATTAACCAATCTCTGGCTTTGCAAGCATTGGGGTTTTACCGTCGCGCTTTAGCTACCCTAAATTCTGTTAACCAAAACCTGCAAAAACAACCGGATTCGCTAGTTAAAATAGCTGGATTACGCAACTTAGGCAATGGTTTACGAGTAGTCGGCGATTTGGAACAGTCACAGCAAATATTGCAGCAAAGTTTAACTTTAGCTCAAAAACTAAATTCAACTCCAGATGTTGGCAGTGCGTTGTTTAGTTTGGGGAATACCGCAAGAGCGCAAAAAGATAATAAAGCCGCCTTAAAATACTACAAACAAGCTACAAACACCTCCTCTGGAATTCTTAAAACCCAAGCGCAACTAAATCAACTTAGTTTGTTAATAGAAACAAATCAAACTGTCGCGGCGAAATCCTTATTGCCCCAAATTAAAACAGAAATTGCTAGTTTACCTTTAAGCAGTAAAGCAATATACGCTCAAATTGATTTTGCTCAGAGTTTACAAGAATTGCCGACACCAGATTTAGCCGAAATTGCTCAATTACTAGCAATTTCTGTTCAGCAAGCTCAAAGCTTTGGAGATAAACGGGCCCAGGCTTATGCTTTAAGTAATTTAGGGCAGTTGTACGTCCAAACTCAACAGTGGGAAAATGCCCAAAAGTTAACAGAACAGTCTCTTGTGATTGCTCAATCAATTAATGCTCCCGATATAGCTTATCGCTCCTCGTGGCAGCTAGGACAGATATTTAAAGCTCAAGGTAAACTAACAAAAGCGATCGCAGCTTACACCGAATCTGTTAGTCTCCTCAAGTCTTTACGCAACGATTTAGTGGCGATAAATCCAGAAGTGCAATTTTCTTTTCGAGAAGAAGTAGAACCGGTTTATCGGGAATTAGTAGATTTGCTTTTAAGTAAAGATAATCCCACCGTTACTCAAGAAAACTTAATTCAAGCACGGGCGGTAATTGAATCACTGCAAGTAGCGCAGTTAGATAACTTTTTTCGGGAAGCTTGTATCGAAGGCAATTCGATATTAATCGATAGTTTGGCAGATAAAGAAGATCAAAGTGCAGCGATTATCTATCCAATTATTTTAGGCGATCGCACCGAAGTTATTCTCAAACTCCCCAATGCGCCCCTAACTCACTACACCATTACAAAATCTCAACCTCAAGTAGAAAAAACTTTAGAAACTCTCCGCCTCAAGCTAACAGAACCCGACACCATTAAAGAGGTTAAAGCTTTATCTCAAGAAGTATATAGCTGGTTAATTCAACCTGCGGAAGCGCAAATCGCTAAAAGTGGTGCTAAAACCTTGGTATTTGTACTTGATGGAGCGTTGCAAAATATTCCGATGGCAACCTTGTATGATGGCAAACAGTATTTGGTTGAAAAGTACGCTGTAACCTTAAGTCCTGGCTTGCAACTACTAGCTCCACAACCTTTACCCCAAAATGGGCTAAAAGCCTTAACGGCGGGACTTAGCATTGCTCCTGCCAACTCTCCTTACCCCGCACTTCCCGCCGTCAAAGCCGAATTTAACCTAATTAAGCAAGCCGGAGTAGCCACTAATCAACTGTTAGATGAAAACTTTACCCGCAAGTCTTTGGCTAGAGCCATCGATTCAACAGACTTTAATATTGTTCATCTTGCTACACACGGACAATTTAGTTCGCAAGCAAAAGATACATTTATCCTAGCTGCCGATGGGGAAATTAATGTTAAGCAACTAGATAATTTGCTCCGCAATGCCAACGGCGGAAAAAGTCGCAATCCTAATTCACCGGAGGCAATTTCTTTATTAGTTTTGAGCGCCTGCGAAACCGCCGTAGGTGACAAACGCGCTGCTTTGGGGCTGGCGGGGGTAGCAATCCGGGCGGGGGCGCGCAGTACCTTAGCTTCCTTATGGCAAATAGATGATGAAGCTACAGCCCTATTTATTGGTGAATTTTATCGAGAGTTAGCCAATAATAAAATTACTAAAGCTGAAGCTCTCCGCCGCGCTCAGGTGAGTTTTTTAAAAAACTATCCTAATTACAGCCGTCCTAGTTATTGGGGAGCTTATGTTTTAATTGGTAATTGGCTTTAATAGGGGCGTGGGTAAGTTAAGGGTTGTATGTACTTACTAAGGATTTTTGATCTTTAGTTTCCATACTCTTAATTGACTCCGAGGCTAGAGTAGATAAATCAATTGTCTCTAATAAATTGTACCAATCGGCTTTAGATGCCGCATCTTCCATATTCTGCAAACGCATTTGAGCTAAAAGTGCTACGGTATCGTACCAAATACCATTTTTTGCATACAAGGCGACTTGCTGTAACGTTATTGCTGTGGCTATTTGATCGGCGACAGTGGAGTTGAGATTGATTCGCTGTACCCATCCTTCCACAAATACTGGGCTTGCCATACCTTGAGCGCAACGAACTTTAAAGTACCAATGATACATTTTGTCTACTGCTAAAGGTGTAGAATCTGGCGGTAGTTGCACCCTAACAATCCCCGGTACTTCTGGAAGTGATACCGGAGCGCGGTATATATCATTGTCGTCAGAATCTTGCAGCACAAACTCGCCCGCCGCAGATATTTGAGTATAAGGAACGTAAAACAAAAAAGTTGGATGCTCCTTAACTGTTAATCCCCAAACTTGGGTAGCGACGATCGCACTTTGTCTGTTACTAACAGATTTTGTAATTGTCGGCACTAAAGCTGTTAAAGGTATCTTGACATTATTTAAACAGTTGCCCCGCCCTGCCGCTCCTCTTTGCCGTCCGCTAGGCGCTCCACTACTGGGGAATTTGGGTTGAACGAAACCTACTCTTGGCGAAGTCTTTTGGGGCTTTAGGACAGGTTTACTTTCTACTTGCCTGAGCGATCGCCCAGTAAAATTATCAAAACTATTTTTTTGTGCCTTAGCCTCAGTAATGTAGCTTGTACTAATCAGCACCAAGACAATTGTACCGAGCGCACGCTTGGCAAATGCACAGACTTGGTTCATGTTTTCCATCGCTAGTTTCATTCAAATAAAGGTATTTTAAAAAAAGTAATACTACATTAAGTCTATAATTTTCGGCAAATTATTATACTGATACTTGCAAATATTAATGCTAAAGCTGTTGGTACTAAAGGAACTAAACTACCTTGAAGTAAAAGTGCAAAACACAGACCGTATAAAGTTAAAAGTGTAACAAAAACTGTCACTCCTAAATATAATACTTGCTTAGAGTAGTAAGCCAGCAGACCTCCGGCGATCGACCATCCGGCAATCCAAAGATTTTCTAGCCATAAGTTCCACGCTGATAATAGAGGTCTGCGATTCAATACTGCGCTTAAAATATGACTAATCATTTGGGCTTGTAAGAATACCCCCGGTAGCTGTTTTTCAAAGCGCGACTGACTACTACTATAAGGTGTAAACCAGTAATCGTTAACACTGCTGGGCGCAGTAACCCCAATAAGAATAATTCGATCTTGCAATTTTTTCTTTATAGCTGGAGTAAGGCGATCATCTAAAATATCTCTAAGACTCACAAGCAAAGCAATATCTGTAATTTTACGATAAGGGCGCAAGTTGAGCAAAACTTGATAACCTCTCAAGTCAGCATTTTTGTAAGCACCGCTATTATTAGGGGTGAGACGTTCAAAAACAATATCATTAAACTGTAAATTCCCCTGAGAAGTAACTTTTGGTTCAATACCTTCGGTTGCCAAATAATACAGTGCTAACTGAAGACTAAACGCGTATTCGGTAGTACAAGGAGAATTGGCAGGTGGAGTAAGATTTAAAAGCTGACGGCGCACAGCACTATCATCGTCAGGCATAATATCGCTAAAGCCGACAAATTCTGGTGATAGCTCTGGGGGTGGTGCAATCCCAGGATTATTTGTATCGGGATCGCTAACTTTACACAAACCAATAAAACGATCGCTCTTTTGCAAATATTTAGTTAAGTTTGGATAGGCTGTGCTAACGGGAAGATCGCGATAAATATCTAAACCGATGGCTCTTGGTCGGTACTGCTCTAGTTTAATCAGTAATTGCTCTAAAGTGCGATCGCTTAAACTACCTTGTCTTTGGGATTGCGCTTGAATATCGGCTTCAGAAATTGCCACCACGAGTATACGCGGATCGACTCCTTCAATTGGTCGTAAGCGTTGCAAACTATCCATTGCTGCTAGTTCCCACGTTTGCAATCCTCCTAGCTGGCGCACGCCTATAACTAAGCTAGTGACAACAACGCTAGTTAGGAGTATTTGAAGACCAGTACGCCAAGCTTGAGTATTACAGCTTTGATGCTGTTGAGTGCGAGTTATTTGATTGATTGTAGTTGCAATCTGCTTTGTAGTTAAAGGTAGGCGTGTCTCGTCGTGGGTATTGCCTTTAACTAAGCACTCCAAAATACTTTGGGCGTTGTGGGGTCGATTTTGGGGTAGGGGTGCAATTAATTCTTCAATTAAATAAGCCAACCACTCAGAAATGTGCGGCGCTCGGTTTCGCCATACCAACTGATTAGTTTGCGGATTTTTGGGTAATTCCGCCGGATAAATCCCCGTAAGTAAATGTACAAACGTGCGTCCCAAAGCAAAAAAGTCTGATTCTCTAGATGCTTGACCTTCAATTTGTTCTATGGGCGTATATCCTGGAGAATAAACTTGAGTGATATCGTTCCAAGCTAGTTTATTGACGTAGGTGTGAGTAAGTTCCCTAACTGTGCCAAAGTCAATTAACACCAATTGCCCATCAGGACGCAGCATAATATTAGATGGCTTGATGTCTCGATGCAAGAGTTTTGCTTGGTGTACCTCTTTTAAAATATTTGTTAGTTGTTTGAGCCAATCAATCGCTCTGGGTTCAGAAATCGGCTCATTTTCTTCGCTCCATTGCTTAAGATTTTGACCCTCAATTTTCTCCATGACCAAGCAATGTAGTTTTCTGGTTTCATTGTTGGGTAAAAAAGTAAAATACTCGTATATTTTAGGAACTCCTAAATTTTGCAGGCGTTGCAGGACTCGCGCTTCTTGTTGCAGTAGTTCAATTAGTTTTGGGCGATCGCTATTTAATACCTTAAACATCTTCGTCGTGCCGCGATCGTCTACTTCAAATATTTCTGTAGTATGCAGTCCCGAAAGTTCCCGTAATGGCTCAACAAGCCGATATCGTCCACTTATCAACAAGGGAGAACCGCAAAACTTACATCTTTGTAAGTTGTCGGGATTTTGGCGTTCTTGACACCTGGGGTTGATACAGTAACTCATGAAACAACTCCAAGCTTGGCTTGCTATTCTGGTAAGCGGTATTGAGCGACTATTTTTTTAGCAAATTCTGGCACATGAGCATTTAATTTTTCTGGGTGCTGGCGTTGGACGTAAAGGTAGTTGCGGGTAAAGTGGGAATCAATCGAAAATCGAGCATATTCTAGACCTTTAGGTCCAATTTTTTCAATTACCACCCCCATCATTTTTGCCGCCCACATAGGGAGTGTAACCCCTTTGTCGTAAGCCGGAATGCTTTGTTGAACGGCAGCCGTGCGATCGCCAGAAGACATCACTTCTTGAACTTGCAACTGATCTTGCACCAAATCTAGCATTTCTTGCCCAGTATTATTCCTGACTACAATCCATTGCCAGCCAAAGGGTGCGCCCATATAACCTACTACCAAATCTGCTAAAGAATTGACATAATCAAAACAACTCATGCAGGAAGGGGCAAATACATCTTTAAGTTGGTTGGTTTTGAGTCCAAAAAAGGGTACAGTTTCCGTTGAGCCGTCTTCGTGCTTAAAGTGAACTCGATAGTCTTGCATAAATTCGTAAGACACGACGGTTCCTGGCGACTTGCTAGTGGTATCCAAAAACTTTTGCAATCCAGCGCGAGTAACGTTGTCTACGCAAGGCGTACCCAGTACATAAAGCTTTTCTAACCCCAATTGCTTTTCAACGGCTCTTAATGCCTGAATTTGGCAGCCTACACCAATTACAAGCAGTCGCTTCATCCCCGATTGTTCGATTTGTTCAAGTACCGAAAGATTCGGCGAAAGTGTGGGTTTATTTACTCTAGCTTTGAGGATATCTTCGGGAGTACGAGCAATTATTGGCATTGGTTGAAAACGATCTTCTTTAGTATTTTGGACGCAGACAACGCCCTCAACTAAGCCTTTAGTCAGCATTTCAATAGCAATACTGCTAACAATCCCCGTCCATTGCGCTCCCTCAATTGGATCTGTTTTCCGCGCCGCCATCATTCCCTGATTGACCCCAAAATACAGTTCGTCAGCATCATCTAAATTGCGGCTGCGTGTATGGGTTTGGGTTTCTAACTCAGCTATTTGTTGATTAATAAAAGCGCAAGCATCCTTGACATAATGAACATAATATGTATCGCATAGTCCGCATTCGCTACAAAGTTCTTTTGCTGGGCGACGACTAGAAGGTTTTAAAGCTTTGGCTTTCTTGTGGGGTGCTGAATCAGGAGAAACTAAAGTCATTAACGTTACTTTGACGCAAAACTGTTTTTACCTAACGATACCTTAGAGTTCGTGCTAGGTGTGTTGAGACAAGTTACATTTACACGGTGCGATCGCTCTTTTGGTTTTTTGCGATCGCCCTTGCGGGCTTTTTCTAAAGTAACTTTGGCTGAATCCGTTGCATTAATTAAGACAATACCAGGGCGCTTTTGCAATTCCCTAACAAGTTCTTGAGGTGGTTTACCTTGAAGAGTAGCTTCCTTAAACTGTTTGAGTAATTCATCAGTGCTAAAATGTTGAAGATTATTTACGCTCATTATATAAAATCTCCTTCGGCGTTGATAATAAATAGAATTGGGTTATTTAATATATGGTAAGCATAAAAAACAAACTCACTTTACAAAAGTTTCTTGATTTGCCTATAGGAGATATAACCTATGAGTTAGTCAATGGTTATGCAGTAGCTAAAGTGTCTCCTAAATACTTTCATTCGACTTTGCAATCGGCATTATTATTACTTATACATCCTTGGTGTAAAGGAAAAGGAAGGGTTGTTTCTGAGTGGGCGATTGTTTTGAAACGCCAAGATGAAGATTGGGTTCCTGTACCGGATTTAACTTATATTTCTTATCAACGTTTACCTAAAAGTTGGAAACGCAATGAAGCTTGTCCGATTGCGCCAGAATTAGTAATTGAAATTATCTCCCCTGGTCAAACTTCTAAACAATTTGCAGATAAAACTACAGATTACTTTAAAGCTGGTATATCGAGAGTTTGGGTTGTAGATCCTGAAGCTGTAACGATTGAAGTTTTTTCTGAAGATGGTTCAAGTAGAATATATACAGATACTATGCTTATTATTGATTCTCTTTTGCCTGGTTTAGAATTAACCGTAAAAAAGGTTTTTGAGGAAGCAGGATTAATATAAACTTGCATTAATTATTAAACATCTTTAAAAATAGAACTCAACTTGAGTACAAAGCCTGGTAAAACATCTTCCCCGGATAAAGTTCCCGGATTTTGGAGTATTTCTACTTGCTTTCCTAAACGATAAATTTCTACTTTTTGGGTTTTGGGATCGATTAACCAGCCTACCTTTGCGCCATTATCTATATACTCAAGCATCTTCAATTGTAGAGTTTTAATTGAGTCAGTTTGCGATCGCAACTCAATCACAAAATCAGGACATAATGGCGGAAAATTACGCTTTTGCTCTGCATTTAGACTATCCCAGAAGTCGCGTTTTATCCAACTAGCGTCAGGGGATCTTTCTGCACCGTTAGGTAATTTAAAACCTGTAGAAGAATCAAAAGCAATTCCTAAATCGTTCTGACTACTCCAAGCTTGCACTTGAAAAGAGATTTCAATATTTCGATGTCCTGTTTCTCCTCCTGCGGGGGGACATAATAATTATTTCTCCGGTTGCTGTGCGTTCTAATCTCAAGTTACGATTTGCTTGACATAGTTCGTAAAATTGATCGTCAGTTAGTTCTAAAACTGGGTGTAAACTTAAAGTTACAGTCATTTTTTTACCTTCGATAAATTAAGATTCAATTTCTGCTAATTCTAACCAGCGTTCTGTTGCAGTATCAATTGATTTAGTTATATTTTCTACTTTTTCATAGAGTTCTCGTACCTTAGTAACTGCACCGGGAGAAACCGCATATAAAGCTTTTTCTAATTCAGCTTTTTCTACTTCCAATTGAGCAATTTTACTTTCTAACGTTTCATATTCGCGCTTTTCTTTGGAAGATAGTTTACGCGGTTTATTGTCATTTACGGGTTGCTTATAACTCCTCTCAATCGGAGCTTTTTCTTTAACAACTGTTGGAATAGCGGCTTCTTCTTCAGCTTTTTTGTAATCTAGATATACTGAGTAGTTACCGGGGTATTGGCGAATATTTCCCCCGTCTTCTAAAGCAAAGATTGTATCTACAGTACGATCTAAAAAGTAACGATCGTGAGAAACTGCGATCGCACAACCGCTAAAATCTTCTAAATATTCTTCTAAAACCGCTAATGTCTGTACATCTAAGTCATTTGTCGGTTCGTCTAAAATTAATACATTCGGCGCACCCATCAGCACCCTTAATAGAAATAACCGCCGCTTTTCCCCACCAGAAAGCATATGAATCGGCGAGTATTGCTGATTTCCAGGAAACAAAAACCGCTCCAACATTTGCGAAGCGCTAATTTGCGTACCATCAGCAATTTTAATAAATTCGCCTTCTTCTTTGATATAGTCAATTACGCGCTGATTTTCGTCTAAAGCTGATAATAATTCCTCAGAATGCTGATCGAAATAGCCAATGTGAATAGTAGTACCAATTTCTACTTCTCCAGAATCAGGCTTAATTCTTCCGGTAATCATATCCATCAAAGTTGACTTTCCTGCACCATTTCCGCCAATAATACCGATGCGATCTTCGGGGCTAAAGTCGTAGGTAAAATCTTTAATTAAAGTCCGATCTCCATAGCCTTTAGTAACATTATTTAGCTCAATTACTTTTTTGCCAATTCGCCGACTAACGGTAGAAATATCTACTTTTCCTTGAACTTCTTTAAACTCCGTTGCTTGCAATTGCCGAGCGCGATCTATCCGAGCTTTTTGTTTTGTACTCCGAGCTTTTGGCCCTTTTTTCAACCATTCCAACTCGCGGCGCAATAAGCCTTGATGTTTTCGTTGCGTGCTAACCGCCGAATCTTCTGATAAAGCTTTCTTTTCTAAATAGTAAGAATAATTACCGCTATAACTATAAATATCGCCGCGATCAATTTCAATAATTCTATTAGTAACTTTGTCGAGAAAATAGCGATCGTGAGTAATTAATAAAATAGCGCCACGATAGCGATTCAAATAACTTTGCAACCATTCCACAGATAAAGCATCTAAATGGTTTGTTGGCTCATCCATTAACAATACATCAGGTTCAGAAAGTAAGGCAGCAGCTAAAGCAATTCGTTTGCGATATCCACCGGATAAAGTGCCAATTTTTGCCTCGAAATCATCAATTCCTAACTTTGTTAAAATAATCTTGGCTTTAGTTTCAACTTCCCAAGCGTCGCTAGTTTCCATCTTCTGCATTACTGTAGATAGACGTGACATTAATTGTTCTATATCTCCGGTATGATGCGCTAATTTATCGGATACTTCTTCATATTCGCGCACCAATGCCATTTGTTCGCCACTATCAGCAAAAACCTGTTCTAAAACCGTATTATTTTCATCTAAATCTGGTTGCTGAGGTAAGTAAACAATTCTCACCCCAGAATTAACTAAAATCTGTCCGCTATCAATAGATTCCAAACCAGCGATCAATTTTAATAGCGTAGACTTCCCCGAACCATTTGTACCAATTAATCCCACTTTATCTGTACTATCAATACTAAAACTTGCTTCTTTAAGGATTTCTTTAATTCCAAAGTCTTTTTTAACAGCTTGCAGGGTAAAAATACTCATAAAATATATGCTCGCGCCGTGTTAGCGCTGAAAAAGTTGGCGGGAGACTTGCAAAGCATTAGATTAAACTTCGCGCATTCTATACATTTTAGGCTATCAGTTAGAGGAGAAGTCATCGTTTAAACTAGGAGTAGAAAATCGTGGATGTAAAAGCCGCCGTAGCCTTCGCACCCGGAAAGCCTTTAGAAGTTACCACCGTGCAATTAGCGCCACCCCAAGCGGGAGAGGTACTAATTGAAATTAAAGCCACGGGAATCTGTCACACCGATGCTTACACGCTCTCCGGCAAAGATCCAGAAGGGCTATTTCCGGCGATTTTAGGGCATGAGGGGGCGGGCATTGTGGTGGAAGTGGGATCTGAGGTCAAAAGCTTAAAGAAGGGCGATCGCGTTATTCCTCTATATACCCCCGAATGTCGTCAATGTGAATACTGCCTCAGTCGTAAAACAAACCTCTGTCAAGCAATTCGTTCCACTCAAGGGCGCGGTTTAATGCCAGATGGTACGAGTAGATTTTCCATAGACGGACAAATGTTGCATCATTACATGGGGACATCTACCTTTGCAAATTACACTGTATTACCAGAAATTGCTGTAGCCAAAATCCGCGACGATGCGCCCTTTGACAAAGTTTGCTATATCGGTTGTGGCGTAACTACAGGAATTGGTGCAGTTATTCATACCGCCAAAGTTGAACCAGGTGCAAATGTTGTAGTTTTTGGGCTAGGTGGAATTGGTTTAAATGTCATCCAAGGGGCGCGAATGGTAGGCGCAAATATGATTATTGGCGTTGATATTAATCCCAGCAAACGAGAATTAGCTGAAAAATTTGGGATGACTCATTTTGTTAATCCCAAAGAAGTAGAAGGCGATTTAGTACCTTATTTAGTGGACTTAACAAAAGGCGGTGCTGATTACAGTTTTGAATGTATTGGTAACGTTAAACTAATGCGTCAAGCGTTGGAATGTTGTCATAAAGGTTGGGGTGTTAGCGTAATTATTGGCGTAGCAGAAGCGGGGGCAGAAATTGCAACTCGTCCCTTTCAATTAGTAACGGGGAGAGTTTGGAAAGGTTCGGCTTTTGGCGGTGCTAGAGGGCGCACTGATGTACCAAAAATTGTTGATTGGTATATGGAAGGCAAGATAAATATTGACGATTTGATTACTCATACAATGCCGTTAGAAAAAATAAATGATGCTTTCGATTTAATGCACAAAGGCGAATCTATCCGCAGCGTAGTAACATTTTAGTTATTATATTTATTAAGGGTGAGAGGGTTGATTATTCCTACAGCAGCGCAACTATTTACTTATTTTGTTCTTAGCTGTTGGGCTACAAAGATGTATTTGCCCATTTTCATAGTTTGGATAGATGAACGCACGGGAGAAGTGTTTTTCTTGGCTGGCGAAGAAACAGCTATTTTAATTTTTAGTAATGGACTTTGGAGCTTTGTATGATGAAACCTGATTTTAAAGCAATGACACGCAAAGAATTACGAGAATACATACTTAAAAATCGGGAGGATGATGAGGCTTTTTACTCTTATATGGACAAAATTCATGCAGAACCACCTACAGAAGTATATCCAGCACCACAGTCAATTGATGACTTAAAACATTTTCCGCAATTGCTAGAAAAACACCGTAAAGAGCGAGAAGGACGGGAATAGGTTTGCAGTGCGATCGCACTTAAGTAAAAATTAAAAGGCGATCGCTAAATATATTTGTAAGAGTATTACTCAGTTCTTGCAAGTGCGAGAAGGAAAATTATAGTAAAAATAATAATTTTTATACTCTCAAAACTGGCTGCTCAGGATGTGCGGGATTGGAAATTAAACGCTGACTCTTGCAGTCCACAAGTAAATCTAAAGTTTCCAACACAGTCTGACCAATTAGCACTTCATCACCAGTAACCATTGCTGCCTCAATTGTTTCACGACCAAGTAATTCAATAACCACAGGCCCAGTCAACCCTACCACTTCTTGCCTTCCATCTGCATATTGAGCTATTTCCTGACCCCGAATTCTTAAACCAAGTTGCTGCACTATAGAGCTTGGTAATACAGTCCGCGTTGCACCAGTATCTACAAGTGCTTGGATCTCACAAACCCTTAACAAAGTTGGATTAAGTAAGCCTCGATTAACTAATTCCTCGTCAACTGCATTTGTTAACTTTACCTGTACTCGAACAGCACCCATATTCTCACGGACTGTATGATCGTAATGGTTGAAACTTATCATAATTAGTGTTTTCAATAATCTATATTTCCAATTTTGACATTTGGTGAAGTAATTTCAAGTAGTTTAAAAGGCGATCGCACACCTATATTTACATAAATATCGCAATCGATGAGGAGAAAATTAAAAAGTGACTATCAGTGAATCTGTAAGCACTCCTATAGAAAAAACACTTGCTGAAAAGCGTGTTAGTTTTTATAACCTCAGTTGGCAATCTTACGAGCAAATTTTAGAGGCTCTTGGCAACAAACGAGCAGCACGACTTACTTACTACAAAGGAACTTTAGAAATTGTGAGTCCTCTAGAGGAAAATGAAAGCGCAAGCGATCGCATTGGTACATTAATTCATATTCTGACAGAAGAACTGAATCTAAATATCAAAAGCATGGCTTCAACTACACTTAATAAGCCTGAATTAAAAATTGGCTCTGAACCCGATAAATGTTACTACATTCAAAATGAGCCTGCGGTTCGGGGAAAGATAGTAAACTTAGCGATCGATCCTCCACCCGATTTAGTTTTAGAAGTAGATATAACTCATACAGATATTAATAAAACCCAATTGTATCAAGAGATGAAAGTGCCGGAATTTTGGCGCTACAACGGCAAAGCTTTAACTATTTACCTGTTAAATGAAGATCGATATATAGAATCAGTTACTAGCCCTACTTTTCCTTTTTTAACCAAGGCAAAGATTTACGAATTTTTGGCGCAGTGTAATAGTCAAGGAGAAACTCAAGCTAAACGAGCTTTTCGTAATTGGCTGCAAGAACAGCAGTAATAGCTATAATTCTGGGGATATTCATCTTTTAATCTCCTCATGTCTGCATCTATTAATCTATTGAGCGAATATCGCTGTTTTGACGGTACTGTTGGCTTCTACAGCCATCAATCCCAAACCTGTAATAGTGAAATGCGTTTTTCGATTTACCAGCCGCCGCAAGCCTCCTCTCAAAGCGTCCCGGTGTTATATTTCCTATCAGGTTTGACTTGCACGGAGGAAAATTTTACTTTCAAAGCCGGAGCGCAACGTGTCGCCGCCCAATACGGTTTAATGCTAGTTGTCCCCGATACTAGCCCCCGCAATACAGGAATCGAAGGCGAAAATGACGATTGGGATTTTGGTAGTGGTGCGAGTTTTTATGTAAATGCGACAGAAGCACCTTGGAAAGCCAACTATCAAATGTACAGCTACATTGTTGAAGAATTACCCGCCCTAATTGCTGAGAATTTTCCGGTACGAGCAGACAAACAAGGCATATTTGGGCATTCTATGGGCGGACACGGAGCGCTAGTGTGTGCTTTGAGAAATCAAGAACTATATAAATCTGTTTCCGCTCTAGCCCCAATTGTTGCCCCTCTGCGATCGCCTTGGGTAGATAAAGCTTTGACTAAATACCTCGGAACTAATAAGGAAGCTTGGAAGGAGTATGATGCTAGTGAACTGGTACTTACAGCTAACTATAAGAAGCCGATTTTAATTGACCAAGGTGCTGCTGACCAGTATTTAGACCAACTTCAACCCCATTTATTTGAGCAAGCTTGTAAGGCTGTAAATCAGCCGCTAAAATTGCGTGTTCAGCCTGGTTACGATCATAGTTATTACTTCATTGCGACCTTTATTGAAGATCATATTCGTCACCACGCCGCCATTTTGTGTGAGTAAATATCGAAGATGCTTACATTGTTAGACTTGGGGTCAGCAATTTGTACGGAGAGAAATCGTAGTTGCGATCTCTGTCCTTTATCCCGTAAATGCGATCGCGTCTTGAGTTAGTAATTTTTGTCATTTGGCGACTATTTGCGACTTTTCCAATATCTAGGTTCTCGGCTGCAATGGGCGATCGCCAAAATCAGGATATATTCTTGCTCAACAGTGTAGAAAATTGCATAAGGAAACTTGCGAGTCATACATCGCTGCACATCCTCATCAATCACAAGATAACGAGTAGGCTGTTCTTTAATTTGATAGACAGCATCTTCAATAGAATTAATAAATGCCTGCGCTAACTCCGTTCTTTGTTTTTTGTAGTATTGAACCGCATCAGTATACTCGGCTAGAGCTTCAGGGTGAAATACATATTTCATTCTTCAAGTAATAGCCTTACTTGAGCTAGAGCTTCATCTCCTTGAACTATCTGTACAGAACCGTTTTGCACTTCATTCTGTCTTCTCTTTGCTTCCGCGGTCCAAGTTTTTTGAATGGTTGGATCGATATCAAACTCTAAGCTTTCTACTAGCTTATCTGCCAAGATTGCTCTCGATATACTAGGCAAAGATAATATTTCTTCTGTTAGTTGCTCAATCGACCGCATAGTCTCTTGCCAGATGCTTGATTATGCTTGTATTTTAACAAATCTATATTGGAAGCCTAAGTAATTGATTTTTAGCTTACGAGAAATGCGATCACATTATGCTAATTGGCGTAATGCGATCGCAATATATCTTACTTAATTACTGCCGATGGTGGCGTAGTTAAATAGCTAGGTAAAGAGTTTTGTAATGTTTTGCCATAAAGCGCTAAAGCATTACCGCCCAACAATAACTCCAAGTGATCGCGGTCATAATTGGTGACTTCTGCCGCATCTTTGACGCAGCCATGCAATACTCCATCCCAATGTCCGTAGTCTCCAGAAAAACAAGTTAGATGCTTGCCTATTTCTCCCATTGCAACAGGAAGATAAGCGGGACCTGGATCGTCGGATTCAAAGGAAGTGTAAATTTGTCCGCGCTGAAAATACTCCATTGGATCGCGGTGGCGCAAATCGTAATGCTCATACAAGCTTTCGTCGTTGATTTTTGCTGGATCGTGCTGAGTATTCCACAATAAGTCAAACATATTTTTTGCTTGACTAATTAAGTTGAAGTTGTTGCTAGTGCCTCTTTCTTGCACCATTAGCTTTGTAAATTCCATTAACGAAGGGCGATAAGGCTTCTTGGGATCGAAGTCTCTAATCCTTTTTTCCCAATGCTCGTGGAAAGCATGAGCCAAATCTGGCAACCAACCGCAACCACCTTCTAAAAAGCCTACGCGCAAAGTGGGGAATTGCTCAAACGCGCCATCGAAAACCATCCGCGCTAAAGCTAGTTGTTGCTGATTTCTTTGTACAAAAATGTGGGTAAGTACAAAGGTTTCTGTATAGTCAGCAATTCCACCCACCATATACGAACCCGGCCCGCCATGAATACCAAGAGCGATATCTAAATCTACCGCCGCTTGTAAAATGGGGCGAAAGTCTGGATGACTGATAGTTTTGCAACTCCGAATTTCTGGGAAAGCGTCGGGGGCTTTGGGGTGCGGAATCGGCATATTGGGCGCAACTGCTACGCTAATCATGCCTAATTCGTTGATACAACGGTGCATTTCGGCAACGGCTTCGTTAACGTCTTGCAGAGGTAAGACACCAATGGGCTTAAGTCTGTTATCGTAGCCTCTACAATCGTCCGCTATGTAGCTGTTGTAAGCGCGACAAAGTGCGATCGCCAAGTCTTTATCTAAAAGGCTCGAAAATACTAAATTGAGCGTCCCGTAAATCACATGAACATCAACGCCTTCCGCGTCCATGTGTTCGATGCGTACCCGGTTAAACATTGCCCCTAGCGTTGTATCGGGGTGTAAATTGCGAAAACCGCCTTTTCCTAACCCTTGAGGCTGCGGAAACATCCGCATATAATCATTTTTGCCCGTTGCTGGATTAAAGTCTACAATCCTTGCCCTTTGGTCGCCTAAGCTATCGATCGCAAGTCCAATGCGATCGCGGTACTCTGGCTCTAAATACTCTCGCAATACCAACGGATTTTCTAACTTGTGGGCATCGGCATCAATGACTTTTAAACCCTGATACATGAATTATCCTCAAAGTCAATAGGTAAATTATTTTTTGAAGCACTCGGTTTAATGTAGCGAAAACAAGCCGCGATCGCTAGTTTTTTTGTCAACGAATTTAAACTTACGCGGTTTTTTGTAGCAAATATTGCCAAACTTGACGCAAACCAAACCAACGCTCGAACGACCACATCAACGACGTAGGAATAGTTACCCACACCGGGTATTTGGCAAAAGCTGGTTGATTTTTCTCAAAAACAAGGTGTCCGCCAATTGCCAACACTTGAGTTAAAACTAAGCAAACAACCGTCAGCCGCCAATCGTAGAATAAAATAATGGGAGATGCGATCGCCAAAATATTCGTAATATGGTGCAAAAGCTGGTTAATTGGGTGCTGGTGACACTGGGCAAAATAAACTTTAGCTTCTTGAAAATAAGTCAAAATAATCCTCCTTTTTTACCACCATCGCAGTTGTAGCAAGTTCTTTTCTGGTTGGCTTAATTCTTCTTCTGTTAGCCAATCTACGAGTTTGTAAGTACCAAAAACTTTATCCCACCAATCTACAGCCAAACCAAAATTGTGATGCCACATTCCGTACTTATGATGGACGTAGTGGACAGGCATTTTCATCCAAAAACACTTTGTGGGGTTTTCGTGTTGGAGTTGATGAGCATAAGCGGAAAAAGCCGCGTAAGCAAGACTACCCAAAAGCCAGCCAATACCCGCAACCCAAGAATAAAAGAACATCGCCGCGATTAAAACAATAGCTCCTCGGATATAATCTCGAAATTCCCACAATACACCCTGTCCGGTGTTGTTGCGATGGTGTTCTAAATGACGCGCGCCAACTTTTTTGGAGACGTGCATCAAGCGATGCAGCCAATACTCTAATAAACTTGCCAAGATAAAAGCTAAAGCAAAACAAGCACTTGCAAGTAATATGCTTTGAGTTTCGTTCATAGATCCTCCTTTGGTTAGGCTCTATCGATTTTTATACAGTTCAGCTAATTTTTGCAACCTCTCAATGGCAAATTTCTTACTTCCACTTCTAACTACTGTCTCTAGTCGGGTTAAAAATAATTTTAGCCAAAAAACTCGACGTACTAGCGCCGTTCAAGAGCAGTTTTTGCTTAGTTTATTATCTGCTTATCAAAATACCGAACTGGGAAACGCTTACAAAATCGGCGAAATCAAAACTATTGATCAGTTTAGAAGCCGCATTCCCGTTTTACCTTACAGTAGTTACGAGTCCTACATAGAAAGAATTGCCAACAGCGAACAAAATATTCTCACTAATGACCCGGTAGTTTACCTTAATCTTACTAGCGGTTCTACAAGTAAACAAAAGCTCATTCCCGTTACTAAACGCTTTCAAAACTCTTTACGCCAAGCAAATCTAACTAGCATCGGCTTTTTGCATGAAGCTTTGAAATCCCAAGGGCGCAAATTTGGCAAACTCTTAGCAACAAACTCCGTCCAACTTGTCGGGACAACTAGCGGTGGTATTGACTACGGGACTGCAAGTGTGGGAGTTTTACGCATGGGCAAGTTTGTCTACGAACAACTATTTTCTCATCCTTACGAAACTTTGCAACCAGTAGATAGTTTAGCCCGTCACTACCTTTGCTTGTTATTTGCGCTAGGAAATCCCAACTTACGCGGAATTGGGGCGAATTTCCCCATGTTGGTACTGCGAATTTGCAACTATTTAGAGATTTACACCGAAGACTTAATCAAAGACTTAGAAACTGGAACAATTGCCCTTTGGTTAAGTTTAGAGCCAAAAGTTCGCGCTCTTTTAGAACAACAAATGTTAGCAAATCCCCGTCGCGCCAAACAATTACGGGAAATTTATAAGTCTAATGGCATCTTAACCCCAAAACTTGCTTGGCCCGATCTATCTTTTGTGGCTACTGCGCGGGGTGGTACGTCCGATTTTTACTTTGAGCGGTTTACTACCTATTTTGGCGATACACCGGGTTTTGGGGCGGTTTATTCCTCCGCCGAGGGGACGTTTAGTATTAACCACGATCTCAATACTGATGGTAGTATTTTAGCCATTGAAAGCGGCTTTTTTGAATTTATCCCCCAAGATCAATGGGAAACCGAACATCCCCAAACTCTACTCGCTACAGAGGTTAAACTGGGGGAATTTTACCGGATTTTGGTTACTAACTACAGTGGTTTTTATCGTTACGATATTGGCGATGTGGTGGAAGTTGTGGGCTTTTACGAGCAAGCGCCGTTACTTGTATTTCGCTATCGTCGCGGTGGGTTGCTTTCCTCGACAACAGAAAAAACTACAGAGTTTCACGTCACTCAAGTAATGCAAGAATTGCAACAAAAATTTTCTGTGCTTTTAGAAGACTTTTGTATAACTTTATCTGACGAGACAATTCCACCTGCTTACCTTGTCAATATTGAACTTGCGCCGGGTGAAACCTTGGAGGACTATTCAGGTTTTTTAACAGCTTTCGATCTCTTGCTGCAAGAAAATAATACATCTTACGCGATTAAACGCCCCGATACTATTCCTTCTCCACGCTTGCGAGTGCTTGCGCGGGGAAGCTTTGCAATTGTCCGTCAGCGTCAGTTACTTAAAGGCATTCCCGATTCGCAATTAAAGTTTCCGCATATAAGTAGCGATCGCAATTTTCTATCGGGATTGCAAGTAATTCAAGAAATTAGAATTGACTAACTATCTTGACTTAATAGCATCAACACTCCCGCCATAATCGCCACAATAGCCGCACCATAAAAAACCGTTTCCAATCCCCCATAATTCAACATTGGTCTAAGGATAATGGGAGATAGAAACTGTCCTAAAAACCCTGCTCCCGTACCCAAAGCTAAAACACTTGAGCGTAAATTGGGAGTAGCAAGATTGGCTAAAGCGCTGTAAACATTGGGTAAAACAATCCCAAAACCTACTCCAAAGGCGATCGCCGTTAAGATAATTGGGATAAGTTCGTGCAATAAGGGGATGGTAATCAAGGTTATAGCCATTAACGTACAACCAAAAGCGATCGCATTGGGCAAACCAAACTTTTGCGCCAACCACTTACTCCCAAAAGCCGAAACAATCGCCGCGCCAATCGCCCGTGATGCCAAAACCACACCATTTAAAACTGCTCCGGCGGCAATGGTAGCCTTGAGATAAAGGGGCGCATAAATCACCACAGAATACATAGCCACCGATACTAAAACTAAGGTAAGTAACAGCCATAAAGTTTGGCGTTGTCCTAAAATTTGGCTTAATTTATAGTTTTTTTCCGTTGATTTTGCTGTTTGGTCTTCTTGTAAAAATGTCATTGCTAACCCAGCGATGGGAATCCCCAAAGCGTAAAGATAAAAAGCATATTGCCAATGACTAGAACCCACCCAGCCACCCAACAAAGGGAACAAAATTCCGGTAATTGTTAACGTGCTAGTGGCATAGCCCAAAGCAACACTTCTTGCTTCACCTTCGTAATTACTCCCCAGTATTCCCAAACTAGCAGCAGCAATTCCGCCACTAGCAACGCCAATTAAGCCCCGCGTGACTAATAATGGCAAAAAACTAGACATAAAAGCCCCCGCCGTCCCAAATACGGCGTAACAGAGTAAAGAAGCAACCAACACCTTTACTCGTCCAATGCGGTCTGCCAGAATGCCCAGTAGGGGGCTAAATATTGCCAGAGTTAAGCAATGGAAGCTGACTAAATTGGCAGCCAGCCCCGGATCTAGCTGGAGTTGTTGTACTATATCGGGTAGAACGGGGGCAACTATGCCCCCCGCCATAGTAGTTAGAGAACCAGATGCTAAAAGTATTAATAACTTAGGATCGCTTAGTTTTAAGAAATTATCGCTCGTTTTATTTACAGTCAAAGTAGGCATACAAATTTATACAGCGCCCAAAAATCTTACTGGCTTAACGATCTATTTTTGACTGGAAAAAACAATAACGCTAAATTTTGTCACAGAAGTTGTTACCAAAAGTACGAATGAAGCAACTAGCCGCAACTTTAACTAGCCAAGTAGTCCAAAATACTGTCCGCGAAGTAGGTATAAATCCTAATTATTGGTACGCTGTCGGATGGGCAGACGAGCTAAAAATTGGGGAAATTATGCCTGTGGTTATTTGGTCAAGGGCGATCGCAATTTACCGTGACCAAAACGGTCAAATCCACGCCCTAGAAGACGCTTGCCCTCATAAAGGAGTGCAACTCCATCGCGGTAAAGTAACGGGTTGTAATCTTGCCTGTGGCTATCATGGATGGGAATTTAACGGTGATGGTGATTGTGTAAATATTCCCTACTTACCTAAAACCCAGAAGCTACCCCGCGCCCAAGCCCGCAACTATCCAGTAGAGGAAAAGTATAACTTAATCTGGATTTTTCCTGGAGATCCAGCTTTGGCAAATACTAGCGATTTACCCAATATCCCTGAACTTACTCAAAAAGAGTGGTTAGTAGTTCCTCTCTCGGCTCGTTTTCAGGCACATTTTTCCATCTGTAATGAAAATACTATGGATGTATTTCACGGATTTCTCCACCAAAAATTACAAGGTTGGTTCGATCCGGTGCTAATAAACTTGCGGGAGACAGAAACCGCCGTATGTGCCGATTACCAGGTTTCCTATCGCGGCTGGATGGCTAAATTTTTGGGCTTAAGCCAAACCGCTAACCAAGTCACAACTTTACCTGTAGCAGTTCAGTATCATTACCCGAATTACTACACTTCTTTGGAAGGAGTTTCTAGCCTGTACTTATTTAGATTGCCCGTAAGCGCTACAGAAAGTAGGTCTTTTGCTTTGTTTTTCTTTAAAGTTCGTCTACCGCAGTCAATTTTAAAACCGTTACAGCCATTGTTGCAAAAGCTGCTGAGGGGTTTAGTATTAAAGAAATTTTTAGCTCAAGACATTGAAATGATTGAAAGCGAACAACGGACTTATTTAGCCAACCGCGATCGCCGTTATGTAGAAATAAACCCGGCAATCATTGCTATTCAACGATTAATTGTGCGACAGTACGAACAATTTTTACAAAAATCTAGTCAAGTAAGATGAAAGATAAATTTCTGTAAAGACATTCCATTAAAATGTCTCTACTAGATAAATTTCTTAATAAACAGTATCATAAATTCTCTAATAGAGCTTTTGCTAAGACTTACATAGCAAATAAAAAGCCAGCGAGAATATACTGTTGAGCCACAGACAATCGGCTATTTGGTAAAAGGTGAGGGGAGTAAATTAGTGCAAGTTATCAAAGAGTATGTTCAACGCTGGTATGAAAGTGGACTCGATCCTGATGAGTATATATGTCATCAAAAGCAAGGAAACTTAGTAGAAATTGAAGAAGCAGCCACCGGAAATCGGCAAACTGTTCTCACTTTCTGCACCAATGATGTCTTAGGGCTAGTTCAAGAAGAAGCTGTAAAGCAAGCGGCAATTGACGCAATTATTCAGTATGGCACGTCTAATAGCTCTTGCTCGGTTTTGAGCGGTCGAATTGACTTACATAGACAGCTAGAAGCAGAAATTTCTGATTTTAAACATTTGCCTCATACCCAATTATTCCTTAATGCTTGGATGGCAATGCAAGCGTTGATGGATGCCTTTTGTCATTTGGCAATTCCCGTACCAGGATTTACCCACACGCGAGAAACTTTGATTTTGACCGATGTACTAAATCATGGCTGTATTGTTTCGGCGGTTGTCAACGCTGGAACTCGCTCAGGAAAGGTGTTTGGGCATAGTCCTAACGTTAGAGTTAAAGCTTATCGTCATTGCGACACGGAAGATTTGGCGCGAAAATTGCGGCGTTATGTGCGTCCAGGCGATCGCATTATGGTAGTTTCCGATGCTGTATTTTCAATGGATGGCGATATTGCCCCGCTACCTGAAATGATAAACGTTATGCAAAACTATCCTGGTAGCGTCCTATTAATGGACGAAGCACACGCAAGCGGCTCGATAGGAGCAACAGGAAGGGGCATATACGAGCATTTTGAGATGTTACCAAGTCATGCCATCGAAAGGGGCGTTATTCCCCTAATTATGACCACCTTCTCGAAGTTTGCGGCTTCCGCAGGGGCAGCAATTAGCACTCACGTCAGCGAATTAATTCCGTTATTAAACGTGTCGCCAACATCTATCGGCACAATTTCATTATCGCCACCCTTAGCCGGAGCAGCTTTAGAGAGTGTTCGTCAAGTGCGGAAATCGCCCCAATTAGTGCAACAATTGCAAGCAAATACTCAATACTTGCGATCGCGTTTAATTGAGCGTGGTTTTACACCTATTGGCGAAACTAACGTCATTCCCGTAATTTTACCGCCAGAAATCAATCCCAAAATGTTTGGTAGGCAAATGATGCAAAAACACGGTATTTGGGTGTCTCCCATTTGGTTTATAGCCAAGCCTCGCATCCGCATTACCGTTAATGCCCTTCATACTCAGCAGGAAATGGATCGATTAGTTGCCGGAATGGTAGCAACTAGAGACTTATTGTACAAACCAACAATTAGTGCTTAATGGGGAATTGGTAATTGGTAAGTATCGATTGTGTAGAGACGTTGCAGTGCAACGTCTCTACATATCCGCAAAGATTACAGTCGATGATTTTTATCCATTGAATATGCAACGCCCTAACAGCTAACTAATTAAATTTATTTTGTGACTAATCAAAACTTTCAGATTCGGGCGGTAACAACGAACGCCGACAGTAAAATATTTTTGGATGTCCCAAGTAGAGTGTATAAGAACGATCCTCACTGGGTTCAACCAATCCGCAGCAGTGTAGAAAAACAATTTGCTCCAGAAAATTCATTTTTTCAATATGGCAAGCTACAACAGTTTATAGCAGTATCTCCTAGCAACGAGCCTTTGGGGAGAATCGTCGCCGCCGTCAATCACCGTTTAATTGAACGCGAAGGCTTGAAGGTGGGATTATTTGGCTATTTTGAGTGTATACAAGAATTTGCGATCGCCCAAGCTTTACTAGAATCTGCTCGAAAATGGCTGCAAGAGCAAGGTATGCAAGTTATTAGAGGACCCATTGATTTATCTACTCATAACAATTGTTTGTTTTTAGTCGATGGTTTTGATTCGCCACCAATGATTTTGATGCCTTACAACCCAGCTTATTATCCAGAATTTATGCAGCTTGATGGCTGGAATAAGGCAAAAGACGCTTATGCTTACGAATTACCCATAGGTGCAGGATTACCAGAAGAATTTACCAAAGCTCATAGAATTGCTTGCAAATCTGGGGTTAATTTTCGCCTAATTAGAACCAAAGGCGCAGCTTTTGAAGAAGATTGCCGCAACCTGTACAACTTGTTAAACAAAGCTTATGCCAATAATTGGAGTTATACTCCACGCACTGAGGAAGAATTTTTAGATGAGGCAAAATCTTTACAAACTCTGGTAGATGCCGACGCTTTCCCGATTGCGGAGTATGAAGGTAAAATGATCGGCTGTTTTGTAGGCTTGCCCGATTACAATATGGTGCTAAAACATCTAAACGGCAAGCTAGATTGGCTAGGAACTTTGAAATTTATGTGGTATCGTCGGCAAATAAATCGCGGGCGAGTAGCTTTAGTTTGCGCTTTACCAGAATATCGCCGCAAAATGGTAGCCGCAGCTTTAATCTATCTAGGAATGCAAGGCGTACTTAAGGAAGGGAAACCTTATAAAGATTGCGAACTTTCTTGGGTATACGAAGATAATTATCCCTCTCGCAAACTAATTGAAGCTTGTGGAGCGAAAATTTATAAAACCTATCGCATTTACGAAAAAGCTCTATGAAGGCGTTAGTTACTGGGGCGAATGGGTTTACAGGTTCTCACTTAGTAAAAGTTTTAGTAGAAAAGGGCGATCGCGTTGTTGGTTTAGTGAGAAAATCAAGCAATTTGGATCGTTTAGCTAATTGCAACGTTGAGTTAGTTTATGGAGACATTACCGATACTTCCGCGTTACAGCAAGCAATGACGGGAGTTGATGTAGTTTTTCATACCGCCGCCTATGTAGAACTAGGAATAGTTGACGAAAAGGAAATGGAGCGGGTAAATGTAGAAGGAACTCGCGCCGTATTGGAAGTTGCGAAAGCTTGCGGTATTAGCAAAATGGTTTATTGTAGTACCATCGGCGTATTTGGCGACACTCAAGGGCAAACCATCGACGAAACCTTTAAACGCCAGCAACAAGGCTTTTCTTCAGCTTACGATCGCACAAAGTACCAAGCGCAAGAATTAATTGATATTTTTGCATCCCAAGGATTGCCAGTAGTAAGCGTTTTACCTTCAGGAATATTTGGCGCAGACGATCCGCATTTTCGCCCGATATTGCAGCAATTCATCAAAAAACGGCTGAAATTGTGGGCGGGAGGAAGTCGTGTTACAGGAATTGTTCACGTTGACGACTTAGCCACTGCAATGATTCTAGCCGCCAAAAAGGGAATAAATGGCGAAAAATATATTATTTCCGCCGGAGACTTAACAACGAAGGAAATGTTTGCAACTATGGCAAATTTTACAGGCATTTCCGCACCCCGCGAAGCGCCTAAATGGTTAGTTAGGTTGGCGGGAAACTTGTTAGATCCTCTAGGGCGATTGTTTAAGTTTCAACCACCTTTAAGCCGGGAACGAGTACATTATATATACGATCGCTGCGTGAGAGTAGATGCCACTAAAGCCCGTACTAAGCTAGGTTGGCAACCCCGCTCTGTAACCGACACTTTAAAAGAATTAGTTACTCTTTGAGCGCCCCATCTTCTAAATAAGTAACGCTATCGGCTACGTCCACAATACGTGGATCGTGTGTCACCATCAATACCGTACAACCTTGCTCTTTAGCCAAAGAACGCAATAATGTAATTACCGCGTGTCCGCTTTTTGAATCCAACGCCGCCGTCGGTTCGTCTGCCATAATTAATTGGGGAGAACCTGCTAAAGCACGAGCGATCGCTACTCTTTGTTTTTGTCCCCCAGATAAGTCACAGGGTTTTTGCTCTGACTGGTTTTCTAAACCTACTTGTTCTAATAGCAAATGTGCTTGGTATTTGGCATTTTTTCTTATACCTTTAATATTTAGCGCCACTTCAACATTTTCACTAGCAGTTAATGCCGGAAATAAGTTAAAGTTTTGAAAAATAAATCCAATATTTTGTTGTCTAAATTTTGTTAGTTTTTGGCGAGACATTTTTGTAATATCTTCGCCGAGCAAGCTAACTTTCCCTCTAGTTGGTGTCATTAACCCAGCCAAAATAGATAACAAGGTAGTTTTCCCAGAACCCGACGGGCCCATTAATAACTGAATATTACCTTGAGGAATTGCTAAATCTATATCTTTCAATATTTGAAAGCATCGTTTTTGCGACTTAAATTCCATCTCTACCCCTTGGGCAGCGATCGCTATATTTTGATTAGCAACTAACTCTATGCCTAATGCTTCAATTGGAGAGGGAATATTTTTATAATTATTATATTTAGCAGCAGTCATGTATTTGCTATTTTTTGTAAGTTATATTGAAGCGCTAAGTAAGAATGTGCCACTATGGGATAGTTTATAAATATTATTACTTTTACCGATCTTAACAACTAATAGGTGTGGACACTTATAGCTTCTGGCATACTTAGCTAGGTAATTCTTTATATTTGTTGCAACCGAAAGTAGATGATTGAGCTATTAAGCCTTAAATACCGATGCAGGATCGAGGCGCATAACTTTTTGAATCGCAAAAACACCCGATCCAACACACATAACTATTGTGATTCCCAAAACAGCGATCGCCGTAGTGGGCGTAATTAATATCAAGATTCCCTGACTTGCCAGCGTCCAAGCAGAGATTCCCCAGCAAAGTGCCATACTCGGTAAATAGCCTAAAATTGCCATCCATAAAGCTTGTTCGAGAATTACACTGTAGATAGTAAAATCGGACGCACCCATTGCTTTTAAAGTTCCAAATTCTTTGAGGCGATCGCTTACTGAGGAGTAAAGAATTTGTCCGACAATAATTCCACCAACAATTACTCCCACTGCTGCACCTAATCCTAAAATAAAACCAATACCTGTTCTTTGCTGCCAAAAAGCTTGGGTTTTTTGCTTTAATTCGGTAGCAGTATAGGCGCGAGTACCGGGTAAAGCTGCTGCTAATCTTTGCTTTAATGCCAATAAATCTTCCCCTTTTTTTGCCCTAATCAAAACAAAAGTAATAGTATCTGCCGAAGTCAAGCTTTTAGGTGCAGTAGTATTAGGATCGGGTTTGATGTAACTATTAGTACATTTAAGTTCTTCCGAATCTGACGGCAATCGGCAAGATAGATTAGTAGTTTGCCCAGAATTTGCGTAAGCATTACCGTTTTCTAAAGATGTAAATATGTAAGGATTGGATATAATCGAGCGATTTCCTCTAGTTATGCCGACTAATTCAATCGATAAGGTGCTAAGTTCAGCGCGATCGCTAACTTTACTAAGATTTAAAGCCTTTAAGTTTGAAGCATCTATTATTGCCGTGTAGGGAGTTTTAAGCTTATTAACATTTCCTTGGGTAATATTTTGCGGGATAAACAACTGTCCGTTAGGATCAAATCCAATTATTCTAGCCAAAGAAATCTCATTATTGTTGCGCCATACCCCAGTTTTAACAATCAAAGCTTCGGCGCTTTCTACCCCTTTTACCTGGCGAGAAAGACTTAAATTAGTTAAAGGAATTGGTAAAGTTAGTTCTAGATGGACTAAATTCTCCGACGATACCCAAATATCCGCCGAAGAATTGGTCATTAATTGCACGGTAGAACGAGTAAACCCATTAAAAATACCCGTTTGAATTGTAACCAAGCTCACAGCAAACATAATTCCAGCTTGAGCTACAAGAAAGCGGGGAATATCCTCAAGCAGATGCTTACGAGCAATGGAAACCATATCACCAACTGCGGACTACCAATAATCCTAAGTTAAAAACGCCAAGTCTCGTAAATATCGTGCCAGAATCCACCGATACTTAATGAAACGCAAAAGTAATTAGTGCATATATGCGTCCACAATATTTTTGAGCAAAACCGATTACAGCAAAAGCTATGTCTGAGTCAACTATTGAATCAATCCTGCAAGAAAAGCGCTTGTTTCCCCCGACGGCGGAATTTTCTCAAAATGCCCAAATCAAAAGCTTAGAAGAATATCAGCAACTATGCGATCGCGCCCAAAAAGATCCGCAAAAGTTTTGGGCAGAACTTGCCGAGCAAGAATTACACTGGTTTCAGAAATGGGACACTGTGCTAGATTGGCAACCACCTTTTGCTAAATGGTTTGTAGGTGGTAAAACCAATATTGCTTACAACTGCCTAGATCGTCACCTGACAACTTGGCGCAAAAATAAAGCGGCGTTAATTTGGGAAGGAGAACCCGGCGATTCGCGGACATTAACTTACGCTCAGTTGCACCTTGAAGTTTGTCAGTTTGCCAATGTATTAAAGCATTTGGGAGTAGTTAAAGGCGATCGCGTGGGGATATATATGCCCATGATCCCAGAAGCGGCGATCGCCATGCTCGCCTGTGCCAGAATTGGCGCAACTCATAGCGTGGTATTTGGGGGTTTTAGCGCCGAAGCCTTGCGCGATAGGTTAATTGATGTAGAGGCTAAAGTAGTTATTACCGCCGATGGTGGTTGGCGTAAAGATGCGATCGTTCCTCTCAAAGAGCAAGTAGACAAAGCTTTAGCTAATGATGTTGCACCCACTGTTAAAAATGTTTTAGTGGTACAACGGACTAAGCAAGAAGTAGAAATGCAGCCAGAGAGAGACTTTTGGTGGCATGAATTGCAAAAACAAGTATCTGCCGACTGTCCCGCCGAGCCAATGGATAGCGAAGATATGCTATTTGTACTTTACACTTCTGGCAGTACGGGAAAGCCTAAAGGCGTAGTACATACAACGGGCGGTTATAACCTGTACAGCCACATTACTACCAAGTGGATTTTTGACCTGAACGATACAGACGTTTACTGGTGTACCGCCGATGTAGGCTGGATTACAGGACACAGTTATATAGTTTACGGACCACTTTCCAACGGTGCTACGACGTTGATGTACGAAGGCGCTCCCCGTGCTTCAAATCCTGGTTGTATGTGGGATGTGATCGAAAAGTACGGCGTTACAGTTTTTTATACTGCACCGACAGCCATTAGAACTTTTATCAAAATGGGCGAACAGTTGCCTAATGCTCGAAATTTATCTTCTTTGCGCCTATTAGGGACGGTAGGAGAGCCAATTAACCCCGAAGCTTGGATGTGGTATCAAAGGGTAATTGGCGGTGGTAATTGCCCGATTGTCGATACTTGGTGGCAAACAGAAACCGGGGGGATTATGATTACACCTTTGCCTGGTGCGATCGCTACTAAACCGGGATCTGCTACTCGTCCTTTTCCTGGAATCATCGCGGATATTGTCGATTTAGAGGGCAATGCTGTAGCCGACAACGAGGGCGGTTACTTAGTTGTCCGTCACCCCTGGCCGGGGATGATGCGGACGGTGTACGGCGACGAGGAGCGTTTCCGGCGCACTTATTGGGAGCATATACCCCCCGTTAATGGGCAGTATGTTTATTTTGCTGGAGATGGCGCTAGACGGGATGAAGATGGCTATTTTTGGGTGATGGGGCGCGTAGATGATGTAATCAACGTCTCTGGACACCGTCTAGGGACGATGGAGGTTGAATCGGCTTTGGTGTCTCATCCCGCCGTAGCGGAGGCTGCGGTAGTTAGTAAGCCCGATGAAATTAAAGGGGAGGATATAGTGGCGTTTGTAACTCTAGAAGGCACTTACAGCCCTAGCGAAGAACTGAGTAAAGAACTAAAACAGCACGTAGTTAAAGAAATTGGCGCGATCGCTCGTCCGGGAGTGATTCGCTTTACTGATTCTTTACCCAAAACTCGTTCGGGTAAAATTATGCGGCGTTTGCTGCGAAACCTAGCTTCTGGGCAAGAAATTACGGGCGATACTTCGACTTTAGAAGATCGCGGTGTACTCGATAAACTGCGCGAGGAAGGATAAGTTTTTTGGTTCTAGCTTTATTTTAGGAAAAACCAAATATGGGGGGTCTGCCCCCCAAACCCCCTGCAAAAGGGTCTATCTTTAAGCTCGGAAGTTTTCAGCAATATACCTAGTTCTGGGTGTTGTAGTCTAATCTTTATGTGAGCATTCAAGTTTTATGTTCCACTACTGGAAATATGCTTTTATTCCTGTTTGTGCTGTTGCAATGCTTGGACTTAAACCAGTTTTTGCGGCGACTTCTGCTAGTGAATACCGCTCTATCGGTCTATCTTACCGAGCTAACGCACGTTACGATCAGGCGATCGCAGCTTTTAAAAAATCTGTTGACCTTGAACCAGAAAATGCTTCGGCGCGCGTACTATTAGGTTGGACTCAACACTTGGCTGGACACCAAAAAACTGCCGCCGAGTCTCTTTTACCAGTAGTTTACAACGATCCACAATACGTCCCTGCTCTCAATGCTTTGGGAATTGTCTATTTAGTTAATGGTGATGTTACGGCGGCGGTAGTTACTCATACTTGGGCGGCGATGTTAGAACCCAATAATGAAATTGCTTACTATAATTTAAGCCTGTCTCTACATCAATTGAAGTTGTATAGCTTGGCGGTTTCTACAGCTACAAAGGCGGCGCAACTTGAACCTAATAATCCTCATTCCTTGGTTGCTAAAGCGATCGCTTACTGGAGTTTAGGCGACTTCACTTCTGCTAAACTTACTTATCGTCAAGCCTTAAATCTAGATCCAAGGTACAATAACCCTTTTTTTCTGAAGCATCTCCAAAAAGCAGCTTTTAGTCAATCCCAAATTGCGATCGCCGAGCAAATTCTGTCTGCGAAAAAATAATTGAATTATTAAGCGGCGATCGCTAAGTTATTAATGTTACAAGTTAAATTGCTTTCTTGCTGCAATAGCTTGGCTAATGCTTCCGCCGAAACCGGACGGCTGATATAGTAACCTTGAATTTTATCACAGCCATTTTTTTGCAAGTATTCTAGCTGTGCCTGAGTTTCTACACCTTCGGCGATTACACTTAATTTTAAGTTATGCGCTAAAGAAATAATTGCTTTGACAATCGCTGCATCGTCAGAATCAGCTACTAATTCACGTACAAAAGACTGATCTATTTTGAGTATGTCAATCGGTAAACGTTTCAAATAATTTAGCGATGAATAACCTGTACCAAAATCATCTAGTGATAAAGTAATACCCATATCGTGCAATTGATTCATAGTATTAATTGCTTGCTGGACATTTTCTATAATCAAGCTTTCAGTTATTTCTAATTCTAAATAATTAGCCTCTAAATCAGTCTCTTGTAAAACTTGATTAGTAAGTTCTACCAAGTTTTGTTCTTTAAATTGGCGTGACGAGATATTAACTGCCATTTTAATTAGCGGTAATCCGGCTAATTGCCAGCTACGATTTTGCGTACAAGCAGTACGTAGTACCCATTCACCAATAGAAATAATTAAACCCGTTTCTTCAGCAATAGGAATAAATTTAGCCGGAGAAACAAACCCATGAATCGGACTAATCCAGCGCAACAAAGCTTCTACACCAATGATTTTTCCACTGTGAAGGCAAATTTGTGGTTGATACTGTAAAAACATTTCTTTATTTTGAATTGCATTATGCAATTCTTTTTCCAAAAACAATCGCTCTTGTAAGTTTTTATTTAATTCGCTGCAATAAAATTGATATTTGTTTTGCCCTTGTTGTTTAGCTCTATCCATCGCCATCACAGCGTTAGTTAATAAATTATCTATTCCGGTGCGATCACTAGGATAATTACTAATACCAATACTGACACTACTAAAAACTTCTGTATTATTTATTAGTACAGGTTTTGCTAACTCATAAATAATTTTTTCTGCTAAATTAACTACTTCATCTACAGAATCAATATTAGTTTGAATAATTGCGAACTTACTGCCATCAAGACGTGCCAATATATCCATGTCGCAAATACAGTTAGTCAGTTTTTGAGCAACACTTCTAAGCATGAGATCGCCAACTTCATGTCCTAAAGTATTATTAATATTTTTCAGTTTATCTAAACTTAACGAAATTACCGCAAATAATTGATTGTTTTGATTTTGTACTAAAATTTGTTGCAACCTATCATGAAATAAAACTCGATTGGGCAATCCAGTTAGTTCATCGTAACTAGCAATATGTTCGATAATTTCGTCTAACTTTTTTAAAGTGTGAGTAGTATCTGCCATCAAAATACCAGCTTCATCAGTAAAATTAGTAGGTAGATTGGGTAATTGACGATTGTTAAGATAATCACGCAACGCCAAAAATGTTAAAGTAACTGGCGCAACTAAGTTATGTAAAGCGTAAAGTGTTAAGGCTGTACCGATTAAAGTTGCTACTAATGCGATCGCAATTATCCGCATTTTTACATCTATAGTAAAGGATGCAGAAACTATAAAATAAATTAGTATCGATAGTAATGGTACGTGAGTACCTAAAAAGGCAATTAACATGATTTTGCCCTTGTAACTATTGACATAAGGAAACTTTGACAATACTGAATATAAATATAAATTAGTTTGAGATATTGCGAGGAGTTTCGACATATTTATACTACTTACTAGCTATTATATTGGTTTGTTTTTGTGCTTTTGCCGTAGTTTTATGGTCAAGTTAATAAACTTAAGTATTTTTAAATATTATGAGTTTAATGAAGATGAAACAACTGTAATATTACTTAATGTAAATATAAATTGTCTGTGTCGGGAGATAGTGCGCTCAAAAAAATAAAGTTGCTTTATATTTCTAATAATATCATCACTAAAAATTTATATATTTCTCAGTATAATTACTGCCTTATAGATGCACAAGTTAATAAAAAATTATAAGTACAACGTGGATAAAGTATTTTTTAATAGTCAACTTGCTGTAAATAGAAACATATTTCAGCGATCGGCATAAATAGACTAGGAGCGCCGCCCCCATAAGGTCAAAGCTCAAAAAAATGTTAGTGCCAACCAAAAATTACATTTACAATTTGGTTAGTCGTCAATGCTACTAGCTAAATCAATTTTAAACTTTATAATAAATTTACAAAATAAATTAAAATCTTTTTATAAAACAGGGCTTTTGTTGTTTTTGTTAAGACAAATATCTAATTAGAAGTTGATAACAAATCGTAATTAGAGTATAAAAAAACAATCAATGGTTACAAAAGGGCAAAATGGTTATATTATGTCAACTCCTAGCGAAAACGTGCAGCAAATAATATTTGTTATGGGAAAACCTTAGAAGCAGGGCGCAGAGGAAAGTAATCTCATGGGGAAGTTAGCTCAACAAATAGAGCAGCAATGGCGATCACAGTTAGAAATAGAGTGTGCTGAACAAAGCCGCACGACAAGGGAGAGTATTCTTAGCTGGCTGTTGGGAATAGATGTAGAGCGATTTGAAAGCTTAGAAACTCATCAGCTAGAAATTGCCACCAGTGCGATCGCCTATCGCTACCGAATTTTAAAAGAGCGTTATCTGGGTATAGCACCAGAAAGAGCTTACAGTAATTTAATTAAAAGACTGGGAAGCGTGGTATTGCTGCGCAGTAAGATTAGTACCGGGGTAGCGTTAAGCCGAGATCGCCATCGAGCGGTAGCCGATGTACTGCAAGAAGTATTACAAGAATTACTGCAAAGTGATCGTTATATGCAGCAGCAAATGACTTGGATTGCCCAGTTTACTAAAGAGCGACGACTGCAAAATGCTTTACTATTTGCAGCGACGGAAGAATACTGTTTGCGCCCGGTACGCAATCAACCTTTACTAGCTTATAGATTTGTCAATTATTTGCGACGAAGCCAAAGAGGGGGACTAACTAACGTTCCAGTGAAAGATTTAGTTAGGTTAGTATCAGACGAAGTGCTAACAGAGGAAAATGATAACCCTGTTAATTTATTAGATAATCAAGCGATCGCCGAGTATGAAAACAATCGAGTAATAGAACAACAACAAGCCGCTCGTAGCCGCGTTCAGCAAGAATTTTCCGACTACTTAACCGAAAAACTGGGGAAAGATGCAGCCCAATGGTTGGAGTTATATTTACAAGGAAAATCCCCCGAAGAAATCGCCACAGCAATAAATTTAGATATCAAAAAAGTTTATAGATTGCGCGAAAAAGTCAGTTATCACGCCGTCCAGGTTTTTGCAATAAAAAGTAACTCACCAATAGTTGACGAGTGGTTAGAGACTTCACTGGAGGAAAACAACTTTGGGTTATTACCCCAGCAGTGGGCAAAATTATGGGCAGATTTAAGTCCAAATCAGCGCCAGTTGATTGAGTTTAAAAAAGTAGGTCAAGATATAGATGCGATCGCCCTAGAGCTAAAACTCAAAGCCCACCAAGTTATTAGTGAATGGGGAAAAATCTATTTAGCGGCTCAAGCTATGCGTAGTCAAAGTTAAGCAAAACTGATATTTTCTCGCTCTGGTCGCCACGAATATAATGGCGGAGTATTTAGGATGGAGAAAATAACCAAATTATTACTTGATTATGACTCAAGCCACCTTAACTCAATTTAGTCAGCTTCGGTGCGAAAACGCACCAATAATTACTTATCGCGTCGCCATGCCTCAACCTGAATCACATTTATTTGAGGTAGTGTTGTCAGTGCAAGGTTACCTATTGCCTGTATTAAATTTAAAACTACCTGTATGGACACCAGGCTCGTACTTAGTGAGGGAGTATGCCAAACACGTTCAAGATTTTGGCGCAAAATCGGGTGAAAATAAGTTAGTTTGGCACAAAATCGCTAAAAATCACTGGCAAATTGAAACTTCTAACTTAGATAACCAAACTATTGAGATTAGTTACCGAGTTTTTGCCAATGAGCTATCAGTACGCACAAATCATTTAGATGCAACGCACGGTTATTTTAACGGTGCGGCGATATTTTTTAGAATTCCTGGATTAGAAGCACAACCAATGCAAATTGAAGTCGCTTTACCGCAAGACAATTGGCAAGTTACCACGCCACTACCAGAAGTTACAGGACAAACTAATAAATTTATCGCCGCAGATTTTGACACCTTAGTAGATAGCCCCTTTGAAATTGGGACTCAGGAAGTTTATGAATTTGAAGTATTAGGAAAAGCTCACCAATTGGCTATTTGGGGGGGAAAGAGTAATATTGCTCCAGAGAAAGTAATTGCTGACACCCAGAAAATAATTGAAGTAGAGGCTAAAATATTTGGTGGATTGCCTTACGATCACTATATATTTTTGCTGCATTTATCCACCCAAGGCAACGGCGGATTAGAACATAAATATGCTTGCTCCTTAAACTATCCTCGTTTTGGATTTCGCGCCCCAGACAAATACAATCGTTTTATGCAACTGGTAGCCCACGAGTTTTTTCACTTGTGGAATGTCAAGCGCATTCGCCCCAAAGCCTTAGAAGTATTTGATTACGACGGCGAAAACTACACATCGTCCTTGTGGTTTAGTGAAGGGACGACAAGCTATTACGACTTAACAATCCCATTAAAGGCGGGAATTTATAACGTTAAAACTTTTTTACAGAATTTGGGTAAAGAAATTACTCGTTACGAGTTAACACCGGGGCGATGGGTGCAGCCAGTAAGCGAATCAAGCTTAGATGCTTGGATTAAGTTGTATAGACCCGAAGCCAACAGTAATAACGCGCAAATTTCTTACTATTTAAAAGGGGAGATGGTGTCACTGTTGCTAGACTTATTGATTCGAGCAAAACATAACAATCTCAAATCCCTAGATGACGTGATGCTAAAAATGTGGCAACAATTTGGGATTGAGGAAATAGGGTTTACGCCTCAGCAGTTGCAGGAAGTAATAGAAGCGGTTGCAGAGATAGATTTAACAGACTTTTTTGCCAAATATATTGATGGCACAGAGGAGTTGCCGTTTAATCAATATTTAGAGCCCTTTGGTTTGCAGGTAGTAGGGGAAGACAAAGACCTAGTGCCGCATTTAGGAATAAAAGTAAATTCTGAGCAGGGGAGAGAAGTAGTTAAATTTGTAGAATCGGGTACACCAGCGCAGAAAGCGGGAATCGATCCGGGAGATGAGTTATTAGCAATAGATGGAATTAGAGTAACAGCAAGCACAATGAGCGAATTCTTGCAAGATTATCAAGGGGGAGACAGCATAGAAGTTACAGTATTTCATCAAGAACAATTGCGTCAATACCAAGTAACTTTAGGAGAGCCACGTCCGAGTAGTTACGGGGTAAAACCCGTTAGTAACCCTACCGAGAAACAGCAACAGAATTTTGCTAATTATTTAGGTGAAGACTTACAGAAATGGGTAATGGGTAATGGGTAATGGGTAATACGGTATGAAAAAGGGTGAGATAGGAGAGTTACCGTTTTGGGAAATCATCACACTTTCAGCAACACCCAAAAATTAAAGGACTAGCGTACAACACCCGTAACTAAGTCTATTGCCTAAAAACTGCCGTACCCAAAGAAAACCCCCTTTTGCAGGGGGTTTGGGGGAGGCAACTCGTCCCCCAATGGGGGGTTTGGGGGGCAGACCCCCCAATTCTTGGTTTTTCTTAAGTAACATGAAAAAACAGTTACACCAATTTCAACACCCCTAGCTCTTGTTGAATAGGCAAAACATCTAAAATATCTACCTGAGCGCAGTATTTTATATCATCGTCACAATTGAGGCGTAATAGCCGTTTACCGTGACTTGCTTGGTGTAATAGCTCAACTAAACGACTTTGCCATTGTTCGTAAAGAGCGATCGCACCTATCACTTCATCATTACCCGCAAGTTCAGCTAGAGGTATATTTGCTTGTTGTAAAATACTATGACAAATCGCCCCAGCGCAAGCCGTATCTTCCAAGGAATAAGTACCTTCCCAACCAGAACCAACAATCCAGACAGTTTCAGGCTGTTTAGCCAAAAGATAATTTACGGCGGCGGCTCGATTAACAAAAGCCGCAGCTAAGACGGCTGGGGCGCTTTGTACCCGTTGTAAAGCGCGAGTTCCATTAGTTGTACTAATAAACAATCTGCGTCCTTTTACCAGCTTTTCAGTGCAGTCTAAAGGAGAATTTCCCAAATCGAACCCTTCCACCTTCGCACCGCCCCGCTCTCCGGCTCGCAGACGTTTATCCGCGTCCCAGGAAGCGCTAACCTCTATCAAAGTATCCAAATTGCTAAACACCTGGATCGCCTCACCACCAGCCGCCAAAACCGTCGCCATCGTCGTTGTAGCTCGAAGTACATCCACTGCGATCGCACAATCGGGGACAGTATCAGTGGGAGTAAGTTCGGGAGTATGGTAAATAAATAGCTTCACGCTCTAACTGACCTGCAATTAATATCGAGTTACATTTTATTGCTAAAACTTGGTCTTTTATTAACTAAAAGAACCAGCCGTAGGAATGCAAGCCTTTACCTAAAAGATTGACTCCCAGATAACAAACCCATACCACTACAAACCCAGCCGAAGCTAAAATAGCTGGACTGCGCCCTTGCCAACCGCGAGTAATGCGAGAGTGGAGATAAGCGGCAAATACTAGCCAAGTGATTAAAGCCCAAGTTTCTTTAGGGTCCCAACTCCAGTAAGATCCCCAAGCTTCATTTGCCCAAACTCCCCCGGCGATAATCCCGATGGTAAGCAAGGGAAATCCTAGCCCAATAATCCGGTAGCTGATATTATCCAAAGTTTCCGCCAGATTAAGGCGTTGGGGTGAAAGAGTTTCAGTTATGGCTTCAGTTGTAGGTAAGTTAAGCACCGCCGTATTACCATTACTGTTGTACTGAGAGAAATTAGCCACTTTTGAAGTTGCTAAATCTGTAGAGCGATGCAAACGATAGCCCCCCGTACCTACAGAACTACCCCGCAATTCGATATTTGCCCCACGAGTCACAATTAAAAATGCGATCGCCAGTAACGATCCCACCATCAAAGCTGAATAGCTCAACATCATGACGCTGACGTGCATCATTAGCCAATTTGACTTAAGAGCAGGAACTAAAGGCTCAGAATTTTGCATTTGAGAGGGCAAAGTTAAAGTCGCAAATGCCACAATTGCCATCGCTACAGGTGCGGTTGCAACTCCAACTAAACGGCTGCGGCTATTGTTTTCTGCCAAAAAGTGGATAGTAGTAATTCCCCAAGCTAGAAAAAACAGCGATTCGTACAAATTGCTTAAAGGGAAGTAGCCAGCTTCTATCCATCTTGCCCCTAATAAAGTTGCCATACATAAGTTGGCGATCGCCATTCCTGCCGTTCCCAAAGCGGGTAAATAACGTAATTGGGGAAAAGCTGCCCCAACCCAGTAAATTAACATAGTGACAAATAATACCGCAAACGCAGCATTATCTAGCCAGTTTTGCAGTGAAACCAGATTCATATAGTGTTCTCCGCGTTACTTTAAGCTCAAAGTTTATTGATACTAATCTCGATCCTAACTGCAACAGTTAGTTGAATACTTACCTAAGTTTAAAGAATTTGTTTTCTATCGTTAAAGTTCTGACATTTTAAGGTCGCGGTGAGGGAGACAAACTAGGACTAGGTAAAGGTTGAGGGTTTCCAGCTTTATTAAGTGCCATAAAAATGTCATAACGAATACTATGGCGATCTTTTACGGCGGTAGTAATTCCTACCGAACGTACTGCCTCTAGGACGATTTGTTGGTTAGGAATAATTTGCGGTAGCGGCAAGTTTTTAAACGTTGGATTGATGTTCAAGAAAAACTGCCCATTATTCGGGCTAAGTTCCGATGGTACGGCTTTTTGGAATTGCTCGGTACTCGCTAAATTGACCGCAGGTCGGGGAATAATTTTCTCAGCTAACGGTGCGCCAAGGGTGAAAAAAGCAACATTTCCCTCTAACCAACCGTGAGTTGCAGTTAACGTCCCATAGGGAGCAATCCAGTTAACGACGGGTTTTCCTGCTACTTGCGTTTCTTGAATCTTAAACTGGTACTGACTGCTAATTACTTTGTCTATTTCCTGAAATGCTTTTTTAGCTTTATCTGTATCTTTTGCTTGCACCATAAACGCTAAAGACAATGCAAAATCATTCGGTGCAGCCTCAGCTTTTGTTGGCGCTGGAATTACCGCTAAAGAAAATTCTCCATCCATCCAACTGAGCAAGTCTTCATCTAAATCTAATCCCGTTGTACTTTTTACTCCCGCTCGTAAGTTTTCCGGGGGAATTGGTGTCAAAGGGTTAGTTTTTACTGATCGCAAATAATCAACCCATAATTGCTGTAAGTTTCCCCCCGATACCATCATCAAAGTTTCGGCGGGTAAAAGATTCTGCATTTTCCCGGCATTATTTTGCACTACATGAACGCGATCGCTATCTGGCTTCAACCACGATACACTTTTAAGCTCAACCCCTTCTAGCTCTAAGTTAATTGTTGTTGCCAACCCAAGACTTTGCTGAAGCCCAGCTAGTTGCGGCGATAGTTTTTGGGGATTGCTATTTGCTAGCCGAGCGGCGGCGGGAACATTTACGTAAACTTGGGCAAAAGGATTTTCTTGGGCAATCTCTCCAAATTTTTCCCTAAAACTGGGCATTTTCAGTAAAGAATTTTCTCCTTTGAAAGTATCAATTGCTCTTTCGGTCGCTTTAAGATTATCGCTAATTACCAAAAAACGATTATCTAGTACCGTTGCCCAGTAGTTGGTAGTTGATCTTATTTGAATACCTTTATAAGTAATGTCTTTCGTTTTAACTTGAGCTTTTGACAGCAACCGCGCCGCCACATCAGGTTTAGCAATCGGTAATACTATCACCATTGCTTGAGATTCTGGGGATTTTTGCGGGGATACTACCGCTAAAGTAACTTCTTTACCTACCCAAGGCTGGATATCTTGTTGATAGTTGTAACCATTATCTGTAAGAAAGCGATCGCGCAATTCCACTAAGTAATTATCTAAGATAGCTTGGGTTTGAGGCGTACCAAATTCTCGCAATTGCTGCCACTTACTCGGCTCTGTAGACACCGAAACCGTAAGTAACGCATCTTGCGGGATAATATTTGCTCCCAGAGGCAGTTGAGCTAATTGTTGAGGCGCAATTACAAGCCAGTAGACGGCTAAACCACCCCCAACTAGCAAACTGGTTGCTAATATCGGCAGCAGTAATTTGTTTTTTTTAGTCATTGAGTAAAAGGAGTTATTGACAAGCTAGGCAATGCTATTGTCACTTTAACTAACTGCTAGATGCTAACCAAAAATATACCGGCAAGTTTGGGAAAAATGCGATCGCCTTTCCTAGAATTTAGCCAAAGCGTCCGCTTACATACTGTTGGGTTGATTCTTCTTGCGGATTTTGGAAAATAACTTCAGTATTGTCATATTCCACTAAGTAACCCATTCTCCCACCTTTGTCTGTAGGCTCGACGTTGAAAAATGCCGTTTTATCCGACACCCGCGAGGCTTGCTGCATATTGTGAGTAACAATCACAATCGTGTATTTTTTCTTGAGGTCTTGTAGCAATTCTTCAATTTTGATAGTTGAAATTGGATCGAGCGCCGAACAGGGTTCATCCATTAAAATAATATCAGGCTGGACTGCCACCGCCCGCGCAATACACAAACGCTGTTGTTGTCCCCCAGAAAGAGATAAGCCGCTTTGGTTGAGTTTGTCTTTGACTTCATCCCATAAAGCTGCTTGTCTTAGAGATTGTTCTACCAATTCGTCCATGTCGCCGCGATAGCCATTAATCTTAGCGCCAAAGGTAATATTGTCGTAAATTGATTTGGGGAAAGGGTTAGGTTTTTGAAATACCATACCTATTTGTCGCCGCACTTCTACAGGATCTATGGAAGACGCATAAAGGTTTTGATCGTAGTAAAAAATTTTCCCCTCAGCGCGGAAACTATCAATTAGGTCATTGAGACGGTTGTAGCACCGCAGCAATGTACTTTTTCCACAACCGGAAGGGCCAATAAAAGAGGTAATCCGGTTTTTGGGAATATCCAAGGAAATATTTTTGAGAGCTAAGAAATTGCCATAGTAAACATTGACATTTTCGGTTCGTAGAATAGTCTGCGTTTGATTGATAGTTGGGGTTTCAGTAGGCATATAGAATAGGAGAGTGTTACTAGGAGAATTAACAAAAAAAATTGAGTTTACATAAAATTTGGTTAACTAATCATTAACTGGTTAAGCACGCTTGCGAGTAGCCATGCGAGAGATAATGCTAGTAACCAAAACTAAAAGTACCAAAACTAAAGAAGCCGCCCAAGCGAGTTCTTGTTGGTTATCAAACGGCACGATCGCAAAGTTGAAAACTAACACCGCTAGTGATGGAGTGGGCGAGGTTAAATTTGTGGGCCAAAACTGCGTAAACAAGGCTGTAAACAACAACGGCGCTGTTTCTCCGGCGGCTCTGGCGATCGCTAAAGTAGTTCCCGTAACAATCGCTGGAATCGCTACAGGCAAAACAACTTGCATGACGGTTTGAAACTTAGTTGCCCCAATCCCTACCGCCGCTTGGCGCAATTCTCTTGAGACTAATTGCAGCGATTCGTCGGTAGTGCGAACAATAATTGGCAGCATCAAAATTGCTAAAGCAATCCCACCAGCGATCGCGCTAAATGTTCCCATAGTCAACACTACCACCCCGTAGGCAAAAACTCCGGCAATAATCGACGGAACGCCGCTAAGGACGTTGGTAGCAAACCGGATAGTATCGGCGACTTTACCTTTGCTAAACTCCGTCAGATAAATCGCTGCTAGTACCCCCACAGGAATACTAATTAAAGCAGCAATCCCGACCATCATTAGCGTACCAACAATCGCGCTACCAAAGCCGCCACCTTCTACTAAGGGCGGTGGCGGAAGTTCTGTAAACACGCTGAGATTAAGGCGGCTAAAACCTTTGATAATCACGTAACTAAGAACAGCAACCAAAGGAATTAACGCCGCGATCGCGCAGGCAAACGCCAAAACCGTCATTACCGTGCCAAAAACTACTCGTTTAGAGTTAGGAGAACGATTTAAGCTCCGGTTTATACTTTTAGAGCTATCGGTGTCTTGGTAGGTCATACTTTTTTAGGAGTTTTTAACTTCATGTCCGTAAATCTCACTTAAATTCTCCCCACTCTACGCACGACTAACTCCGCCAAAACATTCACAACCAAAGTTAGCCCAAACAAAACTAGCGCTGCATACATCAAAGCTGAGATTTGAATCCCATCAGCTTCCGCAAATTGGTTTGCCAGCAATGAAGCAATAGTATTTCCTGTAGTCAAGATCGAAGGGCTAATACGGTTGGAGTTGCCGATAATCATCGTTACTGCCATCGTTTCACCCATTGCCCTTCCTAACCCTAGCATTGTCGCCCCCACAATCCCAGAAGTCGCGGCGGGTAGTAAAACTCGAAAAATTGTCTCCCAGCGCGTCGCCCCTAATCCGTAAGCCGCTTGTCGCAAGTCTGGCGGCAACGAAACTAAAGCGTCGCGAGAAATTGCCGTAATAATTGGCAAAATCATAATTGTCAAAACTATACCCGCCGGAAATATGCCGGGGCCCGAAGGCGGTGTACTAAATATTGGCAGCCAACCTAGGGATGAATGCAATACTTTGCCCACACTTGTGAGTATGGGAATTAACACAAAAATGCCCCACAAGCCATAGACGACGCTGGGAATTGCGGCTAATAGTTCAATCAGAAATACTATTACCGTTTGTACTGAGGAGGGCAGAAAATTCTCACTGACTATTAGGGCGGTTCCTACACCAATTGGTACAGCCAAAAGTAGGGCAATAAATGCCGTAACTAAAGTACCGTAAATTTGGGGTAATGCACCATACTCCTCTTTTACCGGATTCCAAGCGGTGGAAGTAAGAAATCCTAACCCATACCTTTGAATTGCCGGGAATGCTTCGATCGCGACTTCTAAGGCAATCCACAGCAAAACTGCGGCGATCGCCATTGCTAGTAAGCGGGTTAGCCACACAAAGCCTGTGTCCAGATTTTTTTCCCAACTAGGGCGTGGTTTGATTGTTGTTTGGGCTTGAGGGACTGTTGAACTCATGATTGATTTTTGTAAAGAGATTTACAAAGGCGATATCTAAGGTGAACTAATTAATTGCTAATTGCATCAACGGCTGGCTGTACTTTGCTAACTACACTTGCTGGTAAAGGCACATATCCTAGTTCGCCGCTAAATTTTTGTCCTTCCGTCAATCCCCATTTCAGGACATTTTCTATCGCCTGCGCTTTAGCTGGATCGTCGTAGGTTTTGTAAGCCATAATCCAAGAATAGGACACTATCGGATAAGACGTTGCTCCTTCTGGATCGGGTGCAAAACCTAAAAAGTCTTCCGGTAGCGTTACTGAAGCAAGGGCTGTGGAGGCGGATTCTGGTGTAGCGGCTACATACTCACCTGCTTTGTTTTCCAGTATGGCAAAGGGAATTTTATTTTGCGTAGCATAACCGTACTCAGTGTAACCAATTGCACCTTGAGTTTGTTGAATTTGTGCTGTTACGCCTTCGTTGCCTTTAGCACCTGTTCCCGCCGGCCAGCTAACGGACTTCCCTTCTCCTGGTCCACTTTTCCAAGCTGGGCTAATAGTGCTGAGGTGCTTGGTTAACACAGCAGTAGTACCGCTACCATCAGAACGATAAATAACTGTAATTGGCTGGTCGGGAAATTTCAAGTCAGGATTAATCTTAGCAATTCTAGGATCGTTCCAATTGGTGATTTTGCCTAAAAGAATATCTGGATAAACATCCCTTGATAGCCTTATACCTTCTACACCAGGTAGATTGTAAGCAAGGACAACACTTCCGGCGGTAGCTGGGATTAATAGCACTCCACGAGACACCTTAGCAATTTCTTCCTTTGTCATGCCAGTATCGCTAGCTCCAAAGTCTATAGTTCCGGCGGTAAACTGTTTTACCCCCGCCCCACTACCTACAGATTGATAACTAACTTTGGTATTAGGATTAGCTTTGTTGTATTCAGAAAACCAACGCTGATATAAAGGAGCGGGAAAAGATGCTCCAGCACCGTTTAATGTTGCACCCGCACTTGTATCTGCGGCGGGACTAGCAGAGGAATTAGGATCGGCGCTAGGAGGATTTGTTGTTTGCGGTTGACAGGATGCAATGCCAAAGGACAGGGCTACTAACGACAACAAAAAAGCTCTGCGAGTTGAGTTAACACGGGAAAACATAAAAAGCTCTGCGTACTTCTACTGGTATTCGTCTCGACCTTAGCGTTTTGTAGTAAAGGTAAGGTAAAGAAAAGGTTAACAATAATAAAAGCTGTGGTGAAAAGATAAGTTAAATAAAATTAGTCTATCTATAACAATCTATGTCCTAAGTCCTCTGAGATGTCAATTGTACAAACCGAATTAAAGGGAGCGTTGCAGTGGTAAAATGCCAACAATTAAGTCATCCAATCTAGGGGCAAAAAGTGGTTCAAGCACCCTTATCAACCGCCTTGAATAAATTAAATACTGATTTGCCTAGCAATAAAGAGCTACTCAAAGAGTGGCTCGATCATCTAGCAGAGCGAATAGTTGCGGGAGAATTAATTGATCGCCCTACAGCAGTTTTTTTGACCCAAATCGAAGGTGAAGAAAATATCTTACTGTTATGTGCCGCCGCCGATCGCGTTCGTCAAGCTTGCTGCGGTAATACGGTAGATTTATGCAGCATTATCAACGTTAAATCCGGTAATTGCTCAGAAAACTGCGGTTTTTGTTCTCAGTCAGCGCACCATCAAAGCAATGACTCCCCAATATATGGGTTAAAGTCTAGCGAAGAAATTGTCACTCAAGCTAAAGCCGCCGAAGCGGCGGGAGCAAAACGTTTTTGCTTAGTAAGTCAAGGGCGCGGGCCTAAGTACAGCAGTCCCAAATCCACAGAATTTGAGCAGATTTTAGCTACTGTAAAACAAATTATCGTCGAAACCAATATCAAGCCTTGCTGCGCGTTAGGAGAAGTCACCCCCGAACAAGCCCAAGCGCTAAAAGAAGCTGGAGTAACGCGCTACAACCACAATTTGGAAGCATCAGAAAGCTTTTTTCCCAATATTGTCACAACTCATAGTTGGCGCGATCGCGTCGCTACGATCAAAAACCTCAAAGCCGCAGGAATTCAAGCTTGCACTGGCGGGATTATGGGACTAGGAGAAAGTTGGGAAGACAGGATTGATTTAGCTTTAGCTTTGCGAGAATTAGCCGTAGAATCTGTACCGCTCAACTTGCTTAATCCTAGAGACGGAACGCCATTAAATAATCAACCTAGACTAGATCCCTACGAAGCCTTAAAAGCGATCGCAATTTTTCGTCTCATTCTACCAGAACAAATTTTACGTTACGCTGGCGGCCGCGAGGCGGTAATGGGCGAACTTCAAGAAATGGGTTTAAAAGCTGGAATTAATGCTATGCTCGTCGGTCACTACCTCACTACTATGGGACAGCCCCCAGAACAAGACCAAGCAATGCTTGAAAACCTTGGGCTGATTGGTGGTGAAGCCCCAATTCCTGGCGAATGGTGTCCATGAGCCAATTATTTATTATCCCCTTTGTATCCTCAAAACCGTGACTGCTCCCAATCAAATAATGTGGGCTTTTATCGGCTTACTTCTAACTATTGGCGGTACTTTTTTAAATGCCTATATTACCAGTTCACCTCTAAGCTGGGATAGTAGCGGCGTGCAAACTTTTTCTTTGGGTATCACCTATCAAATTGGCGCAGTTTTATTAACAGGTTGTGTAGGGGGTAAAAACGCTGGGGCGATTTCCCAAATTGCTTATTTACTCCTGGGTTTAACTTGGCTACCAGTATTTGCTCAAGGCGGTGGAGTTGATTATTTAAAACAGCCCTACTTTGGTTATGTATTGGGGTTTATTCCTGGGGCTTGGGCGTGTGGTTTGTTAGCGTTCAAAACTCAGCCAAAAATAGAATCTCTTGCCTTTAGTTGCGTTTTTGGTTTAGCGGCAATTCATATTACTGGATTAAGCTATTTAATTGTTATTCACGCTTTTAACTGGATAAATTCTCAATTATCTTTATTGCAGTTAGCTATCCAGTATTCCTTATCCCCGTTGCCAGGGCAGCTAGTAATTGTCTGTGCTGTTACGGTTTTAGCTTATGGGTTAAGACACTTAATGTTTTATTAGCCAACAACTTAGCTTGGTTTTACTTATTGCAGTTTTTAGTCCAAAACTTTTTCTTCAGTTTTTATCAATTATTATGCGTTTTAAAAATAGTATTTTTTGGATTGCTGCTACTATTAGTTTTTGCTTAGATCAAGCTACTAAGTATTGGATAGTCCAAAACTTTGATCTATTAGAAACGCACCCCTTAATACCTGGAGTATTTCATTTTACCTATGTCAGAAACACCGGAGCAGCTTTTAGCCTTTTGACAGGCAAAGCTGAATTACTGGGCTGGCTGTCTTTGCTTGTCAGTTTAGGTTTAATGGCTTTTGCTTTATTTGGTGGCAAGCTAAAAAAGCTCGAACAAGTAAGCTATGGATTGCTTTTAGGTGGAGCAATGGGTAACGGCATCGATAGATTTGTTTTTGGCAGTGTTGTAGATTTTATTGATTTTCGCTTAATTAGATTTGCTGTATTTAATTTAGCGGATGTCTCTATAAATTTGGGAATTATTTGTTGGCTAATTGATAGCTTTAAAAAACAAAAATCCGAGCGCAATTCACATCTTTAATTTGTTAATTATCGAGCTTTAAAAAAGCTATACAACCTAGACAGATTGGCTCTATCTAGGTTGCAAAACTCTAGAAAAACTAAAGAACAAAAAATTGTTACTGTAGTTTTTAGATAATTAGGGAGATGGAGATGGAGATGTAGTAGGTGGTGGGCTACCTTCAGGAACTGTGCCATTACCAGCACCAGGAACGCCAGGGGCTGTATCGCTGGGGGGAGTACCATCGGGTGGTAGCGTTGATGGATTCTCGATTGTATCGCCAGCACCGCCAGGTACACCTGGAGAGGTTGTATCCGTAGGTGGAATACCAGAGTCGGCTGGTGGCATTGATGGATTAGTTATAGTATCGCCAGCACCACCAGGAACGCCGGGGGAGGTTGTATCTGTAGGTGGTGGAGTTTCCGTTGTTCCAGGGGTAGTATTTTCTGGAGTAGCTGGATCGGGCGCTACAGGATTTGGAGATGGTTCGGTTTCGGGAGTGCTAGGTGTTTCCGTTGATGGAGTTGGGGTCGAACTTGTTGTTCCACCAGGACAACGGGAATTAAGCGGAAAACGCTCGCACAGAATCTTAAAACCTTCTGGGGAAAGATAGATTTCTGGAGTTTTAGTCTCAGTACCGGTTTGGGCTAAAGCAACGCTACCAGTTACTGCCAATGCAAATGTTGTGCAAATGATGGTTAAATATTTTGCCTTCACACCAATTAACCTCAATTAAGCTTTCCGAATATTAGAACAAAGGATAGACTTGCAAAAATCCACCTGGATGTAGATGTCTAATTTGACTTAATATGCTTTAAAAATAGCTAAATTGGTGAAATTTAGACAGCAAACAGGTTGCACAGTTTAACAAGTAAAATAGATTTAGAGAAAATTTTGAAATTTTATATACTTAATTTTTAAGTTGTAAAAATAATCACTTACGATCGCCAACTATGAGTTCTCCACAGCCTCCTGTAAAACCAAAAACGTTTGTGGGGCAAGTAACCCAAGCAGTACAGACAATTCAAGCCAAGGTAAATTTTCAATCTCTAGCCCTTAATCCCAAAGCTAGAGTCCCGGAACTATGGATTCAGGAGGCGGGAGCAGATAAAGCGGAAGTTTATCCATTACTGGGCGATCGCTACTTACTCGGTCGCAGTTCCAAATCTTGCGATATTGTTGTCCGCAATCCGGTAGTAAGTCAAGTACATTTATCATTGTCGCGAGATACCCAAAATCGGACTTCGCCTTTTGTAATTAAAGACGAAAATTCCACAAATGGCATCTATCAGGGCAAACGACGGCTGCAAACTTTAAAACTGCGTCATGGCGATGTATTTACCCTTGGCCCTCCAGAACTTGCCGCCTGTGTAAAAGTACAATACATAGACCCACCACCAAAGTATGTCAAAGCTGCGGAGTGGGCAGCTTATGCGGTCAGTGGGGTAACAGCGCTGTTAGCATTAGCAATTGGTTTTGAGTGGACAAAATTTTCGGTTACACCTTTGCCGACACCAAAGCAAGGGCCAGTGGTTATTTATGCTCGTGATGGCGAAACGCCTTTGCGTCCGCCTCGAACTACAGCCCACATAGATATGAAGCGCTTATCAGACTTTTCACCTTACTTACCCGATGCGATCGTGGCCTCAGAAGATAGCCGCTTTTATTGGCACGTAGGAGTCGATCCGGTGGGCATTTTACGGGCTGTAGCTATCAACGTGCAGGGCAAAGGATTTCAGCAAGGAGCTAGTACCGTAACTCAGCAAGTTGCCCGCAGCTTGTTTCGAGACTATGTTGGGGCGGAGGATTCTTTGGGACGCAAGCTCAAAGAGGCGGTGGTAGCGTTAAAGTTAGAGACGTTTTATAGCAAAGATTTTTTATTATTAACCTACTTAAATCGAATTTATGTAGGTTCAGATACTTATGGTTTTGAGGATGCTTCGCGTTATTACTTCGATCGCGCGGCTAAAGATTTAACTTTGGCACAATCAGCAACTTTAGTGGGCATTTTACCTGCGCCCAACGCTTTCGATTTGTGTGGCAATAGTGATGGTTTAAAGGCAATTGACTACCGAAATCGCGTCATAGCTAGGATGTTAGAACAAGGCTCTGTCAATCAAGAAGAAGCAAATAGAGCTAGGCGATCGCCGATTGAAATTAGCCGTAAAGTCTGCGAACAGCAGGCAAACACTATTGCTCCTTATTTTTATGCGTCGGTATTTCAAGAATTGCAGAGCTTACTAGGCAAAGACTTAGCCAATGAAGGTAATTTTATTATCGAGACGCAGTTAGATCCCAAAATGCAGTCTCAAGCCGAATCTGCTCTACGCGATACTGTAAGTAATTCCGGGGGTAGCTATGGCTTTTCTCAAGGCGCGGTAGTTACTCTTGATGCCAGCACCGGGGGAGTAAGAGCGCTAGTAGGTGGCACAAGTTATCGTACAAGTCAATTCAATCGAGCTATTCAAGCAAAGCGCCAACCTGGTTCAACTTTTAAGCTATTTACTTACACTTCGGCAATTGAGCAAGGCATTTCTTCGGGCAAAGCTTATTCTTGTGCGCCCCTTAGTTGGAGAGGGCAAGGATATCGCGGTTGCGAACGCTCTAGCGGTAGTGTATCTATGGCAACGGGTCTGGCACTATCAGAAAATGCGATCGCCCTGCGAGTAGCTCAAGATGTGGGGCTAGATAAAGTCGTGCAAATGGCAACGAGACTTGGGATCACATCATCCCTTAATCCCGTACCGGGGTTAGTTTTGGGTCAAAGTGAAGTAAATGTATTAGAAATGACTGGCGCTTTTGGCACAATTTCTAATAATGGCAAGTGGAATCGCCCTCATTTAATTAGTCGGATTCTTGACAGCAGCGATTGCCCAAATCGAGAAGACTTAAAAACTTGCCGAGTGATTTATGCTTTTGACCAAAGCCCTAATGCTAACGTGCAAGTATTGTCGCCCCAAGTCGCCGATACAATGACAGCGATGCTGCGGGGGGTAGTAGAGCGCGGTACGGGTAGAAGCGCCGCTATTGGCTACGGGGAAGCAGGTAAAACAGGTACAACTAACAACAACGTGGATTTGTGGTTTATTGGCTTTATTCCCAGCCAGCAACTGGTGACGGGAGTTTGGCTAGGAAACGATAATAATTCGCCCACCTACGGTAGTAGCGCTCAAGCGGCTCGTTTGTGGAGTAGTTATATGCGAAAAGTTGTTCCTTAAGTAGCGATAAATTAACAATTTTGCCGGGAATTGCAGTTCCCGGCAATAAGTTTATTTATTTGCTGCCCAATTAGTAATTTGCAATTGATTATCTTTAGCAAACACTACTTTGTACTGAGCTATGGGTTGAGGGCTTGGGCTTGGCGTAGCGCCGCTAGGAGTTAGTAGGCTGCGTAGAGGTGTTTGGTCGATTTGGTCGCTAGAAGCTGTATCTAGCCCCTTGTAACCGACGATCGCACCAGTGGGCGATACCACCACTTGATAAGTCAAGTCTTGCGCCAAGTTTCGCGTTTTCCAGCCTGAGTCTAGCTGCTTATATAGTTGCTGATTTAAAGCTGATAACTGCACTGGATCGATAATTTCTGGTACTGGTTTGGTCGTAGTAGACTGACTGCTAGACTGCAATGCTGGCTTAGGTGGCTGCACTTCGGGGATGGGAACGAAGAAAAAGGCGATCGCGGCAATTGCTAAACTAGATACTCCTACCGTCGCCGGGACGGCTTGCTTTGCCATATCTTGGCGGGAAGTAACGTAACGCTTAGAAATCGGGCTGATTTTTAGCGATAAGTCTGGCAAAGTGCGGCTATCTGCCAATAACTGATCTACCGCTTCTACTAAGTCAAATAGCTGGACTGTGGTTAAATCAATTTTAACTTGTTCGACTGCTTGGGGGGTTGAGCGCACAAGCAATTGATGTTGATGATTGTTTAACTTTTGCAATTGTACTAATTCTGGCTGGCGCTCTTGGGCTTGGCGATGGGGAATTTTACTCAAAAACTCCTGAGTGTAGCTGCTTGCTGATTTTATCAAGCTTTCTAAAAACTCTCGTCCGCCGCTCAATGGTGGTTGCTGGGAGTTAGGAAAATGACATTCAACATTGACAAGCATCGATAATACTGGTCTACCGTCGGTAGGTGGCGCACCCATATCGTTCAAGCCCTCTACCACTAATACACAGCTTGGCAAGCTGTACTTGCGTTGAATTGTCATTCTACTTCCCCGTCAAACAAACTAACCCAAAACCGTTGCATTCCCGATGTTCCCGTACAAAATAGTAATTGTTCTAATAAACTTAATGCTAGTTGGTCTGATTTTTCTTTACTGTAATAAGCGATCGCTCCTGAGCGTCTAGGATTCATCCGACTTTTGAAATGAACTTGAAACCGCTCTAAATAACTGGCTAGTCGTAAATTTTGTTCTAAAGGAATTTGCTTGTCGCTCATTTGCTGATAAGCAATTAGCAACTGACGAATCACTACTGTTAATCGCCGCGCCAAATAACAAGCCATAATAGCCAAAGCTTTTGCCTCCACTATGCTTAAAGGGCGACGAGTATGCGCTCTCCTGAGCGGGTTTGTACTCCGCATCCGCCATAAATTGACGCGATTTTTAATAATATCTGTTAGTTCCAATTCACGTGCTAATCCTAAAATGGCTTCCGAGCCGCCAAGCTCTAAAGCTTCGATAGCTAATAAAATCAAGTCAAGTTGTAACCTAGTTCTTTGCGGACACGCTCTTTCCTCGACAGATGGATTTGGTAAACTGTCTAAAATTAACGGTAATGATTCAACGGGGGTATCTAATGGCTGGACGCTCACAAAAGCATTTTTCCTTACAAACTGGTCGGGTGCATAGGCTGTTCGCCAAATAACAAGTATATTTAAGCCAACTAATTAGTTATTATTCCCAGCCTTGGCGAGATTATTAACTAATTTTTACTTCAATTGACAAAGCAGCGTTAGTTTCTTAAACGTATTTAAGGGTTTCCTCTTTTGCAAATTGAGCCGGGAGGCAATTATCTAAGTTCGCACATCTTGCTATTGATGGGAAAAATTTAGGAAATCAGGGAATAAGCATCAATAAAAATGCGATTATCAAAACAATCTAACTATGATAGTGTACGATTTTTCCCGTGACTCTCCATTTTTAGAGCGCAATTTATTGAATTTTTGCCTGCAACCACCTTATGGATTTAAAGTTACTGGTTCGTGATATTCCCGATTTTCCCAAACCCGGAATTATGTTCCGAGATATTACTACCCTACTTAGCAATCCCGTAGGATTGCGCTATACCATCGACAGTTTAGCGGAAAAAACTGCAAGTCTTGGCTTAAAAGCGGATTATATTATCGGTATGGAGTCGCGGGGTTTTATTATCGGTGCGCCTTTGGCTTACAAATTGTCTTTAGGGTTTATTCCCGTCCGTAAGCGTGGCAAGCTTCCCGGTGCAGTCCATTCGGTGGAATACGATTTAGAGTACGGTACAGACTGCTTAGAAGTCCATCAAGATGCTTTAAAGCCAGGATGTAAGGTATTGATTATTGATGATTTGATTGCGACGGGCGGAACTGCTAGTGCTACAGCGCAGTTAGTCCAACGCATCGGCTGCGAACTGGTAGGTTTTGGTTTTATTATTGAGCTAAAAGATTTACGCGGGCGCGAAGTCTTGCCCTCAGTTCCCATTGTCTCGTTGATAGAATACTAGCTAAAATCGCTGAGATAACTATGACTTTTAGTAAAGTTTCTTTAACGACGGCGGCAGATAGATTAACTAAATTTTTTACGGGCGAGGCTTTTGTTTATATAGTTAAACGAGTATTGCAGGCGCTATTGACATTACTACTGGCATCGGCGCTATCGTTTTTTATTATTCAGTTAGCACCGGGAGATTATTTAAGTACGTTAAAGACTAATCCCAAGATTTCCCCAGAGCGAATTGAGGAACTGCGCGTTCAATTTGGTTTGGGTTTACCTTGGATAGAACAGTACAAACGCTGGCTGTGGCAAGTAGTTAGTAAAGGTAATTTTGGACAGAGTTTTGTCTATCAGCGTTCTGTCGCATCGCTATTGTGGGAGCGCATACCACCTACATTATTACTTGCTATCTCCTCATTAATTGTCACTTGGGCGATCGCAATTCCTCTAGGGATTGTCGCCGCCGTGAAGCAAAATCGTCCTATAGACCGCATTCTCCAGGTTATTAGCTACACTGGGCAAGGTTTCCCTAGTTTTATCACCGCTTTATTACTGTTAATTTTGGCGCAAAATATCTCGCCATTGTTTCCAGTCGGAGATATGACGAGCATTAACCACGATGATTTATCCCCCGTGGGTAAAGTTTTAGATATTGGTTGGCATATGATTTTGCCGACGATTGCTTTAAGTATTACTAGCTTTGCAGGGCTACAACGCATAACTCGCGGTGAATTATTGGATGTATTACGCCAAGACTACATTCAAACTGCCAGAGCTAAAGGATTGCCGGAAAATCGGGTAATCTACGTTCATGCGCTGCGAAATGCGATTAATCCTTTGATTACGCTTTTGGGGTTTGAATTAGCAAGTTTGTTAAGTGGGGCGTTTATTGCGGAATTTTTCTTTAATTGGCCAGGTTTAGGAAGATTGATTTTGCAAGCCGTAACTGCTCAAGACCTTTATGTAGTTATGGCAAGCTTGGTTATGGGTGCTGTAATGCTAATTGTGGGTAATTTACTTGCAGATTTGCTGCTCAAAGGTGTCGATCCTCGCATTCGTTTAGAAAACATTAATTAACAATTTAAAAAATAGCAAGCAACTTAATTTTTGGTATGATATGTTCTCGCAAGTCTATTATCTGCTTCGCTCTAAAGCTGACGGCAGCTATCTAGTTGCTCGCTCTGGAGATCGCCCAAGCGCCGATAAAAACACTCAATACCTACTGATGTTTAATGAAAGCTTTGATGCTTTAAGTTACTTGAATACTCATGGCTTTGATGTTCGCGAAAGCTTTGCTGTAGAAACAATTTCTGGCAATCAATTAGGAAATTTGCTGCAAAGATGGGGGTTTAAAGGTGTCGGAATTGTTCAAGACCCACTATTACCAAAAGTTGATTTTTTGGCGAAAAATTGACTGTTTTTATAACTAAATCTCAAAAATTAGCCGAAAAATATCTGTCTTGATGTAGATGTATTGAAAGCAACAATTTAATCTAATACAAATAGTAGTTCGGGTTTTTGCTGAGTTTTACCATGTTAACAAATAGCCAATAGTAGCTCAATAAAAATCTGAATAATAATTGCTATCACTAGGAGAAAATTGGTATGCGTGTCCGTTTTAATTTATCTACACTACGTCCAGTTCGTTTTTTAGTAGCTGCTTGTGTTTGCGCCTTATTATTGCTTTCAAATACTTTTCCAGCCTTTGCCGATCCGGTAAATCCTACTAGCGGCAAATCTTCATTGCAACAAGGCGAAGCTAATCTTCAAAGTATTGAGAAAGAAGCTCAAAAAGCAGTTTTAAAAGATCCTTATTCTCAAGCAGAAACCAAAAATAAAGCCAATCAAGGTTTAAACGAAATTCAGGGAGCTGCTGATTTTGACCAAATGAGTCGTCCAGAAAACTCTCAAGATGCTATTTCCGTTGAAGACAAATCAAAGAATTTTCTAGAAGCGATTACAGGTAGAAAAGATAAAAATTAAGCGCTGTAGATAATTCAAATTATCTTGGCGATCGCTAGTGCGGTTAAATATTTTAGTATTGCCCCATTGTTACAACAGTGGGGATATTTATTTAAAGCGGGCGGCGAGAATCGAACTCGCATCATTAGCTTGGAAGGCTAAGGTTTTACCACTAAACTACGCCCGCAATTGCAGAATTACCATCATAACATACTTTGCTAAAAAAATAACGGTTTAGCCGCATATTTTTGGGGCGCTCAAGGTCTGACAATAGCAGTTGCAAAAATCGTTTAGGATATTGACGGTATATATTATTTTTTAAAACCCTTGTCTTCCACCGATCGTCAGCCAGCAGAAGATCGTCAATCTAATTCCTACTTGCAAATTCGGGCGGCTCAACTTGAAGACGTGAGCGCCATTGCTGAAATTCTTGCCGATAGTTTTCACTCTAAAGTAGGAATGCTAGGGTGGGCATATCCTTTGCTGCGTTTGGGAATCTACGAAGACGTGAGGAATCGCTTGCATACTGGCGCTTTTCATCATGTTTGCTTAGTGGCGGTAAATGGTACAGCTATAGAAACAGCAGAAAAATTTTGTAGTAGTGGAGAGCTTTTAGTTGGCACTTTAGAAATAGCCGTGCGTCCGAGTAGCATTCCTTGGGGGGGTAACTACTTGCGCTATCCGTATTTATCAAATTTGGCAGTACGTTCCAGCAGCCGCCGTCAGGGAGTTGCGTTACAACTATTGCTAAGTTGCGAACGAGTAGTTTTAGATTGGGGGTTTCATGATATTTATCTTCACGTCTTGGAAAATAACTATCAAGCTCGACAGTTATATTTCAAGCTAGGTTATCAATTGCATCAAATTGATGGTAGTTGGAGCAACCGTATACTGGGAAGACCGCAGCAAATATTGCTACACAAACATTTGCCTTAATGCGCGATCGCCTTTGTGGGATCACGCCCAAAACCATGAATTTATCTAAAAAATTACATCGTTGTTCTAGAGTTGTTCAATGTCAATCTATTTACACTGGCTTTTATTTGCTTACGTAAACTTATTAACTTTAAAATTACAAATAATTGCTATTTTGAGAGAGAACTTAGTCGCTTCACAAAAGGTTTACAGTATCTGTAACCAATCTTTATTAAGACTTTAAAATTTAACCATTTAGTTTGACTAAATACAATAAAATGGAATGGTTATCACGTTTAATGACTAATCTTTTTTACTAATTAGATAGTTGTCTAAGACGATGCTAGAAAATTAAAAGTTCTGATTTTCTTTATGGCTGTTCATCATGCCTAAACTTACAGAAAAACAGATGGATAGCGAAAATAATCAGCACTATCAAAAAACGGTAGGATTAGTTGATTTAGCTGCCAAAGGTATTTGTGTCGCTAGTTCTTTGGGTGCTAGTGAAATGACAAATTCCAGTGAAGAAAAAAATGCCCCAGAAATAGTAAAAATGCTTCATAGTGGACAATTGCTAGAGGTCAATAGTCGTCGTCGAAACGGATTGATTCTCTACAAAGGTTTTCATGCTGAATTTGCAGGGCCAGGAGCAGCCGTAGGAAATATTTACGATTTTGATTGTAAGTTAGCACTGCCCGTTGGCAATCTCTCTTTATTGTCTCCCAATTCTCATGAGGATAGGCAAAAAGCCTATTTGATTAGGCGACAGTGGATTCGCTTGATGAAACAAATTACTGAAAAGCCAATCCCACAGCAACGAGTGCAAAAGATTTTAGAACAATTTGAACAGTATTTTGATGCAGAAACAGTAGCACAATTGCCCGATGAAGCTTTTGCATTGTTAGTAGGCGTGTTACCGCAAACAGTGAGTGCAGTACGCCGTTCTTATCGAAGTTTTAACCGGTAAGACGAACAAATTTTTGATGAATCTATCAGGAAATAGGAATAAGAGGGGATAAAGCGGCTTGGAGGTGGTTTAAAGTGCGCTGGTTTTCCTCTGGGCTACCTACGGTAATTCTTAATCCGCCGCTAATATGACGAACTAAAGTACCACTGGCTTGTAATTGCTCGTGGATGAGATGCAAAAGGTCAACGGATTGGGGAAAGTCAGTTTTGAGTCGCAGATAAATAAAATTAGCAGCACTTTCCCAAACTTGCAAGCTTGGATGTTGAGCTAGATTGTGAGTCAATTTGACCCGTTCGGCTATTAAGTGGGGAATTACGTTTAATAATAGCTGCTGATGCTGGAGAGCAACCAAAGCGGCAGCGATAGAGAAAGTCGGTAAATTGTAAGGTAAACGGATTTTTTCTAAGGCGGCAATTATTTCTGGGTGTCCAATAGCATAACCGACACGATGAGCGGCTAATCTAAACGCTTTAGAAAATGTCCTTAACACCAGCCAGTTAGGACGCGCGGCTAGTTGGCTGACAACGGTGTTTTGACTAAATTCAAAATAAGCCTCGTCAATTACTACTAAAATATGCTCTGGTAAGCTTTGCAGCCAAACTAATTCATCTGTAGTTAAAGCGTTTCCGGTGGGGGAATTGGGATGAACAACAAAAACAACTCGTATTGCTGGGTGTTGGGTTTGAGTAATCGCATTTTGGGCGGCGGCTAAATCCATTTCAAAGTTGATAGGCGATCGCTCTACACTAACTACAGGAATACCCAAAGTTTGAGCAAAAATCGCGTACACTCCAAACGTAGGATTGGCAACTAGAATTGAGCCTTCATTGCCTACACAAGTTGCTATAAGTACAGAGCGGATAATTTCATCAGAGCCATTGCCAACAGAGATATTAGCACCAGTAATATTAGTATGGGCTGATTGGTTGACATATTCGGCAATTTTTGCTTTTAATTCATCGTGTCCAGCATCAGGGTAGCGATTACTCTCGATTACTTCTTGATACGTCCAAGCTAGCTTTTGCTTGAGTTCGCTAGGCAAGTTGTAGGGGGATTCATTGGTATCTAGGCGATCGATGCTTTGGCTTGTATTGCTACCAGGATGAGGCTTGTAGGCGCGAAGCTTGTCTAAGTCGGAACGAATAAAAGGAAGCATAGATATTTAGGAAATTTGGATAAAACTTTTAATTTGTTGCCATTGGCGGCTTACGTCCGCTAAAGCATGATCGCTATTAAGTTCAATTAGCTGTACCCAAGGGCGAGAAGACGCATAATTACGGCTGGCGGCGATGGGGATAACTTCATCGTCACAACCATGCAAAATTAACGTAGGAATGGGGCGCAATAACCGATCATCTTGGTAATTAGCAGCATCCAAAACAAAATTGTAACTCAATGGTAGCGATCGCTTCTCCCCATAGTGATAGACCATTAAATATTGCTCGTCCTGCCATTGTTTTAGCTTGGCTTCTGCCAATTGTGGTAGCCAGTGGGACAAAAATTCAAAGGCTGGCGCGAGTAAAACCAACCTTTGAACTTGCAATGAGGTTTCGGCTATCCAAGCCGCCGTTAAACCGCCCAAACTTGAGCCAATTAAGGTTACAGGGGTAGGAGATGGGGGAAACTCTGCTTTTATCTGCTCTATTTGGCGCGTAATCGTCAATTGAGAAAAATTCCCTTGATTTAAGTTGGGGGTTTTTAAATCAATAGATAATTCTGCAAAAGCGGAGTGAAAATACTTGGCTTTGGCAGAATTGGGACTAGAAGCGAAGCCATGAAGATAAATGTAATCCAATGTTTAACGTAGGGTAACGAATTCTTCTGCCGTAGAGGGATGAATCCCAACGGTAGCATCAAAGTCTTTTTTGGTCGCCCCCATATTAATCGCGATCGCCATCCCTTGAATTACCTCCGCAGAATTTTCGCCCACCATGTGAGCGCCTAAAACTTTATCGGTTTTATTGTCTACTACTAGCTTGACTAAAGTTTTTTCATCTAGTCCAGTGAGGCTATGAAATAAGGGACGAAAGCGAGCGCGGTAACAAGTTACATCATCGCCATATTCTGCTTGGGCATCTTCTTCGCTCATCCCCACCGTGGCGGCTTCAGGGGTAGAAAATACTGCTGATGGGACGTTTTGATGACTAAGAGATCGTTTATTGTTGCCAAACTCTGTATCTGCAAAAGCTCTCCCTTCGCCAATGGCTACAGGAGTAAGATTAATTCTATCGGTACAATCGCCCACAGCAAAGATATTAGGTTCAGAAGTTTGGCTAAATTCGTTAACGGCGATCGCGCTGCGGGTACTATAACCTAGACCATCGGCAGGAGTAGAAATAACATCAACTCCAGTATTTTCTAAGCCTAGTCCCTCTACATAAGGATCGCGCCCCGTTGCAGCCAGAAAAACATCAGCAGTTATTGATTCTTCCCCTGCGCCTGACAAAGTTAACTTTAAGCCCTTATCAACTTTTTCTATCTGTGTGACTAGGGTATTAGTTAGAAACTTAATGCCGTGATGAGTCATCCCATTTTGAATCTCGTGGCGAATATCTTTATCAAATCCGTACAAAATTAAATCTTTACGCATAATTTGCGTTACTTCGCAGCCCAAGCCGCGCATAATTGAAGCAAATTCTACCCCGATATAGCCAGCACCAACAATAGCAATATGTTTTGGTTGCTCTTTGAGATGGAACATTTCATTAGAGGTAATGGCATACTCCATACCGGGTATATCCGGTTTTATGGGACGACCGCCGACAGCAATTAAAATTTTATCAGTTGTAACTTTGCGCCCGTCAACTTCTACCGTATGAGGATCGATAATGGTGGCGCGGTGGGGAATAAGTTCCACCCCTGCTCTTTCAAGAAAGCCGATATGCAAGTGGGATAAACGATTTACTTCTTTATCGATAACGCCAACTAAATGCTGCCAATCTAATTTACGTTCGCCTACTTGCCAACCATAACCCGCCGCCGCATCAAATAATTGGGGAAAGTGGGAACTATAAACCATGAGTTTTTTGGGAATGCAGCCACGAATTACACAAGTACCGCCTACCAAATCTTGCTCGGCGATCGCTACTTTTGCCCCATAACTAGCGGCTCGTTTTGAGGCTGCCAGCCCCCCAGAACCCGCCCCAATTACAAACAGATCGTAATCAAACGTCATGACTTATTGCGTCCTTTATGCTGCACTTACGTTCAATTTAACATTCGGCATTCCTTGCTGTTGTAGGATAAAGGGCAATTGGGGCATCAATTTCGATTAAAAATTAGCAAAGGAAGGATTTATGCAGAATCTACCTAGTGGAGAGCGTTATCTATATCAGCTTTTCAGCTTAATTAAAGTAGGTTATCTCAAAGTAACTAACCCCCAAGGGCAAGAATTTAATTTTGGCGATCGCAATTCAACGGTTTCACTACATCTAATCGTACATAACCAAAATACTTATGATCGCGTGTTGAGTTTTGGGGCGATGGGGTTTTGCGAGGCTTACATGGAAGGTTGGTGGGATGAAGAAGAAAGCCGCCTCAGTGAATTAATCGGTTTGTTTCATACTAATGGTGTGTATACAAAAGCGCGAAGTATTTTAACACTGCCTTTAATTATCAAAGTTGTCACCCAACGCTTGCGGACAATGCCGATTTTGATTCAAAACAGCCGTAAAAACGTTCAACACCACTACGACTTAGGCAACGATTTTTATCAGCACTTTCTCGACCCAACTTTAACTTATTCCTGTGGTTATCGTCAGCGCGAAACTGACTCTTTAGAACAGATGCAGTTGCAAAAGTACGAATTAATTTGTCGCAAACTTGCCTTAAAACCAGGAGAATCCCTTATTGATATTGGTTGTGGTTGGGGAGGAATGCTAATTTATGCCGTCGAGCATTATGGTGTAAAAGGTACAGGAATTACGCTGAGTGGGGAACAGGCAAAGTTAGCCATTGAAAGAATTGAGGAGAAGGGATTAAGCGATCGCATTCAAATTATCGTCAAAGATTACCGGGAAATACAAGGGCAATACGATAAGTTTGTCAGCATTGGAATGTTTGAACACGTTGGCAAAGGTAATTTTTCCACCTTTATGCAAGCCACAGCAAAGTTTTTAAAACCTAATGGAATTGGTTTATTACATACTGTTGGGACAAATAGCACTCAAAGAAACGGTGCTTGGGTTGATAAATATATTTTTCCAGGGGCGTATGTACCGCAACTCCACGAGATAACGCGGGAATTAATGACAGCCAAGTTATCTGTAGCCCATTGTGAAAGTTTGAAGCCTCATTATGCGGAAACTCTCAGACATTGGAGAAATAATTTTATTATCAATAGAAGCAAAATTTCTGCGCTTTCTCCCATTTACGACGAGCGGTTTTTGCGGATGTGGGATCTTTATTTGCAATCATTTGAGGCGGGGTTTAGGTACGGTGGAATGCAGGTTTACCAATGTTTGTTTTATCAAGGGAAGCAATGGAGATTTGATACTCCTTTGACGTTTTCCACTCAGGCGGCGCTAACTGCAAATAGATAATCAATCTTTCAGCAGCCTTTGCTCATACCCAGTAGGGATTTAAGGGGTTTTGGGGAGCAATCCCATGTTCTTTAAAATACTTCTGGTAATTTCGAGTCTGGCTTTAATATCTTGTTCTTTGATAACGTCTAGTTGCGTAGCAAAAAAGTAGGTGTTACCGTCTCGTTCTATATAGCCTACATACCAGCCTACTTGTGACTGCAAGCCTGTTTTACCACGCAGTACATAATCTTCGGTTTTCTCGGCAATGATAATATTTTTGACAATAGCGATCGCTCTAGGGGAAAAAGGCAAGTTATTATTATGCAACTTGACTAAAAAATCTATTTGCTCTTTAGGAGTGATGCCTAAATCTCCCTGCAACCAAAACTTATCGATTCCGCCGCCAATATCTCGATTGCCATAGTTAGTTAAATTAATATACTTCTGCATTCGTTTTTCGCCAATGCGTCTAGCTAGTTCCTGATAAAACCAGACGGCGGAGACTTTAATTGCAGTTTTCATGGTGTGATTTTGATTCCACTGGGGAATTACTCTTTTCACACCATCCCATTTAATAATCTCATTTTCGTCTTTTACTACACCCGTGTCTAGCGCCACTAGCGAGTTGAAAATTTTGAAGGTAGAGGCGGGAACATAACGGGTATTTGCTCTTTTGGCGTTGTAAACTAGATACTGATTTTTCTTAAGGTCGTATAGTAAAAAAGTACCTTTAACACCCGCTTGCTGGAAGTATTTACCAAAATCAGGTCGTTCTTGCCAGTTGACTTGTTTTTGCTGGACTAAACTTTGATTAGCTACAGTATCTGCTCCAGCCGACGGTATAAAAGTAAGGCTTAAAACGGCAAAAATGCTGCACTTAAGGCGTAAAGACATTTGACTTGATCCCCTAAAAAACAATTTTGCTAACTAGAACTAGCAGTATTTAAAATTGTTCCTCTGGAGGATGAGGCAAGAATTTTTCATCGTTGCGAATAGTAAAATCGGAAACTTTGAGGATAAACATTAAAAATCAAAATTAAAAAAACATCCTAATCCGTTTGAGAAACAATACAATGAACACGGTTAGTTTTTATGCCTAATAACGGCAGCCTATACAAAGTATGGATTTTGCCACGCTTGCAGCCCAGTTGAACGCTGGGACAATTTTGCCTGAAGGGATAATTATTGCTACCCTTCTGGCGGTTTTAGTCGGTGACTTAATTGGGGGGCGCAGTGCTGCGCGTTGGATTCCCTACGGTGCGATCGCGGGATTATTGAGTGCGATCGCTGCTCTATACTTACAGTGGGATAATCCCAACCCTATTGGTTTTTTGGGTGCATTTAATAGCGATGACTTAAGTATTGTGTTTCGCGGGATGATTGCTTTAACCACCGCCGTGACAATTTTGATGTCGATTCGCTATATCGAGCAATCGGGTACGGCTTTGGCAGAATTTATCACAATTATGCTGAGTGCGACTTTGGGGGGAATGTTTCTTTCGGGAGCAAATGAACTTGTCATGATTTTCATTTCCCTAGAAACCCTGAGTATCTCATCGTACTTAATGACAGGTTACACTAAGCGCGATCCGCGATCTAATGAAGCGGCTTTAAAATACTTGCTAATTGGCGCTTCAAGTACGGCGGTATTTTTGTATGGAGTTTCCTTACTGTACGGACTTTCGGGGGGAGAAACTCAGTTAGATATCATCGCGGCTAATATTCCCAATATTAACGGCGAACAATCTTTAGGGTTGCTAATTGCTTTAGTATTTGTAATTGCCGGAATTGGCTTTAAAATCTCTGCTGCACCTTTCCACCAGTGGACACCCGACGTTTACGAAGGCGCACCGACTCCAGTTATTGCTTTTTTATCGGTAGGTTCAAAAGCTGCGGGTTTTGCTTTAGCAATTCGTTTGCTAACAACGGCTTTTCCGCTTATTACCGCCGAGTGGCAATTTGTATTTACCGCCCTTGCTGTACTTAGTATGATTTTAGGTAATGTTGTCGCCCTTGCTCAAACTAGCATGAAGCGGATGCTGGCTTATTCTTCCATTGCTCAAGCGGGCTTTGTAATGATTGGCTTGATTGCAGGGACAGAAGCTGGTTACTCTAGCATGGTGTTTTACCTGCTAATTTACCTATTTATGAATTTGGGCGGCTTCTGCTGCGTGATTCTCTTTTCTTTACGCACGGGAACTGACCAAATTAGCGAATACTCTGGTTTATACCAAAAAGATCCGCTTTTAACGTTGGGTTTAAGTATTTGCTTGCTGTCCTTGGGTGGGATTCCGCCACTGGCTGGCTTTTTTGGCAAAATTTACCTGTTTTGGGCTGGTTGGCAAGCTGGGGAATATTGGTTAGTATTGCTAGGACTTGTCACTACGGTAGTTTCGATTTACTATTACATTCGCGTAGTGCGGATGATGGTAGTGAAAGAACCTCAAGAAATGTCGGAATCAGTGAAGAATTATCCCGAAATTCGCTGGGATTTGCCCGGAATGCGCCCACTTCAAGTGTGTTTAATTTTGACTTTGGTGGCGACTTCTTTGGCGGGAATTTTGTCTAATCCGTTGTTTACCTTGGCTAATAATTCTGTGGCTAATACGCCAATATTACAACCTTCGATTGTTAGCACTTTAAAAACTGCTCAAGCTGCAACTGATTTGAGGGAAGCGGCGGAGTAAATTTTTAACTATTAAGGATAATTATTTTAGGGGCGTACCTAAGTTGTGCGCCCTTTATTTATGGATTAGGTATTTTGATGACTCAATTGATAGCTGCGATCGCACTTACCCCCAATGCTACCAAAACTTTACAGCCAATCTGCTCTAATATCGGCGCACAGCTTTGGATTCCCGAATCTATAACAAATATTGCCCAAGCGCAAACCTATAGGGGAGATTTAAAAACTCATGTAGCGAGTTTGTGGGAAACCCAAGCAGCAATTGTATTTTGTTTAGCAACAGGAGCGGTAGTAAGGTTAATTGCTCCTTTATTGCAGCATAAATCTACCGATCCGGCAGTGATAGTAGTAGATGAAACAGGTAAATTTGTTATTAGTTTGTGTGGCGGACATCAAGGCGGCGCGGATAAGTTAACAACTCTAATTGCTCAACTAATCGGTGCAACTCCAGTATTAACAGGGGTTTCCGCCTCTTTGGGGCTTCCCGCCGTAGATATGTTAGGCGTTCCCTTTGGTTGGCGACGTGGTGGCGGCGATTGGACGGGTGTAAGTGCGGTAGTAGCAAGGGGTGAATCGGTACAAGTCATTCAGGAAGCAGGTTCTAACTTGTGGCAAAAAGCCTATAGTTTTAAAGATTCCCCCACACCTCAAGCCAAAATATATATAACTGCTCGTAATGTAGATAAATTAGATTATCCTCAAATCCAATGGCATCCACAAGTTTTGTGGGTGGGGATTGGCTGCGAACGTGGCACAACAAAGGAAACGATCGCAAAGGCTATTACAAAGGTATTTTTAGAGTATAAGTTAGCCGAAAGTGCGATCGCAGCCATTGCAACTATTGATATAAAAGCTGATGAAGTGGGCTTGTTAGAACTATGTCAAGAACGAGATTTACCTTTAATTACCTTTACTAAAGAAGTTTTAAGCGCCGTTACTGTCCCCAACCCTTCAAACATCGTTAAATCGGAAGTTGGCACGCCCAGCGTTGCCGAAGCCGCCGCTTTGAGTGCTTCTAGTAGTCAAACCTTGTTAGTTACTAAACAGATTTTTAAATCCGTTGGTGCGGTAACAATTGCGATCGCGCAATCAAAGCAAGAATATACTGGGCGTACAGGCAAATTATTATTAATTGGAACGGGCCCAGGACAATTAGATCAAATTACTCCAGCAGCAAAAATTGCGATCGCATCTGCTGATGTAGTTATTGGCTATTCGTTGTATATAGACTTAATTGCCCCTTTATTACAACCTGAGCAAATTATTGAAGCAATGCCCATTACCCAAGAACGCCAACGGGCTGAACGCGCTATAGAGCTTGCCAATTGGGGTTTAACGGTGGCTGTAGTATCTTCTGGCGATAGCGGTATTTATGGAATGGCGGGAATAGTTATGGAACAATTGCAAGCCGCTAACTGGGATGGAAAAACCCCCAGCGTGCAGTTATTTCCGGGAATTAGTGCTTTACAAGCTGCTGCTTCTCGCGTGGGTACGCCCTTAATGCACGATTTTTGTGCCATTAGTTTAAGCGACTTACTGACACCTTGGGAAACCATCGAAAAACGCTTAATAGCCGCCGCTCAAGCCGATTTTATTACAGCTTTGTACAATCCTAAGTCGCAAACTCGTACCCAACAATTAGCCACAGCAACGGCTATTTTCTTACAATACCGCGATCCAAATACTCCCGTTGCGATCGTTCGTTCTGCCTATCGCCCAGATGAGCAAATTACTTTAACTACTTTAGATAAGTTGCTCGATACTAATGTTGATATGTTAACTACAGTATTAATTGGCAATCAAACTACTCGCACTCATAATAATTGGATGATTACACCGCGCGGTTATCTTGGTTTTGGCGATTCCGTTGCTTCTGTTAAATTGTAGAAATCGCGGTTTTCAATTAATTTGCAGCAATTCGGGAACAACTAACCGATTGAATACCAGTGCTGGCAATACTTACATCTACTCTGCCGTCAGCAAGGCAATTGGTAACTTTGTTTCCCGTTCTAATTTGAAGATTGCGCGCAAGGGTACAACTTTTAAATTGTCCTTTTTCATCAAAAGAAATAGATTCTTTTTGTTTGCAAGCAAAGTAGTTGTTACTTAAGCCAATATTCGCCTCAACACTCAAAACACAACTCGCTAATGAGCCATTTGAGTAATTACTAGCTGTATTCGATTCGCAAGAAACGGCGGCTCTTGCAGCTTGAGGTATTGTAATAATAGAAATCAAGCTTAATGCTGATACAGCTATTGTTAGTAGTTTTGACATTTTAGAAGTAAATAAATCGGTGTATTACTCACCTATTCTCAGCTTGAGCTACTTCTAATGCCTCCGCGCTACTACGGTGATTAATATAAAGCTTTGGCTAAGTCTTTTCCTCTAAACGGAACGATCGCCTATATTTAACTGCTTCTCAACTACTATCGTCAATAAATTTAAGTAACTTGCATAATCTTCTGCGGTATTTGACTTTTTAGACTACGGTCGATCGCTACTTATACCATTTTCGAGTTTTTGGCGAATCGCTGCTCGGATTTTCTCGTCAAAATCAGGATCGCCGGGACTTGCAATAATTTTGAGCGGACGCTGATTGATTCTATCTAAGTATGCTTGTAACGCTGCGCGATCGCCACGATGCTTAAGAAAATATTGCTTTAATTCAGCTTTGGTCATTGCATCATAGTTAGCTCGGCTCATTGGCAAACTCCCCATTAGGTAAAATTTGGAACTCAATTTCTTCATAGTATCCAGCCAATACATAAACGTTACGAGTCCGATTATCAACACAAATGAGATGTATGGGCTGAAGCATGATATAAGTCAGTTGATAGCCGACACGATATAAAGTCTCTAATTGAGCAGCAGTAGGCACTTTGATCGCTCACTCCACCTATTAGCTATTTTAACAAGCGATGTAAATTCAACAACGAGCTTCATCTTCAGGAAATAGTATCGCAAAGTGCTGTAACGAAAAGTTCATAGTATCGAATCGATCTCGCTCTGTCCAAGTATCGCTATCCGATATATTTTGCTCGACTAATTCATTGAGAATCAGGTTTGCTAAACGTAGCTGCTCTGTTGATGGCAATGTCCGAACGACTTGGTTATAGACTTCTTGTGCAGTAATTGGCATGGAAAACCCTCTTAACCCTCATCTAGCAAGCGTAGCACTTCTATAACTACCCCAAAGTAATACTCTCATAATTTATTTTTGGCTAACCTCAATTATTAGAAGTTCAATAACTTAAAGACTTATTTTTCCTAGCATTGCTCAGAGTCTATCTAAAGAGGTAAATAACCCCCATGTCCGGCGACCTAGACTAGAAAAGTCATGCAGACGGTTTTGCTACTGATGCGCGTAAATCGTTGGGTTTTGCCAACGTGACAATTAACTACACCACAGAAAAAGCGATTTTATGACCGAGCAGCACAGCAACGACAGCGCCAAAAATCAAGATTTAGACCAGTACCGCGTTGATGGTGGCGAAACCATGACCACCAATCAAGGGGTAAAAGTTAGCGATACTGATAATTCTCTCAAAGCTGGTTCACGTGGGCCAACATTAATTGAGGACTTTCATTTTAGAGAAAAACTTACCCATTTTGACCGCGAACGCATCCCCGAACGAGTAGTTCACGCGCGTGGTTCGGGCGCTCATGGCTATTTCCAGCCTTACGAATCTATGGCGGAATATACCAAAGCTAAGTTTTTGAGCAATCCATCGGTACAAACTCCTGTATTTGTGCGCTTTTCAACCGTTGTCGGTTTTCGCGGTTCGGCGGATACGGTGCGCGACGTGCGCGGCTTTGCGGTGAAATTTTACACCGAAGATGGCAACTACGACATGGTGGGGAACAATATCCCCGTCTTCTTTATTCAAGACGCGATTAAGTTTCCCGATTTAGTCCATGCCATTAAACCAGAACCACACAACGAAATGCCCCAAGCGGCGGCGGCTCACGATAATTTTTGGGACTTTATTTCGCTGACGCCCGAATCAATGCACATGATTATGTGGATACTGAGCGATCGCACTTTACCCCGCAACTTCCGCGTTATGCAAGGTTTTGGTATCCATACTTTCCGTTTTGTCAACGAACAAGGAAAAGCCAGCTTTGTTAAATTCCACTGGAAACCATTGCTAGGCGTACATTCAATGGCGTTTGACGAAACTCAAAAAGTCGGCGGAAAAGACCCAGATTTCAATCGCCGTGATTTGTGGGAATCCATCGAAAAAGGCAATTTTCCCGAATACGAATTAGGGGTACAAATTATTGCTGAAGAAGACGAACACAAGTTTGATTTTGATATTCTTGACCCGACAAAGCTAATTCCCGAAGAACTCGTACCCGTGCGTCCTATTGGGAAAATGGTTCTAAACCGCAACCCCGATAACTTCTTCGCCGAAACTGAGCAAGTAGCTTTCCAACCAAGTAATGTAGTTCCTGGTATTGACTTTAGTAACGATCCTTTGTTACAAGGTCGTTTGATGTCTTACCACGATACGCAACTGCACCGTTTGGGAAGTGCCAACTTTGCAGAGTTACCCATCAATAAATCTCTGTGTCCCTTCCACAACAACCAACGGGACGGCAGAATGCAAATGCAGATTCCCACTAGCAAGGTTAATTACTCCCCCAATTCTCTAGGACAAGGACAACCTGCACCATCGCCAACAGAAGGTTTTGTCCACTACCAAGAGCGCGTAGAAGGTCACAAAGTTAGAGAACGCAGTCCTAGCTTTAAAGACCATTTCACCCAAGCAACTTTGTTCTACAACAGTCTATCGATGCCAGAAAAAGAACACGCTGTAGAAGCGGCTCATTTTGAGCTTGGCAAAGTAGAAGATAAAGGCGTGCGCGAACGGATGGTAGATTTGTTTAATCATGTAGACCATGAATTAGCAAAAAAAGTCGCTATGGGTATTGGTATCCCTGCACCTACGCAAGCCGTAAGCGAAAATCATGGTAAAAGTTCAGCAGCGCTCAGTCAAGAAAATACTACTAAAACGGCTAAAGGTCGCAAAGTAGCAATTCTGGCAACCGATGGCGTAAATGGTGAGCAAATAACCGCCGTGAAAACTATCTTGAAAGACGCGGGAGTTGAATCGGAGATTGTATCGAAATTTAAAGGCATGATTAAGAGCGTCCAAGGTGAGGAAATCAAGGTTGATAAAACCTTCCTAACCAGTGCCTCAGTGCTGTTTGATGCGATTTATGTTCCCGGTGGCGCTGCGAGTATCGAAGCTTTGCTCAATCAAGGCGATGCAATTCACTTTATCAATGAAGCGTTTAGACACTGCAAGCCAATTGCGGCAATGTCTGAAGGAGTAGAGTTAGTACAAAACTCTAACATCAAAGGTGTACAAATCTCTGATAGCTCCATGCAGAACGATAAAGGAGTTGTAACGGCAAAAACCAGTTCTGACCCAAAAGATTTTGCTAAAACCTTTGTAGAAGCGATCGCCCAGCATCGTTTCTGGATGCGCGAACAAAAAGATAAAGTTCCAGCCTAATCAGCTTAGTTTTTAACTTGTAGACCTGTGGAGTAACTGACACTCCACAGGTCTAAATTATCAGCAGTCTACTATATTTGGTGGCTCGTTTTGACAATGTTTTGAGTATTACTTTGTTAGGAGATATTTATGGAGTTCAGCAGACGGGATTTGTTAAAAGCTGCTACTACATCAGGGTTGATTGCCGCAGGACTCGCAGCTTCTAAAGAAATTATTGAACCAGCATTCGCCCAAGTAAAACCAACTCAAATTAAAAAAGGCGAGATGTTATACAGAACTTTAGGGCGCACGGGCGAACAAGTATCTGTAATTGGTTTGGGGGGACATCACATCGGAAGACCACCCAGCGAACAAGATGGTATTAGGCTGATCCGCAGTGCCATTGATCGCGGCATCAACTTTATGGACAACTCCTGGGATTACCACAACGGCGGCAGCGAAATTCGCATGGGTAAGGCGTTGCAAGGCAGCTACAGAGATAAAGCCTTTGTAATGACCAAAATTGATGGTCGCACTAAAGCCGAAGCCACAAAGCAGATTAATGAATCGCTAAAACGGTTGCAGAGCGATCGCATTGACTTATTACAACACCACGAAATCATCCGTATGGAAGATGCCGATCGCATATTTGCTCCTGGTGGTGCAATGGAGGCTGTAGTTGAGGCGCAAAAAGCAGGTAAGATTCGTTACATAGGTTTTACAGGGCATAAAGACCCGTTAGTTCATCTGCGGATGCTGGAAGTTGCTGCCCAAAACAACTTTCGTTTTGATACCGTGCAGATGCCTTTAAATGTCATGGATGCTCATTTTAGAAGCTTTGAAAAGCAAGTTCTCCCCATTTTGGTCAAAAATCAAATTGGGGTATTAGGAATGAAATCGATGGGCGACAAATATATTCTTAAGAGCAATACCGTTAAACCAATTGAATGTCTGCATTACGCGATGAATTTGCCGACATCAACAGTAATTACTGGCTTTGAGAGTATGCAAATTTTGGATCAAGCCCTTGAAGCAGTCCGCACCTTTCAGCCGATGAGCCAAGCACAGGTGCAAGCGTTATTAAATAAAACGCGATTAGCAGCAGCAAACGGTCAATACGAATTATTTAAAACTACAGATCAATTTGACAGCACCGCCAAAAACCCCGAATGGCTGGGGTAGCAGTTACTTATAATTAGATGCAAAAGCAAGACGCAAATATCCAACACAAAAGGTAGCTAATGGAAAGCGTGGATTTAATCGTAATTGGTAGCGGTCAAGGTGGGATTCCGTTAGCGACAGATTTTGCCAAGGAAGGTAAGCGTGTAGTATTGTTTGAGCGTGATGTTTTGGGGGGTAGTTGCATTAATTATGGTTGTACGCCTTCTAAAGCATTTTTAGCGGCGGCTCATGCCGCAGGTAGGGCAAAACAAGCGGAAAAGCTCGGTATCCATGCTCAAGTTAGCGTTGATTTCCCGGCGGTAATGCAACGAGTTCGCAGTATCCGCGACAGTTTCAAGCAAGGCATTCATAAACGTTTAGAAGATGCTGGGGTGGAAGTAGTATTTGCTGAAGCATCATTTATTGGCGAAAAAACTGTAAAGGGTGGCGATTTTGTTGTTCAAGCACCAACAATTGTAATTAATACTGGTACATCAGCTTTAGTTCCCTCTATTCCTGGTTTGGCGGGGACACCTTATTTAACAAACCGCAACTTTTTCGACCTTGAAGCATTACCAAAGCGTCTAATAGTAATTGGCGGCGGTTATATTGGCTTGGAGTTGGGACAAGGAATTGCTCGTTTAGGTAGCCAAACGCAGATAATTGTCAGAGGAAGTCGCCTTCTAAATAATGAAGAAGCTGAAGTTAGCCAAACTTTAGCTCAAGCAATGGAACAAGACGGTATTAAGCTCCATTTCAACGCCGAAGTTAAACAAGTCGCTTATACAGACGGAGTATTTACAGTCACGCTTAATAATGGAGAAACCTTGCCAGCCGAAGCTTTACTTGTAGCCACAGGACGCAAGCCAAATACTCAAGCATTAAATGTAGCAGCTACAGGAATAGAATTAAGCGATCGCAATTACATTAAAATTGACAATTACTTTGCTACTACTTGCAATGGTATTTATGCCATTGGCGATGTGGCGGGACAACCTGCTTTTACTCATGTTTCTTGGGAAGACTACCGCCGCTTGAAAGCAATTTTGGCACAGGAAGATAGAAATAAGAGCGATCGCACTCTCGGTTATGCTATCTATACAGAGCCGCAAGTTGGACGAGTGGGAATGACCCTCGAACAAGCGCAACAAAAAGGCATTAATACCCGTAGCGTCACCTTACCCATGTCAGAAATTGCTAGAGCAATTGAGTGGGGACACGATTTAGGCTTTTATCGTATGGTTATCGATAGCGATACTGATAAAATATTAGGTGCAACCTTAGTCGGCTACGAAGCGGCGGAGATCGTTCATGTGTTTCTAGACCTTATAGAAGCAGGCGCGACATGGCAGTTATTAGAGCAATCTGTCCATATTCATCCCACCTATGGAGAAGCACTACCAAGTCTAGCGCGGTTGTACCAACACTAAAATGAGGTTTACCTCTCAAATTCACCGCTTAAGTTTGTCATGTACAGTTTTAGCCAACTTGGTGTTATCTCTGAACTCTGCCAACATAGTGAAGTTGGTAAGCTTTTACCGTCTGCTCTTTACGTCCATATTTCAGCTTTACCCTGTCTCGATCCTCTGTTGCAAAGCTATGAGCAAATCGCCAAGTTTGCTAGAGAGCAACAAAATATTAATATTGTCAAATTTAGTACAGATAAATTAAAAATTTCTTACTTGTACTATCCTGATTTTGACAGCGATCCTCACCCCGCCTTACAAGCAAGCATTGTAGTAGATTTAAAAACTCTAGAAACAAGTTATCGAGACTACCGTAACTCCGACAATCCCCCGATATTGCACCGCAAAGAAACTTTTGTTACTCGCGATTACCCGCTTTACGAACAATTTGCCGCTTTAACTCGCCGCGAACAGGCTTTAGGGTTGCTAAGTAATACTACCGCAATTGGGACGCGGCTTTTGTGGGAGCAACGCCTAGAATTGCGAGGAGTTGAACTGCAAGGACATAGCTTAATATTGCATCCAGAACGCTGTAGTAGCGCTACTCCCCGCATTGAACGCCATAAAGCCGCGATCGCACGTACTGAATTATCCCGTCCGGTACGCCTTGCTCTTGAAGCTAATTTATTTAGTCCCGAAACTACTTTTTTCGATTACGGTTGCGGCTATGGTGGCGATATTAGTTGCATTAATAAACTGGGTTACAGCAGTACGGGCTGGGATCCTCATTACTCCCCCGATACTCCCCGCATAGCCGCCGATATTGTTAATTTGGGGTATGTAATTAATGTTATTGAAGACACAAAAGAGCGTCGGGAAGCCTTGATTAAGGCGTGGGAACTCACGCGCCAAGTATTGATTGTGTCAGCGCAAGTATTGATTAGCGATCGCACTAAAGGACAAATAGCATACGGTGACGGTGTTGTTACACGGCGCAATACTTTTCAAAAGTATTACGAACAAGAAGAACTAAAAATTTATATCGAACAGGTACTAGGATTAGAGGCGATTCCGGTAGCTTTGGGGATTTATTTTGTATTCCAAGATCCCAGCCAAGCCCAAAGTTTCCGCGCCTCTCGCTATCGTTCTCGCGCCACTACGCCCAAAATTCGCGTCCCTAGTAAGCGGTTTGAAGATTACCAAGAGTTACTTACTCCCCTAATGAATTTTATTAGCGATCGCGGACGATTGCCTGTCAAAAGTGAAATTCCCCAAGAATCGCAACTATTGGCAGAATTTCATAGTTTTAAACGCGCTTTTCAAGTCATTCTTCAAGCAACAGATGCTTTGGAGTGGGAAGCGATCGCGCAAAAACGCCGAGAAGACTTGTTAGTTTATTTTGCTTTGAGTAAGTTTAGTTATCGCCCAAAATTGGCAGACTTGAAGCCCCAAATCCAAGAAGATATCAAAGCTTTGTTTGGTAGTTACAAGCAAGCAATTGGGTGCGCGGATCAGATGCTGTTTAGTGTTGGCAACTTAGATATTATTGCCCAATGCTGCCAAAAGTCCGAAGTTGGTCACAAACTGCCCAACTCTTTAACAATTCATGTTTCTAGCTTGGAATCTCTTAACCCTTTACTACGCCTCTATGAAGGCTGTGCTAGTCGCACTATTGGACGCATGGATTCGGCGAATGTCATTAAATTTCATACCAAAGCACCAAAAATTTCTTACTACTTTTACCCAGATTTTGACTCTAAAGCTCATCCTACGTTATCCGCCAGTATGCAGATAGATTTACGGGATTTGCAGGCAATTTATACAGACTATGATGGCGATTATGACCCCCCAGTATTACACCAAAAAGATACATTGGTTACTTGCGACTATCCGCACTACGCCAAATTTGCTAAACTAAGCGATCGCGAACAAGATTGGGGTTTATTAGATAATTGGCATGAAATCAAACGCTTGCAAGGTTGGCAAAAATGTTTAATAGAGCATTGCGCTACCATTGATAAACATCAATTGCGGTGGAGCAAAGATGCCGATCCTTACAAGTTAAAGTTACTACGTTCGGCGATTAGCAAAAAAAGAGCAAATAGCAAAAACTTTTTTAATACTTAGCTAATTCAATCCAGCTTTCTATCCCTTTTCTAGTTGGTGTTCCTTTGGCTGTAAACGTCCAGATATCGCGCTTGTGCTGAAGTCCGTAACTAACATGAACAGGACGAGACGCGCCGTAATAATAGATAGAATCAAAGGGTAAATGCGATCGCAATATCCAGTCAATAATGCGATCGCTCTTTTCATCTATAATCAAAAAATCACAAGCAGCGCCTAATCTTTCACAGTAATACTTGCCATTTTTTTTGACTTCATAAGCCATATGTTGATCCCTTGTTGGATCTATTCGACCATTTTTAACCCCTGTAACTGCATCTTTTTTATCTAAATATTTCTTTAAGTCTGGCGAACAAAAGCCATAAGTTAACTGAAACTTATCTTTGCCAAAATAGTCAATTATTGGTTCTAAAATAAACTTACTTAAATCTTCTAATGCTAAAGTAGCCTCCTTTAAGTTTGTCGGATAGCAATTAATTTCGTGGGCATATTTTTTATAGGTATTTGTACAAATACAAAAATCTTTCAGGGTAAAATACTTACCAACTTGCATAAATCCACAACTTATTACTATTTACAATAGAGTTGTACTATCTCCATAAATAGCCAGTATGATATTGTACATTTCTAAGAAGTTAATCATTGAATCGCATTCTTCTTCTTTAAAATTTTCATAATAACGAATTAAATCAGCAATACAAGTTTCCGAGTGAGAGTGAGCAGGCTTACAAATAAGAATCAGCTTAAGTATTACCGTTACTAAAGTTAAAGTATTGCCTTGAGAAATCAACAACAAAAACAATGGCGATGGCTGACGATGATTTTCTGTTGTTAAACTTTCAATTAACCGATTGCAAGTAATAATCAATAATGAATCGGTTAAAATTTCTTCATTATGCTTTTCATATAATGACAAAATTTTTAAATTTAACGTATCTAAAAGTTCTTCGTGATCGATAAAAATGCTTAAATATTTGTATAAATTTTGTTTAAAGTGCTTATATTTTTGTCCTTTAGACTGTTCAGAAAAAATTTTCGCGAACTTCTTATAAGTTGCTGGTTCTCTTTTGGCGACGATAGTTTTGATTAGCCTTAAAACCTCATCACTTACGCCTGTTGGATTCTTTGCCAAACTGTTTTGGGTGTCGCTTTCTGCACGAGCAAGATACATTGTTAAGTCAAATTTAAACCGATATCTTAAATGTTTTGCTCTTTCTTTGGCAGCTTCCCGGTGTTCCAAAGAATTTTTAGGATTAACCGATTGAGCTAGAAATATGTGAGAACTATAGCGTTCGCTCCAGTGACGTGTTTTTTGAGTTTGTTGAGTTTGTTGGTTAACAACTTTATCTGCAAACAACTTAATTTCTTGATAATCTTGACTATCTACAAACTTTTTTAACCAACTTCTTAAACAATTACTAATCGGTGAAAGCGAAGTCTTTTCAATGCTTGGGTTATTGAATAACTCCACTAAACTATGTATGTGCTTAATTTGTTTAGTAGTTTTCCAGTTATTTATTAATATATAACAACAGCGTTTGAGCGTTGCATAAAATATATCTTCCTCCCCAGCTACAACTAGCTCATACAAACCCTCAACAGCCCCCGAATTAATAGAGCCTAAATGTTGAATAAATAAACTATTAAATTCTTGTAAAACGGCTTCGGGCGACCAACTCTTAATAATACTCATTAAAAATGAATATATTTTTTCTTGAGCTTGCTCAATATTTTCCGTCGGTCTAATTAATTTGACACTTAATTGAGAATTTTGATTGTCCGTCATAACAGCACTTAATCAGTATAAAATAGTGCGGGCAATTCAGTCTTCATACTTAGCTAATTTAGGTCATCTACTCAATAATTAGAATTTTTACTTTTAAAAATAGTGTTAACTAATTCAATTTATTAACAAAGTTAATTCTATCTACCGTTATATACTACCGAGATTATACGGATAACTTTATTATAATTATTATGTTATCAAAACTCAACTTTGGTGAATATACTGGATTTTACTTAAGAATTGTTTATTTTTGATTAAAAAATAACTCATGTGCTAACACAGCGCAAATAAATAAGCTCAAAACTAAGCCCTAGCTAAAGCGTAGCGTCTAGTTTTGAGCTTTCAACTCAAAGCTTATTGTAGCAATGATTTTGTTATGGGGGCAGAGAGACTTGAACTCTCACGACTTTTACATCAACGGATTTTCATCCTCTCGTAGCTTTCGCCACTGCCCAAAGATTTTATCTTTAGGTTTTGAGAATTGGACTCTCCCTTTACCCTCGCCACAGTTACGTTAGGGTAGCTCCCGTCGAGTCTCTGCACCTTCCGAAAAACTAAGTTTTCGGCTTGGCTCAGGATTGCCTTGTCTGTCACCAGATTTAGGTTTCCCTGAATTTGAGAGCGGTCACTTGACAGATTTCTCCAGTCAAGGCTCAGTTTTCTAAGTCCGCAGCGTCTACCATTCCGCCATGCCCCCGGTCTTATTTTGAGCGCGACTTCCTATCATATACACAATTCATTAATTTGTAAACATAAAAAACTAGAAACATTGATTTTTAGTTTGAAGTAAATGGAATTTTAGTCGTGGATAATGCGCCAAAGTCCAAAGAACGTAATAATATAGCAGGTGAAAAACTTGCCCTTGGTACCTAGAAGCGAAAACCCATGATTGTACCCTTACTTTACTTAATACTGGCTGGCTCTTACTTATTTGTATTGCCCATAGCAACTTTGTTTTATTTGAGACTTAGGTGGTATACAGCTACTTCCTTCGAGCGCGGTTTTATGTACTTTTTGGTATTTTTCTTTTTTCCAGGGTTATTGCTGCTGTCGCCCTTTGCCAATTTTCGCCCCCAGCGCCGACAAGTTCAGGGATGAAAAATGCGAAAAATTGATGTGTTGGGTATTGGTATAGGTGTCTTTGTTGCTGGTGGGCTAGTTTACGTAGTTTTACAAGTAGTTGGTCTAGATAATCTAGAAGCAGGCATCTGGAGTCAATTATTGTTAGTAGCGGGCTTAATTGGTTGGATAGCGACTTATATTACTAGAGCCGCAAGCAATAAAATGACTTACCATCAGCAACGAGAAGCCTACGAACAAGCCTATTTTAAAAAGAGGATAGATGAACTTACCCCCGAACAATTGGCTAACATTCAAGCAGAAATCGATCAAGAGAAGTCGCAAACCAAGTAGAGCAAAAATAATTAGCTAACGTTGTAGTCTCTGATTTTGTCCCTAGAAGAAGCAGGAAGCTAGTTAAACTAGCTGTAGGAGGTTGGAATAGCTTAATCGCTTCTACAAGCTCTAGGAAACAGGCAAAAACCGTCTCAATCACCGTCATATTTGAGTATTGCCACAGCTTGAAAACAGCGATTAAATGCTACAAAGATTAGAACATTTCCAACAAAGTAGTAAAGACTGGCTGCTAGGCGGCGATTTTGGACAGTTAAATCAACTCACTGAGCAATTATATTTAGAACTGTCTGAGCGATCGCGGCAAGGAATAGCACCAAAAGTATTGATTGCAGAACGATCGCCTGTTAAGTTTTTAGCAGGCTTTATTGCAGCTTCGGCGGCTAGTTGTCCAGTTTTTTTAAGCAATCCCTACTGGGTACAACAAGAATGGCAGCAGGTATTTAAAATAGTACGACCAGACTTAGTTTTAGGCTATGGAGATTGGGAATTAGAAATAAAAAATTATTACCCAAACTCTCCGCAAGTTGTAAATCCAAACTGGTTAATGATTCCTACGGGGGGTTCATCGGGAAATATTTGCTTTGCTATCCATACCTGGGAAACTTTGACAGCTTCGGTTGCAGGTTTTCAGCAATATTTTCAATTACAAGAAATAAATTCATTTTGTACGTTGCCGCTCTATCATGTAAGCGGACTTATGCAGTTTATGCGCTCTTTTACTACTAATGGCAAGTTAGTAATTCAGCAATTAGATAGTGCATTTAGTGACATTGAATTTAGCAATTTTTTTATATCATTAGTGCCAACTCAGCTACAAAGATTGCTAGAAAAACCCAATACAGCCAAATGGTTATCAAAGTTTAAAGTTGTATTGTTAGGTGGCGCACCAGCTTGGCAAGAATTAGTAGATAAAGCTAAACAATATAAGATTAATTTAGCGCTTACTTATGGGATGACAGAAACAGCTTCGGGGATCGCAATTTTGAAGCCGGAAAACTTTTTAAGTGGTAATAATAGTTGCGGTCAAATTTTACCTCATAGTCAAGTAACAATTTGCAATGATAGGGGAGAAAAATTAGCGCAAAATCAAGTAGGTAATATTACTATTAATTCCCAATCTTTAGCTCTTGGGTATTACCCAAACTTATTTAAAAATAAAGAAAATTTTAGATTGGATGACTTAGGATTTATTGATTCAAGAGGTTTTCTAAACTTAGTAGGACGTAGTAGTAATAAAATAATTACTGGGGGAGAGAATGTTTACCCAATCGAAGTAGAATCCGCTATTAGAGGCACTAATTTAGTGGCAGATGTTTGTGTAATTGGTGTGAGCGATCGCCTTTGGGGGCAAATAGTAACAGCAATTTATGTTGAAAATGAGCAAAGGGTTTCTGTGGCTAAATTACAAAGTGCGATCGCCGACAAACTAAGTAAATACAAACAACCCAAACATTGGATTGCAGTAGAACATATACCCCGTAATGCTCAAGGTAAAATTAACTATGAGCAAATAAAAGCGATCGCTAAAGAACATCTAAAAATTAGTTTCTAATCTATCAGATTATTCTTTGCACAACTGCAACCAAAGTAACATTTCCGCCGTCAATTCTTGCCTAGTTCTAGTAGTTGGATGAATACAAACGTGCCGAGTAATTGCCTTAGCCATCAATTGCTTATTTAAGCCTAAAACTTGATAAATAATCTCAAATTTCTCGTTGCTTAACTGTTGAGGCTGCAAATTAATATTGATCTCGTCTCCACAAAAAAGCGGCTGGAAAAAATCAACGTCAGCGTGAACAATTGGGATAGCCGCCGCAGGATTACTAAAAAAAGTTTTGAGATTAATATTTGCAGCAACTAAAGAAGCTTCATAAGCTTCATGACAGATTGATAATACATTGACAAAGTAAACAACTCCCGCCGCATCGGTATCGCCAAAGCGGATAACTCTTTTGTAAGCAAAGGGCATTTTGTCAAGATGATTTAATATAAGGCTCACACTAGCAAAAAGGAGAGCCTTAGTTAGCAACAATATTTTATGCCTTCACACCTTCAATTACATTTGCAGCCATTCCTGATGGGACAATGCGGGTTAGCTTGAAGCCCGCCGCCGCAAATAGTTCGTTAAACTCTGTTTCCGTGCGTTCCCGCCCACCATTAGTCATTAACAACATTTCTAAATCGAGTAGTTTACCCATTGATGGTTGGTTAGCTGGGGGAAGTACGTCTTCTACTACTAATAGCTTGCCGTTTGCAGGCATAACTTGATGACAATTTTTTAATATAGAAGTTGCTTTTTCATCATCCCAATCGTGGATAATATGTTTCATGATGTAAGCATCGCCGCCATTGGGTACAGACTCAAAAAAGCTACCGGAAACAATAGAAGTGCGGTTGCTAAACTTGTCAAGATGCGGGCTTGCGCCTACCACAACGGCGGGTAAATCGTAGAGAATACCTTGAAGATTTGGGTTAGATTCTAGAATGTAAGCCAAAAGCTTTCCGTGTCCGCCACCAACATCAACGAGGGTATGGATTGAGGAAAAGTCATAATTAGCAACAATTTCTACACTATCTCTAGTGGTAAGACTGGTCATACAAGAGTCAAAAATAGCCGCCGCTTCGGGGTTTTCACCAAGATAGGGAAACACGGACATTTTGAAAACATGGTCAAAAGCAGGCTTACCCGTTTTTACACTGTAAAGAATATCTCCCCAAGGCTGCCAGTGCCAAGGTTCTCCACCCATCATTACAGCAACCGCATTTAACGATTCTGGTATATCCGAGCGCAAATATTCCGCCATTGGCGTTAATTCAAAATAGCGATTATCGCCTTCGCTGAATATCCCTAAACTAGATAATGCTCGTAATATTCGATATAAAGAATTAGCGTCAACGTTAGTTAATGTTGCTAGTTCTTCGCTACTTTTCGACCCATCTTTTAATAAGTCGGCAATCCCAAGTTTAGCGGCTACATAAATAGCTTGACTTACCCACCCCCCCGTAATCATTTGCATTAGCGTTTCAGGTAAAGGTAGAGAGGTAGTTGGGTTTTGAGTTGTAGTTGCAATCATAATATGCTTCTCTAAAAGCGATGTTATTAGTTTATACACAACAACTATAGAGATTCCCAGAAATAATTAACTAAGGGCAATAAATTGTAGCAAACCACTACAGGACAACGGATCGGCGCTTTAATGATTATTTTTATGGCTTTAAACTCATTGGCAAAGAGGATTGTAACAGGTAGCCGCGATCGCCTAGACACATCTATAATTTTATTAATATAGCTTAGGTAAAAGTTACAAATTAGTCCTTTTTAACGGTTAAACTTGCTCAATTAATATCTTTTAATTTTATCTAAGCTCTAAATTTTTTTTGTTAAATTAAATAGCTCCCCCTCTTTTAAGGAGACTTGGGGGAGCTATTTTATCAACCCGTATACTTATCTACAAAGCTTTGCAAACCTGATTTATAGCCTGCGCCCACCGCTTGAAATCTCCATTCCCCATCTTTTTTATATAACTTACCAAATTCAATTGCTGTTTCGGCGGAAGCATCCTCATCTAACTCATACTTAGTAATTTCTTTCTCGGTAGTGTTGTCATAAATTCTGATGTAAGAATTTCTAACTTGACCAAAGTTTTGTTTTCTTTGTTCTCCTTCATGAATAGTTACGACAAAAACTATTTCTTGAATAGAAGCATCTACTTTACTTAAATCGATTTGGACAGTTTCATCATCACCCACACCTTCCCCAGTTAGGCTATCTCCTTCATGTTTTACCGAGCCATCAGGCGAAGTTTTATTATTGTAGAATACAAAGTATTTATCATTAGGAATTTTACCGCTAGTTCCTAACATAAATATCGAGGCATCCAAGTCAAAAGCTGTACCTGTATCTGTAGCGTTAATGTCCCACCCTAAGCCAATTCCGGCATTTTTTAAATTGGGTGCTTCTTTAGATAAATTGATTCGTTCGCCTTTACCGAGATTAATTGACATAATTGTTACCTAGTTTTTTACAACGATTCGTAGCTTGCTAACGGAGGCAATTAGACAGTTTATACCTAAGTTTAGGATAAAAGACAAAGGTGATTTTTACCTAATATTTAAGCATAGGTTTTCACAAGTTCCTCTAACCCATTAGCTTTAACGCCGTTACCAATAGCTGCCATTTTCCACTCATTATTATGATTATAAATCTCCGCCATAATCATTCCCGTCATCCCTTTGTATTCTGTACCAGATAGATTATATCTAGCCAATTCTTGATTGTTCGCGGCATTAACCAAGCGGACAAAAGCATTTTTAACTAATGAAAAGTCTTGATTGCGAGTTTTACACTGGTAGATATTGACAGTGAAAACAAGTTTTTGAATATCTTGAGGTATCCGTGCCAAGTCTACAATAATCTGTTCGTCGTCGCCATCTCCTGCACCGGTGAGATTGTCGCCTAAATGTGTAATCGACCCCGATTTGTGGGACAAATTGGCAAAGTAAACCACGTTAGCTTTATCTTTAATTTTGCCTTCTCTGTCTAAACAAATGACCGAAGCATCCAAGTCACAATCTTGAGTATTGCTAAAAGCGCCAAATAAGCCACCACTGGCACGTTTTGCTACATCCCAGCCCAATCCACACATTAGCCTTGTTAGCCCTGGTGCTTCTTTCGATAGAGAAATGCGTTGACCTTTTTCTAAGTTGATTGCCATGTAAATTATCCTAATTATTAGTTGATATGCCTAGCCAGTAAACAATTAGCTGTAGCGATTAAGGATGGCTTGCAAACCACCTTGATAGCCCGATCCCACAGCATTAAGCCGCCATTCGCCATCTTTGCGGTAAAGTTCCGCCATAATTAGCGCGGTTTCAACAGAGTAGTCTTCTACTAAGTCATAACGAATTGCTTCTTGTTTTGTCTGAGCATTGACAACGCGCACGAAAGCATTTCTAATTTGACCAAAATTTTGACCGCGTTGTTGAGCTTCGTAGATAGTTACAGTTACAATAACTTTTTGGACATCGTTGGGTACTTTTTTGAGGTTAACTTTGATAATTTCATCATCCCCTTCACCTATTCCCGTGAGGTTATCCCCCATGTGCTGAACGGATTTATCAGTATCAGAGCTAGTTAGGTTATTGTAAAAAATAAAGTGGTTGTCAGAAATTAATTTTTCGTTGCTACCTAACAAAAACACTGAAGAATCCAAATCAAAGTCGTAACCTGTATCGGTGGCTTTAATATCCCATCCTAGTCCAATAAAGATTTCTGTTAAACCTGGAGCAACTTTTTCTAAGGATACTCGTTGTCCTTTAGTTAGTGAAACTGCCATGATTTGGTTTTCCTGTGCTAAACAAGTAGGAATTTGATTTGTGCTAGGAGAAATCTTTGGTAATAGCTAACAGTTAGTATGCGATCGCTTTCGGAAAATAATTTACTTTATTTGTCTATTGTATCCTCCAATCTTTTTGTCCTGCGCTCTATCTTATTTTTCAATTCCTTGGGCTGCCATCAGTAAAAATACTCAAGATAAAAATGCCCTGAATTAATTTTTAAACAGGTGGGAATTTAGATGTTATTTTTGGTTTTATGTCAATATACCAATCTGTATAATTATTACGCAAAAGCCACTTTGTCTAACTTGTCTAAATTTTTGTTTGCCAATTTCTTGCTCTTTCTGCTAATTCTTTGGTATCTAAATAATCTAAAGCAAAAGCTCTATGCAGCAAAGGAGTAGGAATAAATCGGTCATATTTTTGCAGCTTCAATACTTCTTTACTACTAACTAACTGTTGAGGTGCTATTTGTTGAGTGCATAAAGAATAAATTTTGTTAAAAGTGTTAGCTATTTTATCTTTATTTACTTTCAGTAGCATAAAATATGGGCTGACACCAGTAATACTTTTAATTTCTAAAGTTTCTCGACCATACAAATTAAGCAACCTTTCTAAAGTACGATAAGTTACTGTTCCCATCCAAGGAAAAATACAGCAAGTATTGCTTTTTGTTAATAAAACATTAAATTGATTTAATCCCGTGCTTTTTGCTAGTTGACGCGCAGATTTTAATCTTGCTTTAGCGCCGGATTGTAAGTAACTGTACTCTGTGTCTTCTGCTAAAACTTGCTGCATTTTCTGCAAGATTTTAGTATGAATATTGCTGCTACCGCCACGCCAAGCAATATTCGCTATTCCTTCTACGGGTTTCACCCAAATAGTATTTGCTTTTGGTTCAATATCAAATATTTCCCAAGTTCTACCAGCTAGAGTAAATCTGTTTCCTGGCGGCGGCATAATGATACTGCCAATTTCCATAGATTCATCTCTAACTTTATATTCTTTATTGTCCGCAAATACTGCGTAAAATTGGAAAGAATTTACAACCTTCTCCCCTTTTACGCCAATAATTAAATTACCTTTCTCTGTTTGTTGTAAATGGTCAATTTCTAATAAGTGATTTAGTAATAGGCGAAAATCGTCGGTAGCAATAGCGGTAAAACTTGGCAATTTTAAAACTTGTACAGCTAACGCCGCCGGAGAAAGTTCGCCCATTGCCGCTAAAATACTCATAGTTTGGTGGTATAGCAAGCTCATCGGATACTGCAAGGGACGGATGGGTTCAATCCAGCGTTCTTCTAGGTACAGTTGGATAATTGCGATCGCCTGCAATAATTGCCAAGGAATTTGATAAGGTAAAGCGGATTCTGCGTTTGGCTCTTTTTCCGTGCAGACAAACCCCATTTCTGATGGTTCTCCACGTCTTCCCGAACGTCCTAGCCTCTGCAAGAAGCTGGATACTGATATGGGAGCGTCTAGTTGCATTACGCGCTCTAATTGACCAATATCTATGCCCAATTCTAGAGTAACAGTTGCTGCCGTCACTGCCGAAGATGTGCGAAGCCCTGCGTGCGCGCTTGCGCTATCGCGCATTGCCGATTCTGCATCTTGACGCAGTTTTGCCGAAATACTGCCATGATGAACATGATAAATGTCTGGAAACCCAACATTAGCTGCTATTTGACGCAAGTTAGAAACCACTGATTCAGTTTCAGCGCGGTTGTTGGCAAATATCAAACAGTTACGAGATTTTGTCCGTTCAAAAATGTATTGATAGTAAGGATTTGTAAGAGATTCTTCCTCTTTATCTGGTGTGTAAAAATGCTCTACAGCTAAATGTAACTTTCTTTGTCCGCCTTGAATATCTGAAGTAATAACTTCTCGATTCGTTCCAGCTTGCAACCAGTTGGCGGCGGAAGTATAATCGCCTAGAGTTGCCGATAAACCAATTCTGCGCGGTGGAATGGGAATAAACTTAGACAATCGTGCTAATTGACAAATAATTTGACCGCCACGTTCAGAACCCATAAAAGCATGAACTTCATCAATAATAATAAATTTTAGTTCACCAAATAAACGATTTAGTTGGCTATATTTATTTATTAACAAGCTTTCTAAAGATTCTGGCGTAATTTGCAATACACCTTTAGGATCTTTTAATAACATTTGTTTGCGACTTGGTGCAACATCACCATGCCAATGACAAACCGGAATATCAGCTTCTTTTAATAAGTCATTTAACCGCGCAAATTGATCGTTTATTAGTGCTTTAATCGGACTAATATATAAAACCCCAATTGTATTTGTGGGGTTTTGCTGCATCAAAGTTAAAACGGGCAAAAAAGCGGCTTCAGTCTTTCCTGAAGCCGTACCCGCAGCTAGTAATACATGAGCATCCGTGTCAAAAATTGCTTGACAAGCTTCTATTTGAATAGGTCTTAATTCCGTCCAATTGTGAGTATAAATATACTCTTGAATAAACGGCGCAAGTCTAGAAAAAGTGGGATCGTTCATAAAGTAAATTCAGCAAATTCACTATCATCTATTTTGGTAACTTTACTATTAGCAGTAAGGGTAAACCCAGAACTATGCAGTAATTTAGTTATAGTCAAATCTTGGTTTTGCTGCAAAACATTCAAAACACTCACAAAATCGCGGACTACTTCACCAGGAGTTAGTAAAGCATTTGCACCTAAACGATTAATTACTTCTTGCATAAACATTTTTAATTCATCATTTGTTAAGCTTTTCTCCGTACTGTAATGAACAGCATGAACATTAGATAATCGCTGAAAAAGCAACAATATTTCTGATTCTGTTAACGCTTCTAATTGAAAAACTGGGCTAGATGTATCTTGAAAACCTTTTGTAAAACGGCTTTTTGTCGTGCGTCGCTTCCAAGCTAAATCGTTAAAAAGTCCGCGCTTTGAATCTTCTAAAAAGTTAGGAGTTCCGCCGATATAAATACCTAAATGTTCGGCTTTACCTTGCATAGTGTCATTAAATATTGCTAGCAATTTATCATAATTATTTTGCCGCGATATACTGTGACTTATTTTGTATAAATGTACAGCTTCATCTAATAAAATTATTAATCCTTTATAACCAATATCGGCAACAAACTTAGCTAAGATTTTAATATAGTCATACCAGCTATCGTCTTCAATAATATCTCTAACTCCTAACAATGATTTTGCTTCAATCTTATTAGCAAAATCAGCTTTTAACCAGCGTAAAGCCGCAGTTTTTTTACTATCATCATCCCCACGATAACCGCGCCAATAAGTAGTAATAACTGTAGCAAAGGCAAACCCATGTACTAAGCCTTCAGTTTCTTTAATTGCTTCGATTATTTTTGTTTCTACTTTGTCGTCAAAACCTTCATCATTTGGGCGCATTCCGGTAGCTTGAGCAACTTGATTTTGAATCCCATTAATCCAACCTTCTAGTATTGGTGTTAAAGCGCTACCATCAGGACGAATCTTAGTAGAAAGATTCTGCATCAATTCTCGATAGGTTGCTACTCCATGTCCACTTGCTCCCACTAAACGACGCTCTGGCGATAAGTCTGCATCTGCAACTACAAATCCGCGCTCCATTGCATAGTTACGAATAAGTTGCAAAATAAAACTTTTTCCCGCGCCATAACGTCCGACAATAAACCGAAATGCACCGCCACCTTCGCCAATATTATCTAAGTCTTGTAATAGAGCAGTGACTTCCTTTTCTCTACCTACAGCAATATGTTCTAAACCAACTCTTGGTACTACTCCCGCTCCTAAAGAATTGATTAAAGCTGTAGTAACTCTTTTCGGTATTTTGATAGACATTTATAGAGTTTTATTTAAGTTAAGTATTTTGTTTAATTGAATTAAATATTCTTCCATAATTCCTAAAGGTATAGAATCGCTCCCTGGTTCAATTAATAAATCTCCTATAGTATCTAGGGCGCATTCATTTATAGAATCAATTAATAATTCCGGCATGGTAATATTATCCTCAGCAATTTTCTTAATAGTTGCACTAGGATCGTTTTGCTGTATAATTGCTTCAATTACTTGCATTTCGGATTTACTAATATGGGAGATAAAGTTTTGCCATTCTTCAGGAATTTTAGCGGTGGTTTTCTCCGTAACTAAATGTTTTTGTTGTTCGATAAGTTGATTTAATTCTTGTTTTATTTTATCATTTTTAGATTGATATTCTAGTAATTCCTTATTTAGAAAGCTAAGATGAATTTGAGTATTATCTTTTTGCTCAGATATCGCATTTAAAGCTTCAGTGGATTCTGTTTGCTGTTTCTCTAGCTGCTGAATCTCGGTTTGTAACTGATGAGATTTTTCTTCTAGCTGGGGTTTGAGGCGATTAAGTAGTGTTACACCGTCTTCTAAGTCTTGTTTTTGAGTGTGTAAGTGAGTAACTTGACTGCGCAAGTCTTGTAACTGATTTTCAAATAAGTAAAATTCTGTTTCTGCATCGTGCTTTAATTTTTTTAGCGATCGCACAGATTGATGTATTTCGCCTTTATGTTGTTCTAAGTCTTGAACTTGTACCTGTAATTCTTGAACATTATTTACTAAATTAGTTTTTTGTTGAACTAATAAATCCAATTCTTGAGTAACTTGTTGCTGATAATAACGTTGCTCAGTTGTACGTTCCGATAGTTGGCGCAGTTGAACTTGCAGAAAATTGATGTTAGTTTCTGTTTGTTGCCTTTGCTCAGAAGTTACCCGTAAAGCTTGATTTAACTGTACTTGCCACTTTTCTAACTTATAAATCTCTGCTTGCAAATCGTTGAGAATTAGCTTTTGCTGATTTCGCTGTTTGAGATTTATCGCCCCTACACCCAAAAATGTAGCAGGTATAGTAATTAAACCTGTTTCTAAAGCAATTCCTACATCTTGGCTGACAATTAAGCTTAGGACTAAGCTGGCACTAAAGACAACCGCACCCAGAAGCAACCGATTTTTTCCCATAACAGATAACAGTAAAGAAAATACAGGCAATTGGTTCGCAGGATAAAATATTTTATTACTGCGTGCCTTCTTCAATCACAATTGCAGGAATTGTAAGCGATCAAAGTCTAATTATGCTAATTGTTTGTAGGTTAATTTTTATTTAGCTGCCAAATCTGCTTGGATAAAGTCAATAAACTGTCGTGCAGTCCTTCCCGAACGCCCATTGTGACGAGTAGCCCATTGCAAAGCTTGATATTTCAAGTCTTGCTGACTAAGATTAATTTTAGCTTGGGCGGCTAAATGACGAACAATTTTTAGATAGGTTTCTTGGTCGGCGCTTTCAAAAGTTATAGTTAAACCAAAGCGATCGCTAAAAGATAATTTTTCTTGTACTGTATCCCAAGCATTGACTTCTTCGCTATTGCTGGGACTTGGGCGATCGTCAAAAAATTCTTTAATTAAGTGTCGCCGATTAGAAGTCGCATAAACAACTACATTTTGGGGACGAGCAGTTAAATTGCCCTCTAGCACCACTTTAAGAGCCTTAAAAGTATCGTCATCTTCCTCAAACGATAAATCGTCCACAAAGATGATAAATTTCTGTACAGCGCCGCGCAACTGCTCCAAAATCGTAGGTAAAGCTTGCAAGTCAGATTTAGCAACTTCAATTATCCGCAGTTGGCGACTTTGATATTCATGCAGCAATCCCTTAACTAAAGAAGATTTACCCGAACCGCGACTACCGTAGAGCAATACGTGCAAAGCTGGATAACCTGCAAGCAAAAACTCAGTATTTTTAATTAAAGCATCGCGCTGATACTCGTAACCCGCCAGTTGACTGACTTGCACGGGATCGGGAGTATTTATACCCACAAGTTGCCCCGATTGCCAGCGCAAAGCTTGGTATTGAGCAAATAAACCCGTACCATATTGCTGATAGTAAGCGGCTAAATCTTCCAAACCATCCGCCCAATTATCCAATTGTTGTAACTTAGTTTGAATTGGTTTTGTTTGTGAATCACAATACCAAGCAACCGGAGCAAAATTAGTAGCCGATCGCACCCACTCGCTTAACAAGTCGCCACTACACTGATAAAGAAGCTGCAAAGATTGCAAATCTTGCTTAGTAGCGGCGATTAATGCTGGTGGTAAATTTGCGTAATTGTGTACTTGACGAGAGAAAGGATTATCATCTAACAGAATTTGTGCGATTAGAAAATCTTGCCAACTTTGGTTAGTTTGAGAAGTCGCCTTAAACCATGTAGCATAAGCTTGAATGACAGCAATTTCGTCAATATCACTATGACCCATAGCTGGCATTAGTTCGATTTGCTGCAATGCTTGCAATAGGTCAATAAATGACTTACCAACGGGATTATTTAAAACCGATTGATATAGCAGTAAAGACGCGCAGCAACGGCGCAACAATTGAATTGATAAATCCATAGTTAGGTTAATTTTAAGCTATCCTAACAGCGATGTGCTTAGAAGTTAACTATATTAAGGGCGCATAACCAAACGTGACGCTAAACAAACGGCATCTTACTACAACAGAACGAAAGTCTGCCAAATTTACATTGTCAGGAATTGTATAGCGCTGAGTACCGCTAAACTTCTGGATGTGTCCCAAACTGATAAACTTTTGCTGTTGATATTCTTTTGGCTGGCGATCGCGGTGTAATAATACCAATACATCTGGGCCACCCTCGGTTTTAAACGTTTCGTCAAATTCTAGGTAACGCTTACCATTAGCAGTTATTACTCTCACCCCACCCTCGGTAGAGTGGGATACCGTTACAAATTTTGCGATCGCATTTTTAGATGTCTCAACTACAGGGGTAATGGTTGCAATAGCTTGATCTGGCGGAGTTTGGTTAGTACAAGCAAATAGTAGTAAAGAGATGCTGGCGATCGCTAAATGTTTAAGTTTCATAAATTTATGCCCTGACAAGTGCATTCTAAGCTACCAAATAACTACACTTTTCTCTTGAGCTAATCCGTAAAAATTAACAATCAGTTAGCTTTTTATAGGCTTCATTAATTTTTTTAAATTTCTCTTGAGCTTATAATTGCAATTTAGGATTATTAAAAAATAAATCTGGATGCCATTTCTTAACTAGACGCTTGTAAGCTTGTTTAATTTCATCTTGAGAAGCGCCGGATTTAACTTCTAAAATTTCACAAAATGCTTTATTTTTATTATTTATAGGTGGAGTATATTTAGCATTGGTGAGGTTTTGAAGATTACGCAGTTGGGCTTTTAGCTGCTCCAATTCTTCCTCAATCTCTTGGGATAAATATTTCTTTTTTGTCTTGCTGTCACTTGTAGGCGGAGTATATTTAACATTAGCAGGATTGGCGGGCGCTTGAGGATTACGCATTTGAGCTTTTAGCTGGTTTAATTTTTCCTCAATCTCCCAAGATTCAAAACTATTCATAACATTTCTAACAAATTATTTATTAACTGCACCTGATAATTTTGCTTATTAACTTCCAACGACTCTCGGCTTTTATGAAACTCAATAGACTCGATAGTTGTCTTCTCATATTGATAGAGCTTCGTAAAAGCATCTTCGCTAAAATAAGTTAAATAATCTTTGGCAGCAGTATAAATTTGAGAAATTTGTTGCTGCTACTTTAGCCGTCATGAGTATTGTTTCCTAAATAATATATTGGGCGAGCAAAGCCCACCCTTGTTAGAATATTTTTATTTTTTGAGTTTAAATAAGTCTGGCAATGACAATTATTGATTAGCTGATAAACGTTGCCTGACTAGATGCTCAAAATGATATAAATAAGCCGCTACACTTACCCAAAAAAGAGTTTGGGGAGTAAAAAACTTTTCGAGTTTATGCCAGTCTCTTAGAAACACTATAAAGTTGAAAGCAGGAAACAAAAAGCCTAATATGCTAACAGTTATCATTATTGATAATGTTATTACTACCCAGCCATATAACCCTTCCCACCAGCTAATTATTCCCGGAAAAAAGCTTATTTCTGTATTCTGTGAAGATTTACTATTTGGAGCTAGACAATCCATAATTATATGAAGTCAATGATGAGCAACAGCAATAAACACAATAGGTGATAAAGCAGCAAAGACTAAAAATATAAAATTTAATCTTGGCGAATTTCTAGCTAAATAAAAGCCAAACTCCGCAATTCTAGTAGTTGCTCAAGCTTGGTAAATTCTTTATAACTGTAACCTTAAAACTAAGTAAGCGTCTAGTAATTAACTAAAAGTTTTGAACAATTTTTTGTTAATAAATACGCAACTTTTATTTTGAACAAATATACGAACTATCTTGAACTTTGGTGTCTATACTGAAGCTTAATTTAATTAAGTTTATTTTATTTATATAAATTATCAAAAAATAAGCATTAACTCTGAGAAATTAGAAAATTAGCTAATCCCAAGCAAATTTTTTCTCAATAGTTTAAATAGTTTTGTTAACCAAAAGGCGATCGCATTTAAGATAAGTCAGTATTTGTAGTTAGATAAGTAAAAGAGATAGTTCTACTTAAAATTATGATAGGTATTATTACTGCGATCGCCTACGGTGTCTTAGCGCTTATAGGAGGCATCATTGGTTACGTGCAAGCACAAAGCAAAGCATCGCTCATTTCCGGCAGTATAAGCGGCTTATTGCTGATTGTAGCGGGTGTTATGCAGTTACAAGGACAAGAAGCGGGGCTAATTTTGGCAACGGTAATAACATCAGTGTTATTAATTGTCTTTGCAATCCGACTTACCAAAACTCGTAAGTTTATGCCTGCGGGGTTGATGAGCCTATTAGGTATAGTATCGCTAGGGCTAATGGTGTCTGAACTAATTTAAAAGTTTTCAATTGGCAGGTGTTACGCTTCTTGCTTGTAGCGAATCTTTAAAACCAAGATGATTGAGGCAAGAAAAAAAGTCACGATATTTGCTGCCACAATAGGGATATCATGAACGGTAAAACCGTACACTAGCCATAGAATAATTCCAGCACACAGAATAATTAACATACTCCAAGACAAATCACCAGCAGATTTTGACTGCCAAGTTTTGATTAGTTGGGGTAAGTAGGCGATCGTAGTGAGTACACCTGCAACTAAACCTAAAGTGGTTGTAAGATTGCCATCCATGGTTTTTTACTTGGTAGTTTTATCTATACTGCCCAAGTTTGCCATAAAAATTTCAATTTGGGTTTTCGGGTGACATCAATTCTGTATAAAGATGCGCTAAAAGGGAATAAGAATGTGCAGAAGGATAAAAGTGATGGGTCGTCCATTCCAAGTAGAGATAGCTGAAAGCCGAGAAAAGTTAGATAAAAATCTCAAACAGGTTCGGACAGCAAGTAGTAAGGAAAGATTACAAATGCTCTACTTGCTCAAAAGCGGACAAGTAAGCAGTAGAAAAGAACTAGCTTCATTGCTTGGGAGAGATCAAGCAACGATTACTCGATGGCGCTCGAAAATAATAGACTTCCTGCATAAATAATTTTTTGCTCCCCTAGCCCCCAACCTTGGGGGACTTTAAATCTAGTTCCGCGTTTATATCAATGAGTTGTGGGAAAAACTGAAGAATCTAGCCCCCAACCTTGGGGGACTTTAAATCTAGTTCCCCCCAGAATTGGGGGGTTAGGGGGACAAAAGATCGTTTGCCCAAGCAGTCTAACGAACTAATTTCCTGCGATGTTTTAGTTGTTGGCGGTGGTACAGGTGGTACATCGGCAGCAATCAAATCCGCAAGGAAAGGGGCTAAAACTATCCTGGTTAGCGCATTTGAATGGTTAGGCGGAATGCTTATAGCAGCCCCCGATGGGAAAGAATTAGAAGCTTTTCAAACCGGGCTATGGGGCGAATTTTTACAGCAATTACAACAAAAACAAATAGGCAGATTAAATAATAGTTGGGTAAGTTTTTTTAGCTATAATCCCCGCTTAGGTGCAGAAATATTTAAGGGTTGGGTAAAAGAATTACCAAATTTACATTGGATTGCGGGAAGCATCCCCTTAGAAGTCATCAAAGATGGTAATGCAGTTACTGGGGTAAGATTTAGCGATTTTACCGTCAAAGCCAAGATTACCTTAGATGCAACAGAACTTGGAGACTTGTTAGAATTAGCCGAAATTCCCTATCGTTGGGGTTGGGAATTACACGCGCAATGGGGCGAAGCTAGTGCGCCCGTTACCGAAAATGAATTAACTAAAACTTACCCAATTCAAGCGCCTACTTGGGTAGTAATTATGCAAGAATTTGAAAGTGCGATCGCGCCAACAATTCCCGCACCACCAACTTACAACCCCACAAAGTTTACTGATGCTTGGGCAAATTACGGGAAAGAAGAATTTTTAAACTACGGACGTTTGCCAGAAAATCTATTTATGATTAATTGGACCCTGCATGGTAACGATTATGCAGAAGGCGTACAACGTTTAATTGAATCAGAAACATCAAAACAGGAATTTTTACAACAAAGTCTTTGGCATACTCTAAGGATTTGCCCACTTTATTCAAACTCAATTCGGGCGCAAATACGAACTTGCAACGAATATTTTTCCTAACGGTAGTGCTTATGCAATTCATCCCTACTACCGCGAAAGTCGCCGCCTAGTTGGAATAACCACCGTAACAGACCAAGATATTTTACCTGTTTCTGAGGGAAAGGTTGTTTTATTACCGCCGGAAAGTATTGCTATAGGCAACTACGCCAACGATCATCATTACCCTAACGACAACTATCCCCTCCAACCTAAATCTATCCGTTGGGGAGGACGACGCTGGACGGGTACGCCTTTTACAATTTCTGATAGTTGCCTTGTACCAATGCAAACCGATGGTTTATTAGCCTGTGAAAAAAATATCTCTCTTTCTCACATTGCTAATGGTGCAACTAGATTACAACCCGTAGTTATGAATATTGGATAAGCGGCGGGAATGGCGGCGGCGCTGTGCGTAGAATTGGGTTGTCAACCGCGAGACTTGCCTGTAAGAAAGCTACAAAACGCCTTATTGCAAGCTAAAGCTTCTATTATTCCTTTATTCAATTTGCCTTCTAATCATCCCGATTGGTTGTACTGGCAAACCTATTATTTAGACAATCAAGAAGCTTACCCCATTAGCGGCAACTGCCCTTGTAGTCAAAACGCCTCACCACCACTACAACCTAATTCTCACAGCTTTGAAGGCATCTTTAACTGTCATCGCGAGCAAAATTATACGCTCACCTTAACCGAATCAATGCAGACATGGCAATTAGTCACAATGCGATCGCACATCCACGATAAATTACAAATCTGTACCAATAATCAATATCTAAAAGTTTGGGGAACTCTCAATTACTCAGGAAAATGGTTGTTAGTTGAAACTTGTACAGTAGAATAGTGACCCTTTGCACTAAAACTGTTAAGCTTCTGTATACTAAAGGCTAATCAAGCTTTGCCTAACTAGACAATGAGTGTTGCACTAACTCAAAAAATTCCTCTTGATGAATTTCTAAGGCTGCCATACTTAGATGATTCTCCAGCGTGGGAGTATGCTAACGGGGTGGCAATCCAAAAACCGATGCCAAAATTGCGACATTCTATTTTGCAAAAGCGCTTATTAATTGCCCTTGATAATAGTAGCGACAACTACACTGCGTTACCTGAATTGCGATGTACCTTTGCTGGACGTTCTATTGTCCCCGATATATCTGTAATTGCCTGGAATCGCATACAGGTTAATGATACTGGAGAGCCAGAAGATAATTTTGTTGAAGCTCCAGATTGGACAATTGAAATTCTTTCGCCCGATCAAAAAGTAACTCGTGTAATTGATAACATCCTTCATTGCCTGCATCATGGCTGCTGCTTAGGGTGGCTAGTCGATCCTCATGATTATTCTATTTTAACTTTTGCCCCTCAACAAGAACCTAATATTTATAGAGGCGAAGTCCAAGTTCTCATCTTGCCAGAAATAAATCTACAAATTACTGCCGCCCAAATCTTTAATTGGCTAAAATTAAATCAAAGTTAAAAATTCGGGAATTGTAAGTTTTTATACTGTATTTAGGGAGGACAGTCCCAAAACTGGCTAAAAATTGTCACAACAAAATTCAAATAGTTCGATTATGGTAGTAATAATCTCCTTGTTAAAATAGAACTTTAATCCTTCTTTTCCCCACAAAACCGCTAGTCGGGTGTATATTCGATACAAATACCACCACAACTTACGTCGTGGTACTTAATGCCTGGGTGAATCGGCTTTCCACATCCTTTCCTCCAAAAAAAGCGCGAATTTCAATGCACCAACCATCAAGACGCTTCTCACCACTCAAAATCGCTTTGTTTAGCGGAGCGATCGCAACTACGGCTACTTTATCTGTGTATGCTCCAGTTTGGAGTAATTCTCTCCGTACTTCGTTGCAAGACAACAACCCCAAAATTTTGGTCGATGAAGTCTGGCAACTGGTTAATAGCGAATATGTAGATGGCACGTTTAATAAAACTAACTGGCAAGCAGTTCGTCAAGACTTATTAAGCCGTAATTATACTTCTCGCGAACAAGCTTATGCGGCCGTTAAGCAAGCTTTAGAAAAACTAGACGATCCTTATACGCGCTTTCTCACTCCCGAAGCTTATGCAGCGCTAACCGATCAAACTTCTGGAGAATTATCTGGGGTAGGGATTCGGTTGGAATTAAACGAAAAAACAAATAAGCTTACAGTGGTAGAAGCGATCGCTTCTTCTCCGGCGCTGAAAGCAGGCATTAAGTCAGGAGATGAAATTTTAGCTATTGACGGCAAACCTACCAAAGGGCTAGATGTTCAACAAGCTTCTAGTCTAATTCGCGGCAAAGCTGGTACTCTAATTACGCTAAAAATTGGACGCTCTGGACAAAAAACCTTCGATTTGAAGCTGACTCGCGCCACTATTGAATTGCCAACCGTTCGTTATACCCTCAAACAAGAAGGTAAGCGGAAAGTAGGTTATATCAGCTTAAGAGAATTTAGCTCTCATGCTGCCGAACAAATGCAACGAGCGATTAAAGACTTGGATAGTCAACAAGTCGATGCTTATGTTCTAGATTTACGCGGCAATCCAGGCGGCTTGTTAAATTCAAGTATCGAAATTGCGCGGATGTGGCTAGATAGTGGGGCAATTGTCAAGACTGTAGATCGAAATGGTGCTAGCGAACAACCCGCAGCAAATCGCACGGCTTTAACTAAGTTGCCTGTAGCAGTATTAGTAGACGGCAATTCGGCAAGTGCTAGTGAGATTTTGGCGGGAGCGTTGCAAGACAATAATCGCGGCATTATTGTCGGTAGTCAAACTTTTGGTAAAGCGTTAGTACAGTCGGTACATTCCCTTTCTGATGGATCGGGTATAGCTGTAACTATTGCTCACTACTACACTCCTAAAGGTACTGATATCAGCCATAAGGGAATTACCCCAGATATCAAAATTGATCTCACTGAATCTCAAGCACAAACTTTAGGTTCTAATCCTACTTTATTAGGGACTAAAAACGATCCTCAATATACAAGAGCGATCGCAATTCTCGCAAATAGTTCTGTAGCTCAATCGCCTCAAAGGTAATAATATGGGAGGCAAGAAAATTTCTTGCCTCTTTAAATTGGCTATTTTTTCCCTGTCAACCGATGGTAAATTGTCACTAATGCGTCGGTATCTCCTACATTTCCCGGAAATAATACTACAGGTAAATTGGGAAACTGTGGATGATTTTCAGGAGTAACAACCATTGAGCAGCCAGCTAAAATCTGACCTAATAGCCTAGCTGAAGTTAGTGCTAAACCCGTACTCAAGACATCATTAGAAGTAATCCCGCCTTTACTGACTAAATAACCAATATCACTAGGTAAACTGCGCACAATATCCATAAGCAAAGCTGAAACATCCGCGCCAAACTGTAACCGCGCTTGCACGTCGGCAAAAGCCAATTCTTGACGACTGGTATAAATTACAGGAGTTTTATTATCTGCGTGTACGGGTTGGATTTGTTCTAAAGTTTGCTGTAGTAAAGAATGGGCTTTTGAATTATCCAGCAATTGAGCAACATCTATTTCAATCCCAACAATTCCAGTTTCTTGTAGCAATGCTTGTAACTGATCGGTAGTTTTTTGGACGTGAGAACCTACTATAAACGCTCCTGGCTTCCCATTTCGCACATACTGAAACATCTCCTCGGCGGGGACGCTTTGGGGTGGAAGGTCTGCTAAAGCCGTTAAAATACTAGCAGCGCTGCGAAACAAAAAACGTTTACCATTACTTGCGGCGGCGAGGATATCTTTAGCAAAAATATTTAGATCCTCTTGAACTTCGCCATCTACAACGACGCATTGATTATCTGTAAGTTTTAGCAAGCGCTCTAAAGTAGAAAGTTTCCCAGTAATATCAAAACCCGTGCGAATCCCTATAAGCAAAAATCGCTCTACAGTATTAGCTGGAATGCGCCCTTGAGTTTTTTCGGCGACATAGTCGGGTAAATAGCTGTAACTATATCCAAACACTGAATCACGGGCAAATTCAGTCTCATTTACAGGTATAGGTACGCCATCCACAATCAAATAATGCACACTATCAATAGTTATTCGTCCGCCTTCAAAGAAAGCAGGGACAAGAAAATGAGCGTCAAAACCGCCTAATTCTTCGGCAATTACATCGGTTTCAATCGGGTAGTGTCCGCGCAAAGTAGAATCGGAACGACTGACAATTAAATAATCTTGGAGATTTAGAGATGCGATCGCAATTTTGAGATTTTGGCAAACTTCCCTAGTTACTTGCGCCGCTTGTTCTGGGGGAAGGCTGCGAGTATTGGTTAACACAAAGAATATTGGCGACTCGTCAGTTAAACCCAAGCGCAAAGTATCTACATCCCAAACCGTCAATAGCAAGCAACTGTGGACTGTCTGCGAACCTGTAGGATCGTCATCAAGTACAATAATCTTTGGTTTCATAAAAAATATTCCTACTTCATTCATTCATTAGTACAAGCATCTGACCCGTACTACAAGAAGGTGGTTGCAGGTTTTAATATGTCATGAAAGTAGAGACGCTTTTAAAAACGCCCCTAGGGAAAATTGTTATTTTTTATTGCCTGTTACTTTTTCTAGTAAATCTTTGCCTTGCTCTACCAAGCTTTTTTCTGAATCTGTAGCTTGAGACTCTTTGACACTTTTAAGATTAGCTTTATCTTCCGGTTTAAAAATTTGTTTCGCGCTGGACGATTCTTGCTTTTCTTCTTCTAAAATTCCTGCACCTTCTCCAAATTGATAAGCGCGATCGATTTTGTCTTGACTTGTCAATTTGTCTCTAGAAGCAGTTATCGCGTAACTTGGAGCTACACTCGAAAAAACCATCAATAGCATTAGCCCCAAAACTACAATTTTTTGAGCCAAAGATTTTAGTAAGCTTTGCATAAACCGATCTCTATTTATCATTACCAGAGGCATCCTACTTTTACGCCCTAACCCGTGCCTTCTGCCGCAGGATATATTGATGGCTTTAGGGCAACCATTCTTGATGAATAGTTAAGCCGCGACTAGCTAAAGTTTGCTCAAATAAATCTGTTGGTAAAGCTTGCTCTACTGCCCATACTCCAGGCTTAATAAGTTTTTTTGTTAGCAACAACTGAGCAATACTACCCGTACCGTAACCAGAAGAAGTCGCGGCATTATCATGTACTAACGTTGCACAATACCCCGCATTTTGCCCACTCTTGCGCCCGGTAACGTGCGATCGCACTGCCACCCCAGTACCACTAAAAAGATTGGTTACATCGGTCATCAAGTGGCTAACACGAGCTAAAAATTCTACCGCGCTGCGCTGTCTCATCAGTTTTTTGGGAAACCAATGGGCGGCAATCCAAGTTAAATGGTTGTAAAAATCGGGAACTGAGCCAAACTTAGTAATTACGGTTTTAACGGGGAAAGTTTCAGGAAGTGTAAAAGCTTCGGGCATATCAAACCAGTACACACCCGCTTTACCATAAGGCGCGGGAAATTGAACTTCTTCGCGATCGCTATAAGGCTTTATTTCTTGCCATTTCCCATCAATTAGAGCTTCAAAGGGATGTTGTAAACCCAAAAATGTTGTCCGCATTACTGTTATTCCCGCGCCACCCGAACCCGCTACTAGGTAACTTAGGTGAATGCGATCGGGTTCGTCTAATTGTTCTACACACTGGCGCACCATGCTATTAGATATACCGGGGAAAATCCCTGTATTAATAATTGCTGTTACTCCGGCTTTTTCTGCTTGGGAGCGATAAGCCAAGGCTTTACGAGTAAAAGAGCGATGATCGCTAACATCTAAATAATTCACTCCTTGCTCGATACACAGTTGCAAAACTTCAGCATCGCGGTAATGAAAAGGCCCAGCGCAATGGATGACAAGATTAGAGGAGGCGATCGCATTTCTTAAACCAGTGGTATCTGCTAAATCCAATTGCAAAAACTGTACGCGAAGTCCAAGCTTGGCGCTGACAGCTTCTCCCGCCGTTGAGTTGCGGCTTGTAATTGTGATTTGCGATCGTGTATGGGTAGCAATATCTTGAGCCACACTGCTGCCAATTCGCCCCCGTCCTCCAAGAATTAAAACCTGGTCTGTCATTGCCTAAAACTTGTAACATTCCTACTTTAGTGAAGCAGTTTTTATTTGTTTGTGTCCTCCGTAGCAGGGATGAAATTTATAGAATAATTGCCCCTTCTTTTATCTTTGTAATACTGCGGAGATAACAACGGTAACTGTAGCCGCAGAAATTAAAGCAAAAGCTAAGTTTACTATTTGATTAGAAGCTTTTTGATAGGCATCTATTTTAGTATTACTTTCTAATTGCTTAAGGTCTAAAGATTGAATCTCTCTATCTAACTTATCAAGTCTGTTTAATACTTGCTGTTGAAAGTCCTCTGTAGATTGTATAATTTTTTACCTATTAGAAAAGTTTTATTATAGTCCTGCAAACCATTCATAACCTTGGTCTTCCCAGTAACCTTTAACTGGTAAGAAGTTTTCTAGTAATAAGATGCGAGTGACCCACTTACTTTGTTTATATCCAAGTTTGATTGGAGCAGCTAAACGCAAAGGCGCACCATTTTCAATTGGTAAAGGCTGCCCGTTTTTCTCATAAGCCATCAAGGTTTGAGGATGCAAAGCCGAAGCTATATCCCAACTTTCATAGTAACCATCTGCTGACTGAAAATAGACGTAGCGGACGTTTTTTATGGGTTTGGCAAGTGCAACAATATCTCGCAATTGTAACCCACCCCACTGAACAATTGCTGCCCATCCTTCAACGCAGACGTGACGAATTGTCATTGATGTACGGGGCATTTGTTGAATATCTGCCATACTCAAACTTAGAGGATTATTAATATCACCTTCCACTAATAACCGAAATTTTGCCGCGTCAATTTTGGGAGTAAAATCAAAAGTATTAATAATTAAAGCATCTGGTTCGATAGCACTTTTGGCAAATTCCGGTACAGGCTTTTGAGAGTTTAATAATAATTCTTCTACGCTTTGATTTAAAGGCTCAAAAGTTTTACCGACTACATCCTCAAAAAATCTTCCTCCACAACCATTTAATAATAAGCCTAGGCTAGATAATCCCGATAGCTGCAAGAATTGACGACGCATTAACAAACGACGATTTGGAACTTCAATTAAACTCATACTATACCTTTCCAAAACATTGATTCTACTAACCGCGACCCGCCAACTTTAAGCCCTAATAAAGAATGAACAATAGTAAAAATAACTACTATTGGTACAGAAGAAAAGTGAACAATTCGCAAGGCTTCCCAGCTACCAAAGAAGTCAACTATCCAATAAAATTGAGCGGGTTTATACATTCCCATACCGCTAAATATAGCAAGTAGTAAAATAGGCACGATCGCCGTGTAAGCTAATCGATGCCAAGCATAATTCTTACGTTTTGGGTTGTGGCTGAGTTTAAGAGCTTTAAGATCCTTACGGCTGATAAATCGGTGTTTCCAGCGCTGAGTAATAATAATATAAATTCCGTACCAAAGTAGATTGAGGGCAAATAACCACATTGCCGCAAAATGCCAGTGTCTACCACCTGCTAACCAACCTCCAAGAGCAAATATGGGCGGAATTTGCAACCCACCACGTCCACCAAATACGGGATTAGCGTTATAAATTTGGATTCCGCTTGTCATCATTAATAACAAGCTAATTAGATTAACCCAGTGAAAAGTCTTAGCAAGCAAAGCTTGATGAATTGGATGGCGAAAGGGGGATTTATCATTTGATAGCGATGAATCCATAGATTTTGAGTGATGGAAAGTACCATCATATTCTCGCAAATCTGCCAACTTAGGTTTAAGAAAAAATAGATCCGAAGTTCTCTGTCAATCGTAAAATAGTTACAACGTGCGATCGCCTACACAAAAAAATGCCGCTCAAAATCGTCGAACACTTTGATAGTAGTTTTACCCTCGCTCCTGAAGCCCAGGAAGCTTTGTTTAGCTCATTACGTGGTGAATCTTTCCTTAACCAACTATCGGGGCAAATAGAGGGCAAAACTGTTGAGTTTACGGGGTTGTTGTTTCAGCCTGTACCTTATACTACGGCGACACCCAAAGGAATGCCAGCAGAGTTTGAAAAGTACCACGCTGACGACGAATATATTATTATCAATGTCCCGCCTAACTTTATGTTTCAGGCAAAAATCTTTAAACCCAGTCGCCTTTGTGCAATTTACCGCCAAGTAGATAATGACAACTGAAGCTAATATTCCTACCCTTGATAGTTTAGAATACATCCCTTACTTGGATGCGGAGGGTCAACTCCCCGCACAATTTCAAGGAAAAGTCGGGGTTTATGCCATTTTTGATCAAGACAAAGTGTTGCAATACGTGGGTTATTCCCGCGATATCGATCTTAGCCTGAAGCAACATATAGTCCGCCAAGCAACAAAATGTTACTGGCTTAAAGTCCATTTGATTGATCGCCCTAGTCGCACTATTTTAGAATCTATTAAAGATGCTTGGATAAGTGAAAATAGCACAACTCCCGCCAGCGTAGGATCAGAAGCCGCACAATGGACTGATCCTATTGATGCCAAACTGACAATGACGGCGGAGGAGAAAAGTAGTTATCATGCTGGCGATGGATTAATGCAAGATAAATTACTTAAAAATATTGCCCGGCGAGTAGAGCAACAAATATTAGCACAATTGAGCGATCGCGGTTTAAAAATGCAAGTGCGTTTCAATCCTAAGTTAAAAGAAAAAGGTTTACTCGACTTGAAGCAGTAAAGCTAATTAAAACTAGCTTCAATATCCATTATCAGCCTAGGGTTTAAATCCTAGGCTTACTGTTTGTTTTAAGACTTAATCATTTAGATTGTGACAGTTTATAAACAGTCTATATAGTGCCTTTATTTAATCCTTTACACGTTAATAAATATTGATTTCTGTAGAAAACTTTTTTAACAAAACTGGAACATTTTTAAACAGTCAGAAGACTAATAAAATATGAAATCAAAAACACTAACACTTATGAAATCACTTCTCAAACAATCTGTCAAGTTTGCAGCATTATCAGCCTTATTAATTGTTCCAGTATTATCCGCACAATCAGCTTCAGCAATGCCTTCAGGCACTAGAGCTAGTTATCTCGGCGCAGGTATTTCTACGGGCGTTACTAATGGTGGACAAACTGGAGATGCGGCAAAACTTGGCGGGAATATTCAAGGACGGTTAGCAATTCCCAATACATCAATTTCAGCGCGGGGAGCAATTTTATTTAGCAACGAAACTAGCGCCCTTATACCGATAATTTCCTACGATATTCCGGTTACAAATAGAGCAAATGCTTATGTAGGTGCAGGCTACTCTTTTGTAGAAGCAAATGGCAAACCTACACCTTTAGGCAACAAGGATTCTGTTGTATTAACGGCAGGTTTGGAAACAGAAGCAACCAAAAACATAATGTTTTATACTGATGCCAAACTAGGTATAAAAGCTTATGAAAATAGCCCAGCCTCGGCGGTAAGTTTCCAAGCGGGTGCAGCTTATCGGTTCTAATTTTAGGTGTGGTGAGGTTCAATTAAATTAAAGTTGGGGTTGTTTAGTCATAGAATTGGCAAACCCCAACTTTTTCTCGTGTTAAAATTAAGGTATTCCTCATAATACCGACGGATTTACCGGAGATTGAACAGCCGATTGGGATGTTTGTAATTCTACTGGTGCGGCGGTGAACGTTGTAGTCTTAAAATCTCCCTTAATCAAGTGCAATGGTAAAGTCTTCTATCTCTAATCCTGCTGCGTCGCGCAAACCCTCTAAAGTTGAAGGTTTAAAAGAACGCAGTAATTTTTTGCGCGAACCCGTCGCTACCGAACTAAAGCAAGATACAACGCATTTTTCGGAAGACGCAATTCAAATTCTCAAGTTTCATGGCTCTTATCAGCAAGATAACCGCGATAATCGCGTCAAGGGACAAGAAAAAGATTATCAGTTCATGCTGAGAACTAGAAACCCCGCAGGTTTTGTACCTCCCGAACTGTATTTAACTCTCGATAGATTAGCGGAAGAATACGGTAATAAGACGCTAAGAGTTACAACTAGACAAGGCTTTCAGATGCACGGGATTTTGAAGAAAAATCTCAAAAGTGCGATCGCAGCTATTGTAAGAAGTATGGGTTCGACTTTGGGCGCGTGTGGCGATGTCAACCGTAATGTTATGGCTCCCCCCGCTCCCTTTAAAAATCAACCAGCTTATCAGTATGCTTGGGAATACGCTGATAATATTGCTCAGTTACTAACGCCGCAAACAGGCGCGTATTACGAAATTTGGCTTGATGGCGAAAAAGCAGTTAGCGCCGAAGAAAACCCGGAAGTTGTCGCCGCACGTCAAAGCAACGGTACAGGGACAATTATTCACGATAACCCAGAACCTATTTATGGTACGCATTATATGCCCCGTAAGTTTAAGTGTTCGGTAACTGTACCAGGAGATAATTCGATTGATTTGTATTCTCAAGACTTGAGTTTGGTAGTTATTACCAATGACAAGCAAGAGTTGCTAGGCTTCAACGTATTTGCTGGTGGTGGATTGGGAAGAACCCACAACAAAGAAGAAACCTTTGCGCGGATGGCTGACGAGATTTGCTATGTAGCCAAAGAGGACGTTTACAAGCTTATTAAGGCAATTGTAGCTACTCAAAGAGATTATAGCGATCGCACTGACCGCCGCCACGCCCGATTAAAATACTTAATGAATGATTGGGGTGTAGATAAATTCCGCACCAAAGTTGAGGAATATTTTGGCAAAAAACTCGCACCGTTCCAAGCTTTACCAGAATTTAAGTATGAAGATTTCTTAGGTTGGCAAGAACAGGGAGACGGTAAACTATTTGTTGGTATATCGGTAGAAAATGGACGAGTTAAAGATGAAGGTGCTTTGCAATTGCGAACGGCTTTAAGAGAAATTGTCCAGCAATTTAACTTACCGATTCGTCTTACTGCTCACCACAATATAATTTTCTACGATATCGAACCAAGTCAAAAGCAGGCGATACAAGACATTTTGACTCGTTGTGGCGTACAAACTGACCCCCAAGCTATTAACGCCTTAGTACGTTACTCTATGGCTTGCCCAGCTATGCCTACGTGTGGACTCGCAATTACCGAATCTGAGCGCGTTATGCCTAGCGTTCTTAAACGGATTGAAACCTTGCTTGAACAAGTAGGTTTAGAAAACGAGCATTTTGTAGTGAGAATGACTGGGTGTCCTAATGGTTGCGCTCGTCCCTATTTGGCTGAATTAGGCTTTGTTGGTAGTGCTACAGAGTCTTATCAAGTTTGGTTAGGTGGTTCGCCAAGTCAAACGCGCCTAGCTGTTCCCTATATGGAACGGATGCACATCAACGATTTGGAGACGCAATTAAAGCCAATTTTTGCTTATTTTAAACAAGAAAAGCAAGAAAATGAAAGTTTTGGTTGTTTTTGCGATCGCATTGGTTTTGATTCTATCCGCGAATTTGCCGCTAATTACGAAGCCCAAAACGTTGTCGAAGCTTACTCCACCGATGATAGCGATGGTTTAGTCGAAGCAATGGCAGATTCCGCCATCGCCGAAAATGACGGACAAACTGTAGCAATTGGCAATACCACTATTGCTACAAATAAACTACGCCGTCGCATTAGTCTAAGCGATGACATTTATCTTCAGCTAAAAAATGCTGCTACTAGCCAAGGTAAATCGATGACTCAACTTGCTAACGCTGCAATTGAGGCTTATTTAAAAGCTGATTAATGGCACAATTACAAAGACTTGCGATCGCATTTTCTCAACTGCAAGACAAACAAATTTTGCTAACACGAGAACAATTGCACTATCTAAGCCGCGTTTTACGGTTAGAAAAGGGCAAGTCTTTTATTGCGATGGATGGTAAGGGTAATTCGTGGCTGGCGGTACTAGAAGACCAAAAAGCACAGATTTTAGAACCGCTAGAAGTTACAAGCGAGTTACCTGTAGCTATTACTTTAATTGCTGCTTTACCAAAAGGAAACGGCTTTGATGAAGTAGTGCGATGCTGTACAGAACTAGGCGTAACAACAATTATGCCCGTAATTAGCGATCGCACTATTCTTAATCCCAGTCCCCAAAAACTAGAACGGTGGCGGCGAATTGCTTTAGAGGCTGCGGAACAATCAGAAAGATCGATTATCCCGGCTATTTTAGAGCCTGTGGCTTTTAGTTCGGCGCTTACTACCGTTAAATCTAATTATCGTTATTTATGCGTGGCGCGGGGCGATAATCCTCATTTAAAAGTAGCAATTAATTCTGCAAGGGAAGGGGAAATTGCGATCGCTATTGGCGCTGAAGGAGGCTGGACAGGTGCAGAAATTGATAAAGCGATTGCTTCGGGGTTTCAAAAGGTTTCTTTAGGAAATCGCATTTTAAGAGCCGTTACCGCGCCAATTGTTGCTGTAGCTATTGTGGCGGCGGCTTTTGAAGCTAGAAAATAATTAAACGCGATCGCGCTAATTAATTATCCTAAGCTAGTAAACTGGGACTTTAGCTTTTTTATAACTATTTTCATCGCTATGCTTGACTATGTTATTGCTGCTTTTGAACGCCAAGATTACCAAGCCGCCGCCCAACTTTTGCAACCATTATTGCAAACATCCCCCGAAAACCCCTGGGTGCAATTTTACGCCGGAAGATTGTACGAGGAGTTAGGCGAACTAGAATCCGCTCAAAAAGTTTATCGCAGTTTGCTAAAAAACGTTACGAATACAAAACTTCTTTCTCAAATACGTCAAGGACTACAGCGCCTAGAAACCCTAATTCAAGAACAAAGACAACGGGGAATTGCTCAAGCTACTACAGGGTCAAATAATAATCAATTAGGTGTATTAGTATTAGAAGCAATTTCTAGTGAAAGTAAAACTGTAGCGGCGCAAAACTTTGCTCAAATTATGGAAATTGAACCCTACGCCGCACGGTTACAGCTTCCTAGTCGCGGTTGGCGGTTTTACAAAAGCGGTACTATTGGGGAATTACAATTTTTAGGTCAAGAACTCCGCGCTGCTGGGATTCCTTGTTTTTGGGCAAATATAGCTGAAATTAACCAAATTCGCGTTTTTCAAGTTAGCTATATTCAGCACGCTGAACCTCAAGCTACGGTAATTTGCCAAAACGAACAAGGACAAATGGGGGCTATGTCTTTTGAATGGTCAGAAGTAAGCGATCGCATTTTAGGACTATTACCCATTTTTGAGCAAGTTGTAGACCGAGATGTACGAGGCAAACTTCAGCGCAAAACCAAAACTCAAGACTACGCCCACTTTTGCGATTTAGTCCTTCCTAGCAGAGGTTGCATTTTGCGTATTCACGATAACAGCTACGAGTACCAAAAAGGCGTTACTAAAATTGATAAAAGCGATCGCTCAACTATTAGAATTAGCTGGAATAGTCTGCTCGATTTTCTCTCTTTGCAACTACCCACTACTCCAATTTGGTCTGATTTTTCTCCTTTTGCAGAAACTGTAATCGATCAAATTGAGCTATTGAAGCGCATTCCCTCTAATATTCATCTTTTTCGCCGTACTCCCTCTACCTGGGATTCTGCGTTTATGTTGTACAGCACTTTAGTATCGATTAAAGCTGCTAATAAAAAAGAGGAGAACATTTAATTCTCCTCTAAATTTTAATTAACCTTTAGTAGGACTATTGACTTGATTTGCCATATCCAGGAAATTAGTCATATTTGCCCCAGGGCGACGGCGGCTACTTGAACTATTAACTGGGTTAAGATACTTGGGTGCAAAAGTCGTTTCAGTTTTGCTTTGTCCGTTGCTGCTTGCGGCTATAGATTTACTTGGTTTTGCTGGCTCTGCTTTCAAACCTTCTGCTGTTTGTACTAACTCAACCTTACTTTTTTTAGCGGCTACAGGTTCAGCAGTTTTTGTTGTTTCTTTGGGCGTAGATTCGGTATTTTTAGCTTCATCTATAGCTTGTTTTGCTGCGGTTACTGGCTCAGAAGTTTTATCTTTATCTATAGCTTGTTTTGTGGCGGCTACTGGCTCAGAAGTTTTTACGATTTCTGCTACTTGCTTTGCGGCTTCAACTGTCGCATTTTTAGTTTTTTCTACAGCTTGTTTTACCGCAGCAACAGGTTCAGTTAAAAACTTGGGATCTTCTGATTCATCAAGTTCCATAAAATAGCCACTACGTTTTTTGGCTTTAGCCGAACCTGAAGCTATTTGCTTATCGGCTTGGGCTTTTTTACCAGCAAACAACCCAACAAAAAACGATAAAATTCCCGTCAATATATTTTTTAAACTGCCAATCATTATAATTTCTCCTGATTTCTAACAATGATTAAAGTAACAACAAAATTTTCTTTTTATGCAGAAACTATTGGTCTATTGCTCTGTCTCGTTATGCAATTACTTACAAACAATTTACTTGTTGTTAATAGCAATTTTTAGTTGTTATTAAATTGCTTTTTGTTAACTACAACTTGCACTTAGTTCACATTAATTATGAGTTCTCTTTGTGACTTATTGCAAGAATTTTATATAATTGTTAACAAAACTTATACAAGACTGATAATTAAGCATTAATACTTAATTATCAAGAGGAGTAATATAGGGAATTACTTAGTAAATAGTTACATATATTTAAAATAGATTTAAGTAAAAGGTACAGATTGCACTGAGTTAAAGTTGAGTTATATATTAGCCCAGTACCTTAAATAAATCCTCTAGCTCAAGTAGTAAGTATAAAAAGGGATAAGACAAGTTTGAAAACTAGCAAATGCGTACTATTGGTTCATGGATTAAATGACACAAGGGCAATTTTTCAAACCATGGCTCCAAGTTTAATAAAGCTTGGTTGGTCAGTGTACGATCTTGATTTGCTACCAAGTAATGGGGAATTGCCTCTTGACAAATTGGCGCAACAGGTAGCGGATTATGTAAATGAAACTTTTGCCCCCGATCAAAAACTAAGTGTAATTGGCTTTAGTATGGGGGGAATTGTTAGCCGCTATTACATTCAAAGGTTGGGGGGAATAGAACGAGTAAAAAACTTTATTACTATAGCTTCTCCCCATCAAGGAACTTGGGTAGCTCATTTGTTTGACACTCCCGGTTGCGTACAAATGCGACCTTATAGCGCTTTTTTGCAAGACTTAGAGCAAGACGTGGAAATGTTGGAGCGTATAAACTTTACATCTATTTGGACACCTTACGATTTAATGATTGTGCCAGCAAATAGTTCCGAGCTACCTGTGGGCAAAAATATTCCCCTGCACGTATTGCGCCATGATTGGATGGTGACAGATCAAGGATGTTTGAAAGTAGTAGCGGAGGCTTTAGGGGATGGTTAGCGATCGCCTATTTGAGCATAATCGCGATCGCCAAAAATTGCCGCCGGATAACGATAGTATTTAAACTCCAGCAAATTGTAAAAAGGATCTTCTAAAAAAAAGGTACGATGCTCCAATGGTGAGTCGGGGAAACGGTGCTTGGGTTCTTCTCGAAAAAGTAGATTAGAATCGCGCGATCGCTCTAGCAGCTTCTCAAAATCTGGTTCTGAAGTAAAAATTAAACCAAAATGTCTAGGATAAATAGCTTTTTGAGGTGTAAGGACATCTTTAGTTGTATGAGCCACCAGTTGATGACCGTGTAAATTAAGAATTAAAGCATGATGAGTTTCACGTCCAGGAATGCAACCCAACCCATCAACATAGAAGGTTTTTGTTTGAGCGATATCGGTGACGGGAAAGGCAAGATGGAATAAAGTTTGATTCACGGCTCAAAATTTACAGGCTAGTAATGTAATGGTATCTCCAATTTATTCGCTAAATCCTTGGATAATTGCTGTGATATTGAACACAGTTTTATTAACTATTGCCTGGATTTCTCCCAAAAAACTCCTCACAAACGCCGGGTTATTTCATGGCTGGATACTAGGGGTACTAATTTGGGGTAGTTTAGGTTGGCAGGGATACATAGTTGTTTTGTTTTACTTTTTAGTTGGTTCGGGCGTTACTCGCATTGGTTTGGCGCAAAAAGAAGCTGAAGGAATTGCCGAAAAGCGATCAGGGGCGAGAGGCCCGGAAAATGTCTGGGGTTCAGCGCTAACGGCGGCTATATGTGCAGTGGGGGTAGCTGTGGGGATAAAAGCGATCGCACCATTGTTACTACTAGGTTATGTAGCAAGTTTTAGTACCAAACTATCAGATACTTGCGCCAGTGAAGTAGGGAAAGCTTACGGAAAGCGGACTTATTTAATTACAACCTTGCAAGCCGTACCTAGAGGAACTGAGGGAGCGGTTAGTTTAGAAGGGACATTAGCCGGAATAGTTGGTTCAATTGCGATCGCATTTATTGGCTGGGGAGTAGGTTTAATTGACGTATCGGGGTTAGTTTTTTGTGTAGTAGCTGCCTTTATCGCCACAAATATAGAAAGTGTGATTGGCGCAACTTTGCAAGCCAAGGTAGATTGGCTAACCAATGAAGTAGTCAATATTTTTAATACCTTAATTGGCGCAATAGCTGCGGTGCTATTAGCTTTAGTTTGGCAATGGTTGCAATGAACAACTTACTACAGCGCCCATACTGTTGCTTGAATGCGATCGCGCATCTCTAATTTATTTAAAATTTGATTTGACTAACATGGTTTTTTACAACTGTAGAGCTATTCTTTATAATCCATCCCTAAAAACGACAATTATTGAACAACAGAAAGAGATTCAGAAATTTTGACTTTATCATAAATTTCAATATAGCAATTTTTGTGGTTATACCCAATAGACACCGCCCATTTTTCACCATAATCAATCATTCCACACGTATATATTACATTCCAAGGATCTCCGTATATTATCCGTAAAAGATATCCTAACCAATCAATTTTTGAATATTTACTGTACCAAAGTTTATTCAAAAATCTTCCAAACAATTTCTTAAATATTCCAGGTTCTGCAATTAATATTGGTTCTGAAGAAATTTGAGTTACCCGCCACTGGGTTATATCTACGATATAAAATCCCATTGAGTATGTACGAATTGAGTTTGAGAGTTCATAAGTGTGAAAAATTCCAATATATTCAGTTCCACGCCAAGGAATTAAAGGTGTACTTCCAGATAGATAAGTCTGGAAATGACTCTCCCAAGGACTAGATAAAACTTGTACACAAGTATTATTTTCTGGTTGAAATTTAATTACATTTAAAGGATTGATCTCGTAAAGGAAATAAAGCTCGTTTCCAAGAACTAAAGGAGACCAGTTTTTTTCTTGCGCTGGCAAAGCATCTTCTGAGACGGCAAAATTGATATTACGACCATATTCAGGTATACGAGTTTGAATAACATGACCATCTAAATCAATCTGGCTGATAACAACTGCCGAACACCATTTTCCAGAAGTAGCTTTAACTGATTGAATATACATAAGCCATAATTGATCCATCCAAACAAATGCCCTTGGATCATCAAATGTTGCAGGTAGCTTTGTCATTGCCGTGAAATTGACAACTTGATGCTTACTAATAGGCTGAAAGTTAATAGGATTAAGCTTCACAAAGGCAATATTGGTATAGCTATCAGGGTATTTGGATGTAGAGGATATAAATCGGTAAAAGAGTAGTATTTCTCCTTGAAAGGATACCAAAGATGGATTGAAACAACTTACTAAAAATCCGGCTAAATTATTGTTGCTGATCCCAATCATATTTTATTAATTATTCCTTATAGTATTTAGCTTTAATAAGGTAAAAAATTTCCGAAGGATTTATTATACAGGAAGTCTTAATTAAATAGAGGGTCAGCTTTAGGAGAGGTTTGAGTTCCTCAACTACAATTCATCCCTATATCAGTCCTTCCCTTCTATTTTCAACTACTTGAACTACGAGGTCAATGAGTTAATGCATCAAAGGAGGAGGCAGTCAGGAGTTATGTCAGATTATGGCTACATCAGTGCGATCGCCACTTCAGTCAAGCAGGTTTTCGCGCTTTGATGTTAGATGCAGATTAGAACTACAGGCGGCAAGCGACTTAACTACACCTCTACAGGCAATTTCTGAGAAAAAACCGCGCTGATGGTAGAAATAGGCACTTTATAAAAATACTGGCGCTGAAATTGCTCCTCTCGTACCGCCGCGATAAATTGCTCAATAGTCTGCAAGTTCTCAGTATCGGCAATAGTTGGCTCTATTTCAAGCAAGCTCATTTTAAAAGCTCCGTTTTGAAAGCTAACTTTAAAACCCAAACATTTTAAAGCTGTAAATCCTAGTCGCAATAATAAGTCGCTAATTCCCAATTTTTCCATCAGTTGAGTGCGCGTAACGCCTTGCTGGGTGCGGCTGAGATATTTAGCAATCCCTACCAAATTTAGCCAAACAATCCGGGGTGAAGCTGGGTTAGGAGAGTTATAAGCGATCGCCAGTGGTTTATTTTCGTCAAGTGAGCGATCGTACCAAGCCCGCAGATCGTCCCAATTACTAGGACAATTTTTGACTAATAATACTGATGCTGTTAACTGCTCAAAATTACCTTGTCGCCAATCTAAAATTTTGTTGGGCAATATTGGGGAAGTAAGTTGTGTTGCATTAGCGCACTGACGAATCGCTAAAAGCCTAACTTCGTAATGAGGTTTTATGAATTTTTCGGGATTTTTATAACTGTTGTGATCGAGTTCTAAAATTGCATCGCAGCGCCCTTTAGGGATTTCTTCACTATAGTGTCCCCACCATACACCGGGAAATCTAAGGTTTGTGGAGTCATCACGCAATTGAAATTTGGTTTTTATATATTTAACTGTTTTACCCTTAAAATCACAGATATTTTGATTCTTAACTTCTTCAAACCAACAGTTTTGAATCAATAGTTTTGGGACGGGGTTTCCCATTCCACAGGGTTCGAGTAGTTTCAATTCTTTAAAAAGATTCTCACCTAAATCGGCAACGGTGACGACTAAATCGGCTTGCATTGTGGGCGGTGAAGTCGCATCTCCCAATATTTGCCGCAATCTTTGGTTAATTGCTTCAGTAAATAAGGGGATATTTTCTACAGGTAAACTTAACCCCGCCGCAAAAGGGTGTCCGCCGAATCGGTGCAATAAATGCGCTTGATCTTTTACTAACTGGTACAAATCGACTTGATTTACCGATCGCGCTGAACCACGCGCTAAACCTGTTTGTCCTTCGGTATCGGTACTTAATAAAATCGTTGGGCGACCTGTTTGCTGGGCGACTTGTCCGGCGACTAATCCCAGTACCCCTACAGCCCATTGTGGATCTTCTAAAACTATAACGCTTGTAGTTGATAAATCCATCTGTTCTAGTTTGGCGTTTACTTGCTGCTGGACATCTTTTTGTAAAGACTTTCGCCGAGTATTTGCTAGTTCGGTTGCTTCCGCCAATTGGTTGCAACGTTCTACATCTTTGCTTGTCAGCAACTCTACGCAAAAAGACGCATCTCCTTGAATCCGACTCACGGCGTTTATTCTTGGACCCAAGCCAAAAGAAATATCTGTCGGGCGATCGCCACTTCGACGACAAAGATCCAATAAACGCCCCACTCCAGGTCTGCGGCGTTCTGCTTCTAACTTTTTGGAATCAGATTGCATTTTTTCAATTCCCACCTGTGCCAAGTACCGACAATCGCCACTTAACTGCACTAAATCGGCTATAAGTCCAATCGCTACTAAATCTAATAAGTCTTCTAGAGGTTGCTTAGGGACATCAGGCAAGGTTTGATAAAGTGCTTCTACTAATTTGTAAGCTACAGCAACTCCAGAAAGATGAAAGAGTTGATGGTTGCTTGGCAAATAACGCGGATTGATAATTGCAGTTACCGGAGGGCGATCGCTCGGTAAAGTATGATGATCGGTAACTATAATGTCAATTCCTAAAGAGTTTGCATAAATTATTTCTTCAATATTTGTGCTGCCAGTATCGCAAGTAACAATCAACTTAGTATTGTTTTGGGCAGCTTCATCAATTCCCTGACAGTTTAAACCGTGCGATTGAGTAAGACGATTGGGAATGTAGTAATTTAGCTGCTGATGTTGCGGGAAAAACTGCCCCAATCCATCCCATAAAACCGCCGTTGAGGTAATGCCGTCTGCGTCAAAATCTCCCCAAATAGTAACCTTTTGATGGCGATCGCGTGCTGCTTGCAATCTGGCTACCGCTTGCTGCATTTCTTGCCCAAATACAAATGGAGTAGAAGCTTGATATAGTTGGGGTTTAATAAATTCTGCCAACTGCTGCACGTCTTTAACCCCACGCTGCCACAATAATTGAGCCGCGTAATGTCCCGAAGAATTGGAAACATAGCTTTTCACCGCTTGCACAAACCACTCTGGCGGCGATTCTACCGATATTACAGTCCAGTTTTGTAATTGTTCTGTCATCTACCAAACTTGCAGACATCTCTACTGAATTATTACTTCTTGAATAGTAGCAAGATTTAATAGTTTATTTGTACTATATTCTTGTTCAGCTAAATCTGGCTCCCAATTGCGATCGCATCTACTAACAAATTGGCAATAATTACAAGTTTTGCTACCTTCTACCACTTGCGGGAATTGTTCGCCGATTTCGTAACGTTGAAGCCAATTACTCAGTTGCAGAAGTAAAGAATTGAGTTTTTTCTCTATTTGCTGGTGCTGGGCGTTGCTGTAAGTAAAGGTTAAACTTTGCGGTTTATCCTCTGATTGCACAAACCAGTAAATCATAGAAATTTGTTCGGGCAAATATTCGCTAGTTTCCGCTAATACATATTGGTAAAGCAGAGTTTGCCAATTTTGGGCTAATTTGCGCCGATCTTGGGGTTTGGGGTAAGTTTTCCAATCGAGAATTTGGCAACTATCACCTCTAGCGATGAATAAGTCATAAATCACCGTTAGCAAATATTCTTCAACTTGCAAAGTGCGACAATGTTCGCTTTCCCGAAACTCGCCATCAACGGGGGTCAATATTTCTGTAGCTGCGCCTGCAAAAGCATTCATCCAGCCTTGCAGTTGTGCGTCTTCTTTAACTAAAGCATCAATAGGCAAACCTAATTCTTGCTGCTGCATCAACAGGTGAAAGCGGCTACCAGAACTTAAACGCTCTTGTTGCTCTAAGCTAGTAGGAGAGCCAAAACCGTCTAAATAAGTATGTTGAAATTGACGCGGACAACGTTCGAGTAAGTTTAGCTGTCCTTGAGATAATCGCATAAAGCTAATGATTTGTAAGCGTTATAAATAATTATGACTTCTTTGGATTCAACTATTAATTTTCTCGATATTTTAGATCGCGCGGCAGCGAGTTTACGAACTAAAGAACTTCGTCCAACCGCCAAAGAAGTAGTCAATGCTTTATTGCAAGCAGAAAAGACCGCGAAACAGCAAAGACTTGTGTATCCCCTCGAAGCGCTGTTTGGTCAGTGGCGGCTTTGCTTTACAGCGCCTAAAAATGCTCATCTCAAAAGTGGCGTAGCTTTAGGTAAGGGCTTTTATGTACCCCAAATTGCTCCTGCACAGATTGCTTTTAGTCCATCTCAAAATTTGGGCGAAGCTGGAATTGCTAATTCTCTGCAATTTGCCTCTTTACAGCTTAAGTTAACTGGACCCGCTCGTTATGTGGGTAAGAAAAATTTACTAATGTTTGATTTTACACAAGTAGAAATTTTGTTATTTAATCGAGCTATTTATAGTGGGGGTTTTCGAGGTGGGAAGCTTAAAGACGCAGATTTTTACAAAAAATCCGTTGCTAAAGCGCCTTTTTTCGCCTTTTTTAGAGTAACAGAAGACTTGATCGCCGCTCGTGGTCGTGGTGGTGGGCTGGCATTATGGGTAAAGGAAAGTATTTGGTAAAGTAATTTTTAGAACTAGGCGCGATCGCTTTATTTATTTATTTAGTTAAGGCAAAGTTTCAATATTATCTATGCAAATTTTTGATTAGGATTTCAAGTAAGATCCGTGAATTGATCCCTAGTATCAGGATGAATATGCTCGTATGCCCACTCAAACCCAAGATAAAAATCACACAGATACAATATATCAGACACTAATAAAAGGAATTTTTTAAGCTTAACTACTTCTATTTCTGTTTTTTTTCCATGAACTAAATTGTTTCTTTGAGTATTCCAGTTTTTGATTTCTTTTACTATGTCTTTAGAAGGTTTGACGATTCTATTGTCAACCTTTAACCTGACTGGCAACTTTAGCAAATATTCATCAAGGATTTTGTATATAGGAGGGGATGAAAGATTCTTTATTAACCAATCAGTTTCTGGAACAAGCTCAATTATTAAATTTTTAACTCCTGTCTCTAACGCCGTAACACCAATAACTAAGGAACTACGCGGACTTGTATTTATTTGATCCCACGCTTCACGCAAAAGCTCATGTCCCAAAGGTTCTGTTTGATTGTTATTTATTAAGCTAAGGGTATCAATTACAAACTCTTGGTGCAGTCTTAGAGGTGTATAATCTGACACCTTAAAATTCGCCGGAGCCATACGCCAGTCTGTGCCATCCATAGACCACATTATGCGACTTGCTTGATAAGAGTAAATCGGCACTTTCTGTGCGTGTCGCCAGCAAGCAGTTCCAACTACCTTATTTATAATTTCAATGACTTCTTTATAAGCTTTATTAACTAAGTCTTGAACAGCATTAGATAATTTAGAGAGAGGAAACTCATAATTTTCTATCTGTCCAGACTTTTCAAATTCCGAACGTACTCCATCAGGTAAATCTTTTACATCAAAGCCAGGAGGAAGCTTTTTTTGCCAGAGAGATTCAAAGGTTGGCAGCGCATTTTTAGATGGTTTTAAATCAATTGTAGCTTCACAAGTTGTTAAAAATGACTCACTATTTGGTTCTTCTGCACTATGGTCTTTGAAAACAATAGAGTTTTGAGTACCTTCTAAGTTCTCAAAATTGATAGTGCGCCCTAAAATAACTAAAGATGGAATACCAACTTTCAATTTAAAATACATTGCTGACAATTTTAGTTTTATTATAACTTTTATTAATAAAACTCACTTTTACAGTTATCAATCATTTCTGCACCTTTCTGAGATAAGTAGTATTTTTGCTTTAATTAAACACTACCGCACGATAGTTTAAAGATTAATTTAGTCAGTTGGTAGTATGTTTTACTACAACTAAGCGCGATCGCTCTTGGGATGCAGCGAGATAAATTGTAGTATGGCGATCGCTAAAAAAGTGACGATTTTAAAAGCCTATAGTTCCTAGGCAAACGCACCAAAATACGGAACAAATTAAGATTGTACCAGCGTCTAGTCTTCTATTAACCAAAGGCTAAAAATTTTTATTTACTATGATGAAGTCGTCACTAAAAAATCAGCAACTACTTTCAGTATTGTTTTTGACAGGAGTTTTGTCTCTAAGCACAACTTTATCTTTAGGACAAAATGCTACTGCTTATCAGCAAAAAAATTCTACTTTAAACATAACAACTAAAGGTGAATTAATCAGCGATCGCGGTAGTAATGATAACTATAAGGGCGATCGCGGTCGTGGACGCGGTAGCGATGATAACTACAATGACGATCGCGGTCGCAGACGAGGAAATGATAACAAAACGACAAACAGCCAATTACCTCCTCGTGTTGCTAATGCGGTATTAGTAAATTTATCTAAGCAAACAAGAATTTCAGTCAAGCAATTAAAAATTACTCAATCGAGTCGGCAAACTTGGTCTGATGGTTGCTTGGGTCTTGCAAAACCTGGTGAAAATTGCACTCAAGCTATAGTTGAAGGTTGGCGAGTTGTAGTGTCTAACGGTCAGCAAAACTGGGTGTATCGCACAAATTACAATGGGCGAGTTTTGCGCCTTGAAACTCCAATTGCAGCGAATAATGTTAATAATTTGCCTACTAATGTCGCTAATTTAGTATTGCGTGAGGCTGCACAAAGATTGAAGGTATCATCATCTCAAGTAAAGATTGTGAAAGCAGAACGTCGCAATTGGTCTGATGGTTGTTTGGGGTTGGGTCGCCCTCAAGATAGTTGTGCAGCAGTTGTTACCCCTGGTTGGCTAGTGACAGTCGAAGGGAAACAACAGCGTTTAGTTTATCGTACTGGTGATATTGGTGGAGCGATCGCCTTTGATGCCGCCGCCAGTTCTACTATCAATAGCAGTATCAAACCCGTACAAATGCCTACAAAGCAAATATCTGGATTAGAGGAGGGTGTTGTTTTTCGAGCAATTTCTAGTGGTGGATTTGCTGGTCGCACTTATGAGACTACGCTGTTTAATGATGGGCGAGTAGTTAGGGTATTAGTCAATAACCGTGGTAATTTCCAACCTCAGAGTTATCAAATTTCTCGTCAACAAGTACAACAGTTTCAACAATTGCTACAACAACAGCAATTTAACCAATTTGACGGTTTAAAGTATCCCGTCAACCAAGGTGCGGCAGATTTCATCAATATAACTTTGATTAGCCAAACGGCGACAACTAGCTATATAGATATCAATCAAAATCGTCTACCTCGCCCTTTACAAGAGGTTATCAAAGCTTGGAATCAAATTGCCAGCAATACGCAATAGATAAAAAGCGATCGCACCAAAGCCAGTAAACTCGATTATCTACTTTTTTAATCGAGCTATTGATATTAGGGGTTTGAAGGCGGAAAGCTTAAAAACACTGATTTTATGGGTAGATAGTTAGTTATTGCAGTCAATAGCCGTTTTATTAACAAGCGATCGCCAAGTTAAGACAATAAATGCAAATACTATTTCTTTTTAAAATAAGCTTCCATCACTTGCAACACCATCGGAGCGCAAATTTTGCCACCGCCACCTCCAGAATGTTCGGCAAAGGCAACAACGACAATTTCCGGTTTACTGCTAGGTGCATAGCCGCCAAACCATGTATGAGATTGATGTCCAAAAGCTTCAGCAGTTCCACTTTTACCCGAAGCCGGGGGAATAGTTGGAGAATTTAAAGCTTTTCCCGTTCCGCCATCGACTACTTGACGCAATCCTTGACGCAGTACGCGCACGGTGTCAGGTTTGAGGTTTAGAGACTTGCGCCAGGTTTTGGCAGTTTCATTGTTTTTGAGTAAGTGGGGTTTGACTAGGTAGCCGCCATTGGCTGGTACAGCAAACATCATCGCTGTTTGCAGGGGCGACACTTGCAAAAATCCTTGACCAATGGACATATTAACGGTATCGCCTACACTCCAAGGTAAATCGAGATTTGCTTGCTTCCATTTATCATCAGCAACTAATCCCCGTGCTTCTTCAGAGGCTAATTCTATGCCTGTTTTTTTACCGAAACCATAACGGCGCGTCCAATCAATTAAAGTTGGCCCACCAACGCCTCTACCAATTTGATAGAAGAATGTATCGCTACTCCAAGCTAGAGCGCCAGCAAATCCCAACGGCCCAAATCCGGCGCGATTCCAGTCGCAAAATGTTGTACCGCCGATGTTCATACAAGCATAAGTTGGCAGTACGGTACTAGGCGCAAATTTGCCGGATTCAATTCCGGCGGTGGTAGTAATAATTTTGAAGGTACTCGCCGGGGGAAAGCCTCGCAAAGCGCGGTTGACGAAGGGATGATCTTTACTTTGTAAGTTTTTCCACGCTTGCGGAGCGATGCGTTTAGTAAATATATTTGGATCGAAAGCTGGGCGACTAACCATGGCTAAAACTGCGCCATTACGGGGATCTAGGGCGACAATTGCTCCTTGGCGAAGTCCTAATGCTTTTTCGGCGGCTTTTTGTAAGTTTATATCTATAGTTAAATAAACATTTTGCCCGGTTTTAGCGGGTTTTGCACCTAATATTTTGATTATTCTGCCTTTTCCATCTACTTCTACTTGTTGACCTCCCCATTCTCCTCTTAGCTGTTGTTCAAAAGCTGCTTCTACGCCCATTTGACCGACTACATCCCCCAGGCGGTAGCCTTGAGAGCGTTTTTTAACTAACTCGCGATCGCTCATTTCTCCGGTATAACCGAGGACGTGAGAGGCTAATTCACCATTGGGATATTCTCGCACGGCTTCTATATACACCTCTACATCTTTTAATTGGTTGTGATATTCAGCTAAGGCGGTGATTTGAGCAGGAGTTAGATCCCTTGCTATTCGTACCAAAGTTGAGGAATCATAGCCAGCTTTTTCTAAACGTTTTTGAATTTCTGCTTCAGGAGTCTGGAGAATTTGAGAGAGTCGCGCCTTTGTTGTCGCCCATTCTGCATTTTTGGGAGCTATTGGCCATACGTACACCGCATGGGAAAGGCGACTACTGGCAAGAATTTTGCCATGGCGATCAAATATAGTGCCGCGTTCTGGTTGTTTGGGAATGACGCGAATGCGGTTGCTATCTGCTTGTTGGCGATATTGGCTACCTCGGACAATTTGCAGGTAAGCTAAACGACTACCAATTCCACCAAACATTAGTAAAGTAATGCCCAGCATGAGAAATAAGGATTGATAATTTTTTCCTACATTACGAGTCGTATTATTCTTTTTGCTGGGAGCAGAACGTAAAGAGGACATAAGTTAGCCCTAATTAGCTATAAAAATTCAAGTATAGATAAAACTTCGGCTATTGAACTTTATCAATAATTTTTTACTTACAAGCATAGTATTCTGTTTAGCGCGATCGCATTATTACAAACAAAACTACATGGCAAAGTTAACAGAGTCTATAATAAAAATCATTTTTGATTTGCAAAGGCAATTATTAGACCGAATTGATGAAGCCACCGCAACAGAAGCAGTTATTTTTGAGCAGTTCGGTGAAAATGAAGAAACAACACCGGAACTCGAACAACTCCAAAAGGTTAGAGAGAGGGCGACATCTTCTTACTCCCGACTCTATACTTTACTTTTAAGAGTATATGAGTCCCAACCATTAGCTACTTCTGCTATCTTAAAATTGTTAGAAACGTCAATTGAGCAAGCAGAAGCTACCAATGCGGCGGCTCAAGCCAGCGTCCAAGATACAAAAAGAAATTGGAGCTTATCATGAACGATCAACCCAGAATTCCCGATCCAGAAACAAGAAGACGCTCTATTGAAAGGATGCAGGAAGTCTGCCGTCAGTTTGATGCTCTCAATTTAATTTTAGATGAAGCGATCGCTCTAGCCGAAGCAGATATTCGTAATAGTCCTTTAAATGCTTACCGTTTGAGAAAAGCAAAGCTAGGTGTTGCACCAGAAAACAGCAAAGTAGATATCTAGCTCGATTGCATAATAAGCGCTTTTTAACAATTTTATTAGTGTATAAGGTAGCAAACTATTGAATTACCTTCAAGATTATTTCTTGGAGATAATAGAGTCAAACTATTGCATAGCAAGGGCTTTAGAAACGGAGAGGGAGGGATTCGAACCCTCGATAAGTTACCCTACACAGCATTTCCAGTGCTGCGCCTTCAACCACTCGGCCACCTCTCCAGATGTCGCGATCTCCAATTGTACACGCAATCAGGCGCTAAATTAAATAAAGCTGAAAATATTTCTTTTAATTATGACTCGTTACTTCACCGTTAAGATTCGCGATCGCCTTTCTAACCAAGTCCACACCCTGCAAGTACCAGAAACAAGCTACATTTTGCAAAACGCTGAAAATCAAGGGGTAAAATTACCTTACTTGTGTCGCAATGGCGCTTGTACCGCCTGCGCCGTGCGGGTAGTATCGGGAGAAATCTATCAGCCGGAAGCAATGGGACTATCGCACGAATTACGCAAACAAGGCTATGCTCTATTGTGTGTAAGTTATGCCCGCTCTGACTTGGAAGTAGAAACCCAAGACGAAGACGAGGTATACGAACTTCAATTTGGGCAATACTTCGGCAAAGGTAAAGTTAAAGTCGGTTTGCCCTTAGATGAGGAATAAAAAGTTTGTTTGTATCCTATTACTTCTAGTTGGATGTCAAAATGCAACTAAGCCTCAAGGCTTGACAGTACAAGTAAAACAAGTAACTAGCGGACAAACTATCGAAGTAGTTAGCAAAGGAAAAACAATGCTTGTGCGGCTAATTGGGATTGATGCGCCCAATATGCAACAACAGCCGCACGGGCAAGTCGCCAAAAATTCTTTAGCTCAGGTGATCGCAAATAAACAGGTAATCCTAGAATTTGACGAACAAAAACAAGATGAATTTGGACGGTACTTAGCTTACGTGTGGAGCGACTTGTTAGTGAATGAATATTTGGTAAAACAAGGCGTAGTATTAGTTGCCATGAAGTCGCCCAATCACAAATATGACACGCGGTTAGTTCGCGCTCAAGAATGGGCTAGACTTCAAGAGCAGGGAATTTGGAACGCCAAACAACCAATGACTCTGACTCCTGCCGAATTTCGCGCTCAGTATCGCTAATTATGACTTCATCATCACAATTGTCAGGTTTTTTAGAAATTGCCACCGAAGCGGCTCTCGCTGCGGGTGAAGTCTTGCTAGATTATTTAGGTAATATTGGTACGGCAACTCAAAAAGGTCGCCCAGGAGACTTAGTAACCGTTGCTGACAAAGCTTCCGAAGCTGTAGTATTGGAAATTTTGCAGCGACACTTTCCTAATCATTCAATCCTTGCGGAAGAATCGGGCAAACTAGGATTAGCCGAAAGTCAATATTTGTGGGCTATAGATCCTCTTGATGGCACAACTAATTACGCTCATCAATACCCCTTTTTTGCCGTTTCTATTGGATTGCTAGTTGATGGGATTCCAGAAGTTGGCGTTATTTTCGATCCCTTTGCTCAAGAATTATTTCGTGCTGCTAGGGGACTAGGCGCTACCAAAAATCGTCGCCCTATTCAAGTTTCTACCACAAATAAATTAAGTGAAAGCCTCTTGGTGTCTGGTTTTGCCTACGATCGCCACGAAACGGCAGATAATAACTATGCCGAATTTTGTCATCTTACCCATCTTACTCAAGGAGTACGGCGCAGTGGTTCGGCAGCTTTAGATTTGGCTCATGTTGCTTGCGGGCGTTTAGATGGTTACTGGGAGCGGGGAATTGCCCCTTGGGATATCAGCGCGGGGGTGATTTTACTTCAAGAAGCTGGGGGAAAAGTTACAGCTTACGATCAAAGTCCATTAAGTATTGAGTCTGGGCGAATTTTGGCTACCAATGGCTTGATTCACCATAACTTAAGTCAGGAACTAATAAAAGTTGCGGCGTTGTCTTAGATATAAACAATATAATTAGCTAAATAGCAAGGAATAGATGTTACCGTTTTGACTTAGCTAGAAGGGGATTATAGCACCCGTAAATTAAACTTTTATGGCAGGCAAGCGAACAGCGTTTTATGTCTTTATATATTGATATTGGACTATTCAAATTTGATTTTACAGATTGCCATGCAGTCTTAGGTATACCTATTGATGCAGATTTTAAGGATATTCGCCAACAATACCTAAAAATTGCTCGCCGCCTGCACCCTGATAGCACGGCGGCTAAGGGAGAAGTGGCAAGACAAAAAGCTAATGACTTATTTTCTAAGATTGTTAATCCAGCTTACGAAAAATTCACTACCGAGCGATCGCGGGCTGAGTATACTGTGCTATTAAAAGATATTAGTAAACGAGTAAGACAAGAACAAAACCCGCAGTTTCAGCACGAAGCATCCCAGGAATTAGCTAAAACAAATAACATCGAACATACTTATAAAACGGCACTACACAAACTTGCTCTCAATCAATACGAAGACTTAGATCGAGTTTTAGAAATTATTGCTCAAATTAGCGAACTAAATTTAGTCTATTTAATGCGTCAAGCAGATAGAGCATTTACGTCTACATCGCAATCGTTTCCAAGTAATGTGTCAAAAGCCCTAGAGGACAGCAAGCAAACGCCGCCTCCACCAGACGCGCCAGCTCCTGAAACTCTGGTGGAACAATACCTACGCCGCGCTCAAAAATTGATGGAAAAAAATAACTTTGCTCACGCCAGAGTAGAGTTGCAAGATGCTCTAAAATTAGAACCTAATAATACTATTGCTCATAGTTTAATGGGAATAGTTTATTTAAAGCAAAATCAATTAACAATGGCTAGGGTTCACATTAATAAAGCTTTACAACTAAATCCAAATGAACCAATGGCATTAAGAAGCAAGCAAGTATTAGCAGAAGCTGTACCAAAAATAGAAGGACAAACCCATCCAGCGAAAACGACAGGAGCAGGCGCTGATAAACCAAAAGGTGGTTTGTTTGGCGGTTTGTTTGGTGGGAAGAAAAACAAATGATTTATCAACCACCCACAGGCGCAAGGGACTTATTACCGCTAGATGTTGCTCAAAAACACTGGATTGAAGAGCGATTGCAGCAAGTATTTCAACGCTATGGCTATCACCAAATTATTACTTCAACTTTAGAGCGATTAGATACACTGATGGCGGGAGGAGCGATTGAGCGACGCTCAGTAATTCAGTTGCAAGGCGCAGAGGAGGAAGAATTAGGTTTGCGTCCCGAACTTACAGCTTCCATTGCGAGAGCCGCCGTAACGCGCATGGCGGGCGTAACTTATCCGCAAAGGTTGTATTATACGGCTAACGTATTTCGTCGCACTAAAGGCAGTTCCTACAATCGTCAGCAAGAGTTTTATCAAGCTGGAGTAGAGTTGTTAGGCGGTGGGGGTGGATTTGCGGATGCGGAAATACTGCTGCTTGTGGCGGAGTGCTTGCAGGAACTAGGATTAACAAATTGGCGATTGATTTTAGGAGAAGCGGGGATTGCTCGGAGTTTACTGTCTCCTTTTCCTCCCCAATTGCAAGATACTGTTAGAAAAGCGATCGCATCTTTGGATAGAGTAACTTTAGAAAACCTACCTTTGAGTGATGAACTAAAAGCCCGAAGCCTATTATTACTAGACTTGCGCGGGAATCCCGCCGATGTTTTACAACAAGTTGCAAGTTTAGACTTGGATGAGTCGCAAATAGAAGCAGTACATCATCTAAAATCTTTAATAGCTTTGCTAGACGAATGTTATCCGGGCGTTAATAGTCAATTTCCCTTGATTTTAGACTTAAGTTTGGTGCAGACTTTGGACTATTACACAGGGATAGTTTTTGAAGTAGTTAGCGATCGCAACCAAACTCATATACTAGGGCAAGGGGGACGCTACGATCGGCTTTTAGGGCTTTATCATCCTCAAGGCGAGTCATCCCCAGGAATTGGCTTTGCGCTCAATATTGAGGAATTGCAGCAAGTTTTACTCGGTAGCAGTCAATTACCCAAGTTTACCCCGGCGAGTAATTGGTTAGTAGTTCCCGAAAACCCCAATGCTTACGCCGACGCTTTTGCTTACGCTCAGAAATTGAGAAGTTCTAGTCATCAAGTGCAAGTAGAAATGGAGTTAGAAGGCAGAAACAGCCACATTATCCGCGAATACGCCCGTAATCGGCGCATTGGACAAATTGCTTGGATTAAAGCTGGAGGTATGCCAACCATTGAATCATTAAATGCGCGATCGCACATTTCCTGTTGATACTAAAAAAACAATAACCTTGCCAAGCTAAACAAACCTGCACTTAAGGCGGCGCTAATGGGGATGGTAACAACCCAAGCTAAAGCAATATTTTTCAACGTTGAAAATTGAATTGACTTATAGTTTTGCACAAGTCCAATTCCCACAACGCCGCCAACTAAAGCATGGGAAGTAGAAACAGGTAAACCCAAGCGAGAAGCCAGCAAAATTGTGGTTGCTGTCGCCAATTCTGCACAAAAACCACCGCTAGGTTGCAAGGTAATAATACTTTCGCCAATGGTGGCAATGACTTTTTTCCCCCAAACTGCTAAACCCGCTACGATACCCGCACCGCCTAGAATTAAAATCCACAAAGGTATATTTAAGACTCCTTGGGGAACGCTACCAGTATTGTTAATATAGGCAATTACGGCTAGAGGTGCGATCGCATTTCCCACATCGTTAGAACCGTGAGCAAAGGCGACAAAGCAAGCACTCAAGAGTTGAAATTTGGCTAATTGGCGCTCAATAACAACGCTATCATCTACATTTTTATCGGCGGCTAACTGTCGCCAAGCATTAAAAGTAATACTTATAGCCGCCAATCCCCCAATTGCTAGAGCAACATCCTGGCGAGGAATGGGTAAATTAGCAATTAATGGCGTGTTGGTAATCGGTGGTAAAACAATTATCCCAAATACGCCAACTAAAGCAACACTTAGCCAAGGAATCCACTCATCTAATTGCTGTACTTTGTTGGTTTTATCTAAAATCCAATGTTTAATCGTGCTGTAAAGTAAAACTGCAATTAACCCGCTAAGTATTGGTGTAACTATCCAACCTATAGTAATTAAACCAATAGATGACCAAGCGATCGCATTTATTCCTACCGCACAAGCACTAAAACCCGCGATCGCACCTACCACCGCATGAGATGATGCTACAGGTAAGCCGCGACTGGTAGCAATTTGTAGCCATACTCCACAAGCAATTAAAACTGAAGCCATCCCAATTAATAATACTTGCGGTGCATCAGTAAATAAAGCCGGGTTAACAATTTCGGTAGCTAAAGTTTGCGATACTTCTTGTCCAAATAATACCGCTCCGGTAAACTCTAAAACTCCAGCAATTACCAAAGCTTGGCGCAAAGTAACAGCTTTAGAACCTACCGATGTCCCCATAGAGTTTGCAACATCGTTCGCGCCAAGATTCCAGGCTACATAGAAAGCTAAAAAAGCTACGAGAAAAATCATATTGGCATTGTCTTAGGTTGCTTCGCTAATCAATTGTGAAGGTTGTAGGGGCGCAATGTATTGCGCCCCTACCGCGATCGCTATTATTGTTTCGTTAATCAGAAATAGTGCTTTTATAGACATAGTAGTCCCTTGGGCGTTGCCAATCATGCCCAATTCACCTGTAGAAACTACAATAAAACAGTTAGAGAAATTCAAATTTTAGACGCGATCGCCAAAAATAAAATATAGCAATCATAAATCAATTATGAAGGTTGTAGGGGCGCAAAGCATTGCGCCCCTACGGGTAATTTTTACGAATCAAATAGGATTGCTATAGAAACTTACCACTATATTTCAGAGTAGCCATGATAGCCCAATCGCCACAAAAACTAATCACTGTTGACAATTTCGTTGCAGAATATGGCGACGACAACCGTTATGAGTTAGTCGATGGAGAATTAATTGATATGGAACCGACGGGAACTCACGAACAGTTTGCAGCCTTTGTTGGGCGGAAACTAAATGTAGAAATTGATAAGCTTGATGCTCCCTACTTTATTCCCTATCGTTGCCTAATCAAACTACTAGGAACCGTGACAGCATTTCGCCCCGACCTAATTGTATTAAATCAAACTCAACTTGTAAACGAATCGTTGTGGCAAAAAGAACCAGTAATCACCCTTGGGGCTTCTATTCAACTTATTGTTGAGGTTGTCAGCATCAATTGGCAAAATGATTACGCCCGTAAAGTTGAAGACTATGCCCTATTAGGTGTTCCGGAATACTGGATTGTAGATTGTTTAGGCATTGGTGGTAGAGAATACATTGGCAAACCCAAACAGCCAACTATTACTATCTGCACGTTAAACGAAGATGAGTATCAAAAACGATTGTTTAAAGGTAGCGATCGCCTAATTTCCCCAACTTTTCCTCAACTAGCACTCACAACAGAGCAGATTGTCGCCGCTAGTCAAATTAAAACACAGCTTTAATCCCCTTGGAGTTATAACAGCAAGAGGATTATAGATAATTGCTAGGAACTATGAGGAATTAGCCTACCACAAGGATAAGTAGTTGCAGATTGCTCGGAAGATACTGCCGCCGGAATCTCCTCTATAGGCTGAGTTTTGGCTGCTAAGTAATCTGTACGCAACTTTTCTAACATCGCGTCTCGTCGGTCGTACAATTTCTTTAATGGACGTGGCTGACACTTTTGCAAAACGTAGGCAGTTAGTAAAGGCAATGCGATCGTGCTATCGGTATAACAAACAATGGTATTGGGCAATTCTTCGGGATCAATTTTGCCCCAGCTTACCGCCTCCGATGGTGTAGCCCCCGATAAGCCGCCCGTGTCGGGACGTGCATCGGTAAATTGAATGAAATAGTCGTGTCCTCGTTCTTCTAAGCCTAGAACTTCGTGCAACTGCGGCTGAGTCTGCAATAAAAAGTTTTTTGGGCTACCACCACCGATAATTATAGCGGCGCTTTTCCCTTCTACATCCGGTATACCAGAATTACGGGCATCATAGGCGATCGCGGCAGTTTCGTTTACATCCATTGAGGGGTCAATTATTAATTTTGAGCCTTCTAATGCTAAAGCTGCAACGTTCATTCCAATAGAACTATCGCCGGGGGAGGAAGTGTAAATCGGTACGCCGCATTCGTAAGCTGTAGCAAGCAAGCAAGAATGTTTTACACCAATTTGCTTTTCTACTTCCCGCACATATTTACCTAATAAATGGTGAAACTCTGCGCTTCCCATACGTTTTTGAAATGGCTCTGCTTGCAGAATTTTCCGAATAAAAGCATCGGTTTCTAGCAATACATCGTAGCCAAACATGATGTCATAAATCCGAATTGTACCTTCTTGGCGCAACTTGACATCATCAACAAAGGGATTGCCGCTAAAAAGGTCAAAACCTAAGCCGTAGTGCATATCGTGGTACAAATTTGCACCCGTGCTAATCATCCAGTCAATAAAGCCATTGCGGATAAGCGGCGCAAGCACCGAAACCCCATAACCCGCCGGAGTCATAGCCCCTGATAAGCTAACTCCTACAGTAACGCCTGGTTGTAAGACTTGTTTACTTAACAGGTGGCAAATTTCCCGTAGACGTGCGGAATTGTAAGCGGTGAAATAATTATCAATCAAATCTACTACGCCAATTTCTGGCTGCATGGGAGTAGGAGAGATTTTGTTACTAGCCAGTTTTGACATTATTTTAGTTCTCTATTTAGATGCGTCGATCTAAATTTAGCCATTTTCGGCAAGGTTTTTCACGGCTTCTAGGTAACAATCGTAAGAATCTTTGCTAAAGCACACTAAAATTACTCGTTCTAGATGGTTATTAGCGGCTAAAAATGTTTGAATTTCGGTAACAGCAATATTTGCGGCTCTTTTTACTGGAAACTTATATACACCCGTGCTAATTGCCGGAAATGCGACTTCCTTAATTTGATACTCTTTGGTTAGTTCTAAACTGCGGCGATAACAACTAGCTAATAAATCATCTTCTTGAAAAGCTTTGGGCGAGGCAGAGCCACACCCCAAACTTTCCGCTTCGCCTTTTTTGCCACCAGTCCAAACGGGCCCAACGGTATGAATTACCCATTTAGCAGGAAGTTTGTAGCCTTTGGTAATTTTAGCGTCACCCGTAGCGCAGCCTTTTAACTTACGACATTCTTGCAATAGTTCTGCTCCGGCGGCGCGATGAATAGCACCATCAACACCACCACCGCCTAGTAAAAAGTTGTTGGCGGCGTTGACTATGGCATCTATTTTTAAGGTTGTGATGTCCTTTTGAATAACGGTTATCATCTTTTCATCCCACACACGCGATCGCCTTCACCAATAATATATAACGTTGTAGGAGCGCAATGCATTGCGCCCCTACAGTTTCAAATTACAATTTTGGTAGTAATACTTGCCAAAAACTGATGCAAACTAATTCTCTAGAAGATGTAGCGGGATCGAACTCCTTAACGCTGACTGAAGAACAATATCAAAGCAAGATGCAGAGGCGCAAAGAAGTACAACAAGAGCGCGTAGCCAAAGCTTCCCAAGAAAAAGGTTTAATTATTGTCAATACAGGCAATGGTAAGGGTAAAACTACCGCCGCTTTAGGAATGGTGTTGCGGAGTTTGGGCCATGGTTATAAAGTAGCGATCGTCCAGTTTATTAAGGGCGCTTGGGAGCCGGCGGAAAAAGCTGTATTTGCTATGTGGACTGAACAATTAGAGTTTCACGCTATGGGTGAAGGCTTTACTTGGGAAACTCAAGACAGAAACCGCGATATTGAAAAAGCTGGGGAAGCTTGGCAAACGGCTTTAACTTTTATCCGCAATCCTGACTATAAATTGGTGCTGCTAGATGAGGTAAATGTGGCGCTAAAACTGGGCTATTTGCAAGTGGAGGAAGTTTTAGCGGGTTTAGAGGAAAAGCCTGGAGATAGTCACTTAATCCTAACTGGGAGAGGCGCTCCGGCGGCGCTAATTGAACGCGCCGACTTAGTTACAGAAATGACGCTGATTAAGCATCCATTCCGGGAACAAGGGGTAAAAGCTCAACCGGGGATTGAATTCTAGTTGTTATGCTAGAAAAAGTGCGATCGCACTATTCATGAGTAAACTAATCCTCTTTTTACTCTTACTACTTCTAGGTATGGGTTTAGTTAGTAGTAAGTTCTTTGTTGCTCCTAAACCTATAACTGCACCGATTGAGATTAAGCAAGAAGTAGTTACACCCCCTGTACTTTCTACCCCACAAGTATCTAAAACTCGCTTATTTACTCACCTAGAAAATTTACAGGGCGATCGCTCTACTAATCAAAACCGCCAAGTTGCCCGTAACTATATTACTACCTCGCTAAAAAACCTCGGTTGGTCGCCGAACTTACAAAGTTTTGTCGATGGAATAAATATTGTTGCCGAACGTTCGGGAAAAATCCCTAATGCTGGCACAATTATTGTTGCTGCTCATTACGATACTGTCCCCGGTTCTCCTGGTGCGGATGATAATGCAACTGGGGTTGCAACTTTACTCGAAATTGCCCGAATTTTTAATAATCTCTCTACACCCCAAACTTTAAAGTTAGTTTTCTTTGACTCCGAAGAAATCGGTTTGCGTGGAAGTTTGGCATTTACGGCAAATATTGCAAATTTAGCTAACCTAAACGGTGTTGTAGTTATGGATATGATTGGGTTTGGTTGCTATACTCCCAATTGTCAGAAGTACCCGCCAGGATTGCCAGCAATTGTACAACGCGATCGCGGTGATTTTTTAGCAGTAGTCGGCGATGCGGAACACTTGCAACTATTAAAGGCTTTTACCAGCACCAAACTACCTGTAATTACTTTACCGATTCCGCTTAAAGGTTTATTTACACCAGATGTTTTACGCAGCGATCACGCACCCTTTTGGTATCAAGGAATTGGCGCGGTTTTGGTTACAGATACGGCAAATTTGCGATCGCCTCATTACCATCAACTAAGCGACACCGTAGCAAATATTGATCGCTCTTTTTTTACAGGTGCGGCGCAAGTTGTGGTTAATGCGATTCATAGATTATTGGTAAGTTAATCCCGAAATCATAGGGACGCAATGCTTTGCGCCCCTTACAAATCCTCTTAAAGCGCCAAACATAGTTGACGAAAATCATCGCCGCGTTGCTCGAAGTTTTGGTATTGGTCGAAACTTGCACAAGCAGGAGATAGTAAAACTACGTTAGCGTTATGTTGTGGTGCTAACTCTGCTGCTTTAGTTACTGCTTTATCCATTGTTTCGACAATTTGACAATGAGTGTAACCCTCTTGCTGCAAACGTTCAGCGAATTGTGTTGCTGCATTCCCAATTAATAACACCGCCGCCGCCTTAGCTTTAATTGCTGCAATCCATTTATCGTCATCACCTGCTTTAGCTTCGCCACCAGCAATTAAAATAGCTTTACCATCAATAGCAGATAATCCAACTTCTGCCGCATCGTAATTAGTGGCTTTGCTGTCGTTAATAAAGTCTATACCTTGCCAAGTACAGATAGGTTCTAAGCGATGGGGAACTCCAGGAAAATTAGCTATAGCTAATGCGATCGCATTATTATCAATTCCCGCCAATTTCGCCGCCGCTACAGCCATCAACAGGTTTTGCCAGTTATGTTTTCCTCCCATCCGCAAAGCCGATACTTCAACAATTTGTTCGCCGCCAGATACTACCCAGCCAGCCTCTATATAAGCGCCAAACTCTTGATTTCCAATTACATACTTTTTACCTCTAATGCTCGTCCAACACGCTGAAGAATGCCCAAAACTAGCCCCTAAATTGCTTAAATACTCGTCATCCCCATTAAAAATTTGGTTTTCCGATTGCTTAAGTAAATGAGCTTTTATCTCAAAATAGTTTTCTAACGTTTTGTGGCGGCTAAGATGATCGGGTGTAAAAGTTGTCCAAACGCCGATTTTTGGCGCAATACTTGCCGATGATTCGATTTGATAGCTACTAAATTCTGCTATTACCCAATCGGGAGTAGTACCATTATTTCTTGCTTCTAGCGCCAATTCGCAAGCCGCATAACCAATATTTCCGCAAGCAGGAGCATTAAAACCCGCCGCTTGAAATATAGCGGCGATTAGTGCGGTAGTTGTGGTTTTACCATTTGTACCCGTAATTCCCACCCAAACAGAGGCATTTAAAACCCGCCAGGCAAGTTCCATCTCGCCAATGGTTTCAATGGCTCTTTCGCGTGCTTCAATCAAAATAGGCGCATCCCAAGGCACGCCAGGACTCACAACAATGATTTTTGGTAAGTCGCCATCCTCTAAACTTAGGGAGTAATTCAGCTTAACTGTGATTCCTTCGGTGGCTAATTCTGCTTGCTGTTTTTGGAGAGTTTCATTAACAGCGCGATCGCTTATAACTACATTCCAACCATCACCCTTTAACAACCTGGCGGCGGCAACCCCTGACTTTCCCAGTCCAATTATATGAGCCGTATTCATCTTTCGGTAGTCCTAAACAAGTAATGATAAATTGTAGTAATGTACGCGGGATCAAATAGCACAAACATAATTGTCTAGCTTTTATAAAAGGACGAAACTTCTCTAACTAAAAGTGAACTCCGTTGAAGGAGCGTGCAGTTAAATGGTTCCATCAAATTGATTAAACCAATAGGTTTATTAACAACTTAATACCGCAAGTTAGGTCTAATCTTCTCCTAAGCAGACCAAACCCCCTATTTTTGCTTTGTGCTTGAGTCATAGGTTAATGGTGTTGTGACTGATATTAAAGATTTCACTCACCTCATACTTTTTGCGATCGCTCTTTTCATCGCCTCTATTTGATTGGCAATTCCGCCAACATGGGGTGAACTATTGCCTCTACTCCTACGGCTAGAAGTAGTATTATCGAAAGCGCGATCGCCAGCAAGACCTGATACACCATCTTTATCAATCTTTGCCTAGACGTTACAACACTCCTTTGGAGCTTGGAATTGCCCCGTTACGTCGGGGATCTATTTCTATTGCTAGGCGCAAGCTACGCGCAAATGCTTTAAATGTTGCTTCGATAATATGGTGAGAATTAATGCCGTCGAGTTGCCTAATATGCAACGTCATTTGACTATGATTGACGATCGCTACAAAAAATTCTCTCACTAATTGCGTGTCGTAAGTTCCTACTCTTTGCGTGGGAATCTGCAAGCCATAACTTAAATGCGGTCTTCCGGAAAAATCTAACGCTACTTGGATTAAAGCCTCGTCCAAGGGCGCAAGAAAGTTCCCAAAACGCACAATTCCTTGGCGATCGCCTAATGCTTTCCCTAATGCTTGTCCTAAAGTGATACCAACATCTTCATTGGTATGGTGATCGTCTATTTCTAAATCCCCTGTCGCTTGCACGTCTAAATCAATTAATCCGTGCGAGGCGATTTGATTGAGCATATGGTCTAAAAAAGGTACGCCGGTCGCTGTATTGCATTTTCCCGTACCGTCTAAATTAACACTAACTTCTATGTCGGTTTCTTTGGTGGTGCGACGAATAGAAGCCGTGCGGGTAGGGATATTGGCTAGAGAAGATAAAATTTGGGGGTTTCTTGTCTGCATAAAACTAACTTAAAAACTATCTATATATTCAATTCTTGACTGAAGATGCTAGTTTTGCCACAATCTCCTAGGAAGACGTTTCATCAAAACGTCTCTACATTATTCCTACATTCCCATAATTTCGTAGCCCGCATCTACATACAAAATTTGCCCGGTAATGCCACTCGCTAAATCGCTACACAAAAACGCCGCCGCGTTTCCGACTTCTAGCTGCGTTACCGTGCGCCGCAAGGGGGCAATTTTTTCTACGTGATGAATCATATCCAAAATTCCCCCAACGGCGGAAGAAGCTAAAGTTCTAATCGGCCCGGCGGAAATTCCATTAACGCGAATGTTTTGCTCTCCTAATTCGGCGGCTAAGTAACGCACGCTCATTTCTAACCCAGCTTTTGCTACCCCCATGACGTTGTAGTTGGGAATTGCTCTAACTCCTCCCAAATAGGTCAGCGTGACAATACTACCGCCTTCAGTCATTAAAGGTTTCGCCGCACCGCTTAACTGTGTCAAAGAATAGGTACTAATTTCTAAGGCTTGATTAAAACCCGCTCTTGAAGTATTACTAAAGCCGCCCGTTAGGTCTTCTTTGTTGGCAAAAGCTAGACAATGAATGAGGATATCTAATTTGCCCCATTTAGAAGCGACTTCTTCAAACATTTCTTTGATCTGCTCGTCACTTTGGACGTTACACGGTACAAACAAGCTGGGATTAAGGGGTTTTACAAGTTCTGCTACTTTATTTTCCATTTTGCCGCGTTCGTCGGGCAAATAGCTAATCCCAATATTTGCTCCGGCTTTATGGAGTTGTTGGGCAATTCCCCAAGCAATCGAGCGATTGTTAGCAATTCCAGTTACTAAGGCGTTTTTTCCAGTCAAATCGAGCATAAACTATAAGTTTTAATTTAAAAATATTCCATTTAGGAGCATACCCGAATTTGGTCATCAAACAAAAAACGCTATCGCTCTTAACTATTTTTGGCGTTACTGTAAAGTGTGATAATTCTTCCCAACGTTTGCAACTTGTCCTATCTCACTCTCTTTCCTCCCAATTACCAATTACCAATTACCAATTACCCATTAGCCAACCCCCTATTTTTTCAAAGTAATTCTCTCTTAAAAATTATGTAGTCAACAATACAAAAAAACCATTTAAAGTCATATTAAGTAGTGTAGTGATACAAAACTGCGGAGTTTTTTGGATCGCGCGAAGGATGTTTGTTAGGCAAAAAGATGATCGTAATGCAAGATAGACCGTTAGCGGCGGTATTTCGTCAAATAGGAACTGGCTCGTTTCCCCCAGTTGTGGAAATGTTTGAACGGGGTAAAACGATATTTTTTCCAGGCGATCCAGCAGAACGAGTTTATTTTCTGCTCAAGGGCGCAGTAAAACTTTCTAGGGTTTATGAAGCTGGAGAAGAAATTACCGTAGCACTGCTTAGAGAAAATAGCGTGTTTGGCGTACTTTCGCTACTGACAGGACAACGTTCGGATAGATTCTATCATGCGGTGGCTTTTACTCCTGTAGAGCTACTTTCCGCACCCATTGAACAAGTAGAGCAATCGCTAAAAAGCAATCCAGAATTGTCGATGTTGATGCTTAAAGGCTTGTCATCGCGGATTTTGCAAACAGAAATGATGATTGAAACTTTGGCGCACCGCGATATGGGTTCGAGGCTAGTAAGTTTTTTACTAATTTTGTGCCGAGATTTTGGTATTCCCACCTCTGAAGGAATTACTATTGACCTTAAGTTATCTCATCAAGCGATCGCTGAAGCTATTGGTTCTACTCGCGTGACTGTAACTCGGCTCCTTGGAGATTTGCGGACTGACGAAATGATTTCTATTCACAAAAAAAAGATTACTCTCCACAATCCAGTAGCTTTGAGTCAGCAATTTACCTAAAAAAGCTTCTCCCGCTCCCCATAAATTCTAAGAAGCCACCAAAATTTAAGCGGTTGAAGTAGGCTGTATTTGAGTGGGCAAAGGTGGACGGCGGAAAATGACTACCGGAATAATCCTAATTGTAGCAATTTTGATTTTGGGAGGTGTAATCGCGACGGTAGGCGATCGCATTGGCACGCGAGTAGGCAAAGCTCGACTAAGCTTGTTTAAACTGCGTCCACGCAAAACTGCCGTTTTAGTAACTATAGTAACTGGGAGCGCGATCGCTGCTTCAACACTCGGAATTCTATTTGCCGCCGACAAAAGCTTGCGCACGGGAGTATTCCAACTTGAGAGAATTCAAAAAGACCTCAAAACAAAGCGCAAGCAGGTAGAATCTACAACTAAAGAACTAGAAGCTACAAAAATTCAAAAAAGTAATGTAGAAAAGGATTTGCAGCAAGCTAGAACCGAACAAAAAGCCGCAGAGAAAAGGCAAGCCCAAGCCCAAAAACGTTTGCAAGCAACCAATAGATCGTTACAGGCGGTAATTACTAAACAAACTCAAACTCAAGCCCAATTAAGCCGTACTCAAGTTAAACAGGCACAAACTCAAGCCCAACTAAGCCGCAACCAAACCCAGCTAAGTCAAATTACCAGTAGATTTCTGGATGCTAGGGCTTTACTGCAAACAGTCTCTCAGCAAGCAAAGACTTTACAAGCAGAAATTCAAAAACTTCAAAACGAACGCCAACAAATCGGTAAGCAGTTAGCAGAAGTCAGAAGTCAAATTGCTGATCGCGATGAGGCGATTGCTAATCTAGATCAAGAAATAGTCAATCGCGATCGCGATTTGCAACAGCGCGATCGCGTAATTGCCGGTAGAGAAGTTCGCCTCAAACAATTAGAGAGTCAAAGAGAATTTCTCGAACAAGAAGTCGCAAAGCTTGAAGGTTATTATCAAGATTATCAAGTTTTGCGCCAGGGAAATGTAGCCCTAGAAAGCGGTAGCGTTTTGGCTACGGGTGTAGTTCGCATTCAGCAACCAAAAGCCGCGCGTCAAGCTATTGAGCAACTATTGCGCGAAGCCAATCGCGTCGCCATAGAATCAACCCAGCCCGGTACAAACCCCGAAAATGAACTCGCTGTACAAATATCTAAAGCCCAAGTTGAAAAGGTAATTGCCCAAATTGACGATGGTAGAGATTATGTCGTGCGAGTTATTTCGGCGGGAAATTACCTTTTAGGAGAAAAAAACGTCCAAGCAGCGATCAATATCGCTGTAAATGAAGTAATTTTTTCTAAAGGTGACGTATTGGCCGCAATTCCAACCAATCCCTCGATTACAGGTCAAGAAATCCGCCAAAAAGTAGGGTTATTGCTGAGTGCGACAAAATTTCGCGCCCGTCGTGCAGGTATATTAGGCGATGCGATTGAAATTGGCGATGGTAGGTTAGAAACTCTAGTTAGCTTTATTGAGCAAGTCAGGCAGTATAATCAGCCGGTAGAAATTAAAGCTATTGCCGCCGAAGATATATATACAGCAGGGCCTTCGCAAGTGCAATTAGTGGCAGTTAAAGACGGGCAAGTGGTTTTTGGCACTAGAAGGTTAGTAGGCAACCAATTAAGAGATGCGCTCACTCCTAAGCTTACAAAAGCACGTAGGGCAACAACGAAGGCACAAAATAAACTATAAACCAGGATAAAAATTATGATTTTGGGCTTCGATCCCGGTCGAGATAAGTGCGGCTTGGCGGTGATGGGACAAGATTTGCAATTGCATTACCATCAAGTTGTGTTAGCCTTGGAGGCGATCGCCTCTATGAAGGCGCTCCTACAAAAATTTCCTATATCTATTGTCGTCATGGGCGATCGCACTACCTCTAAACAATGGCAAAAACAACTTAAAGAAGTATTACCCGCAACTATGACGCTTGTGATGGTGGACGAACACAATAGTACCTTAGAAGCCCGCGACTTCTACTGGCAAATGTACCCGCCCCAAGGCTTAACAAAACTTGTCCCCCAAGGTCTAAGAGAGCCACCAAGACCGATAGATGACTTAGTTGCCATATTATTAATCGAAAGATACTTAAAAGCTACAAATCAGCGCGAATCGTAAAGTCATAGTCTCCCCCAGCTTCTAGCTGATAATCCCGTTGCTCTAAAAAACGACCCAAGGGTTCTTTGATTAAAGCGCGACCAGAGGAAGGTTTTACAGACAACTCTCCCCGCCGAAAACACCATTGAAATTGCCATTCAAATTCTCCCGCTTTAACATCTCCTTCAAGTAAGCCTTTTTGCCAAGATTGGCGGGTAATCCTGACAAAGGCAGTTGTTTCTGGCAAAGGTTTCCTACTCACGATAAATAATGATTGCTTTTCAATTTATTAATTATTACTAGAAGCCGCCTTTCTAGACAAAAGTACAAAGACATAGGGTAATGAGCGACCATTGCCTTAAGTCTCAGACTATCGGTTGATATTGAAGCTAAAATTTTGGCGCTGTTATTACTATTTTGCCCAATTAAATCGCTAGGATCGAAAAGCAAAAGATAACCTATTTTTAGGAGCGCGATCCTTGAGCGACAACTTGCCTGAATCTAAGCCTCCTGTGTCGGATGCTTCTATAGATGCTGATTTAGATAATGCAATTTGGAGTTTTGGAGATATTCAGGCGCAGTTGAATTACAAACTAGCCCAAACAGCGCTAAGAGACATGATTGATAAGCTGGACTTAACGCCTCAAGAGCGCCGCCCTTTAGAATCCGAAATCGCTCAACTAGAAACTATGCTCGACAATTTAGAGCGCCAAGTAGTACAAATTGCCGCGTTTGGGATGGTAGGGAGGGGTAAGTCTTCGTTGCTCAATGCTTTATTGGGGCAAAAAGTATTTGAAACCGGGGCTTTGCATGGTGTGACTCGTACCGCAGCCAAAGCCGCTTGGAAAATTGACGAGCAACTTATTGGCGATAGCGATTCTCGCACCGTAAAGGTGACTTTACCTGGAGCTAGTAATTCTCAAGTTGAATTAATTGACACTCCAGGTTTGGATGAAGTAGACGGCGAAACCCGCGCTTTGCTGGCTAAAGATATCGCTCAACAAACCGATCTAATTTTGTTTGTGATTGCTGGAGATATGACGAAAGTAGAGCATGAAGCTTTATCGCAATTGCGAAATGCTGGTAAGCCGATTTTGCTTGTATTTAACAAAATCGACCAGTATCCCCAAGCTGATCGCCTGGCAATCTATCATAAAATCCGCGATGAACGAGTAAAAGAATTACTTTCGCCCGATGAAATTGTCATGGCGGCGAGTTCTCCTTTAGTTGCTAAAGCCGTTATGCGTCCTGATGGTAGCCGTTTTGTGCAGCGCAGTTTGGGAGTACCGCAAATTGAGGAGATGAAGCTAAAGATTTTAGAAATCCTGCATAAAGAAGGTAAAGCTTTAGTTGCTCTCAATACGATGCTTTACGCTGATGATGTTAGCGATCGCCTAGTAGTGCGAAAATTAGAAATTAGAGAAATTAGCGCTAATAAATTGATTTGGCGAGGAGTTATGACGAAATCATTAGCGGTTTCTCTTAACCCCGTTACAGTGATTGATCTCTTTAGTGGCGCAGTTATTGACGTAACTTTAATCTTGACTTTATCTAAGTTATACGGCATTGAGATGACAAAAACCGGGGCGATCGCGTTGCTCCAAAAAATCGCCTTGAGTATGGGCGGAATTAGCGCCAGTGAACTATTAGCAAATTTAGGTTTAAGTTCTCTAAAAAGTTTGCTGGGGTTGTCTACAACTGCTACTGGGGGCATTACCTTGGGCGCTTATATGTCTGTAGCGGTAACGCAAGCGGCGGTAGCTGGGGTTTCTACTTATGGGATTGGACAAGTAGCTAAAGTTTATTTAGCAAAGGGCGCATCTTGGGGGACAGAAAGCCCAAAAGTTGTAGTTAGCCGGATTTTAGAATCTTTAGATGAAGCTTCTATTATGAATCGCATCAAAGGCGAAATAGCGGCTAAGTTGGGAATTGCCGCAGTAAGTAAGTAGAGACGTTGCAATGCAACGTCTCTACTCCTCGATCTTAAACTCGTGGTGGCTGATTACGTTGCTGTTTAAAAGACTCTAGTAATTCTCTAGTTTGTTCTTTAGCAATTTCGCGTCCACCTAAACCGAAAGCCAGTGCCAAAGCTACCGCTAAAGCACCAAGTAGCAAGCCAAAGGCAAGATTGACAATATCACTGGCAATCCCGATTTGATTTAGTGCTAAAGCTGATACAAAAGCAATAATGGCAATTCGGGCAACTTGTGCCAATATTTGCGCTTGGCGATCGCCGGAACTTGTAATAATATTGAATACTAAATTCGCCAAAAATAAACCAACGCCAAATACTACCAATCCTGATAGGATTTTTCCTAGTATCAGCACCAATCCGCCTACTAGCGTTGTAAGGGCAGGAATATTTAAAATATTCACGGCGGCTAGAGTGGCAAATAGCATAATTCCTACTAAGGTAATAATGCCTACAAGCTCTGAGGGAGTTCTAGTTACCAACTGTTGGGCGGCGGTTGTTTCGGGCTGAAGTCTGGTTTGCGATCCGGTGGTTGGTGCTGGGATTACCGCCGGAGGTGGTACAACTCTTTGTCTAGTGGGTGCTGGCAATCCTAGCACTGAGAAAATGTTGTTAAACCCCAAACTTGTGAGGATGCTTGTAACTAAGTCTGCCAAAAAACGCCCGATAAAGTATGCAGCAATCAAAATCAATGCGGCGGTAAAAATTCCTGGTAAAGCATTGAGAATTTGTTGCAACATGGCGATCGCTGGCACAGAAATCGCCTCAATTTGTAAAGCATTGAGCGCTGCGATCGCTACTGGAATCAAAATCAATACGTAAGTAATTGTGCCAATAATCCCCGACAGGGTTTGTCCTCCCGCCGTTCGACGCAAGCCGAACCTTTCCCCAGCGCCGTCGATTCCGGTAGTTGCTAGTAAGTTGGTAACAATCCGGCGCACTACTTGTGCCAATAACCAACCCACACCCGCAATTAGCACGGCGGCTAAAATATTGGGCAAAATTGAGAGAATTTCACTAACTAGGTTTTGTACAGGCTGTAACGCTTGCTGCAAACCTAAAGTATCTAAAATTGGAATCAAAAATAGTAAGAAGATGAACCAGTATAGGGCATTGCCGATCGTATCGCTAAGAGATAATTGATTTGGCGCTGGAGTCGTCCCCGCAGGCTGTTGATTTACGCGCTCATCTAACCTTGCTGCTTGCAATCCCCGTGTAGTTATCAGCTTAACTACCGTTGCTACTAACCAAGCAACACCTAGAAATATTAATGCCCCCAATAATTTTGGTAAAAATCCGGTTACTTGATTGAGGAAAGTACCAAGTGGTCTTGAGACTACTTCTAGCTGTAGTGTTTGTAAAACCGCTACAACCGTAAATAAGATAACAATCCAAAAAACAATACTACCGATTAATTCTTCAACTTTGGGCAAGTCACCGCGATCGCCATGACCCATTACACTAGCAGCAATGCGATTATCAATCGTAGTACGATTCAGAAGTCCTTTAATTATTGCCTTGGCAATAAAGGCAATAACTAAGCCCACAAACAAAATTGCTACGGCAGCAAGTATGTTTGGAATAAATGCTATTAGCTGTTGAACAATATTTTGGGCGTAATTAACACTATTTGCTACTGCTTCCCTTGGTTGAATCGGATCTATTCCTGGCGCTGGCGTAATTTGCGCTACAAATTGTTGGGTCTTTATTGATACATTCATACTCATATTAGGTATGATTTCCGGCAAATTTATATTCATGAGTTTTTTAAATTAAGATTACACACCACTGGAAAAAATACTTTCATTGTTTTTACAAATAACTCCTTACGTTGACCAGTAATACAGCACAATATGTCTCTATACAGAGTTATAATGAAAAAGATAGTTGCACATCTATCTTTGTAGATAATTACAGTTAAAAACTAAGTTGTTTAATAGTTTTTGGTAATTGGGAATACTTAATGAAAAACCTTTCTAACATTTATTACTAAAAATCTAAATAATTTTATTAAGTGGCTATGTCATCTCAGCAGTTTGTTCAATCAATTGAAATTAATGCTAGTCCCCAGGTAGTAGAGCATTGTATAAGAAGCCGCTTATTAATGCACAAATGGCTTAACCCGTTACTAAAATGCGAACCTGTGGACGAATGGAGTACCGAAGTAGGCAGTCGCAGCAAGTTTATAATTAAGATTCCGATAATTAAACCAACCCTTGAAGCGGTAGTTAAAGAACAAAAACCCGGCTTAATTGTGTGGGAATTTACAGGGTTTTTTCAAGGATGCGACTTTTGGGAATACAAACCAACATTACAAGGGACACTGTTAGTCAATACTTTTAAGTTTGAAATTCCTAACCCCATGATTCGCTGGGGTTTTAATGTATTTGCGGCTTCTTTAACAAAAATGGATATGAGAAGTCAATTGCAACGGCTTAAAAGTGTCGCTGAAACCCAGTAAGGGCGCAAAGCATTGCGCCCTTACAAACGCGGATCTACAGGTTCGCTTTCTAATGCCAAAACTCCAAAAACACATTCATGGACGCGGCGCAAAGGTTCTTTTTTAGTAAAACGCTCTAACGATTCCATTCCCAAAGCAAACTCTCGCAGTGCTAAAGAGCGCTTTCTAGATAAACCACGCGATCGCAATCTTTCTAAATTCTCTGGTAATGTATATTCTGCGCCGTAAATAATCCGCAAGTATTCCTTCCCTCTACATTTAACGGCAGGTTGGACTAAAGTGCGATCGCGAAGCGGGCGCTCTGCGCCATCGCCTTTACGGGTAAAATCTAACGGTTTAACTACAATTCCCTCTCCACCAATGCTAGTAAGTTCTTCCCACCAAGCAACCCCAGTAGCAGTGTCATTGACATCTACTAGCTTATAAGCTGTTGCTAATAATAATTCGGGTTCGGCTTTGCATATTTGCGCCAAGGTTTCCATATGCCAAACATGAGTTTTATCGTTGTGAACTTCTCCTTCGGTTGCCAAAATATGAAAAGGTGCAAGTTTCAAGTCTGCTAACGATTCTACTTGCCAGCAATAACGCCGATAAGCTTCAACATATTGCACCGCCATCTCTGCACGATTTTGATAATGAGTTAAGAATGTCTCCATTCCATTTATGCGTTTAGCTGCCATTTCCAGGGCTGCCACTGCCTGATTGAGAGAAGAATTAGCCGCACTACCCACCGCCGCATATTGACGCTGTAAAAGCTCCTGAGCCTTGGCTGACCAGGGCATTAATTCGCAGTCTAGACATACCCAATTTGTATTGAATTGTTCCCAAAAACCAGATATTTCTAAAGCATTTTGCACCTTCGCCAGCATTTGAGTTTCAAGTTCAGCATCGCTAAAAAACCTCCTTCCGGTGCGGGTGTAGCAAATTCCGATACCTTCACCCGTTACCCCAAAACGCTCTCTTGCGGTTTCTTCATTGCGACAAACAATTACTATCGCGCGAGAACCCATGTGTTTTTCTTCGCAAATAACTTGAGAAACTCCTTGGTTTTGGTAGTAACTAAAAGCTTGGGATGGATGTTCGAGTAAACCTTCCTGCTTGGAGGTTTCGCAGGGTGACATAGTGGGGGGAAGATAGATTAGCCATTTGGGATTAGCTGCAAAACGACTCATAACTTCCAAGGCTGCGATCGCATTTTCTGCCCTAATACTAATTCTGCCATGCAAACGAGTCTCAATAATCCGCTTACCCAACACATCGTCTATATCTAAAACATTGTCTAACTGTTGTTGAGTAGTTAGTAAGTCTTCTGTAGGCAAAAATGGCTTAGTTGACTCGCAATAAACCTGTTGTGCAGTAACCGATATTAACTCTTTTTCTGGGTAACGTAAGGCCGTTAACTTACCACCATAGACACAGCCTGTATCTATATCAATCGTACCATTGAGCCATTGCGCTTCTACTACTGGAGTATGCCCATAAACAACGATCGCTTTTCCTCTATATTCTGCTGACCAATCGTAGCGCACAGGCAGCCCAAAATCATCTGTTTCCCCGGTAGTTTCGCCATACAAAGCAAAATCCCTAACTCTACCCGAACCCCGTCCTTGCAAGGCTTCTTTCATCCCTGCATGAGCTACAACTAAGTTACCGTCATCTAGAACATAGTGGCTAATGAGAGAATCGAGAAATTTGACTGTTTCTTGCGAAAAGAGTTGGCGCTTATCATCGGGTAAAGCATCAATTTCCGCGAGAGTTTTATCTAATCCGTGCGTAACTTTGACATTTTTGCCTTGCAATTTCCGCATCAATTTCATGTCATGATTGCCGGGAACGCATAAAGCCGTACCTGCTACCACCATATTTTGCACCAGCGCCAAAGTATCTAAAATCCGGTTTCCTCTATCTACCAAATCGCCTAAAAACAGCGCTTTTCTACCTTGAGGATGGAAATAATGGTTTTGTGGTGATACTTCGTAGCCTAGCTTTTGTAATAGCGCTTCTAATTCATCACAACAGCCGTGTATATCGCCAATAATATCAAAGGGGCCATGCTCAGTTTTGCGGTTATTCCACAATGGTTGGAGGTGAATGCTAACGGCTTCTATATCTTCTACAGAATTTAGAATGTAGCTATAACGGAAACCTTCGCGTTTGAGATGTTTGAGACTTTGGCGCATTGCTTCCCGTTGTCTTTTTATCACATGAATGCCAAAATTTCGATCTGGGCGGTGCTGATTGCGATCGCTACAAAGGTATTCTGGTAAATTAAGGGCGATCGCTACAGGCAAACAATGATATTCTTTCGCTAACTCTAATAAGTGTTTTCGGTCTTCTTTTTGGACATTAGTAGCATCAACAACTGTCAACTTTCCGGCGGCTAATCTTTTGGCGGCGATATAGTGGACAACAGCAAAAGCATCTTTACTAACTGCTTGATTATTCTCATCATCGCAAATCAATCCTCGGCAAAAATCGGATGATATAACTTCTGTAGGTTTAAAGTGTTTTTTAGCAAAGCTAGACTTTCCAGCGCCAGAAGCGCCGATGAGGACAACTAAAGATAGTTCGGGTATGGTAATTTTCATATTTTCTTACTGTAAAAACTGGAATCTGATCCGAATAAGCAAATCGTTTAACTCATCTTTGCAATTGGGAGTTTCTGGCAAATTACTATTTTGACTAGCCTCTTTTAATTCACTACATAAACGCTCGTATTCTTGCTGATGAAATATTAAATCAATATTTGATAATACTGCTTTTTCCGCTCCTGATATTTTACAAGCAATTAAGTCAGCGAGATAAGTCAAGTTAAACATTTTATTTAACTCTAATAAATTGGTTTCTAAAGTGCCTGTCTTCATTAAATAAATGCCTGTTAGCAATACTCGATAAATGTACAGTAAAGGTTTAATTTTTGGTAGATTTTGTTTAGAAAAAAGCTGCCATTGACTTTGAGCAAAACCTAAGTAATGGTGAACGTGATAACGGGTGATACATTGACGAGCAAGTATTTTTAATTCTTCATGCTCTGGCGTAGTATGTACTATTAAAGGTGAATACAATTGTTCTAAAACATAACCGTTTTTTTTCAACAGCATAGCAAAGAATTTTTTAACATCATGGGTTACTAAATCTAGTTCTAAATCTCTTTGAAATTCAGCAACTTCAATAGTTTCTCTCCCAATATCAAGCCCGATAACTTCTTTAACGGGGAGAATATGAACACCGCGCAAATCGTAATCGGAATCAGAAGACGGAAACCCATACAAATGCGCCCCGCTAACAGTGGCAAAAAGTAACGGATAAGGCTGATTTTTAGCTATTTCAATCAATTGCTGAAAAGGCATAAGCTTATAATTTAACTTTTGAATAAACTTGCAAGTATCAGGATTTTTTAGGTAAATTATTTATTAAATACCGCCATTTGTGTCGGCGCTCCTACTTCTGCATCTTCATCACCTATAGGCAAAAATTGCACTGAATAATTATATTTTTCTGCTACTTTATTTCCCCATTGTTGAAACTCTAAGCGCGTCCATTCAAATCTATGATCTTTGTGGCGCAGTTTTCCCGCAGGTAAAGTGTCAAACTTGACGTTGTACTCTACATTTGGTGTTGTTACAACTACCATATTGGGTTTTGCAAATTCAAAAAGTACGCGCTCAAAAGTCGCCAGACGCGCTATATCTAAATGCTCGATTACTTCTACTACCGTTGCTGCATCGTACCCACACAACCGTTTATCGCGGTAAGTAAGCGATCCTTGTAATAGTTTAATGCGATCGCGCTGCATACTCGGCATACGTTCTAAATGCAGTCTTTCTGTAGCAATTTCCAAAGCCCGATGAGATACATCTACCCCGACAATTTCCTTAAAACTTTTGTCTATTAATAGCTCTTTTAACAGCTTGCCCTCACCGCACCCCAAATCTATTACTTTTGCCGCTCCATGCTGCTTTAACACCCCTAAAACTGCTGCTAAACGTTGTTTGTTAAGGCTAATGCGTTCCTCAACTACGGCTTCTTCTTGTTCGTGTTGCTCGGTATTATCAATATTATCTTCTACTAATTGTGTCAAAGCCGAACGAACTAAGCGCCCTTGGCGTTTTAAATAACGTTTAGCAATTAAATTTTGTTCGGGATGCTTGGCTAACCAACCTTCGCCATGACGCAGCAATTTATTAACTTCATCTTCTCCTACCCAGTAGTGTTTCTCATCGTCCAAAACGGGAATCAAAACGTAGAGATGCGATAAAAGCTCTTGTAAAGGGATAGTATGATGCAGTTCGATGTTGTAGTAATAACTTTCGCCCCACTGGGGAAACTTAGCATCTAAAATAGTGCGATCGCACTTTATCGTATAACCTAAAGGTGCAAACAAGCTCTGCAATAAAGCTTCACCACCACGAGAAGGGACAGTAGTAAGCTTTGCAATTAAAGGTATTGGTATTTGCGTAAGTTCGGGTTTATCTTTGCAACGTCCAGCCAAAGCACTCCCAAATACTTGAGAAATCGCTACACTCAAAAATGATGATGCCACATAAGGGCGATCGTTTACATATTGCTCTAACCCTTCGTTGCCCTTCTTTCTTACCAATCCTACCGGATCTACATCTAAAAGCAAAGCCGCCATACAACTATCGCTACTTGCTTCCGGGTAAAATACGTGAGCTTGACCGAAAGACAAACTAAAAGACTGTAATTTATCTGGGTGTTTGTGCAACAAATAGCCTAAATCGGTTGCAGGTTTATGGGTAGTTGCGATCGTTAGGAGCATTTGGCAAAAATAATACTTTAACCTCAGTATTTAATGTAGCTTAAATACTACAAAAACACTACAAATATAAATTGCTTTACTGTCTTCATACCTAAGAGAGAATTTGAGATCGTACTTTAACTATTGTGGGATCTCGCCTTTGTGCCATCTAGAAGGCAATCATCTATTTTTCCGGTAAAACTGCAACATAAGCAAAGACTTTTAACTTGTCCTCTAAGCGCGTCTGCCATTACAGGTAAACTATTTTAATTAGCTATTAAACTTTATATGTCTGATTTTTTATTAGAAGTTGGTACAGAAGAACTACCCGCAAGCTTTGTTGCGGATGCGTTGCAGCAATGGCGCGTACTTATTCCCCAAAGTTTGACTCAAAATAGTCTTGCTACTCAATCAGTGGAAGTTTACGCTACTCCTCGACGGTTGGCGGTATTAGTTACAGGTTTGCCAACTAAACAACCAAATCGAGAAAGTGAGGTTAAAGGGCCACCATCGGGAGCGGCTTTTATTGATGGTAAACCAACTCCCGCCGCTTTAGGTTTTGCCAAAAAGCAGGGTGTAGAAGTAGAAGCATTAGAAATTCGGGCTACAGATAAGGGGGATTTTGTCTTTACTCGTCAAACTATCCCCGGACGAGAAACGTCGGAAATATTAGCAGAAATTGCGACTGGGTGGATATTACAGCTAGAAGGTAAAAGGTTTATGCGTTGGGGAGATGGCGATTTGAAGTTTCCCCGCCGGATTGAAAGATTAGTTGCTTTGCTTGATGATACAGTATTGCCCATTGAGTTAGTTAACGGTTCAGAGACAATAAAAAGCGATCGCACAACTTCCGGTCATCGCGTCTTACATCCAAAACCTGTAACTCTAAACAATGCTAGTGATTATGTTAGTAGTTTGCGATCGGCATTTGTCGATGTAGACGAAAAAGAACGTACTACTAAAATTCAAGAACAAGTTGATTCGGCGGCGCGAAATTTGGGCGGTCATTTAGCTAATTATCCAGAATTATTAGCAGAAGTTACAAATTTAGTCGAATGGTCTTCCGCCGTTGTGGGGAAGTTTGACGAAGAATTTTTACATTTACCACCGGAAGTAATTACAACGGTAATGGTGACTCATCAGCGTTATTTTCCAGTTTTTAAAGCCGTTAGCGGGAATTTGTCAGGAGTCAGCGCCAATAAAACCCAATCGGTTGATACTTTATTACCTTATTTTATTACCGTTTCTAATGGCGATCCGCTTAAAAGCGATATTATTGCTGCGGGAAATGAAAGAGTTATTCGCGCTAGGTTAGCCGATGGTCAGTTTTTCTATAATGCCGATTTAGCCAAGCCTTTAGACAGTTATTTGCCAAAGCTGGAAAAGGTGACGTTTCAAGAAGATTTAGGCTCGGTTAGAGATAAAGTAGATCGCATAGTTAGGATTACTCAGTTAATTAACAAGCAATTAAACGCACCAGAAAGTCAAGAGATTGAACGCGCAGCTTTGTTGTGTAAAGCCGATTTAGTTACCCAAATGGTGTATGAATTCCCTGAATTGCAGGGAATAATGGGACAAAAGTATGCTTTAGCAAGTGGAGAATCCGCCGCCGTAGCTACAGCTATTGAAGAGCATTATTTACCTAGAAACGCTGGGGATATAATGCCACAATCCTTACCTGGTCAAGTTGTGGGGATTGCAGACAGGTTAGATACTTTAGTTAGTATATTTGGACTAGGGATGTTACCAACGGGTTCATCAGATCCTTTTGCTTTGCGCCGTGCAGCTAATGCCATTGTTAATATTATTTGGATGGCAAACTTACCAATTAACTTAGATGCGTTGCTACAACAAGTTGCCAGCGATGAAACTAAGGTACAGTTACAAGAGTTTTTTATCCAAAGAATCCGCAACCAATTACAAGATGAGCGCGCCATTGACTACGATTTAGTAAACGCCGCTTGCAATGAAAATGACGCAGAATATAACTTGCGTGCATTAACAGATTTATTGGATGTACGAAACCGCGCTCTATTTTTACAAACTATCCGCAACAATCGCACCTTAGAGAAAATCTACGAAACTGTCAACCGTTCTACTCGTTTAGCTGTACAAGGTAACTTAGATACAAACCAATTAAACCCCGCAGGAGTTGTAAACCCAGATTTGTTTCAAAAGTCCTCAGAATCGGCTTTTTATGAGGGTTTGGTGCAATTAGTACCGCAAACTCAAGCTGCAAAGCGCGATCGCAATTATCAACAATTAGTTGAAGCCATTGGTGAGATTGCGCCAACAGTCAGTAAGTTTTTTGACGGGGAAGATAGCGTACTTGTGATGGATAATGACCCAGATATTAAACAAAACCGCTTGAATTTATTGGGTTTACTAAGAAATCACTCCCGCGTTTTAGGAGATTTTGGAGCGATCGTTAAAGGGTAGAAAAATCTATAGTGCTAAAAGTGTAATCAATAGCACATTGTTCTATAGACCCCTAGTAACGAAAGCCACATACATTTTGCTGTGTGATTGACATCCTCCCTAACCCACAAAGATGCTGAGGTTAGGGATTCCTAAGCCAGGCTAAAGCCTCGCTGCGCCAACACAATTTAGGTTTTTGCTTCTTTCCAAATGTGGATATTTCGCAACTGTTTCTATGCTTAAAAAGCACTTTCTGGTGTTAGGTTCGCTCTACAGACTTAGACTTCCAGCTCCCGCAAGCCCTGCGGTAATTGGCGAGAGAAGTTTTTGTTTTTAACTGCTTCCGACTCAATCATGAGTCGACTTTAATTTTTGTAAAAAAGTTTGTAAGTTTCCGGAAAAGTGTTTCGCTTCTTTGAAGATTAGGTATCGTGGGTTTAGAGCTTTATACTACTCGCGCTCCTATTTGATTGGCTCAAAATGGCGTAGCAGATAGATATAGTTCTTTTAGCAGTGGTTTTCGATTAGGTTAGATATGATATAAAAGTCGATAATTCTTAAAAAATATTAATCAATGCTGATTTCCTCCTCTGGCTTGTCCAAGGTCAAAGACTCAGTAAAAGAAAAAATTTTCTTCGGTCAACAACCAAGCACCGAGTTAATCGCCATTCTTACTGTATATTTTGTTCAAGGTATTTTAGGATTAGCGCGGTTAGCCGTTAGCTTCTTTCTCAAAGACGAACTAGGCTTAAGTCCTGCTAACGTATCTGCCTTATTTGGGATTGTCGCCTTACCTTGGATTATCAAGCCCCTATTTGGCTTCTTGTCGGATGGATTGCCAATATTTGGTTATCGGCGGCGACCTTATTTAGTATTATCAGGAATCATTGGTACAGTGTCCTGGATTGCTTTAGCCACCGTTGTACACTCTCCCATTGCGGCAACTTGTGCGATCGCTCTTGGTTCTCTATCGGTTGCCATTAGCGATGTAATTGTAGATTCACTGGTAGTAGAAAGAGCTAGAGTAGAATCCCAAGCAGAAGCTGGATCTTTGCAAGCGCTTTGTTGGGGTACTACGGCGGTAGGTAGCTTAATTACGGCTTACTTTAGCGGCTTACTTCTGGAGCATTTCACAACCCGCACAGTATTTGGGATTACCGCCTTATTTCCCCTAATTGTTTCCGCCGCCGCCTGGTTTATCTCCGAAGTACCAGTACAAAAAGTAACCGAATCAGTCAACCACAACTGGTTAACCGTTAAAGATCAAATTAAACAACTGCGCCAAGCCATTTCCCAAAAATCAATTTGCCTACCTACCGCCTTTGTATTTATTTGGCAAGCTACCCCTACGGCGGACGCGGCGTTTTTCTTCTTCACCACCAACGAATTAGGGTTTCCACCAGAATTTTTAGGTAGAGTGCGCCTAGTTACAAGTATTGCCTCTATAGTCGGGATTTGGATATTTCAGCGTTTCCTCAAAACTGTACCTTTTCGAGTTATTTTCGGCTGGAGTACCTTGTTGTCGGCAGTTTTGGGTATGACTATGCTGCTGCTTGTAACTCATGCTAACCGCAATTTGGGTATAGGCGATCGCTGGTTTAGTTTGGGTGATAGCTTAGTGCTTACAGTAATGGGACAAATTGCCTATATGCCTGTCTTAGTATTAGCTGCGCGTTTGTGTCCCCCCGGAGTCGAAGCAACTTTATTTGCTTTGCTAATGTCCGTCTCTAACCTCGCCTCGATGGTTTCCTACCAACTAGGAGCAGGCTTAATGCACCTACTAGGTATAGCTCAAAACAACTTTGACAACTTATGGATTTTGGTAATTATCGCCAATCTTTCAACCTTGTTACCACTACCTTTCCTTAACTGGCTACCGGACAAAGAAGCCTCCCCAGCCTTACCCAGTGAAGCAATCTCCACTCACCAAAAGGGTATTATCCCTGAGTGGATGCCTGAATTTGTCCCCAAAGACTTAATGAAAGAGCCAGTAAACGAATCTATTGATTAGCAATCTACCTTTACCTATGCAACTCCACGAAAGAGCCTCTACCGTCCCCCTCAACTCCTACGATCGCCAAGATTGGCAAAAAGGTTACGAATCAGTTACACAAGAACTAGATTACTGGGTAGAAGATATTGAAGGGAAAATTCCCCCCGAACTTAACGGTACTTTATTTCGTAACGGGCCAGGCTTACTAGACGTTAACGGTCATCACATCCACCACCCTTTTGATGGCGACGGGATGATAGCTGCGATCGCATTTTCCAATGGTCGCGCCTATTTCCGCAACTGTTTTATTCGTACTACTGCCTACGTTGAAGAACAAAAAGCCCAAAAAATCCTCTATCGCGGCGTATTTGGTACTCAAAAACCCGGCGGGTGGTTAGCAAATGCTTTTGATTTGCGCCTCAAAAATATTGCCAATACTAACGTTATTTACTGGGGTGATAAACTTCTAGCATTGTGGGAAGCCGCCGATCCTCATCGCCTCGATCCTTATACTCTAGAAACTTTGGGTAAAGAGTCCTTTAACGGTGTATTGGCTGATGGTGAAGCTTTTGCGGCTCATCCCCGCTTCGATCCTCATTCCCAGTTTGACAATAACGAACCAAGCTTAGTCAACTTTTCGATCAAGCCAGGATTATCAACAACTATTACTATTTTTGAACTCAACCCCAAGGGAGAAGTTATTAGACAACACGCTCATAGCGTCCCTGGCTTTGCCTTTATCCACGATTTTGCCATTACCCCCAACTACTGCCTATTTTTCCAAAATCCCGTTGCTTTTAACCCCATTCCTTTTGTTTTGGGAATGCGTGGCGCAGCAGAATGTATCAAGTTTCAACCCCATCAACCAACGCGGATAATTGTGATTCCCCGCGACAGCAAAAAATCCGTCCAGGTGCTGGAAACTCATTCTGGTTTCGTATTCCACCACGCCAATGCTTTTGAGCAAAATAAAGATATTTATATTGATTCTATTTGCTACGAATCATTCCCTGAAGTAGAACCTCAAAGCGATTTTCGTCAGGTTGATTTTGATGCGCTCTCACCTGGTCAATTATGGCGGTTTCATCTAAATTTGAGCGACAAAACCGTATCGCGGGAGCAAATAGAAAGCCGTTGCTGTGAGTTTCCAAGTATTCACCCTCAAAACGTCGGTCGTCCTTATCGCTACTTGTATATGGGTGCAGCCGATGGCGAAGCAGGTAATGCTCCTTTGCAAGCAATCTTAAAAATCGATTTGGAGTCAAAAGAGCGTCAATTGTGGAGTGTAGCTCCTCGTGGCTATGTCAGCGAACCAATTTTTGTCGCCCGTCCTGATGGTAAAAGTGAAGATGATGGCTGGTTGCTGACAATAGTTTATGATTCTGCTCATCATCGCTCAGATGTAGTGATTCTCGATGCTCTGGATTTGCATAAAGGCGCGATCGCTCGACTACACCTCAAGCATCATATCCCCTACGGTTTGCACGGTAGCTTTGCTCCTATATCCTTCGCTCCAACGCTGGAAAATGTAGCTTAAGAATAGCAAAATTCAAGTAATATTACTGAGGCATGGCAAAACTTACTTTTGCCATGCTTGTTTTTATGGGATTCATTATTTGGTAACTTAAAACAATAAGTAAAAAATAATATACGTAGACAGATGTATTACTTGCCTAGAGATAATCCTGTCCAACCTCAGTTAAGGTAAAGAGTTAATTTGTTGTTACTAATTTTTGTCACATATATACAAGTATTTTACCTAGCGGAAGTATAGCGATTTCTCTAGAATGGGCTATTCTAGTTGACAACGTAGTATTACCTTTTTAAGCTGCCGTGCAAGCAAAAAATATTCAGGAAAAGTGGTTAAAATAATACACCCCCACAGGAGCATATAAAAATTAAAAATTATATTAAAAACCCTTAACTGAGATCCAAATACATGAATAATTCTGAAGATGAATACATCACTTACGTAGTAGTAGAACAACAAAGCCCTGAACGCGAACCAACTCAAAAAAAAGTAAAAATCATGAATAATTCCGAAGACGAACACATTACTTATATTGCAGTAGAACCATCAAAATCTGGACAAATGCAAGGAGTGAATAAATCTCAACTTTCTGCTACCGATTTAGCAGGTGGAGGCAACTTAGATAAAGTCCGCGATATTCTCTTTGGCGGGCAAATGCGAGATTATGAAAAAAGATTTAATCGTCTAGAAGATCGTTTAGTAAACGAGCTTGGTAGCATCCGGGACGACGTTAAAAAGCGTTTAGACTCCCTGGAAATGTATATTAAACAAGAAGTAGAGGCACTAAACGAAGGATTAAAAACCGAGCAATTGCAAAGAGATGAAACAACTAAAGAAGTTGCTCAAGAAGTTAAAGATACAACCAAATCTTTAGAGAAAAAAATTGGACAATTAGACGAACAAAGCAACCAAAGACAGCGAGAATTACGCCAACAGATTCTCGATCAGTCAAAAAATCTAGATGATGATATGCGGCAAAAGTATGAATCTATACTAAGTGCCGTGAATAGAGAATTTCAGGAATTGCGCAGCGATAAAGCCGATCGTTCGACTTTGGCGGCATTATTGACGCAAGTAGCTATGCAATTAAATGAATAAATTTGAAAAGCCTCAATAACAATTTGTCAGGCTTTACTAAGCCTAGCGCTCAATCTGGCTAGGCTAGTACAAAGGGGTTTTTCAATTTAACCAATTGTGTCCGCCAATTTAATTTTAGGTGCTAGGGCATTGACTAACTATTCCTCTAATGATGCTTTTAATTCCCCAGCTACCGATGAGGAAGCGATCGCGCTATTGCGGAATTTGCTCTTAAATCCCCAGTCTCAGCCAGAAATTAACCCAGAGGAAGAAACGATTTCTCAGTTAAGAAATTTGCTATTAATTAACGAACCAGCACAAACTACCCCAAGCTCCGCAGAAGATGCTATTCAACGGCGCGAAGTAATTCCCCAGGAAAACAACGGCAAATTACCACCCAGCAACGATCCCAACGAAGCCGCCTTAGCTCAACTGCGTCAATTGCTATTTAATCCAGAGCAAATTCAACTAGATAGATTGCAAGAGCGTTTAGACAATCCTCAGCTATATGCGGAAGATTTAAGCAGTGTACTTCCCGAAGCACTTATTTTGCTGTCGTTGCAACGACAGCAAAAACTTACAAAAGCTTTATTACCAACTATTGAAGAAGCTCTGCAACTATCGGTCAAACAAGATATCAATATTGTTGCCAATGCTATTTTTCCTGTGATTGGGCCCGCCATCCGCAAAGCTATTCATGTGGCAATTAGTACCTTAGTTCAATCTTTAAATCAAACTCTAGAACATAGCTTATCTCCACAAAGTTTTAAATGGCGATTAGAAGCAAAACAAACAGGTAAATCTTTTGCTGAAGTAGTTTTACTGCGCACGCTTCTTTATCGCGTCGAGCAAGTATTTCTGATTCACAAAAACACTAGCTTAGTATTGCAACATATTGTTGTAGAATTGGTAGCGGCTCAAGATGCTGACTTAGTTTCCGCCATGCTTAGAGCTATTCAAGATTTTGTTCAAGATTCTTTTCATGTCCAGCAAGGCGAAGGCTTAGAAACTTTGCGGTTTGGAGAACTAACTATTTGGATTGAAGAAGGTTCTGAAGCAATTTTGGCAGGGGTAATTCGAGGAAATGCCCCCCAAGAATTAAGGCTAGTTTTTCAAGATGTAATTGGAAAAATTCATAATGATTTTCATCCTCAACTTGCAGCTTTTGATGGTGATAATGAACCCTTTGAAGCTAGTAGAGAATATTTAGAAGAATGCTTGCAAGCTCAGTATGCAATCAAAAAAGAAAAAGGTTCTCCCCTTCTACCAATATTAGCTGGTTCTATAGTTGTGGCTCTAGCCGCTTGGGGGTTTATTGCTTATCAAGAAAACCAACGTTGGATAGCTTACATTGAAAAATTAAATCAGCAGCCAGGGATGGTAGTTACTGGTTTTGAAAAACGTCATGGGAAATATCAACTGTCGGGATTACGAGATCCTTTAGCCGCCGATCCGCTCTTGATTTTACAATCGGCAAAAATCAATCCTCAAGCCGTTGTTAGTCATTGGGAGCCTTACTTATCTTTTGAACCAAGTATATTTATTGCTAGAGTTTATCAAATCCTTAAGCCGCCGCCCACAGTATTATTAAAAATAGACAATAATGGCGTACTATCTGCTCAAGGTTCTGCCAATCAAAAATGGATTGTTGATACTCAAAAGTTAGTAAAAGCTATTCCGGGAATTACTAATTATAACGATCGCAATTTAATTCAAATAGATTACCAACAGTTACAAATACTTAAACAAAATATAGAAAAACAAATTTTTATTTTTCAATTGGGAAATAGTAAACTTATAGCTGGACAAGAACCACGAATAAGCCTTTTAGTCCAGGAACTCAATAAAATATCTAGCGCTGCACCTTTGCACAACAAAAATGCCCAAATTCAAATTATCGGACATACAAGTTATAGTGGTGCAGAAGACAAAAACTTACTATTGAGTCAAAACCGCGCTTATACGATCTTATCTTACCTAAAAGCTCAAGGATTAATTAGTACAGATATTACTGCTGTCGGGGTAGGTACAAAACAACCTTTACTTGCGAAAGATACTATGTCTCAACAAGAGATTAATCGCAGGGTTACCTTTAAAGTTTTTTTAACTGATAAATTCAAAACTCAATAATCAATGATTCAGAAAAAAATTTGTATGGTAGGAGCTTTTGCTACCGGAAAGACTAGCCTAGTGGCACGTTTTGTCAAAAGTATATATTCCGATATTTATCATTCTACTGTAGGAGTAAAAATTGACAAAAAAACCGTTCAATTAAATAAACAAGAAGTAACTTTAATTTTATGGGACATTCACGGCGAAGATGAATTTCAAAAAATTCAAATGTCTTACTTGCGCGGTGCTTCGGGTTATTTTTTAGTAGTAGATGGTACGCGCAAACACACGTTAGAAAGAGCTTTGTGTTTACAAAAAAGAGTAGAGACAGCTATCGGTCAAGTTCCCTTTATTTTATTACTAAACAAGTACGATTTAACAGAAGATTGGGAAATTGAAGATTTGATGATAAATGAACTTATAGAAAAGGGGTGGATAATAATTAAAAGTAGTGCAAAAACTGGGTTGGGTGTAGAACAAGCATTTTTAAGTTTAACCGAAAAAATGTTGGAGAAGTGATGAGTAATGATATCCCGGCAGCAATTCTTAATTACCTAAGTAACTTAATTTTAGAAAACCGCTCTCTTGCCTATCTTTTATTAACAAAAGATGGCTATTTATTAGAATGGGGTGGCAATTTGTCAGCTTATGGGATCGATAATCTGCAAATAGGAAAACTGGGATGCAAACAATTTATTTTATTAGAAGGACTACTACCATTAAATAATACAACAGTAGTATTGCCTGCGACTCATATAGAGCCGGGAATGTGTGCGGATATACATATGTTTCCCAGCAATCAAGGCGATTGGGTATTGCTATTAGATGTACGTATTGAGCGCGATCGCTATCAGTTGATGCAACAAAAAGGCAACGATCTTAGTTTACTTAGAAGCCAACAAGCTAAAATAATTAATCATTATTTTGGTAAAGAAGTAAAAGAAAATTTAGCTCAAGGCTTACTAACTCTAAACGAGCAAGGCGATCGCCGTGATATTACTATATTGTCTACCAAAATTTGCGATTTTACTGCTTATAGCGAACATAATTCGCCAGAACAAACATTAAAAACTTTGAATCTTTATTTATCTTCTATAGTTCAATCAGTTCTCGATGAAGCTGGAATGATTGATAAAATAATCGGAGATACTACAATTAGCTTGTTTGGCATTTTGCCTTCTACAGGCTATCCTCCAGTGCAAGCGATCGCCACCGCATTTCAAATACTCAAATTTATTCAAGAAATAAACCACCGACGACAACCAGATATAAACCTTGAGGTTGGAATTACTATTACTTCTGGCTTTGTAGCCTTGGGATTAATTGGGAGTAAAGCCAATAAAACTTTTTTTGCTATTGGACATCCCGTCGATTTATCGACACACTTAAAAAGTAAGGTCAAGCCTAGAGAAATTTTAATTGATGAAAATACGTTTAATAGAATTAATGATATGCAAAAATATTTTTTGGAATCAACAAATATAAAATCAGCAGCTTCTGCATCAATAAAGACTTATTCTTGTAGGACAAAGTAATGATTAAAACTATTGAATATGACCTTTTTGCCGCCTTAGACATAGTTGTTCTGGAATTATTAGCTGACGGTTATTTTAAAATGGTTGGCACAATTCCCAGTTGGTTTATTAAATTTTATCCAGAAGCAACAGAACAGCAAAAGCTAGACCCAAAAACAAAGTTTCCTTTTCTGGAAAATTTCATGATTGATGCCGGAGAATTTTGGGCAAGTAACAGCAGTCAAAAACTTCAATCGCCGCTATGGACTGAAGTAGACGAAGCGGGGAACGAATACCATTTTGAAGCTTCAGTTTTATGCTTAAAAAATACAAAAATATTGTTGATTTCCTTAGTGGAGGAAGCTTATCAAGAAAAGCAATTTTTGATCCAAAAATGTCGAGAAAGTAATCTAGATTATCAAAAATTAGTAAAAGAAATACAGAAAAAAGAAATTTTAATTCACTGTATTATCCACGATTTAGCGGGACAATTAACAGCAATTAAATGCTGCTTCGATCTCCTTAGCTTTCAAAATTTAACTTTGAAAGGAATAGAATATTTAAAAACAGGTAAAAAACAAGCGATCAAACAAGAGAACCTGATTAAAGATATATTAAATGCTTTTTCGGCGGAAGTAGAATCATTAGAAGTTTTTACCGTCGATCCAGAACAAGCACCCGATGCTCTGGTTTGTGCGAAAGATGTAATAGAAGCATTACTACCTAACTTTAATGCCAATAACATTAATTTGAACTTGGTAGTAAATAACGATGCAACTCAAGAGTGGAAAGTTGTAGGTGAAAAATCACGTTTAGATCGAGTATTAACAAATTTAGTTGAAAATGCTTTTCGCTATAGCCCACCGCACTCTACTGTAATTGTCCAATTGCAACAACAGCAACAAAATATTTTAATTTCTGTAATGGATGAAGGTGTAGGTGTATCGCCAGAGATGGCTAACAACTTATTTAAGAAATTTTCTCAAGGTAGAAACAAAGTTGGAAAAGTTGGGCTAGGTCTTTACTTTTGCCGAATTACTGTTAAGCGTTGGGGAGGTGCGATTGGTTACTCTCCTCGTTCTGGTGGTGGATCTCAATTTTGGACGCTGTTAAAAAAACCGTCTTAGTTTTTTGATTTAGTCTGGACTAATTACCTAAGTTCAATTAAAAATTGTTGACTTTAAATTAAATTATTTTCCAGGAGTAGGCGATCGCTTACTCCTGGAAATTATTATGTCAAAGTTAGCCTACTAGATGTAACAAATCTCTAACTACACTGTAACCAGCCAAATCCCAAAGTAAATAAGCTAAAAAACCAATCATCGCCAAGCGTCCGTTCCATAACTCAGCTTGAGGATTCCAACCAAATAAGAAAGTATTGCGGTCTTTGCCGTTGTAGGCTGTGGCTACGGGTGGTAAATTTGTCGTTTTGCTTTCCATGTTTTTGATTTGCGAAGAATTGTATTTTATGTCTCTACTCTATCGAGCTATCTATTTCCTGCTTTCTGTCTCTAGGAGTGAACCTTAACCAACTCTAAAGGGTGATTTAGCACCAAGTTTTTTGTAAAGAGTTCTATCAATAGTCATAGTAAAATTTACATTTTGAAATGTATGTTACTCAAATTGATGGTAGAAGTAGCTAAAATTATACCCACTAGCTCAACTTACGCAGCTTTTTTAATGCCTTGATTGCCTTGGCTCATCTGGCTAAAGATATATTTTTCAGACCAAGGGAGGATGTTACAAACTGCCACAGGCAGCGATTCTGACTTCATAGTTGAGTATTGTAAGAGATACACTGTTTTTACCTCACACAATCTATAAATCAACGCCGAGTTAAAGTTTGACGAAGGGTATACCATGTTTGAACATATTGGGATAACACTGGGGCTTGAAAAAACGCTATTTTGGTTAGCGCAAGTTCCAGTTACAGAAGGGGTGCAAACTCCAGAAGATGCGGCACTTTTGTTTTCAGGACCAAAATTCTTTGTAGCATTAATTGCCGGGGTAGTGCTGGCTTTTGCCGTACAGCTACTACTAACTAATGTTGGTGTAGCCTTTCTTTTGGGACGTAGTTCCGACGAAGGGGAAAGCGATCGCACGGATGAAGAAGCAACAAGTTTTGGTGGTACTATTCGCAAAATTGGCACGGCTTTAGGACTAGGAACTTTAATTAGTGTCAGTATTTCTTTAGCGATCGCTTGTTTTTTGGCAGTAAAACTAAGTTTGATTGCAAGTTCAGGACTTGGCGCGATCGTTGGTTTAGTAATTTGGGCAGCTTACTTCTTGCTCTTAGTGTGGATAGGTTCAAGTAGTGTAGGCTCGCTAATTGGTTCACTTATCAATACTGCAACCTCTGGGGTGCAGGCGTTGATGGGAACAGCCGCCGCCGCTTTGGGAGCAAAAGCTGTAAATAATCAAGTAGTAGCTACCGCCGAAGCCGCCGCCGGAGCAATCCGCCGCGAACTAGGATCGGCCGTAGATCCGATGAGTATTCGGGAAAATGTTGAAGACTATTTGCAAATGCTGCGTCCCCCCGAATTGGATTTAAGCAAAATTAAGGGCGAATTTGAAAAGTTACTCAGCGATCCACAACTAAAAGCCGTGGCGGGAAGTAGCGATTTACGGAATATAGATAGACAAAAGTTTGTGGAATTGGTCAGCAGTCGCACGGACTTATCTAAAAAAGATATGAACCGGATTGTCGATCAATTAGAAAGCGTTTGGAAGCAAGTAGTCGATCGCCAAGAACCCCAAACTGACCGGATGGGAGAAATGGTAGAGTATCTCAAAAGCGTTGCGCCGGGACAAACAAAAACTGATGAATTAGATGCCAAAATTGACAAATTAATGGCAGAAATGCGTCAAACAAAAGACACTAGCCAAAAAGCGGCCCAAGAAAATACTCCAGGTATTATGCAAACCGGGATAAATACCCTAATTGGGTTAGTCATGGGACGCACGGACTTGTCAGACTTTGATGTAGAGAAGATTATCGGCTCGTTAACTAGCGCCAAAGATAAAGTAACCGAGCAAGTAGATAAAGTTGCAACGCAAACCGGTGTTAAAACTCCTAGTTTGCCTTACAGTACAATTCGCGCCGATGTGGAAAATTACCTGCTTAACACTTATTCTTGGCAAATGAGTCAAGACAAGATTGCTCAGGAATTTCACGATGTATTGTACGATCCGGCGGCAGATCCCGGAGCAGTACGCCGTCAATTAGAACAGCTTTCTCGCAACGATTTTGTGCAACTATTGCAACAGCGCGGAATTCTTACCCAAACGCAAATTGCCTCGATTGCCGATCGCTTAGAAAGCATCCGTACTGAAGTTTTAATGATGGCAAGAGCGCAAGAGGAGAAAGAAGCCGCCCAAGACTTGCAACGAGCCGTAGAAAGCTATTTGCTAGTTACAAGTAAGTCAGAACTGACAACAGAAGGCGTAGAGCGCACTTTTAAGCCTTTGCTACAAGATGCTGAGGCAAGTCATGAAACCTTAAGCATTCGCCTAGCAGGGTTAGATCGAGAGTCTATGCGCCAAGTATTGCTTCAGCGTAATGATGTTTCTGAAGCGGAAGCAGAGGAAATTGTGGGCTTGCTAGAATCCCAGCGCGATCGCGTACTATTTGAATCGCAAAATATCGCTGACCAAGCTAAGGCGCAAGCCGAGTCGCTATGGTTAAATTTAGAGTCTTATCTGCGAAATACCGGCAAAGACGAACTTAACCCCAATGCGATCGCGTCGGAACTCAAAACTTTGTTAAACGATCCCTCTGCTGGGATGAGTGCGATCGCATCGCGTGTATCTCGTTTTGACCGCGATACCTTGGTACAGTTGCTCAATCAGCGTCAAGACTTGAATGAGGAGCAAATTAACCAAACCATCGACCAAGTAGAATCAACTTGGGGAAGCCTCCGCCACGCACCGCAAAACGTCGCTGCTTTAGCTAAAGATCAGTACGACTCGGTGACAACTACTTTATCGGATTACTTGCGAAATACTGGTAAAGATGAATTGAACCCTGAAGGAATTGCCCGCGACTTCTCTAGACTATTTGAAAATCCCCAAGAGGGAGCGTTAGCTTTACGCCGCCGCTTGTCTCAAGTTGATCGCGATACTTTGGTGCAATTGCTTAGTCAACGCCGAGATTTGAGCGAAGAGCAGGTAAACCAAGTTATTGACGGAGTACAAGGCTCGATTCGTAATATCGTCAAAAGTCCCAGACGTTTAGCTGCTAGAACTCAACAAAGAGTTCAAACATTTCAATCTAACGTCGAAGATTACTTGCGAAATACTGGCAAAGATGAACTTAATCCTGAAGCAATTAAGCGCGATTTGCAGCTATTAATTCACGATCCACGCGCTGGGGTAGAAAGTTTTAGCGACCGATTGGCGCATTTTGACCGCGATACAGTAGTTACTTTACTGCAAGCGCGAGGCGATATGTCAGAGGAAGAAGCGGCGCGGATTGTCGATCAAGTCCTCGCTGTACGCGAACAATTTGTCGAACAAGTAAGAGCAGTACAACGACGGATTCAAGATACCCTTGATGGCGTATTTGGTCAAATTCGCAACTACCTCAATGCTCTTGACCGTCCTGAACTCAACTATGATGGCATCAAACGCGATGTGCGTCAGTTGTTTGACGATCCCCAAGCAGGTTTTGATTCGATTCGCGATCGCCTAGGTTCTTTCAACCGCGATACTCTAGTTGCAGTCATGAGTTCTCGTGAAGATATTAGCGAGGCTGATGCTAACCGGATTATCGATCAAATTGAAGGAGCGCGTAACAGCGTATTGCAACGAGCCGAACGCATTCAGCAAGAGGCTCAACGCCGTTTGGAAGACGTTAAGCGTCAGGCACAAAAGCAAGCGGAAGAAACTCGTAAAGCGGCGGCAACGGCTGCTCAATGGTTGGCTGGAACTGCTATTGTTTCAGCTATTTGTTCGGCAATTGCCGGAGCTTTAGCTGTAGCTGGTTAAAGGATTTGTTAACTTTGACTTCGCCTCCCAAATTTTGGGGGGCTTTTTTTGGGACAATAAACCTACCACAGTTAAGTTTAAGAATTATTTTCTTTAGTAATGCTTAGAGGTAAGTTGTTAAGCTCGATTGAGGAGTCGCCAGGTAATTCTAAACAGTAGCCTGCACCATAAACCGTCGTAATGTAGCGAGGATGGCGCGGATCTGGTTCTAGTTTTGTTCTTAAGTGGCGGATGTGGACACGGATAGTTTCAATATCATCATTAGGATCGTAACCCCAAACTTCTTTCAAAATCTCGCTAGGAGATACCGTTTGCCCGTGTCGTTGTAGCAAGCAATGAAGCAATTCAAATTCTAAATGAGTTAACTTGATAGTTTTTGTAAACCAAATTGCTTCAAAACGCTCTGGTACTAGAGTTAACGAACCATAGTTAAGAATTTCGCTATGCTTGGCAGCTTGGGGAATGCGATCGGTACGCCGCAGTAAAGCGCGCACTCTTGCTAACAATTCCTCTACTTCAAAGGGCTTAGTTAAGTAATCATCTGCCCCAGCATTAAATCCTTCAACTTTGTTTTGAGTTTGACTTAAAGCCGTTAACATTAGTACGGGGATTTCCGCCGTCCTTTCATCGCGGCGCAAGCGTTGGCAAACCGTAAACCCATCAACTCTAGGCAACATCAAGTCGAGCATGATTAAGTCTGGCAATATTTGCATTGCTAGGGCTTGACCTTTAATGCCATCTTCTGCCTGCGTAACTTCATATCCAGCCATTTCTAGATTGACTGCGACAAGTTCCGAGATCGCTGGATCGTCATCAATAACAAGTATCCGAGGCATTATTAAAAAATCTTTGCAGATATTAGGGATAAAAAAAATCTTTGTCAGGTACAAAGAGCGCTCTAAATTATTATATAGAGCATTCTAAATATAATCTTAAGACTTTACCAGAAAATTGACTAAAGGAATAGAAATATTGAGCAGCAAGCCGAAATAATAAAGTAACTGTCTCGTATTTGAACTTTCTCTATGTCCAATGTTGGCTATATTCCCCCCTGGTGGCTAAAAAATGGCGTGTCAATGACCGTTTATACTGCCCTATTTGCTAGTCAAGATTGGGAAAAGACAACCGCACACCCAGAGCCACCTTACCAAGAAAAAGTTTTTATGGGGGCTAAAGGCGTACCGATTTTTGGCATTGTTGCTATTCCTAAAAACCCTCGCGGTACGATTGTAGGGACGTATGGTATTACCGGATCGTTAGATAATCAGTGGTTTTTACGACTTTTGGGGCGCAAAGCCTACGCCCAAGGCTATGCGGTGGTGCTGTTTGATTGGAGAGCGCACGGCAAAACCGCTCTATTGTCTCCAACATTAACTTCAGATGGTTTATTTGAAGGAGAAGACTTTGTACGCATTGCGTCGCAATCTAAAGCGCTGGGATGTCCTGGCAAGTTTTGGTTTACAGGCTTTTCTTTGGGTGGACAATTGGCATTGTGGGCGGTAAAAGCGGCACAAGAATTAACCAAAAATCGGGACGTAGAACTAGATAATACCGAAATTGGCGGCGCGGCGGTGATTTGTCCAAGTTTAGACTCAACGCGCAGTCTTAATTATTTAGTTAAAGATCCTTGGGGTAAGTATTTGGAACAAGCGATCGCCAAGGAACTAAAAAAACTAGCTCTAAAAATCTATCACGCTCACCCCGGAGAAATCGATCTAAGGGCTATTGAGAGAGCCACTAGCATTTGGGGTTTTGACAAAGAGCTAGTTATCGATCGCTTGGGTTTTCCTACGGTAGAGGCTTATTACGAGGCTAGTAGTGGCTTGCATATATTGCCACACCTAGAAAAGCCAACTTTAATTTTATATGCCGCCGACGATCCGATGTTCGATCCGGCAATTATTCCCGATTTGCAAGCTGCTTGCAAAGCTAATCCAAATATTGACTTAGTATTAACCGATTACGGCGGTCATGTAGGTTATATAAATAGCAAAGAAGGACAATTAGTAGCTAAAGATCCCGATCCTTGGTGGGCGTGGAATCGAATTTTGGACTGGTGCGAAAGCTAATGGTAAAACCTGTAATCGATCGCCAACGCGAACATCAAGCAAACGAGCGGACTTTTTTGGCTTGGCTGCGCACTTCTATTGCTTTAATTGGTTTTGGCATTGCGATCGCCAGGTTTGGCTTATTTTTGCGTCAACTTCATGTAGCAGTCACTCAAAAGCCCGTTGCTACTTACCCAATTTTTAATTCAGAAAACTTAGGAGTTAGTTTAGTAATTTTTGGAATTATTGTTATTAGTCTAGCTGCTTGGCGCTACAACCAAGTATTTTGGCAAATCGAGCGGGGAAATTATCGCCCTAATCGCTGGTTAGTTTGGATGATGGCGGGAGTTGTAACAGTCTTAGGATCTTTGAGTATTCCTTTAGTTTTGTGGCGGGATTCTTCCTCGATTTCTCCACCAATTGATGATACTAAGCTCCCCTTAAAATCTCGTCATCAATCCTTTTTACATCGAACTAACTGGCGTTAACTATACTTGAATGCTTTTACACCCAATGCTAGATGTTAGTTAGGAGTTAATGTGCGTAAATTAAAGGTTAAAGAATAAAAGCAGACGAATTTTTATGAATAAACTTAACCAAATTAAAAATAAAGCAGTTTTAATCGGCGGTAGCTTATTGTTTATTGGTATTCCTCTAAGCTCTATAGCTCAAACTCCTAAGCCAACGCCGAGTGGAGTGCTTAATCCTAAACCAAGTATATTTAACGAACAGCTTTATAGGCGCGATCGCACCCCAGTTAATATTACAGACCCCAGCGCCCCCTTAGTACCGCCTTTACCGGAAGAAAGTGGGAATGCGATCGCAACGGTTACACCCATCAACGGTAAAGTAAGTGTCAAATTAACAAACACTACCAATACAGCCATTACTTACGAAGCCATTAAATACACTGAAGGGCGGACTTTAGCAGCCAAAACAGAAGTTGTACTTAAAGACTTACCCGCTCCTGTAACTATTACTTTAGTCCGTCCCGATAACGGATTTATTCAAATTGCAGCTACTTCCGTTGTTAATTCAGGATTGTTAGAAGTTTCTTTGAGTGAAGGAAAAACTTTAAACGAGCAACAAAGCGCGATTAGGATTCAACAAAGTGGTAAAGTTATTCTTAACTAAACCTAAGTAACAACTAAATTATAGTTCAGTAGTAGAGGTCTTTTTCTCTTGGGAAATTACACTAATTTCCCCATCTGATTCCATATAGGCTATTTTTACTTCTTGAATCAACTCTACACCTTGTTGGCGTAACTGACTCATTAATTCATCTTCAGTAATTAATTCTTTTTCTAAATTGCGTTCAATTAATTTACCATTTTTGACTATCAATAAAGGCGGCGGATTTAGAAACTTTTGCAGGTGGGGATATTTGTAACCTAGCCAATTAATTAAGTAGCTCCAAAAAATTACCGTCCCTACAAGCGCAACTCCTTCGGTTATTGACGTATAGTTTGTTGCCATCGCATTTTGAGCCGCTTCAGCAAACAAAACTACTACAAGTAAGTCGGTAATTCCCAACATTCCTAATTGACGCGCAGGGATAAAACGTAATACAAAAAACAACAGTAGATAAACTATAGAGCCGCGTACAAAAAGTTCAAATAGTGGCATACTAGGAACAAAAAGTTCTTGCCAATTAACACTAAACCATGATTCCATATACTAGAACTCTTGTAAAAGGTTATCGGGTTAAATAAAACTGATATTCATATAGGTAGTTAACCAAATTCAATTGTAAGCTAAAACACTTGCTACTATTTTTATAAATTTTACTTATCAATGGTTGCCCTTCCTCTAAGTTATTTGGGCTTCCACAATAATTTACCTGTGCTTTGATTTCTACCATCACAATTATAATAGTTAATAAAAACGAATTTTTTACACTATAATATTTGCAATTTAGTTACTATTAATTGATTTCACTTTGGTTTGAATAGTTCGTAGAAAATCATCTAAAGATTCACTTTTAATTTGCGGACAGTTTATGCGATCGCTCTTTACTTGAAAAGCACCTTGAACCGCTCCAGTAGTCCAATAAAAGTTATCACTCCGGGAAGGTTCTAACGTCAAAAACAGTACATAAAAATCTCCTGCTTGAAAAAACTTATCACCTGTGTTTTGTAAAGTATCAGATTCAGCAAATGTCCCACGTTGTCCTACAGTTATAGCTTTGCTTGTACTTCCTTTAATCGTTTGGCTCGGTACAAAGGTCATAGTACGATGACCGGGATCTCTTGAAGCTAAAACTTGATTGATAAAAGTAGGATCTAAAGGTTTTCTTTTTCGATCTTCTTTCCAACCTAGAGGTAAAGATAGCCCTTCACTCGGTAAAACTATCTGAGGATTTCCTGTAAATTTTCCGAAGACAACCACATCAGAAGCCGCTAGAAGTTCATCAATATTTTTGTATTTGTTGGCAAAGTCTGAAGCCACCTTAATTCTAGGTTTAAGCTTTACTGTAAATGGTTGTTTGATAGCTATTTCGGCTATGGCTAAAGCATTTTTATAGGCAATGCTAGTTACCAAAATCATACTAAACAAAATTAATAACTTCACACTGGTTTTAATTGGCATTAATTACACTCTTGAAAAATAAGTTAATTATTAGCTGTTAAACCTATAGCTTGGGAAACAGACGTTAACTGATGTTCTAACAGTTTTTCCTGCAAACCGATTAAAATTCGGCGCACCATTAACGGCCCTTCATAAATCCATCCGGTGTACACTTGCAACAAACTTGCACCCGCCGTTATTTTTTCCCAAGCATCAGTTGCTGTAAAGATTCCACCAACGCCAATAATCGGGAGTTGTCCTTTAGTTTCCGAATAAATAAACCGGATAACTTCAGTAGAGCGATTTTTTATAGGTAAGCCACTAATACCGCCAGCTTCTTCATGAATAGATTTACCTGTAGTTGCAATAACTTGAGTTTGCAAATTGTCGCGGCGAATAGTTGTATTGGTGGCAATAATTCCGGCAAGTTGTTGAATTTTAGCAACTTTTATAATATCTGCGATCGCATCCCATTCCAAATCTGGAGCAATTTTAACTAAAATCGGCTTACGTCCTTGATTTTCTTGTTGCAAAGCATCCAAAATAGCGTTCAAACTCCCCGCATCTTGCAGAGTTCGCAACCCTGGAGTATTGGGGGAAGATACATTAACTACAAAATAATCTCCCAAGTCTTGCAAAGCGCGAAAGCTACCTAGATAATCGGCGGGTGCGTCTTCTAAAGCTGTAACTTTAGATTTACCGAGATTTATTCCAATCGGAATTAAACTTTTAGCCGTTTTAAATCTATCTGCTAATTGTGTTGCCATTACTTCCGCACCACAATTATTAAACCCCATGCGGTTGAGTGCAGCTTTATCTATAGGTAAACGAAATAAACGAGGCTGGGGGTTGCCAGGCTGCGCGTGTAAGGTTACAGTGCCTATTTCTGCAAACCCAAAACCAAAACTCGACCACATTCCCGCCGCTAAACCATCTTTATCAAATCCCGCCGCTAACCCTACAGGATTGGGAAATTCTAAACCCCAGAGTTTTTGTTGCAAGGAATCGTGGCTAAAGTTCAAAGACTTTGCTAATTGAGCTTTTATTGTTTGAGAGACAATATTTTTACTGTTGTCTAGTTTAGAAAGGTTGCTAATTGTCTGTTTTTGCAGCCATTCAGGATCGGTTTTTAAGCCAGAAAATAGTATTGGACTAACTACGGATTGATAAATATCCACCGGAAAAAGTAAGTATAAACTCAATTTCAGTCTAAAACTAAAAAGTAGACTTAAGCCATCTAATCGCTCAAGTCTACTTACAAATAAAAATTAGCGTGCATCAGCCGCCAGCCACCGCCGGAACTATGCTGACTTCATCACCCTCTTTTAGCGGGGTATCTGTACCTTCTAAAAAGCGGATATCTTCACTGTTGACGTAAAGGTTCAAAAAGCGTCGGGGTTGTCCGTTTTCGTCACAAAGACGCGCTTTGATACCAGGACAAGTTTGTTCTAAAGCTTCGATTAATTCAGAAATGGTTTTGCCATCACATTCTAAAGTGGCTTGGTCATTGGTGAATTTTTGCAGGGGAGTAGGAATTAAGACTTTAACGGACATAGGAGCAGGATAGAAAAGGAGGATAACTACAATAACAGTTTTTTCTTAAACTAGCACGGGCTGCCAATCTAAACGATCTAATGTACGCGATCGCTCTAGCGCCCGTTCAAAGCTATCTAACTTAGCTTCAATAGTTAATGGTTCGCCAATGTAACCTTGTACGGCTTCTTGGGTTTTTAATCCGTTCCCGGTAATGTAGACTACCGTTGTTTCTTCGGGGTCAATTTTGCCTGCTTCTACAAGCTTTTTGAGAACGCCGATAGTAGTTCCCCCGGCGGTTTCTGTAAATATCCCTTCAGTTTCGGCGAGAAGTTTGATTGCTTCAATTATCTCTGCGTCGTTAACCGATTCAATATTACCGTTAGTTTTTCTAGCGACTTCCAGCGCGTAAACGCCATCGGCGGGATTGCCAATTGCTAGGGATTTAGCGATCGTGCTAGGCTTTACGGGTTTGATAAAGTCTTTGCCATCTTTGTAAGCTTGAGCAATTGGCGAACAACCTTCAGCTTGTGCGCCACTAAAACGCACGTCTTTATCTTCTACCAAGCCAACATCTACAAATTCTCGGAAACCCTTGTATATCTTGGTAAATAACGAACCAGAGGCCAAAGGCGCAACTATATGATCTGGTAATTGCCAGCCTAATTGTTCGGCTACTTCGTAACCCAAGGTTTTTGAACCTTCGGAGTAATAAGGACGTAAATTAATGTTGACAAATCCCCAATCGTGGGTGTTAGCTACTTCACAGCAGAGGCGATTAACTTGATCGTAGTTGCCTTCTACTGCCATTACTGTCGGCCCGTAAATTAGAGTGCCTAAAATTTTCCCTGCTTCTAAGTCTGCGGGAATAAACACGCAGCAATCTAAACCAGCACTAGCGGCGATCGCGGCGGTAGAATTAGCTAAGTTGCCCGTACTAGCGCAAGAAACCATTGTAAAGCCCAATTCTTTAGCACGAGTAAGCGCTACAGAAACCACCCGATCTTTAAAACTCAAGGTGGGCATATTTACGGCATCGTTTTTAATAAAAAGCTTTTTCAATCCCAAGCGTCGCCCCAAGCGATTCGCCTGAATTAAGGGTGTCATTCCCGTACCAACATCAATGGGGTTGTCGGTGGCTACGGGTAAAAAAGCACGGTAACGCCAAATTGAATTTGGCCCAGCTTGGATAGTTTCGCGGGTTACAGTGCGACGGATAGCGTCGTAGTCATAGGTTACTTCCAATGGCCCAAAGCATTCTTCGCAAACGTGAATAGCTTTTAGTTCGTACTCGGCGCTGCATTCTTTACACTTTAAAGCGCTAAAGGTAGCTGATAAAGATATTGGTTGTGCGATCGCTTTGGTCATTGACTCTATACCCTCTGTTTTCCATCAGTCGCTTGATACTAACACGGGCTATTTACCACGTCAAACATACCCGACTTATTTTGTCGGGTATTGATTTGCTCGTTAAAAAAGCAGGTAAAAAGCCTGCTTTTGTGGGAATGTTTGCAAAATCTCTTGGTTACTTGACGATGTAGATCCCCCCTAACCCCCCTTAAAAAGGGGGGAAAATAAAATATTTATTCCTCCCCCTTTTTAAGGGGGACTGAGGGGGATCTACTACTCAAGCACTTCTACAGACTTGGGTTGAACTCTTGATTCTCGCCACAAGGACAATAACGTACTGGCAATAAAAATACTGGAATACGCGCCCAGGGTAAAACCAATAATTAAGGCTAAGGCAAAGTTTTTGAGAGTTTCGCCACCAAAAAAGAAGATTGAAAACAATGTCAACAACACCGTTAAAGTCGTATTGATCGAACGAGTTAAGGTTTGATTAACCGCATCATCGACAATTTCTTTAATTGGTTGGTCGGGATTTAGCTTAATTACTTCCCGAATGCGATCGTAAATAACTACAGTATCGTTAACAGAAAAACCTGTAATTGTCAGCAAAGAGACGATAAATAAACTATCTACTTCTACTCCTTGGACTAATCCCAAAACCGAGAAAGCTCCCGCCGTAATCAAGACATCGTGAAATAGGGCAACGATCGCAAATAGCGCATAATCCAACTCAAAGCGAAAGCTTAAGTAGATAATAATTCCAGCAAAAGAAACAATTAGCGCCAGTAGACCCGAACTAAGTAGCTGTCTACCAATAGTTGGGCCAACAGTGTCATTTTGACTTGCTTGCAAATCTAAAGCACCTATAGATTGACTTAAAGCATCTTGCAACGCTGTCCGTTCGTCAACGCTAAGGTTTTTGGTACGAATAGATAGAATTTGATCGTTAGAGTTGCGATCTTTATCTACAAGTTGAATTGTACTATTGCCTAGTCCTTGGTCTGCCATAATTTGACGCACTACCGCGAGGTCGATTTTGCGATCGCATACCCCTGCTATAGTACAATCGCGCTGGAGTTGCAGCCGCGTACCGCCGATAAAATCTAAACTAGGGCGCAACGGTGCATTAATTTGTTGCCACGAAACCAGCATTGCAATTAAACTACCCAAAATCAGCGTCAAAGATATACTCCACCAGAGATTTCTTTGTTTATTTACACTAAACTTCATACTGCCCCCGATGCCTTTTTAGCGGTTGGTAGATTTGGACAAAATAGTTCTGGTTTACGCAAAGCAGGGAAGGTAATGGCGATAAACATAAACGTCCGACTGCAAGTAAGCGCTGTAAACATACTCATAGCTACGCCCAAAGCTAACGTTAAAGCAAAGCCTCGTACCAAACCCGAACCCAGCCAAAACAGCGCCCCACAAGCAATTACAGTGGTTACGTTGCCATCTAAAATACTAGAAAAAGCTCGATAAAAGCCTGATTCTACAGAACGATATAGCGTTTTTCCCGCCCGTAATTCTTCCCGCGTCCGCTCAAAAATTAAAACGTTGGCATCTACCGCCATCCCAATACTGAGAATAAACCCCGCAATCCCTGGGAGTGTCAGCGTCACGCCTAAAAGGGCAAAAGTAGCCCAAGTTAGCAGAGAATAAATAATTAAGGCAATATCGGCAATTAGTCCTGGTAAGCGGTAGTAAACCACCATAAAAATTAAGACTAAAAGCAAACCACCCACCCCAGCGTAGATGCTGCGTTGAATACTATCGCGTCCTAAAGTTGCGCCTACTGTACGGTTTTCAACAATTTCCACTGGTACAGGTAAAGCACCACCGCGCAACTGTACGCTTAAATCCGTTGCGGCTTGGGGGGTAAAATTCCCAGTAATTACTGCCGCGCCTCCAGCAATTCCCGTTTTGGCAAATTCTACCCCAACATTAGGAGCGCTAATTAGTTTATTGTCTAAGAAAATTCCTATACTGCGCCCCGTCCCTGCCAGATTTTTTGTTAAGTCTGCGAATAATTTGCCGCCTTCATCATCAAAACGGATAGCGACATTCCAATTATTGCTGGCTTGGGTAGGTTCGCCAAAGGCATCTTGAAGATTTCTACCGCCTAATCCCTTACTTTCAAACAATTCGGCGATCGCTTTATAATTATTTTGCAAGTCTGCAAGATTTTTTTCTATTGCCGCTTGATCGTCAGTTTTGCTTAACTCTGCTTGCTTGGCTAATAGTTCGCTCTGTGATTGTTGGTAAGCAAATAACTGGGCTTCTGTACCAGGTTTTTGGGCTTTAAATTCTAACTGTGCTGTACCGCCTAAAACCTTTTCTGCTTGTTCGGGGTTACTTACTCCCGGCAATTGTACCAAAATTTGATCTTGTCCTACCGTCTGTACTAATGGTTCGGACACCCCTAAACCGTTAACCCGGTTTTCAATTACTTTCTGGACATCTTCTAGCTGTTGCTGGGTAATTTGCTTAATTTTATCGGTGGTTTTTACTTGAATTGTTAACTGAGAACCTCCCTGTAAGTCCAACCCCAAAGGAATATCAATGTTAATTATCGTGGCGATCGCTCCGATAATCAATACTAAAATTAAAGCTAATACCCCTCGCTGTTTCTGCATACCATGACCCGCTCTTAACAAATGTATGATAATCGGTTTTGAACGGGTCGTAGCAGAAAACCTATTACCTACCGCTAAACCCGCAAAGCTACCATCTTTTGGACGGCTTCAACAATCTGCTCTGGCTGCACGATTGTTAACCGCTCTAACTTGCCATTATAAGGCGTAGGAATATCTTGGGAAGATAGTCTGAGTACAGGTGCGTCTAATTCGTCAAATAAGCGATCGTTTATGGAAGCGGTTAATTCTGCACCTATGCCGCCAGTACGCATACACTCCTCAACAATTATTACTTTGTGAGTTTTGCGAATCGAAGCGCCAATAGTATCAAAGTCTAGAGGTTTTAAAGAGATTAAATCAATTACTTCTGGATCGTAGCCATCTTTTTCTAATACTTTCACGGCTTGCATGACGTGGTGACGCATCCGCGAATAGGTAAGAATAGTTACGTCTTTACCTTTACGGACGACTTCAGCTTTATCCAAGGGAAGTAAGTATTCTTCGTCGGGTAAATTTTCTTTTAAGTTGTAAAGCAATACGTGTTCAAAAAATAGCACGGGGTTATTGTCCCGGATTGCCGATTTTAACAATCCTTTGGCATTGTAGGGTGTAGAACAAGCAACAATTTTTATCCCCGGAACGGCTTGGAAATATGCCTCTAATCGCTGGGAATGTTCCGCACCTAATTGTCTCCCTACACCCCCAGGCCCGCGAATTACCATTGGAATTGTAAAATTACCTCCAGAGGTATAACGCAGCATCCCAGCATTATTAGATATTTGGTTAAAGGCTAAAAGTAGAAACCCCATATTCATGCCTTCAATTATCGGTCTTAAGCCTGTCATAGCTGCGCCGACAGCCATACCTGTAAAACTATTTTCAGCAATGGGAGTATCTAATACGCGCATATCGCCGTATTTGCCATGTAAGTCTTTGGTAACTTTGTAAGAACCGCCGTAATGACCTACATCTTCACCTAGCACAAGTACCGTAGCATCCCGCGCCATTTCTTCATCTATAGCCTGATTGAGGGCGTTAAAAAATAATGTTTCTGCCATTACATCAATAGTTATTTTGATCGTTAGTCTAAAATCTTAGCGTTTTGGGACTGATTATAATGCGATCGCACTTACTGAAAATGCGATCGCACTTTATTATCCCAACCAACGCGCCGCATCTTTAGCGTGATAAGTCAAAATCATATCTGCACCAGCGCGTTTAAACCCCGTCAAGGTTTCCATTACAACTCGTTCCTCATCTATCCAACCATTCAGCGCCGCCGCTTTTACCATTGCATACTCCCCAGAAACGTTGTAAGCCGCTACAGGTAAGTTACTTGCTTCTTTTACGCGCCAGATAATATCCATGTATGCTAAAGCTGGTTTTACCATCAGCATATCTGCGCCTTCAGCGATGTCTAACTCAATCTCTTTTAAGGCTTCGCGGGCGTTTCCTGCGTCCATTTGGTAAGTTCTGCGATCGCCAAATTGCGGGGAAGAATCGGCAGCATCACGAAATGGCCCATAATAAGCTGAGGCGTATTTAGCCGCGTAGGACATAATTGGCGTATCTTGATAACCCGCCGCATCTAAAGCTGTGCGAATGGCTTGCACAAAGCCATCCATCATCCCCGAAGGCGCAATAATGTCCGCGCCTGCTTTCGCTTGGGAAACCGCAGTTTTGCCTAACAATTCTAAAGTTGGATCGTTTAAAACTTTTCCGGTTAAATCGCCAACTTGCAAGTAGCCACAATGTCCGTGGTTCGTGTACTCGCATAGACAAGTATCTGCTATGACAATCAAATCGGGAACGGCGGCTTTAACGGCTGTAGCAGCTTTTTGGACAATCCCACAATCATGCCAAGCGCCTGTTGCATCGGTGTCTTTGTCTTCGGGGATACCAAATAAAATAATTCCGGGAATGCCTAAATCGTAGGTTTCTTTAGCTTCTTCAACAATTTTATCTACCGATAGCTGGTAAACTCCCGGCATTGATTTAACTTCTGTGGCAATTCCTTCACCAGGGACGGCAAACAAAGGATAAATTAAATCGTTAGTGGTTAAAACAGTTTCGCGCACCATGCGGCGCAATTGGGGATGAGTTCTTAAACGGCGAGGGCGATGATTTGGGAACATAGCTTTTAATCAAAAAATATAGTCAATATCTATGCTTATTCCTGAAGTATAGTACGCCCACTACTTCCCTTTTCGTTGCACAGCCTAAGAAGTTTACAATTGATTTGGGCGATCGCCTCTAGCAATCTTGTTTGATTCATAAACATATAACCGTAGGGGCGCAATGCATTGCGCCCCTACAATTTTCACAATTGATTTAGGATCGCCTATATACTAAGTTTCTTTTATAAAACTATGGCAAGCAGCGATTTTTTGGACTCGCAACCAATTACTACACCCAAGCTAAACCTCTTAACCATGTTCCGGCTAGGCTTGTTTCAGATGGGACTAGGAATTATGGCAGTATTGACCCTCGGTGTACTTAATCGGGTAATGATCGATGAATTGAAAGTACCTGCCTTAGTGGCTGCGGGAACGATCGCTATGCACCAATTTATCGCCCCAGCAAGGGTATGGTTTGGGCAAATGTCGGATTCTAAACCTTTATACGGCTATCATCGCACAGGCTATGTGTGGACGGGAGCGACATTGTTTGCGATCGCATCTTTCTTAGCTGTTCAAGTAATATGGCAACTTGGCTCAAGCTTACAATCCGGCTGGACGATGCAAACCTATGGTTTAGTAGGATTATTAGGGCTAGTTTTTGCTCTGTATGGTTTAGCTATTAGTGCCAGTTCTACCCCCTTTGCAGCGCTGTTAGTCGATGTCTCTGAAGAAGATAATCGCTCTAAGCTAGTGGGAATTGTTTGGTCGATGTTGATGGTAGGTATTATTGTCGGCGCAATCATTAGCAGCAGTTTGTTAAAACAAATTGCTTTAGACGCACCGTTAGAGTTATTGCAATCTTCTGTAAACCGATTGTTTTTAATTGTTCCCGTTTTAGTTGTGGGATTAGCTTTTATCGCTACGGTGGGTGTAGAAAAAAAGTATTCTCAGTATGCAACGCGATCGCAATTAGTAAACCGAGAAGATAGTATTACTCTAGGTCGGGCTTTAAGAGTTTTAACAGCTAACCGTCAAACAGGGATATTTTTTACTTTTTTGCTGGTAATGACAATTAGCTTATTTATGCAGGAAGCTGTACTAGAACCCTACGGCGGTGAAGTTTTTGGCATGACGATTTCTGAAACTACAAAACTGAACGCTTTTTGGGGTACGGGTACGCTAATCGGTATGAGTACAACGGGCTTTTTAATTGTGCCGCGTCTGGGTAAACAAAAAACGGCTCAAATTGGTTGTATTGCTGTAGCTGCAACTTTTGGCTTGATAATTTCCGCAGGTTTAACTGCTAACCCGCAAATGCTGCAAGGTGCGTTATTAATATTTGGCTTGGCTTCTGGAGTAACTACCACAGGCGCGATTAGTTTAATGTTGGATTTGACGGCGGCGGAAACGGCGGGTACTTTTATCGGTGCTTGGGGTTTGTCGCAAGCAATGGCGCGAGGAATTGCAACAGTTACAGGCGGTGCGGTGCTGCAAGTAGGTAAATCAATGTTTACTGCGCCCGTGTTATCTTATGGTTTAGTATTTGGGTTGCAAGCGGTGGGAATGCTCCTTGCTGTAGTGTGTTTGCGGCGCGTTAATGTGGCAGAATTTCAAACGAAGACAAGAAGCGCGATCGCATCGGTTTTAAAAGGTGAATTAGATTGAATACTGATTTTTGGCAGCAAGTTTTTGATTTTGCCCAAACTACTGCAAGCCACGTAGGGGAACAGTTACTTAAAGATTTTGGGCAAGTTTCCGCCGAAGAAAAAGCCGATGGTAGCTTAGTTACGAGATCGGATAAATGGGCGGACTTAGAAATTCAAAGCGCGATCGCATCTACTTTTCCCACTCACGGCATTTTAACTGAAGAAGGATCGCATACTTTCCCCGATACTGAATGGTGTTGGATTATCGATCCCGTTGATGGTACTACCAACTTTACTAGGGGTATTCCAATTTGGGGCATTTCTCTAGGCTTGCTTTACAAAGGTACACCCGTTTTTGGTTACGTCTATTTTCCACTGATAAACCAAGCTTTTCATGGCTATTGGTGCGATTCTCCCGAACTTGTACCGCCTCCTAAAGGCGCTTTTTGTAATAACTTATCTATTTACTCTAGCTCGGAGCAACTTACAGGCAATCACTTTTTTAGTATCTGTTCTCGCACTTTGCAAAGCTTCCCTATCAAAGGCTTTCCGGCTAAAATTCGGATGCTTGGCGTTGCCAGCTACAACTTACTTACGGTTGCAAATGCTTCAACTTTAGGTGCTGTAGAGTCTACACCCAAAATTTGGGATATTGCAGCAGTTTGGGTGATTTCTCAAGCGGCTGGCTGTACTTGGCTGTCTTTAAATCCTCAACCAATGTTTCCTTTAACTTCTGGCAAAGATTACGGTAGTTTCTCTTATCCTACTCTCCTAGTTAGCAGAGCCGATTTATTACCTATTTTTCAACCTTTTGTTAGTTTAGTAGACTTTTAGGATAGTTAAGAAACTGCACCAGATATTAAGCCTGAAATATCTAGCAAGCGTTCTGACCAATTATGGGCTTGTTTAGCGACATTCCTACGTTCTGTAGGATTTGCCCAAACCTCTGCCCAAGTTAGTTGCCATTTAGCTAGTTGAATTTGGAACTCGATTAAGTCTGCGGCTTTATCTAGGTCTATATCAGTAGCTACCCATTCAATAAAAAACTTACTTTCTTCTACTAAACTTTTAACCAAGTCACCGTTAACAGAGTTATTAGACAAAGATTCAATTCGAGCTAAATTAACGGCTAAATTACCTAATCGTTTAGGTAAATCGTCCTGTAGATAGCGTTCTTTTTTTGTGTTCCAATCTTTCATAACTACCCAATCAATTTTTGAACGATCGCTGCAACATTAGCTTTAATATTAGGGTCAAGGATTTCTATGGAACGATTGTTTTGACGAGGACGAATATTTATCAGAGATTCAAAACTAACTTCTTGAGTTAACGGATTCCAATTTGCTCCCCAAATATCTTTTTGCTGGCTTCCATCTGATAATAATACAGCTTCGCAATCAGCGTGAAGTTCTCCGCCTCCGGCAATAATACCCCGTTCAATATCTACTGCTATTTTTACATAAAAGCCATGAGCTTGAAGCATTTGGTCTATTTGCTCTGGTGCTAGGCGATCGCGAAGCAAAATAATCAATCATCTTTTCTCAATCACACCATATCTATTATTCCTTTTATTGCTCCATAACCTGTGGAATTTTGCTTTAAAGGTTTTTACAGTGCGATCGCAAACAAAAACTTAATTACTTTCTTGCCAAAAAACATAATCAGCAATTGGTAATTTAGTAGCACTTTTCTCCTCTAAATCGTTACTTAATAACACCGAACGTTGATTAAGCGGTGTTTTCAGTCGTCGTGGTGCTACGCGGCTGGGAATACCGTAGTTATAGACAATATGCCCTTGTCCAACTAATACTACAACTTGGTAGCCTGGGTTTGATTGAATAAACTTAGCGATCGCTTCCGCCATAGTTTCATCCCATAATACTTGAGCTTGAAAAAACTTTTCAAAACTCTCACTATTACCTTTAGCATCGGCTTGATGTTGCTGAAAAATACCTAGCATTAATTGGCGATACTCAGCATTGTCTGTACGAATTTCTGAGAGGGGAGGAATAAGTTTACTTTGCTCTGGAGTAAGGCTATCTAAGCCATTCTTAGCAACCAAGCGAGTAATTTCTGTGGGAGTATTTAAAGCTAAAACTGGGAGCTTTTTGGCTTTAGCAAATTGAACAATCGGCGCGTAATATTGCCAGGGATAACCCCAACGCTTTTTATATTCACTTTTATCTAATAACTCTTGCTCGTTGATTTTTCCGGCTAAGTAATCATTCACAACCCCTTGATAAGGACGTTGGAATATTTCGAGAGCGATCGCAACCTTACTATTTTTCTTGTAGAGTTGCTGAATAATAGCTAGTTGTAGCCGATGATCTTTAACATTGTCGTGAGTTTCCCCTAAGTAAACAACCTTTGCTTTTGCTAGTTGCTGCAACGCTTCGGAGTAGCTGGTTACCTGATTGCTATTTTTGCACTTGGAGTTATCTTCTAAAAATTCAATAGCGCCGCTAAAATTTTCTGGTAAAACTATTTGCGGACGACAATCATCTATCTGTTGACTATAAGTAGGTATAGCAATTAACCCTATAGCGATCGCACTAATCGCAAACAACGATAGCAAAAACAGGCGCTTAGTAAACAGTTTCATCTTCCTTGCGCCAAGCTGGATCGACAATGCAGATAAATACTAGCGCTTCGTCGCCACAGTTGTAGATAAATTGCTTTGCATCGGGGGGAATGTACACCGCATCCCCCGGTACAACGATTTGAACTTCTGAATTGATGTACATTTCTCCTTTACCACTCAAAATGTAGTAAACCTCTGAGGTAGTTAAGGAGTGAGGCTGAGAAGTTTTACCTACTGGTAGCGTTGCATGAGCTAAACTGTAACCCAATGCGATCGCCTGTTTGTCGGGGTGTAGCAATTCCCGCAACAAGGTATTATCCCCAGCCACAAATTCATCGCAATCGAGCAGTTTTTGAATCAGCATTTGACAATTATGTTTTTAGTAGAGCATGGAATTAGTTTTAGGCTGATAATCCATGCAGGAAACCGCATCTTCAGTATTAGCTATAGAAGGCTGTACAGTGCATTTTAGCCGATAGTCGTTGGTAAAAAACTGACAACCAGAGCAAGGAATTTGGTGCATTTTCTGGGTAGTAGTTGCGCCATCTTGGATAGCATTCCACAAACTCCAACAGAACAGAAAAGTTAAAGACCAAGCAGACAAAAAACAAATCGGCATAAGTATCGGCTGGAGGAAATGAATTAAAACTTGTAGCAGTTGAAACACAATCATTTTAGGCAGGCTAACAACTTATTATTAGCCATGTTAATGTATTTCATCAGTGAAGTTAATATCCGTTTAGAGGTAAATTTTAAATCCCAGCATGACCTAACGCGATACCTGTAAGCAACATTCCCAAAACTAAAAACGGTTGAGCGCTGGCTTGATACTTGACATCATTGTTAAGAGGATCGGGAAGGAAATAAAGCTTTTGGAAAACTATTTGCGGCACAATCAGCAACAAAACGATCGCACCATAAACATTTTCATGCAAACTTAGTAAATAAGCGCCAATTCCAGCTTGAAATAAGTCAATCATTACTACGCAAATCCAAGCGGCGGTATTGACTCCAAACATGACAGGGAGAGACTGCAAACCAAATTGGCGATCGCCTTCTACACTTTTGAAGTCATTAACAACTGCAATTCCCAACCCCGCCATACTGTAAATGAGCGTCAAAACTACAATTGTCCAATTGAGTTCGCCAAATAAAGCATGACCCGTACACCAAGGTAAAGCAATATAACTTGCTCCCAAAGCATAACCGCTCAACCAACCGTTGCGCTTGAGTTGAAAAGGGGGAGCGCCGTAAATGTATGCTAAGAAAGAGCCACCCAGCGCTAAAGCGGTAATTGTGGGAAACTGATGACCAGCCCATTTATCGAGGATAAAAGCGATCGCAATTCCCGATAATAGCAATGTCAAAATTTGGGTAATAACTTGCGGTGTACTAATTGCACCCGATGGAATTGGGCGATAAGGTTCGTTAACAGCATCAATCTCGCGGTCAGAGTAATCGTTAACAGTTTGGGTATAACCTGTTAGCAATGGGCCAGCAAGTAACATACAAGTAGCTACTTTTAGCACGTTTTCCAGCGACCAAGTAAAATTGCCCGATGATGCTGTACCGCAAAGTACGCCCCAAATTAAGGGAATCCAGGTAATCGGCTTTGTTAGCTGTAAACGAATCTTCCAAATAGAAGTTTCACCGCTAGAAGCTCCTTTCATGCCTAGCATTTGCCGAGTTTTAGCAGAGCGATCGCTTACTAAAGGCGCATCGGTACTAGGTTTAACATCTACAGGCGCTTTAGTCTCCGGTTCAAGAAATTCTAACTGTTCTGAAGAATTAGCTTCAGGAAACGATTGAGTTTGTTCTGACATAGTTTTTTAAGTAAATTTATAACCTACGGCGATCGCCTAATCTAATAGTAGTGGGCTTAACTATAGGTTTGCTGTGTAAGTTTTGGGACTGATACAACAAAAAGCTGAGTTTTTTAATTACTCAGCTTTAGAGAACATTTAATATACCGCGATATTTTTAAAAAGAATACTGCTTAAAAACTTTAGTTTGTCCTTGCTTATCAAAAGATACTACCGCGTAAGAATCTTTTTTACTGCCCATTTCCATCCCTGGCGTACCTACAGGCATACCGGGAACAGCAATTCCTGTAATATCGGGTTTTTGTGCCAAGAGGCGCTTAATATCGTCTCCTGGAACGTGACCTTCTACCACATAACCATCAATTATTGCCGTATGACAAGAGGCTAAATCGTCGGTTACTCCTTGTTCATGCTTAAAAGCAAATATGTCTGCAACGGGAACATTTTTTACAGAAAACCCTTGAGATTGCAAGTGTTTCATCCAACTACCGCAGCAAGTACAGGCTGGATCTCGATACATAATTGCTTCGGGTAGGTTGGCGGCTTGGGCGCTACTTGTGGTTGCTAGTAGAACTATAAAGGCGATCGCTATCCAAGAAATTATCAATCGTTTAATCTTATTCATAAATTAGCCAAAACGTCCTTGTACATAGTCGCGGGTGCGAGAGTGAGTAGCTTCAGAAAAAATCTGAGTTGTAGAACCAAATTCGACCATCTGCCCAATGCGGCTTTCATCAGTGCTAAAAAAAGCCGTGTAATCAGAAACTCGCGCCGCTTGTTGCATATTGTGAGTAACAATGGCGATCGTGACAGACGATCGCAAAGTTTTAATTAATTCCTCAATTTTCATTGTAGCGATTGGATCGAGGGCTGAAGCGGGTTCGTCCATTAATAAAATTTTTGGCTTTACAGCTAAAGCACGGGCAATACAAAGGCGCTGCTGTTGTCCCCCCGAAAGCCCCAAAGCTGATTTATTTAACTTATCTTTGACTTCATCCCACAAAGCTGCGCTTTTAATTGCCGATTCGACAATTTCATCTAACTTAGATTTGGCACAACGCCCAGCAATTCGCACTCCATAGGCAACATTGTCATAAATGCTCATCGGAAAGGGGTTCGGTTTTTGAAATACCATCCCAATTTGCTGTCGTAAACGATTCAAATTGACGCGACTTGCATAGATATTTTGCCCAAAAAACTCTACCTCACCTTCAACTTTGACACTACTACTTTCTAATTCACTAATTCGATTGAGAGATTTGATAAAAGTTGATTTACCACAACCAGAGGGGCCAATAATTGCGGTGATCTGTCCTTGGTAGATGTCCATTGACACCGATTCGAGGGCTTTGAGGTTGCCGTAGTAAAAGCTTAAAGCTTTAACTCGCAGCGCGGGAATTGTCGTCGAAGCAGGAGGAAAATTATTGTTATTCACAGGGGGAGTAGATGCTAAATTAACGATCGCTAAAACGTTGGCGCGTTGCCAGCCGCGACAAAATACTAATCAACAAAACCAAACCAACTAAAACTAACGAAGCCGTCCAAGCAATTTGATTTTGAATTACATCCGGCGATTGGGCATATTTGTAAATTAAAGTAGATAAAGCTGGACTAGGTTCAAATAATCCCTCTGGCCAAATATCGCTAAATAAAGCCGTAAAAATTAACGGCGCAGTTTCTCCCGCCGCCCTAGCCACTGCTAACAAAATTCCTGTCGTTATAGCTGGAATTGCCGCCGCGACAGCAACTTTAAAGGTAGTTTGAAACCGACTAGCACCCAAAGCGGCGGACGCAAGGCGTTGAGGCTGTGGCACTAATTTTAAGGCTTGTTCGGTAGTCAAAGCAACAATCGGCAGCATAATTACCGAAAGCGCAAAACCCCCAGCTACCGCCGAAAATTGGGTAACGTGGTTGAGAATCAGAACGCCATAGGCAAATACCCCCGCAATAATTGAAGGTACACCCGTCAAAATAGTAGTAATAAAGCGTACAAAACTGGCGATCGCCGAAGTTTGACCAAATTCTGCTAAAAATATCCCTGTCATTAATCCTACAGGAATGCTAATTAGCGAGGCAATACCTACCATCATTAACGTACCAACAATCGCATTGCCAAAACCGTTAGGATCTGTAGGTAATATCGGCGGTGGCGCGGGTAAGGCTGTAAATACTTCAGGTTTTAAGTTGGGCAATCCTTGACGGAGAATTTCGATTAGTATGGCAACTAAAGGTATTAAAGCGATTGCAGTAAGGATAAAAGCGATCGCACTCATCCCATAATTAAACATTGTCCGATAGCCAGACAAAGGTTTTTGTAATTCTAAAGATGTATCTAATTTTTTGGGATAACTTGCAGACATAGGATTTTATTGTTGTTTGCTACCAATCAATCGCACCATCAACACCGCCGCCATATTGACAAGTAAAGTCACGACAAACAAAATCAAGGCAAGATACATCAGTGCGCCAACGTGTAAATCTTCTTGGGCTTCGCCAAACTCATTAGCCATTACCGCCGGAATTGTATAACCCAAGTCGAGGATAGAAGAACTAATAACTGGAGAGTTGCCAATTACAAGAGTTACAGCCATAGTTTCGCCTAAAGCCCGTCCCAGCGCCAAAATTGCTGCCCCCACAATTCCCGAAGCCGCCGCCGGAATAATTACCCCAAAAATACTTTCCCAACGAGTTGCGCCTAAAGACATTGAACCACTCCGCAACTCTTTAGGAATTGCTAATAATACTTCGCGGGAAATTGCCGCCATTGTCGGCAAAATCATAATTGCTAAAATCAAACCCGCCACTAGCATTCCGTAACCCGCAGGTTGCGTATTAAATAAAGGAAACCAGCCGAAATTTTGATATAACCATTGCTGCAAAGGGTCTAAAGCTGGAATTAACACAAATATGCCCCAAAGCCCAATAATTACGCTGGGAATTGCCGCAATTAATTCAATTACAAAGGCTAAAGGATTCCGTACTACTGGGGGTAAAAAATTCTCGCTAGTAACTAGAGCTACAGCAAGTCCTACCGGAAAAGCTAATAATATAGCGATCGCGCTACTTACCAAAGTTCCATAGATATAAGGCAACGCGCCAAAAACCAGACTCCCTACATCCCACTCTTGACTCCACAAAAACCCCAGCCCAAACTTGCCAATGGCAGGCATAGCTTTGTCAAAGATTATCCAACTGATCCAAAACAATAACAAAACCGTACTACAAGCAAAAAGCCACACTAGCCCGCTAAATACTTTATCTAACCAATGATTATTGCTATCTATTATTGTTAGATCGTTTACTTCATATTTTGAGTGTTGCATCTCTAATAAAGTTATTTTTACTACTTAGTGTAAATAAGTATTGGGGTATCTCCCTAGGAAACACCCCAATAGTTGTTTTAATTGACCAAAATTTCAGAAATTAGGGGCCTTTAACACCACTATTTACACTGCTAACAACTTTACTTGCAATTCCTTGAGGAATGCGAGTATAGCCAAGATTATCGTTTAACTGTTGTCCATCCGTCATGATCCATCGCACCATCCGCTTGACAGCAGCAGCATCACCGGGCTGAGTATAAGTTTTATATACCATCAACCAAGTTAAACCTGTAATTGGGTATCCATCTCCAGGATTGCCCAACTTACTGAAGGTAACGCGGTGGTCAGAATTGAACTGTACGGAATTAAGCGCCTTATTTGCTTCCGCTAGAGTTGGGGCAACATATGATCCTCGGCTATTTTGGACTAGCGCTGATTGGAGTTTATTGTTTGTCGCAAAAGAAGCTTCTACATAGCCAATGCTACCAGAAGTCCGCTTGACAATTTGAGCAACACCGGGGTTTCCTTTTCCGCTTACTGGCTTACCGGGCCATTTTGGAGTTTTGTTAGGTCCAATTCTACCTTTGAAGTAGCTATCCATTGAACTCAGAGCGTTGGTAAAAATATAGCTTGTACCACTGCTATCAGCGCGTACAGCTAATTTAATTTGACTATTTGGTAATTTGGCTCCGGCATTATCTGCGGCAATTTTGGGGTCATTCCACTTAGTTATTTGACCGGAAAATATTGCTGGTAGAACTTTGCGCGATAGTTTCAAATTCGATACACCAGGTAAATTGTAAACTACAGCAACCGGGCCTCCGGCAGTAGGAATATACAATACTCCATTTTTAACTTTGGCGGCTTCCGCGTCAGTCATCGCTGTATCGCTACCCGCAAAGTCAACGCTTCCATTCGCTAACTGTTTGATTCCGCCACCGCTACCAATACCTTGATAGTTGACTTGTACAGGTTGGCTACCTTTACGCAGTTCGCTAAAGTAGCGCTGATAAAGGGGTTCTGGAAAAGTAGCTCCAGCACCATTTAAAGTTACTGCTTTTTGGGCGAAAGCTCCAACTACAGACCCTAACACCATAGCCGCCGTAACTACTGAAGCTGTAAAAGCAAGCCTAAAAGTGGTTTTATGCACAACCATATAAATTCAACCTCTATCAAAAGAATTATTTTTGTCACCCTGAATAAATTTACTACTATGCTGGTTAAGTAATGGGGAGAAAGAGGTTAATTTCTAATTAAATTTGCTTTAAAAAACCTATATATGCTTGCTAAAAAACTTTTTTATTAAGTTTTATTGATATTATTGATAATAAGCTAATTAACAATAATTTTTTCTAAAAATGCTTTGTTATTAATCATCTAAGGCTAAACACATCAACGCCAAACAAAATAGACTCAGCCTTAGCAGTTCATTTTTTTATATTAATCAATACCAAAAAAGCTTAACTAAAAATATGACCCTATCTTATCCTGTTAAAAATTATTCATGGCAGCAACTAGCTCGACCGATGCTATTGCTTTCTATAGGATTTCACGGTTTGATACTATTTGCCCCTACGCCTGCGCACAAAACGGAGCTTCCTAAAAAAGAAATCGCTACTGAGCGAGTTAAAATTACACAATTGCCAGTTTCTTCTAATCCACCGCGCGTTATTAAAAAAACTTCCCAATCCACAGTCAAATTGCCAATTGTTCGCCCAACTAATAGATTCATAGCTAATCAAAAATCCGTTAGTCAGCCTGTAATTAAACAATCTCCCGCAGTACCAGCAGATTCTAAACCTGCAAAAACAACTCCTCAAGTTCTTGCTTTTTCTGGGACTGAAACTATCGCTTTACCAAATCCTTCTAACTTGAGCGATCCTTTTGGTGATTTTCCTAAATATATAAATGCTCAACCTGGATCTTTGGGTTTATTTAAGGCAGAATTAGACCAATCTAGTCAACAAACTAAAGACGCAACCGCTTTAGTAGCTAAATACTTTGAGCGAGAGCTAAAGGCGCGAGAATATAAACTTACCTTAGCTAAAAATGAATCGGATACCAAGGTTTTTGAAATTACTAAAGGTAATACAACTAAGTTTCTTAACTTAATTAATCATAATAGTTCAACAGTTATTGTATTAGCTTCAGAAATTCTCAGTCCAGAAAATATAAACGATGTTGCAAAAGCTAGTCCCCAAGAAGAAGCATTTATCGGTATTCTTAGTGAGATAAATTTTGAAAATATAGACGACCCGGAAAGCTATTTAACTGATCCTAGTTTGTTTTATTCAAAGTTTGGTGCAGGGAAAGATGGTTTTTACGAAGTAGTGCCAAAATCAAACACTTTAGGGACTATTCGTTTAATTCCCAATCAATTACCAGAGCAAGTATTTAGTACGATATTTGCTCCCGCATTAAAAAGCAGTGGTTTTGAGGTTAATCCCCAAGGCGAATATGGGGGAGGAATGGTTTATGAAGTTAAACAAGAAACTTTTATTACCTACCTCAACTTAGTACCAACAAGCGATCGCCAAGGCACAATAGTTGTAGCTTGGAACAGTTTACCTAATTAATTAGCATCGATCGCTAAAGAAACGCGATCGCCCCCAACATCCCGCATTTTGCCTAATACTTGTACTACCTGCTCGTAGGGCAATTTTTTATCTGCTTGCAAAACTACCACACCGTTAGGATTTGTTTGCAAATAAACCTGCATCTGTTGGCTTAATTGTGCGTCAGTAACCGGATTATTGGCGACTTGCAGTATCCCTTGTTGAGTTAATCCCACAACCAAAGGATCGGGAGTTTTGACAGTATTTGCGCCAGTATTGGTACTAGGTAAATTGATATTTACCGATTGCTGTTGCGCCGTCAATGTCATTGAAATGATGATGAAAAATGTTAAAACCGTCATTAACACATCCATCATTGGTACTAGATTTATTTCTGGCATTTGAGACTTAGAAGCGCGGAATCTAGAATTTAAGGGCATTGTTAATTACTGTCTTGTTCCATAAATCTTTGTGGTATAGCCGCTTGAGAGGGTTCATACCACACTTGACGGTAAATTAATTCTAAATCGCTACCTACTCTCGAAAAATAATCCATTTGCTGCGATTGCAAACTAACAAAGATCCGGAAAAAAAATAAAGCAATAATAGCTACAATCATTCCCGTCGCTGTAGCTATGAGCGCTTCACCAATACCCGCCGCCGCTCTAGTTGCGTCCGCACTGCTACCACCACCGCCAATTTTTAAACTGCCAAAGGTAGTAATTAAACCCGTTACTGTACCTAATAAACCTAATAATGGCGCGATCGCAATTACCGTTTCTAGCAACTTATCGCCTTTCCGCATCTGTACAAATTCTTTATCGGCGGCGGCTTCCATTGCTAAATGAAAAGTCTCAGGGCTAGGTAGATTGAGTTTGAGCGGTGCTAATAAAAACCTACCAATTGCCAAACTTTGAAATTGTTTAGCGATTTGAGCGGCGGTGGCTAAATCTTTGGGAGCAGATTTTAGGACATCATTTACAACTCGATCTTCTTGGCTAGTTAACTGAAACCAAAACCAGCCGCGCTCAAAAGCACAAGCAAAAGTAGCAATTGATAAGCCTAGCAAAGGGTACATTACCGGACCTCCGGCTACAAACAAGTCATATACTCTAGACATAATTTAGGAAAAAACTAGCATACCAAGTTTCTCCGGCTGCTTGCGAATCTAAGTTATTTATTACGATAATTTAAAAAGGTAAAGTTTTATTTAAGATTATTTGTCTTACCAGGCGTAAAACTCCTTCAATCCCTGCGATTAGGCACTGATAATAAAAAATACAGCTAAACATTATTTAAAATTTCGCACTAGAAACAATGGCAAGAGATTTACGGGGATTTATCAAACAACTAGAGGATCGCGGACAGTTAAAGCGAATTAGTGCTTTAGTTGATCCAGAGCTAGAAATTGCCGAGATTTCTAACCGAATGCTGACTCAAGGCGGGCCAGGGTTATTATTTGAAAACGTTAAAGGTGCAGCTTTCCCGGTAGCTATAAACTTGATGGGGACAGTAGAGCGGATTTGCTGGTCGATGAATATGCAGCAGCCAGAGGAGTTAGAAGACTTAGGCAAAAAGCTAGGAATGCTCCAGCAACCTAAACCCCCCAAAAAAATCGGACAGGCGGTAGAGTTTGGGAAGTTGTTATTTGACGTACTTAAGGCAAAGCCGGGACGCGACTTTTTCCCCGCCTGTCAGCAAGTAGTAATTCAAGGCGACGATGTAGATTTGACGAGACTCCCCTTAATTCGTCCTTACGTCGGCGATGCGGGGAAAATTATTACTTTGGGCTTAGTAATTACCAAAGACTGCGAAACCGGAACGCCCAATGTTGGAGTTTATCGCCTGCAACTGCAATCGCGCAATACAATGACCGTTCATTGGCTTTCGGTACGAGGTGGTGCTAGACACTTACGCAAAGCTGCCGAAAGAGGGAAAAAATTAGAAATTGCGATCGCTCTTGGAGTCGATCCCATGATTATTATGGCGGCGGCTACCCCCATTCCTGTAGACCTCTCCGAGTGGCTATTTGCAGGGCTGTACGGCGGTTCGGGGGTCAATTTGGCAAAATGCAAAACCGTAGACTTAGAAGTGCCAGCCGACTCAGAATTTGTCTTAGAAGGGACAATTACACCGGGGGAAGTTATGCCCGATGGCCCTTTTGGGGATCATATGGGATACTACGGCGGCGTGGAAGATTCGCCCTTAGTGCGTTTTCACTGTATGACTCATCGCCAAAACCCCATTTATTTGACTACTTTTAGCGGTCGTCCGCCCAAAGAAGAGGCAATGATGGCGATCGCCCTCAACCGCATTTACACGCCTATACTCCGCCAGCAAGTATCAGAAATTGTTGATTTTTTCTTACCGATGGAAGCCCTTAGCTACAAAGCGGCGATTATTTCTATAGACAAAGCTTACCCCGGTCAAGCGAGACGGGCGGCGTTAGCTTTTTGGAGTGCCTTGCCGCAATTTACTTATACTAAGTTTGTAATTGTGGTAGATAAAGATATTAATATCCGCGATCCGCGACAAGTTGTTTGGGCGATAAGTTCTAAAGTAGACCCAACGCGGGATGTATTTATACTTCCGAATACCCCCTTTGATACTCTAGACTTTGCTAGCGAAAAAATTGGCTTAGGTGGACGGATGGGAATTGATGCCACAACCAAAATACCACCAGAAACCGACCACGATTGGGGGGCGGCGTTAGAGTCCGATCCCGATGTTGCAGCTATGGTAGAAAGACGTTGGCAAGAGTACGGTTTAGCAGATTTAAACCTAGGAGAAGTTGACCCCAATTTATTTGGCTATGATATGCGCTAACAGAGCTAGGTTTAATTGTAGTAGCGGCGATCGCCTTCAGTAATAGCAGTAAATAGCAAAATTTAAGGGCGAAGTCACCTGTTAACGGCAGCGTAATCTAAAACATAGCGAGGAGCAAGATACAATAATCCCAAGGATTGGCTCAAACACGAGTGTTAAACAAGATACGCGAGGAGAACGGTTAGGCATGGGTAAAGTAGTTGGTATAGACTTAGGTACAACTAACTCAGTAGTTGCTGTCATGGAAGGCGGCAAACCCGTAGTAATTGCCAATGCCGAAGGAATGCGGACAACTCCCTCGGTGGTAGGGTTTAGTAAAGATGGCGAACGCTTGGTAGGACAGTTAGCCCGGCGGCAAACCATTTCTAATCCGCAAAACACCTTTTACGCAGTTAAACGGTATATTGGGCGCAATTATGCCGAACTCAGCCCCGATTCTAAGCGGGTTGCTTATACTATTCGCCGCGATGAAATGGGCAATATCAAAATTCGCTCTCCCCGCTTAGAGAAAGATTTTGCCCCCGAAGAAATTAGCGCCATGGTGCTAAAAAAATTGGTAGATGATGCCAGCCGCTACTTGGGGGATAAGGTGACAGAAGCCGTAATTACTGTACCGGCTTATTTTAATGATTCCCAAAGGCAAGCGACAAGAGACGCGGGGAGAATTGCCGGATTAGAAGTACGAAGAATTCTCAATGAACCAACGGCGGCTTCTTTAGCTTACGGACTAGATCGCCAAGAAAGTCAAACGATTTTAGTCTTCGATCTAGGTGGAGGTACTTTTGATGTCTCGATTTTGGATGTGGGCGATGGTGTTTTTGAAGTCAAAGCTACCAGTGGAGATACGCAACTAGGCGGTAATGATTTCGACCAAAAAATTGTCGATTGGCTGGCAGAAATATTTTTAGACGCAGAGGAAATAGACTTAAGACGCGATCGCCAAGCCTTACAAAGACTCTCGGAAGCGGCGGAAAAAGCAAAAATTGAACTATCTAGCGTCAACATCACAGACATCAATCTCCCGTTTATTACCGCTACGGAAGATGGACCAAAACATTTAGAAACCCGCATCAATCGCAGTCAGTTTGAGGAGTTGTGCGAAGACTTAATTGCCAGACTGCGAAAACCAGTCAAAAGAGCGTTAAACGATGCTAATCTTAGACCCGCCGATATTGATGAAATTGTCTTAGTTGGCGGCGGTACGCGGATGCCAATGGTACAGCAATTAGTCCGCAGTTTAATCGGCAAAGAACCCAACCAAAATGTCAATCCTGATGAGGTTGTCGCCGTTGGCGCGGCTATTCAAGCCGGGATTTTAGCCGGAGAACTCAAAGATATACTATTGCTCGATGTTACGCCGCTATCGGTGGGCTTAGAAACTGTTAGCGGTGTAATGAAAAAACTGATTCCCCGCAACACAACGATCCCTGTACGGCGATCGGATATCTTTTCTACCGGAGAAAACAATCAAACTTTAGTAGAAATCCACGTTATCCAAGGCGAACGGGAAATGGCAACGGATAACAAATCCTTGGGCAAATTTAAGCTAACCGGAATTCCCCCCGCACCGCGTGGAGTTCCCCAAATCCAAGTAGCCTTTGATGTTGATGCTAACGGTATATTGCTCGTAACCGCTTTAGATCGCAATACTGGACGAGAGCAAAGTATTACAATTCAAGGTGCGTCTACTCTTAGCGAAGCTGAAGTAAATAAAATGGTGCAGGAAGCAGAAAAATATGCTTCTTCCGATCGCAAACGTAAAGAAAGAGTCGAAAAACGCACCCGCGCCGAAGCTTTAACTTTGGAAGCAGAAAGAGAACTTAAGCAAGTAGCGTTGGATTTTGGGATGCAATTTGCTCGCAATCGCCGCCAAAGGATTGAAGTTTTAGTTCGGCAATTACGGGACTATCTTAACCAAGATAGCGATCGCGGTATAGATCAATCGGCCGCCGATTTGAAAGAGGCTTTAGCTGAACTTAACCGCGAAGTCCGTCAGTATTACAGCGATGATGACGATGGTGGCAACATATTTGACTCGATTCGGCGCGTATTTACCGATGATGATGATGATTACGAACCGCCACAGCGCCGCGAACGTCCTTATTATAGTAATGATGAGGGTTATAACCGTCGCCGACCTCAACGCCCTAGTTATCAAGATAATTGGGATGATAACGATGACAATTGGCTCTAGCTGCATAACAGAATTTTAAACTAACCGCTTTTACAGAATATGCAGAACTTGCAGAATTTCAAAGATTACTACGATATTTTAGGAGTACCGAAAGATGTTGCCTCAGAGGAAATCAAAAAGGTTTTCCGGCGATTGGCTAGGCAATATCACCCCGATTTGAATCCGGGAAACAAAGAAGCTGAGGAAAAGTTTAAGGATATTGGGGAAGCTTACGAAATTCTAGGCGATCCAAATAAGCGATCGCAATATGATCGTTTTAGCTTGTCTTGGCAACAGAAGTCTCGCGGTAAAGCTGGAAAAAGCATTTTTAAGCGCGGTACTCGTGAGACAGAATTAGACGAGTTTGCCGATTTTGAGAGTTTTATCGACCAAGTGCTAGGACGCAACAACAAAGCCAGTAATGACGATGATCCTTTTCGTCCTGGGACAACAAAATACGCCACTACCGTTACTCCGCGTCCCAGTCGTCGCAATATTGAAGCCAAGCTAGTTGTCCCTTTAGAAAAAGCTTATGAAGGTGGGGCGGAGAGAATTAGGCTAGAAGATGGGCGCAGCCTTGAAGTAGATATGCCTCCAGGGATGTTTACCGGGCAAACTATCCGCTTGAAAGAACAAGGGGTAGGAGGTGGCGACCTATTTTTAAAAATTACCGTCTCTCCCCACGATTACTTTCTTCTTGAAGGTAACGATATTGCCGTTAAACTTCCCATTACTCCTAGCGAAGCGGTTTTAGGTAATCCGGTAGAAGTGCCAACTTTAGACGGTTTAGTACAAATGAATTTACCCGCCGGGGTGAAATCTGGTCAACGGTTGCGCCTAGCAAATAAAGGTTACATTGATGACCAAGGTAGACGCGGCGACCAATTGGTAAAAATTCAGATTGTCATTCCTAAAACTATTAGTTCTCAAGAAAAGGAATTGTACGAAAAATTGCGACAAATTGAAACTTTTAATCCCCGTGCTGACTTGCTATTGCAAAAATAACAATAATTTTTTATACATACTCAGCCTCAAGACCGCCGAACTAAAAAAGCTCTAAGGTAGCGTAACAGTATAAACGCGATCGCTCTATACTTTTTGAAGTATACCTGCCGCTTTTGTTTGACTAATGTTATTTCTAATTAGAAATGAGTTGCTCAAAAAGCTGTGTGAGGCATATTCCGACAGCTTTTTGTGTAACTATGCAGTAACTTTAAATGTTGTGTGAAATACTGCCAAAGCCCTCAGTATATTTCTGGAGGTAGTAGAATAAAACAATGAAACTTGTAACAATTGTAACAAATATTTTTGGTGGAGATATTATCGTGCGTAAAGCAATTTGTTTGGGTTTAGCAGGAATAATTGGAGCGGCATCTTTAGGTGTAACTCCGGTTGCCTTTGCCAAAAGAGGCGATATTATTAAAACCGGAGTTTGTACGGCTAAAAGCACCTGGAAGCTTAAAGTTAGCCCTGATGACGATAACCGAAATAATCCCTTGATTGAAACTGAATTTGAAGTAGATCAAAATCGAAATGGTCAAAGGTGGTCGGTGGTCATTAGACGCGATCGCACTCCGGTGTTTAGAAGCAACAATGTAGTAACACAAGCTCCTAGCGGTTCTTTTAGCATTAATAGTCGCTTTTCTAATCCCCCCGGACAGAATATAGTGACAGCCATGGCAGCTAACCCTGCTACTGGTGAAAAATGTCAAGCTACGATTGCTGTAACTTTTTAGTTGGCATCTCTTAAAAAACTAAGTTGTTAACATACCGCACTGATTTTTTGGTTAGTCCTTAAGTTATAATACCCGCCACCTAAATATAGGTCGGTTGGTATAGCACAAGGAATCTCTAGAAGCCCATTAGACAGCAAAATGGAGATGGATTTAATAAAATCCATCTCCATTAAAGTATTGTCTTGAAGGGTAAAATATTAAGGTATGGCGATCGCATAGCTTCCTATGGTAATAACGGGTAAGTTGTTGAACAATGTATCGAGCTTCGACATTTTTGAGTTCAATTATTACCAATTTATTATTTTTATCTAGTGCTGAAATATCGCCGATATCACCAAATGCTCTACATTGTCATTTTAAAGGAAAAAGCTTAAACAGTTTATATAACTGACTTTAAACAAAATTTTCAAGATTATTCTCCCTTACAAACTGCCAACCGTTACTTACTTTTTTCAGCGTCTACTTTAAAGAAACTAACAAGCTTGAGCAGTAGTTAATCAGTATCTAATGTACTTTATTATACTTGCGCTTAGTTGAAGTATGGGATTTATTGACGTGCTGACAGAGCAGAAAATTAGCGGACTGATAGGATAAAAGAATAATGTATTGATTATTCAAGCTATGGCTTTAAGCAATGTCCGCGATTTATATCAGCAGGTAATACTAGAACACTACAAAAAACCGCGTCATAAAGGGCAAACAAACCCTATCCACCGCCAGCAACGGGGACATAACCCTTCTTGTGGCGATACGATTGAACTAACCGTACAGCTAAACGATACGGGCGATCGCATTGAGGATGTAAAGTTTGTTGGTGAAGGCTGCGCGATCGCCATGGCTTCCGCAGACTTGATGGCAGATGCTTTGCGCGGTAAACAAATAGACGAAGCTTTGACAATGGTGAAACGCTTTCAAGGCATGATGAAAGGTGAAGAGGAGTTTCCCAAAGAATTAAGGAAACTAAATGTTATGCAAGGCGTAGCTCAATTTCCAGTCAGAATTAAATGTGCTAATCTCTCTTGGCATACAATCAAAGCTGCTTTGGAAAACGACCAAGCAGAACCTATAAGTAATGAAAACGAGTAAATTAAGTCAATGCCAACTACTGCTACTTTTCTCACCTTTGCCCAATGGATAGGTATTCTCACTTTATTCTGTGCTTTTTTAGCAGTGTTAGGTTTTAGTTTCAAGTGGGCGGCTAGATTTCAGCTAGTCGGCGTTACAGGATTTTTTGGCGTACTTACAGGGGGATTATTTGCCTTAAGTTTAGTCCCGATTATGCGGACAGTAGTACCAGGCGCGGTAAAGTTTGCCAGAGTTTACGATGCTGGCTCAAATCAAGCTGTAATTTCTGTAGCGCCTACCATTACTGAAACTGAGCTACAAGCAACCTTGCGTCAAGCCGCCGGAAACTTGTATTCCTATGGTCGGTTGGGGCAAGAGGAAGATAAACTAATTATTCGGGCTAGAACGATTATTCACCCCCAAAAAGGAATGTCAAAGCCCCTATATATCGGGCAAGTCAAACGTAGTCTTGTCAATAAAGAAGACACCCAAATGCAGATTGAGATTTTCCCCGATAAATTTGCTCAATTACCTAAACCTGATGCCACGTAAAAGTCGATGAACCAAGTCTTAACCTCTCCAATTTTTACTCTTAGTGTCGCCCCAGCTAAAGTATTACGCGGCGAACAACTGCTAGAACAAGCTGGAAACGCGATCGCCCGTTTTGGCAGCCGTCCCCTGATTGTGGGAGGCGATCGCACTTTAAAAGCTACATTACCCCGCTTGCATCCCGTTTTAGCAGCGCAGCAACTCGAAGCAAGTACCGTAAGTTACGGCGCTGATTGTAGTGAGGCGGGTTTAGCTACTATGCGCGAAGCTGTAAAAACACATAAAGCAGATTTAATTATTGGTGTGGGTGGTGGTAAGGCTCTAGACGCGGCAAAGTTATTGGCTTATCAGTGTCATTTGCCCGTCGTGACAATTCCTACCAGTGCGGCAACTTGTGCGGCGTGGACGGCATTATCTAATGTTTATTCCGAGGAAGGGGCATTTTTGTATGATGTCAGCCTCGAAAATTGTCCTAATTTACTTTTGCTTGATTACGATTTAATTGCCACTGCTCCCGCTTATACTTTGGTAGCAGGAATTGGCGATGCGATCGCCAAATGGTACGAAGCCTCCGTTAGTAGTGGCAACTCTGAGCAAACTTTGATTGTTTCTGCCGTGCAGCAAGCTAGAGTTTTACGAGATATCTTATTTCAAAAATCCGCCGCCGCTTTGCAATCTCCCGGTAGTGCTGTTTGGAAGGAAGTTGTAGACGCAACGGTATTACTCGCGGGGGTAATTGGGGGGCTAGGAGGCGCAGAATGTCGGACTGTAGCCGCCCATGCTGTGCATAATGGTTTAACTCATTTACCCGTACATAGCAGCATTCACGGCGAAAAAGTGGCTTTTGGGATTTTGGTACAGTTGCGTTTAGAGGAAATGGTACAGGGAAATCAATTAGCCGCAACCTCTCGTCAACAGTTACTAAAGTTTTATACAGAAATTGGTTTACCCCAAAAACTAAAGGATTTAGGACTAGAAGATATTAGTTTAAAAGAGTTAGAACAATCGGCAGAACTCGCTTTAGCTCCAAACTCTGACATTCATCGCTTGCCTTTTAAAGTTGCTGTAGAACAACTCCTCGCAGCAATGGTTTCTACTACAGCACCCACTAATAATAAAGACTCCCTCAACTATATCTGCATCAATGAGGAGGTCAAAAAATGAGTTTAAGTTGGATTAATCCCGCCGATCGCATTCAATCACTTCCGCCCTATGTATTTGCCCGTTTAGATGAATTAAAAGCTAAAGCTAGAGAGCAAGGTCTAGATTTAATTGACTTGGGAATGGGCAACCCTGACGGCGCTACACCTCAGCCTGTTGTAGACGCAGCGATCGCCGCCTTGCAAAATCCGGCAAATCATGGCTATCCTCCCTTTGAAGGGACGGCTAATTTTCGTCGCGCTATTACTAACTGGTATCATCGCCGCTACGATGTCCAATTAGATCCCGATAGCGAGGCTTTGCCCTTAATAGGTTCTAAAGAAGGATTGACCCATTTAGCGATCGCCTATATCAATCCTGGCGACTTAGTTTTAGTCCCAAGTCCCGCCTATCCCGCCCATTTTCGCGGACCCTTAATTGCTGGCGGTAAAGTTCATAGCATTATTCTTAAACCAGAAAATGACTGGTTAATCGATTTAGCCGATATTCCCGATGCTGTCGCCGAACAAGCAAAAATTCTTTATTTCAACTATCCTAGCAACCCCACCGCTGCCACTGCACCCCGCGAGTTTTTTGAGGATATTGTTGCTTTTGCCCGTAAATACGAAATTCTCTTAGTTCATGATTTATGTTACGCCGAATTAGCTTTTGATGGCTATCAGCCCACTAGCTTACTAGAAATTCCCGGCGCAAAAGATATTAGCGTCGAGTTTCATACTTTATCAAAAACCTACAATATGGCAGGTTGGCGAGTAGGCTTTGTTGTGGGCAATCGCCACATTATTCAAGGATTAAGAACGCTAAAAACTAACTTAGATTACGGCATTTTTGCCGCTTTGCAAACCGCCGCCGAAACCGCGCTGCAATTACCTGATTCTTATTTGCACGAAGTTCAAAATCGCTACATTCGCCGCCGCGATTTCTTAATTGAGGGATTAGGGGAATTAGGCTGGAATATTCCTAAAACCAAAGCCACAATGTATCTATGGATACCTTGCCCAGTGGGGATAGGTTCTACAGATTTCGCCCTTTCGGTATTGCAACAAACGGGCGTAGTATTAACCCCTGGAAATGCTTTTGGGACTGGGGGAGAAGGTTATGTCAGAATTAGCCTAATCGCTGAATGCGATCGCCTGGCGGAAGTTTTGCAACGCTTTAAACAAGCTAATATCTCCTACTCAATGGTAAATATTTAGCCAGTGCGATCGCTGCAAAGCTCGAAAAGCCTATATCATTTAATTGGTAAGAAAACTATTAAAAAAATAAATATTTATTATTTCTTAAGGTATAGTGGGTTTAATGTCTCTCCAGTGATTATTGCTTGAACTTACGCTCAAGCTGTGTCTGCTATGCAACCAAATCATCAGGGCATTAACCTATCTCCACTAGAGCAGATACTCGATCTATCCTTTTTAACAGTTGCAGTTAATACCTCAGTGTTAGAGGCGATCGCTTTATTTAATCAAACACAAGCTAGTTGTGTTTTGATAGTTGAAAAATTGCAATTAGTAGGAATATTTACAACGCGAGATGTAGTTAGGCTCGTTGTTTCAGGAAAAGACTTGTCTACACTCAAACTAGCGGAGGTGATGACAAAAGAAGTCGTTACCCTAACTCAATCCAAAGCTACCGATGCGATCGCGGCGTTGTCGCTTATGCGTCAATATCAAATTCACCATTTGCCCATAGTAGACGAAAGCGGTCAATTGCTAGGACTTGTGACTCAGTCCAGCTTGCTGCAAGGGTTCATACCAACGAAATTTTGCAACTCAAATACCCCCAAGATCAAGATCGGCGACTGCTAAAAACCCTCGAAGCTAGTGTTAGACGGGGGGCGGCTTTGGTTAAGCAAGTATTGTCCTTTGCGCGTGGAGTTGAAGGCGATGCCTCCGGCACGGGCGAAGCCCTACGCGCTATTGTCCAAGTCACACACTTAATATTAGAAATCGCCAATATTGTCAAAGAGACATTTCCCAAATCCATTGAACTTTGTATAGATATAGCCCCAGACTTAAGCACAGTCTCCGCCGATGCGACGCAAATACATCAAGTGTTGATGAACTTGGTAGTTAATGCTCGTGATGCCATGCCCAATGGCGGTAGTTTAAAGCTGAGTGCAAGTAATTTAGAAATTGAGAAAAGCTATGCCCAGATGAGTGTTGAGGCAAAAGTTGGACTCTATGTTGTAATTACCGTTGCCGATACGGGAACAGGTATCACCCCGGAAATTGTTGAGCAGATTTTCGATCCCTTCGTTGTAATTACCGTTGCCGATACGGGAACAGGTATCACCCCGGAAATTGTTGAGCAGATTTTCGATCCCTTCTTTACAACTAAAAAAGTTGGTCAAGGTACGGGTTTGGGTTTGTCTACTACTCTTGGCATTATCAAAAGCCACGACGGTTTTATAGAAATTTGTAGTGAGGTAGGAAAAAGTAGCAAATTTCAGGTGTATTTGCCTGCTGTAGAGCAAACAGCAATCCCACTGATAGAAGATCCAGAACTACTAATGGAACATGGTGAATTAATTTTAGTGGTAGATGACGAAGCTGCAATTTGTGAGATTGCCAAAGCAATTCTAGAAAGCTATAACTACCGAGTATTAACTGCCAATGATGGGATTGCGGCTTTAGCTTTATATGCCGAAAATAAACATGAGATTAGCCTAGTGCTACTCGATCGGATGATGCCAAAAATGGATGGAATAGTTGCCATCCAAACCTTGCAAAAAATAAACCCGCAAATTTCTATAGTGGCGATGAGCGGCTTGTCCTCTACGGAAGACTTCGCCCAAGTTACAGATATTGGCGCTCAAGGCTTTCTGTCTAAGCCTTTCACTGCACAGGAATTATTAAAAGCCTTAGGTAACGTCCTTGTAGAAAAGTAATACGCGATCGCCTCTTTGCGCAAACATCGTCTACTTAAAAAAATCGGCGCTGCTGAAAGTGTGATGATTTACCCGGCGTTGGCAACTCTCCTGTCTTACTCTCTTTCATAGCAATTACCAATTACCAAAAAATCTTTAGTTATATTATCGCTGTTGAGATAAAAAGATAGAACTACTAACATCTGACGCTGGACAACTTGCCAGGTTTGCTAAATTCACTTTTCTATTTTTGTTCTTACCGTCATCAACATAGGTATAGGCTAAATCAATATTGCGATCGTTAACTTTTACTCCCCACAATAATTCATAGCCTACCGTTCCCGCCGAAACAGATTTTATTTTGAGAGCTTTAGGGACAGTATCGCCACAAGGTTCGCACAGTTCATAAATAGTTTGACCTTCGTCTAAGCGAGACACCGCAGCTATTGCTTGCTGTTTGCTCGTATAAGCACATTGATCGGCATATACCGCCGATCCCAAAGTTAACGTCAAACCAATTCCTAGAGAAACTACTTTCAATAGTTTTTGCACTTTCATAAACACAACCACAATCGTTATATTCGACAGACTATGGTTGATAAATTATAGTTCCAAGTCTTTGAATTGAGTTAAAGTGCTAATTTACTTTGGTTTTCAAGTAACCCGGCTGGATTTAGCAAAATTTAGGTTATTTAGCCAAAAATGGTGGTAGATGCGATCGCCAAAATTTTAAAATGCAATTACGCAAAGCGCCAAGGGCGATCGCATCTACTTGTGAAACAGGCGTAGATACAGTATTTACTGCGATTTTACCTTTAAAAACCTTTGCTGACGATTAGCCAACGCGGCGGAAACTAATCAATTCAGGAATATCGATCTGTTGTGTTGTAGATCAACTTAACTGCTCAACCATGTGTGTTGATTGCTTGCAGGGAAAAATTGCTATCCAAATTTCCTTTTAGTTAAAAATTCAGCAAAGAAATTTTCGCGCTTGATGTTATTTCTTGCTAAATGACGGGAACAATAGCAACAACAAGCACCATTGATTCAGTCTATTGTCACGCCAGAGCCATTGAGACTATTCTTATGCCAGCAACATCTTTTTACGCAGATACTACCAAAGGCGATCGCCCATCGTCCTTAGAGCTTGTGCCAGAAGACAGCCTCCTAGAAGCTGATTCTTTAGTACAGGACATCCTAGGGGATACATCTATCGAGCAAACCGCCAGCCAACAGCAAAGCGCCAATCGTCGCTCTACAGACTTAGTTCGTTTGTATTTGCAAGAAATTGGTCGGGTGGATTTATTAGCTAGAGACGAAGAAGTCGCCGAAGCTCAAAAAGTTCAACGTTATTTGCGCCTGCGAGAACTATGTTCCCAAGCGGCGAGTAGTGGCGATGAAGTGATTACACTTTTCAATCGCTTAATTGAAGTTCAAGAACGCTTGACTGCCGAACTCGGACACCGCCCTTCTTTAGAGCGTTGGGCTAAAAATGCTGAAATAAATGTAACGGAACTCAAGCCCCTGTTATCCGCCGGGAAACGACGCTGGGCAGAAATTGCTGGATTAACTGTAGAACAATTAGAGCAGATTCAAACCCAAGGTGTTCGCGCTAAAGAACACATGATCCAAGCAAATCTTCGTTTAGTCGTGTCTGTCGCCAAAAAATACCAAAATCGCGGCTTAGAACTTTTAGATTTAGTCCAAGAAGGAACTCTCGGTTTAGAACGCGCCGTTGAAAAGTTCGATCCTACCAAAGGCTATCGTTTTAGCACTTACGCTTACTGGTGGATTCGCCAAGGAATAACTAGAGCGATCGCAACTCAAAGCCGTACAATCCGCTTACCTGTCCATATCACCGAAAAGCTGAACAAAATTAAAAAAGTTCAGCGCAAAATTGCCCAAGAAAAAGGTCGCACTCCCACGATTGAAGAAATCGCCGCCGAATTAGAGATCACACCCAAGCAGTTGCGGGACGTTTTATTGCGAGTCCCGCGCTCGGTGTCACTGGAAACAAAAGTAGGTAAAGACAAAGATACAGAACTTGGCGACTTACTAGAAACTGATACTATATCCCCAGAAGACGTATTGATGCGCGAATCATTGCAGCGCGATTTGCAGTATTTACTAACCGATCTTAGCGATCGCGAACGGGATGTAATTTTGATGCGTTTCGGCTTAGGAGATGGTCATGCTTACTCTTTGGCAGAAATCGGACGAGCTTTAGACCTTTCGCGGGAACGAGTACGGCAAATTGAATCAAAAGCCCTCCAGAAATTGCGCCAACCCAAGCGACGCAATCGCGTCCGGGATTATTTCGACTCCCTTAGCTAAAACGCCAAAAAGCACGGGATCGCTCTCGTGCTTTCAACTTCGTTTTTGTTGTAGAAAAATTTATATTAATTACTGTCAATATTTTCTAAATATTGACCAATTTACCGTACTTATACGCAGTAAATGGTCTTTAATACTGCATATTCGCGTAGCGACAGGCTGAAGAAGAAACAAGCTGCTTTTCTGTCTTACTTCTTTGCAGACGTTCCCGCGACTCCTGCTTTACTCGACCCATCATTGTTGCTTCTTGAAGGGTAACAAAAGCATTTAAGTCTTCGTCATTATACTGAGTAGCCAGCAATTGTCGCAGTTGTTCTTCTGCTTCAACAGTCAGATAACCAGCTTTTAGGGTTTTTTGTACGAGGTCACTAATCGAAGCCATGTCCTTAAACCTTAGAAAATATATTTAGCGCTAGGGACTTTTTAAATTAAAAAGCTATTAACCTTCTAGTCCTGTAAAGGTTAGAGTTATTAGCACTGCGCTGTTAGGCTTGGTTAAACAGTCGAATCTTCAATTTTATGTTTACCATTTTTGAATTGACGTTAAAAGAACAAATAAAGTTTCTGTAAACTTTATATAAAAATAGCATAAAGATCAAGATTTCCAGATGAACTGTAAAAACTAGCGCTCAATTGCTAACATCTTTGTGGCGTAGGCTATCAACCGGATTAACAATTTAGGCAACTACAAGATCGAGAATATGCGAATAACTACAGCAAGTAATCTATTGAAAGGAGTAAATTTATACCTGATTGGCATGATGGGTTCAGGAAAAACGACTATTGGAAGCTTAATTGCTACCGAGCTAGGCTACGGGTTTGTAGACACGGATGCGGTAATTGAGCAAGTAACTAAGCACTCGATTAGCCAACTATTTGCCGAAGTAGGAGAGGCAGAATTTAGGCAAATAGAAAGTCAAGTTTTAGCCGAGGTATGTGCTTATACCAATTTAGTGGTTTCTACCGGTGGCGGGATAGTCACCCAGCAAAAAAACTGGAGTTACTTGCATTACGGCTTAATTGTCTGGTTAGATGTGCCGATAAAAGTGCTTTACGAGCGCTTAAAGGAGGATAATACTAGACCTTTATTGCAAGCCGCCGATCCTTTAGGCAAACTACAAAGTATTTTTGAGCAACGCCAACCCCTATACAATCAAGCCGATTTACACATCCGTGTCAGCGAAGAAGAAACCGCATCACAAATAGCCAATAGAGTAATAGCACTGATTCCCAGCGTACTTAAACAAAATTTATCCCCACCAAATTAGCAAGAATCTAAATTCATAGCAGGAGATGGAATTAAAAACTGTTATTTGTGACATTGAAGTGCGATCGCATCCTCTATTAAACTGCATAGGATACGTTAAAGCAGATTATGGACAACTTTGATCGCGAATATATTAGGGAAGTTGAAGCTACTCGCGTCCGAGTGCTAAGTGAAGCTTTGCCCTATATCCAACAGTTTTCTGGTCGAATTGTCGTCGTCAAGTATGGCGGCGCAGCGATGAAAGATAGCACCCTCAAAGACCAAGTAGTTAGGGATGTTGTATTTTTAGCTTGTGTAGGATTGCGCCCAGTAATAGTTCACGGTGGGGGTCCAGAAATCAATAGCTGGTTAGATAAGCTAGGAATTGAACCTCAATTTAATAATGGGCTACGAGTAACCGACGCACCCACAATGGATGTAGTAGAAATGGTTTTAGTCGGTCGAGTTAATAAAGAAATTGTTTCTTTAATTAACCAAGCTGGCGGCTCGGCGGTGGGTTTATGTGGCAAAGATGGCAATTTAATTACAGCCCGCCCGGAAGGTCGTCAAGGAATTGGATTTGTCGGCGAAGTTAGCGCCCTAGACGTGCGAATTTTAGAATCATTACTTAAAGATGGTTATATTCCTGTAGTTTCCAGCGTCGCGGCGGACGAATCGGGACAAGCTTACAACATTAACGCCGACACCGTAGCCGGGGAAATAGCCGCCGCTTTGGGAGCAGAGAAGTTAATTTTGCTCACCGATACCGCCGGAATTTTGCAAGACTATAAAGATCCCTCTAGTTTGCTTTATAAGTTAGATATTCAACAAGCCCGCGAATTAATTACTAACGGTATTGTAGGTGGGGGGATGATTCCGAAAGTAAATTGTTGCGTGCGGAGTTTGGCTCAAGGAGTAAAAGCCGCCCACATTATTGATGGACGTATCCCTCACGCTTTACTGCTAGAAATTTTTACCGATAGCGGGATTGGCTCAATGATTGTCGCCTCGGAGTTTTTAAACTAGAAGCACAGCTAATTTATGCAGCTAAAAATTACTCAATGGCACTTACTTACCGATAGCGTCTTTGGGGTTGAATTTTAATAATTGTGGGATTAATCAACGTAGAATCGCGAATTATCGGATTAACTAAAATACGATTGTCCCATCTTGATCTACCTTCTCTTACTCTAATTACCGAACCTGGGTGGTAATTAGGGTAAGTGTAGGAGTTATTGGGGTAAGTAACGACCGAATTAGGGTAAGTGTAGGAGTTATTGGGATAAGTAACGACCGAATTAGGGTAAGTGTAGGAGTTATTGGGGTAAGGGTAATAGTTATGGGGATAAGTGATTGATGGGGCAGGAATGGGACTACCGTAGATAACGGAACTATTAATTGGGTTGTTGTAAATAGTTGGATTATTTAGGGGTGTGCGATAAGATACCCCACTACGGTTTTGGGCGATCGCCCTAGGGGCATAAAGTGACACAGCAGCCAATAATATTAGCGTGATAGGCGCGATCGCCTTGGTTAGAAGCTTAAAATTATTTAGGTCAAATCGAGAGCGTTGAGTATTCATAGTTTTGTCCCAATTGAGTAACGGCATTAAGCCTGAACAAAGCCTTAATTCAATTCTAATAGTTTTTTGATTGGCAAAGTAGCTAGAGAAAATGGCAAGATCGCTTTAGACGAGTTTGAATAACTGGAAAAAGTGACAGAAAGCTTGGAAATTGCTAAAAAAGAATATATCGCTGGAGTCAGTGCTTTTGAAAAGGGACAGTACCGAGAATCGGTACAACGCTTAGAAAAAGCCAGCGCCTTAGTTAACCGCAATTCGGGTTTTGGGGGGAAAGTTTTAATTTGGCTCGTGACAGCTTATGAAGCCGCCGGACAACTAGGGGAAGCGATCGCGCTTTGCGAACAAATCAAAAAGCATCCTGACGCGGAAACTAGCTCGCAGGGAAAGCGGTTGCTATATATTATGCAAGCACCCCAGCTAAAAAGACCGACGGAATGGCTAACCCAAATTCCCGATTTGGCAGCGATCGCCGACAATACTAACCAAACCCGTCTAAGTAATACTAATTTGCCTCGGACTGCGCCCAAACCACGGACTGCGCCCGATCCTGTAGATTTAAGTCAAGTAAATACTAAAGACAATCAATTTATTTGGGTATCGCTACTGGTGATTGGTTTAACCATTGGCTTGCTCTATTGGGGAAATACTTAAATTAGCGCTAAGTCTCCTTGTAAAGCTTACGATGGTAACAATTTGATTTATTAGCTCGTTAAAAATGAACAGTAAATTTTTGACTAGAAAAATTAGCAGTGGGATTAAACGCAGCCGCATAGCTTGGATAATGATCCTAGCCTCACTTTTCCTGTCTGGCTGCGTAAAATATGACGTAGGCGTAAACTTTGACCGTCCCAATCACGGCGAAATCGTCCAGCATATTAAGCTAGGAGAGCGCCTAACAAGTTTTAGCGGCGACTCGGCGACTCAATGGCTAAATAGCATAGAACAGCGTACCAAACGCCTAGAAGGCAAAGTTAAGCGCCTTTCCTCCGAAGAAATCACTGTGACAATTCCCTTTAATAATGGCGCGGATTTAGAGACAAAATTTAATCAGTTTTTTAATCCCGTAGAGCCACAAAACTCAACTAAAACAAGCGAAGAACTACCAAAAATTGATTCTAAGCTAGAAGTAGCTCAAAACAACCTATTGCTACTATCACGCCAAGTCCTGACTTATGACTTAGATTTGCGGAGTCTTTCTTTAATTGCCAATAACGGTAATGTTTTAGTTAGTCCAGGTGCGGTGTTTGATTTAGAATTTAGTCTAAATACTCCTTGGGGGGGTCGAAGCATCGAAAAATCAGCAAACTCTATTCCTCCACAAACTTACGGACAACAAATGTTGTGGAAACTACAACCTGGGCAATTGAACCATATAGAAGTAGTTTTTTGGATGCCGGACTTTTTAGGCATCGGTACAGTATTTATTTGTCTATTTGTCGCTTTGGGAATTTTCTTGAGGTATAGTTTTATGCCCGATCCCCAAACCTTTTTAGCTCCAACCCCTCAAAATCAGTAATTTGCTAAGGAGCTAAACGCTCAATTGACCAGCTATTATTTTCAAGGCGGCGATACAGCAAGCGATCGTGCAGGCGGCTAGGTCTTCCTTGCCAAAACTCAAGAGCGGTAGGTACAACCCGAAAACCTCCCCAATGCTGGGGACGAGGAACAATTTGCTGTTCGTATTGAGCTTTTAACTGGGCTTGACGTTGTTCCAAAACCTCGCGACTATTGACTATTTGACTTTGATTTGATACCCAAGCGCCTAATTGACTATTAATTGGGCGTTGGTGGAAATACTCATCAGATTCAGGGGGGGAAACAAGTTCAACTTTCCCCTCAATGCGGACTTGGCGCTCTAACTGCGCCCACCAAAAAACTAAAGCAGCTTGAGGATTAGTTGTTAATTCCTGCCCTTTGTGGCTGAGATAATTAGTATAAAAGACAAAACCGCGATCGCTAAAGTCTTTAAGCAACACCATCCGCGCTGACGGTTTGCCATCAATTGTTGCTGTAGCAAGGGTCATAGCATTTGGTTCGGGCAACTGGGCGGCTAAGGCTTGGTCAAACCATGTTTTAAATTGCTTAACAGGATCGGGATCTAAATCTATTTCCCTTAATCCATCTTTCGTGTAATCTTGGCGAAGATTGGCTACGCTAATGTCCATCTGAGAATGCTTGAAATGGGAGTCTCCATAGTATAGGTTACTTGAAATGCGCCGTTTAGCCTCTTTTCAACGCTTAATTATTATTGGTTTGGGCGCTCCAGTTGTGGCAATAAATGTTTGGGTAATATCCCAGGCGGTTAGTTACTTCGACCATTTGTTTACAGTATTGATCGTTGCGGCAATTCTAGCTTTTTTATTAAATTACCCAGTCAAATTTTTTGAAAGGGTAGGCATCAGTCGCACTCAAGCGGTGATTATTGTTTTGCTTGTTAGCCTATCGCTGTTAGTGATTTTTGCTTTCACACTTGTGCCGTTAATTTTTGAGCAGTTGCAAGAACTATTACAAGGCATTCCCGCTTGGTTAGAGAGGAGTCAAGATAATTTGGCATGGTTGGACAAATGGGCTAGAGCTAGGCGCTTACCCTTGGATCTGACGGGCTTTAGCAATCGGATTACCGCCCGCGTAGAGAGCCAAGTACAAGTATTAGCAGGAGAAGCTTTTGGCTTGGCTTTAGGAACGCTATCCGGGCTAGTTGACACTGTGTTTGTGGTGGTACTAGCTTTTTATATGCTGTTGTACGGCAAAGTCGTCTGGAGAGGATTAATTGAGTTACTACCTTCTCCCTTTGGCTCGGCTTTCAATGCTTCTTTACAGCTAAACTTCCATAATTTTTTTGTTACGCAGTTAATGCTGGGCTTATTTATGTTTGTGGTTTTAACGCCGATCTTTCTAGCTTTGAGGCTACCTTTTGCTTTACTATTTGCGCTACTAATTGGCTCGGCGGAGTTGATTCCATTTATTGGCGCAACTTTAGGAATTAGCTTAGTTACGCTTTTGGTTTTAGTTCAAAATTGGTGGTTAGCTGTGCAAACGGCATTATTTGCGATCGCCGTGCAACAAATTAAAGATAATATTCTCGCTCCTAGACTCCTGGGCAATTTTACCGGGCTTAATCCTATCTGGATTTTTGTCGCTTTATTGATGGGAGCAGAAATAGCTGGATTTTTGGGAGCGCTTGTTGCCGTGCCAATTGCTGGCACAATTAAAGGCACAATTGACGCTATTCGCGCCCAGCAAACTAATGACGTTATCTCTACCGTGACGCTTGGAGAGGATTCGCCCCACAGCAATAACTAATTGACACAAAATGTTTTATAACTAAAAGCTAATTGCTCAAACTTATTGAGGGCGATCGCACTTATACCAAACATCCCTATTTATGAATACCGATCAACTGTTTGCAAGTATTGCCCTTTTAATTGAGCTTGCCCAAAAAGGCGAGATCGATCCTTGGGACGTGCAGGTAATTGAAGTTATTGATCGCTATTTAATTAAACTCTTGGCTAACCAAGAAACAATGCCCACAGCTTATGAAACGGACTTGTCCCAGTCAGGACAAGCTTTTTTATCAGCGTCAATGCTAGTGCTATTTAAAGCCAACACCCTCAGCGCTTTAGAATTGAACCCAATCGTCGAAGATGAGGAGTTATTGGCTTTTGCGGAAACGACCCTAGGCAAATCTAGAGGGCAATACGATGGACACATCCGCCGCCGTAGCGCCGCACTCCCGCCCCAAAAACGCGCCGTCACTCTGATTGAATTAATCGCTCAGTTGCAGTTAATGGCGGCTCAAAACAGCCATAGAGAGCAACATCCTGTTCCCCCCCATCGTCGCCGCCCTTCGCGTCTAGCTTCCCGCGCTCAAATTACGCGCGCAACGTTAGAACTTGCCCATCAAGAAAATTTGACAGAAGTAGCAGGAAAGTTAGACCAATTTTTGACGAATTACTCTCAGCATTCCCAGGGGCAAAATTGGTTAAATTTAGACCAACTTGTATATTTGTGGCATCAAGAAACTAGCTCCTTAATGCCATCAACAAAGGTAGATTTGCCTGACCATAGCAATCTTGAAACCTTGGCAAAGGGCGATCGCGTTGGTGTATTTTGGGCTTTGTTGTTACTATCTGCTCAATCCAAAGTAGAGTTGGAGCAAGAAGAATTTTATCAAGAACTAAAAATTCGTCCTTTAACTTTACCAGTAGGCGATCGCCCAGAGCCAGGATCGCTGTAAATTTTTAGCAAAAGCTCAAAATCCGAGTAGATTAATATACAGGTGACTAAGTAGACTCCGTTAATTTTAGGCAAAAACATCTATCTACCCCAGGGTAATTGCGATGATTCCTATAATTGCGTAAAACTATCTAACCTCCCAAAAATACTGATTATGAACAATTGGCATTTTTTCTAGGACGCGATCGCGCTCTCAGTCACCATCTAAGGCGGAAATTGACAGATGATGGAATTCTCAACTAACCACAATAAAATGGCATTAACGGAGGAGTAAGACTTTATGAAAGCCATGATTTTAGCGGCTGGTAAAGGTACTCGCATACGCCCGATTACTTATACGATGCCTAAACCAATGATTCCCATCCTGCAAAAGCCAGTGATGGAGTTTTTACTGGAACTATTGCGCCAGCATGGTTTTGACCAAATTGTGGTCAATGTTAGCCACCTAGCCAACGAAATTGAAAGTTATTTCCGCGACGGGCAACATTTTGGGGTACAAATTGCCTACTCTTTTGAAGGAAGAATTGTAGACGGGGAGCTTGTGGGTGAAGCGATTGGCTCGGCGGGAGGGATGCGCCGGATTCAGGACTTCTCGCCGTTTTTTGACGATACTTTTGTAGTTTTATGCGGTGATGCTTTAATTGACCTAGATTTAACGGCGGCGGTTAAATGGCATAAAGCCAAAGGTGCGATCGCCACGGTGGTAATGAAATCCGTGCCAAAAGAAGAAGTATCTAGCTACGGCGTAGTTGTAACCGACGAAGATGGACGCATTAAAGCTTTCCAAGAAAAGCCATCAGTAGAAGAAGCTTTAAGTACAAATATTAATACAGGAATTTATATATTTGAACCAGAAGTTTTAAACTACATCCCTTCTGGTCAAGAATACGACATTGGCAGCCAACTATTTCCCAAATTAGTTGAAATAGCTGCACCTTTTTATGGCATTTCGATGGACTTCCAATGGGTAGATATTGGCAAAGTCCCCGACTATTGGCAAGCAATTCAAGATGTGCTGATGGGCAAGGTAAAAAATGTCAAAATTCCCGGACATCAAGTCAAAGAAGGCATTTATACAGGGTTAAATGTGGCTGTAAATTGGGACAAAGTAGATATTACTGGCCCTGTTTATATCGGTGGCATGACCCATATTGAAGATGGCGCTAAAATAGTTGGGCCAACGATGATTGGCCCCAATTGCTGGATTTGTGGCGATGCTACGGTAGAAAACAGCGTAATTTTTGAATATGCCCGTCTTGGCCCAGGGGTACGTTTGGTAGATAAGCTAGTATTTGGGCGTTATTGTGTAGACAAAACTGGAGCAACGATTGATGTGCAAGCGGCGGCGTTAGATTGGTTAATTACCGATACTAGGCAAGCACCGCCATCAGAGCCGCCATCGGAGCGCCAAGCGATCGCGGATTTATTAGATAGTCACTAGCAATTACTAATAGGAGACAGTATATATACTGTCTCCTAAAGTTAAAAGTTAGTTACTCAAATAAGTATACCTACTCAAAGATTGTTCGTAGGTTTGCAGCAATCTTTGCGCTTCCAAAAGAGTAATCCGCTTTTCTTGTAATGCTTGCTCGGTACGCTTGCGGATACTTTCAATCAAATCTTCCGCATCGTATTGAACATAACTAACAACTTCAGTCATCGTATCGCCCTTAACTACGTGTTCAATTTCGTAGCTTTTGGGAGTCAATTGGATATGTACAGCATTAGTATCGCCAAACAGGTTGTGCAAATTGCCCATAATTTCCTGATAAGCGCCACCAAGAAACATTCCCAAATAATAAGGTTCTGATCGCTGGAAGGAATGCAATTCTAGAACTGACTTCACATCTCTTAGATCGATAAAACGGTCAATTTTGCCATCACTATCGCAAGTTAAATCAGCTAAAATGCCGCGTTGAGTAGGTTCTTCTCCCAAACGGTGAATTGGCATAATCGGAAAAAGCTGATCTATCGCCCAACAATCCGGCGCGGACTGAAAAACCGATAAATTAATGTAATAAATGGAAGCCATGATTTTTTCCAAATCTTCCAAATCGTCCGGTACATAGTCTTGCTGGCGAGTAATTGCCAAAATCTTCTCGCAACACGCCCAATAAATCCGCTCTACTCTTGCTCTCTCCGTCAGACGCAAAATTCCCAGATTAAACCGACTAATAGCTTCTTCTTTGAATTGAGTCACATCGTGAAAAGTCTCTTGGAAGTTTTCGACATTGATCGATTGATAAGTTTCCCACAAATTCCAAATAATCGGCGGTTCTCCTTCTTTAGGCGGTTCTGGTTGTCCGGAAGGGACATCGCAGGTACTTAAAACGTCAAAAATAAGCACAGATTGGTGAGAAGCGATCGCTCTCCCACTTTCGCTAATAAGTGTAGGTACAGGCAATTGACGTTCGGCGCAAGTATCTTTCAATTCCGCCACAATATCGTTAGCGTAATTCTGCATATTGTAGTTTTTGGAAGCGTAGAAATTGGTTTGCGAACCGTCATAATCTACCCCCAAGCCACCACCCACATCCAGATACTTCATGTTTGCGCCCAAAGTCGCCAATTCTACATAAATTTGGCTGGCTTCACGAATCGCATCTTTAACGACGTTAATGGCAGAAATTTGCGAACCAATATGAAAGTGCAGCAACTGCAACGAATCTAGCAAGTTAGCAGCGCTTAGTTGCTCTACAGCTTGGATAATTTCGGGGATAGTTAACCCAAACTTGGCTCTGTCTCCACTAGAACCACCCCAGCGCCCCACCCCTTGAGTGCTTAACTTTGCCCGAATGCCCAAAATAGGTTTAATTCCTAACTGACGACTAGCAGCAATGACTAAATCCACTTCCTCTATTTGCTCTAGGACAATAATTGCCGTTTGTCCGAGTCTTTGGGACAACATCGCCGTTTCAATGTACTCTCGGTCTTTGTAACCATTGCAAATTAACAACGCTCCGGGAGTATCTAACAGCGCCAACGCAATCATTAGTTCGGGTTTTGAACCAGCTTCCAAACCAAATTGATGAGGTTTGCCAAAACGCACCAAGTCCTCAATCAAATGCCGTTGTTGGTTGCATTTAACTGGAAAAACTCCCTTATAAACTCCCGGATAATTGTATCTAGCGATCGCTTTAGCAAAGCAAGCATTCAACCGCTCGATCCTATCTTCCAAAATATCGGAAAAGCGAATTAATAACGGCAATCCTAAGTTACGTTGCTTAAGAGCATTAACCAATTCAAACAGATCCAATGACCCACCGCGATCGCCTTTAGGGGAAACGGTGATATTACCTACCGCATTAATTGAAAAGTAAGGCTCTCCCCACCCTTCAATCCGATAAAGGTCTTCGCTATCTTCAATCTTCCACGAGTGCGGAGTTTCTGGTTTGACAATTGCTACAGATGTTTTGTGCTGCGCCGATAGCTTCCCTGCTTTATCTTCAGGGGTTTCGGTGGTGGCTTTTTTCTCAATTTCTGATGTGGCGGTTGACTCAACACCCATTTTTGGCTGACCTCAATTATCACCTGACGAATAGCCAGTTTAACGCATCAGGGTTAAGAGCATATAAGTAAAGAGGGAGACTTTCTAGGATAATCTGATAGGCAATTGAGTTTTGGAGAGATAGTTTTGGAAAGGACATTTATCGCCATTAAGCCTGATGGCGTACAACGCGGATTGGTGGGCGAGATTATTTGCCGTTTTGAAGCCAAAGGTTTTACTCTAGTTGGCTTAAAATTTATGAAAGTAAGTCGCGAATTAGCCGAACAGCATTATGCTATTCATCGCGATCGCCCGTTTTTTAGCGGTTTAGTTGAATTTATTATCTCTGCTCCGATCGTGGCTATGGTTTGGGAAGGTGACGGTGTAGTAGCTTCCGCCAGAAAAATGATTGGCGCTACCAACCCTCTAACAGCCGAGCCAGGGACAATTAGAGGAGATTTGGGAGTAAACATTGGTCGCAACCTAATTCACGGTTCTGATGCGGTAGAAACTGCCAATAGTGAGATTGCTTTGTGGTTTACAGACGATGAATTAGTTAATTGGCAACCGACGGTAAGCGCTTGGATTCGAGAATAAACAAAACCCGCCTAGGCGGGTTTTAACTATATTTATTTAGAAATAGCGTCTTTCTCTGGTTCGGGAGTCGGAGAAGATGTCACCGTCTTCTTCGAGAAACCCCAAGTAAAAATCAGGGCGATCGCACTGATCATTACCCACTCTGGCGGAATCAAAGCCGAGTCAAACACTCTTAATAGCAATCGCAAGCCGACTAACGCCACCGTAATGTAGCCAGCGTCTTCTAAATGCTCAAATTCATCAAGCCAACGGATAAACAAGCCCGCCATAAACCGTAAAGTAATAATCCCAATAGTTGCACCCGTTAAGACTAGCCAAGTTTCTTGAGAAACTGCGATCGCTGTAGTAACGCTATCTAAGGAAAAAGCCAAGTCTGTAAAGGCAATAACTGGGATGGCTTGCCATAAAGACGTAAAACCCGGCGCGTGATGTTCGTTTCCGTCTTCGTCCTTTGGCGAACTAAAATATTGCCACGCCAACCATAACAGGTAAGCCGAGCCTAACAACTCAAATTGCCAAAACTTTGTTACCCAAGTTGCCGTTAAAATCAAGCTAATTCGCAGCACGTAGGCAACTACCAAGCCAATATTGAGAGCTTGACTTTGAAGCTTGGGATCTTCAAGTCTTTGCGCCAGCGCCGCTAAAGCGATCGCATTATCCGCCGATAGTACCGCTTCTAAAAACGACAAGATAATTAAAACAAAAGCCGCTTCTATCCCTGCATGGTAAGGAGAATTTAATATTTGGTCAAACATTAACGATTTCTATAACCCAAAACTCATATATTGATGAACAGTTAGCGATCGCTACCATTATCCAGCTTAACCTTATGAAGGACAAATCCAAAACTAGAATAGGCGATCGCACTTTTAGTTTCTTTATCCATGCTCAATTCTAAAATCATAGCTTTTAATACCAAAGCTTTTTAGTCAACTACCGTAATTATACGGTGGTACTTTCATGACGACTAAGTTAAGCTCTTGTGAGTTTTTCTAAAACAACTTTATAAAGTCAAACTAAATTAGTTGAGTGTAAGTTACCTGGGAGAGCATTAATTGAGAGTAAATAAATTAAAAGCAATTGGAAAAAGTAATTTGTTGTGCTGTCAAAGCCTCATTTTACCGACTTTAATATTGAAGCAACAGCAAAAAAAATATAAAATAATCCCCTATTTGCCAAAATAGTTTAACAAGCGTAATTAATTGTTTTACCTTATGCCAGATAGTCGCCAAGCATAATTAATAACTAAAGCAGTAAGGTAAAAGACACAAAAAAAATTTGTGCAAGTCTTAAGAACTATGTTATTTTCTAGCATAGCGTGTTGCTTTAGGTTCGTTGCAAGCAATCAGTCTAGTTAAACATTTTGAGTAGTAAACGAGGTTAAAACTTAAGCGAGCCATTGCTTGAACCTAATATGATAAAAGTAATCCAATGCAAAAACTAAATAACACCGCTTTGATTTTTTTACATCTTCCTAAGACTGCTGGAAGTACTTTAAATAATATAATTAGTCGGCAGTATAATTCAAAAAATATTTATAATCTTTATGGAAATGCGGATCAGATTTTAGAATTAACTGAAAACTTCAAACATTTATCTGAAAAACAGCACCAAAACATCAAAGTTATTAAAGGTCATATTTGTTATGGATTTCATGAGCTTTTAGTTCGTCCGGCTACCTATGTAACTTTACTGCGCGAACCTGTCGATAGAGCAATTTCGCTTTACTACTATATACGTCGCCATCCTGCTCACCGACATTATGAACTGATAACATCTAAAAATATGAGCTTGGATGATTATATTTATAGCGGCGTAGCAACTCAATTAGACAATGGTCAAACTAGAATGATAGCAGGAGTCGATGCCAATAAAGTAGAGTTTGGAAAATGCTCTGTAGCAATGTTAGAAAAAGCTAAAAAAAATATTAATACCCATTTTTCCTTTGTAGGTACGACTTCTAAATTTGATGAAAGTTTAATGTTGCTTAAAAATTATTTTAGCTGGAGTCTTCCACTGTATCAAAAGCAAAATGTTACCAAAAACAGGCCGGAAACTTCTGACATTTTAAATAGTACATTGAATGTAATTAAAGATTTAAACAAATTAGATATAGAATTATATAAATACGCTGAAACCAAAATTGAGCAACAGATTGAGCAACAAGATTTTTTAGCCAAAGAACTTAAAGCTTTTAATTTTGTAAATAATGTTATTTATGCAAACTATCTTAAAGTTAAACACAAATTGTTGATTGGTGGTTAGCTTGAATAAACCATTTTTGCTTTGATAGATAGAGGTGAAGTACAACCTATTAGCCATAAATACAATAGATTTTTTTTAATCAATATTGTTATTATGTGTTGTTAATATCAATCATAAAGTTTTTACCAAAATCGGCATAAAAATAGTTGTTTATGATTTAAGTTAATGTTATTTGAGAATAAAGATATTTCAAATATTACAAATGTAGCTTAGTATATTGATGATGAGTAAAAAAACGAATTAAAAATTCATTTTCAAGAATTATTAATAAAAAATAAAACAGCAGTAAATTAAATGGTACTCTTTTAAAAAATGCTCAAAACAAATGTTCGGAAAATATTAAATATTTTCAAAGAGTCAAAATCAAATATTGAAATATCTACTGATGATATTTTTTTAGTTTCCTATCCTAAGTCTGGTAATACTTGGCTACGTTTTTTACTTGCTAATTATTTAACTGACAATCAGTGTAATTTTGACAACGCTCATTTGTTAATACCAGGTATTCACTTTACGCAGAAGCAATCTATTAGTAGTCAAGACAGGTTAAAATTTGTTAAAAGTCATCAGCCATTTACAGGCGATTATCATAAAGTTATATATTTAGTTCGAGATGGAAAAGATGTAGCCGTATCTTACTATTTCCATGCAAAAAAGTTTGGTATAGTTAGCAAAGAAGAAACGTTTGAAGACTTTTTAATAAAGTTCAATGCAGGTAAAGTTGATAACTACACAGCTTGGAGTGACCATGTTAATTCTTGGTTGAACAATCCAACAAAAGATTTTCTGTTAATTAAATATGAAGACTTAAAATTAAATCCATATTTTGAATTAATTAGAGTTTTAAAATTTGCCAAAATTGTTATTGATACCAAGTTAGTAAAATCTGCGGTAGAAGCCTCTAGTTTTGAAAGCATGAAAAAACTAGAGCTTGAACGAAAAGAACAAATTATTAAAGATTTAGATCCTAGTATTCAATTTGTAAGAAATGGTAAAATTGGAGAAGCTGAAATGTATTTTAATCAAGAGTTAATGACGAATTTTATTGCAGTACATGGATTAACTCTCAAACAACTAGGCTATTTATAATAAGTTAAGTTTTAAAGAGTTTTTTTAGGCAAGTTAATTTTTATAGAGGTACATATGCTGTTAAATATTAAATCTAAGATGAACAAGCAACAAGTATTAATTAATTTATATAAGCTTTATCGAAGATTTGGAGTAGTTCAATATTCTCCCTACGACAATATTTATCATTGTTGTACTCAAAAAACTGCTAGTCAATGGTTTAAAGCGATATTTAACGATCCGATATTCTACAAATATACTGGTTTAGAAGTACATCCTTTTAATCAAATACCTAACAGATTACAAGATGCAGCCTTCAATGAACCTTTGCCTAAACGCACAATTGGTACTAATTTCTATATTGATTACCCAACTTATATAAGTATTCCTAAGCCAAAGTCCTATAAGTCTTTTTTTGTTTTAAGAGATCCACGCGACATTGTAATTTCTTGGTATTTTTCGGTGCGATATTCCCACACTCCAAATCGTTTAGTAAATCCTGTAAGAGATGAGTTGAATAAATTAAATTTAGAAGATGGTTTGACTTACAGTATATATAAACTTAAAGACGTTGGTCTATTTGCTGCTCAAAAATCTTGGATGGAAGCAGCTAAAAGTGATAGTAAAATCAAAATAATACTTTATGAAGATTTAGCAAGCAATAATTTCACTTGTTTAAAAGACATTTTTAAATACTTAGATATCCAAATGCCAGAGGATCAAGTTAATATTTTGTACGAAAGACACAAAATTGATAATCATTTCCAAGGAAGAGAGCAAGGTAAGGAAGATATAAGTTCCCATTACCGTAAAGCATCAGCAGGAGATTGGAAAAATCATTTCAATCCATCAACTGAAGCGTGTTTTAATGAAGCTACAGGAAACTTATTAGAGGTGCTAGGTTATATTGAATAAGTTTGACAGTAGTAGGGGTTGGTAGCTGATTAAGAAAAATGCTTTTACAACTAAAAATCGGCTTCTCTAAATGAATAAGAGTATGGAGTCTAATAAAAATAAGTTGAAGTATCAACTTTATAAAGCTGTATCAAGCTTAATAAAATTTGGAAGTCAGGTGGAATTAAATAATATTTTTTTTCAAAATGCTATTGTAGATACCTCTGTTAAGATTATGCCCCAGGCTAGAATTGATAATTTGGCAAATAACTCTGAATTAATTTCAATTGGTAAAAATTCTGTAGTAATGGGTCAACTACTTATATTTGCTCATGCGGGTAAAATAGACATTGGACAAGATTGTTATATAGGAGAAGGTACGCGCATATGGTCTGCAACCTCAGTAAAAATTGGCGATCGCGTCCTAATTTCACATAATGTAAATATCCATGATACAAATTCTCACTCTACCGATGCCAATCTAAGACATAATCATTTTACTAAAATCATGTCAAGTGGTCATCCTACAATTAATGATGTTGGTATAGAATCCCAACCTGTTTACATCAAAGATGATGTCTGGATAGGATTTAACTCCACAATCCTTAAAGGAGTAACCATTGGCAAAGGAGCAATTATTGGGGCTTGTTCTGTGGTAACTAAAGATGTTCCTGAATTTGTAATTGTGGCAGGAAACCCAGCTAACATAATTAAAAAAATATGCTAATCACGTCCTTAAAACAAGTTTACGAAAATTTCCGAGACTGGCGATATAAGTCAATAAAAAACAAACAAATTAAAGCTTATATTAACAACGAGCGCAAACCTTGGTCTGTAGGTTATGAATTATATAAAAAAGATTTTATCTACAACGTTATTAATGATGCTTCTACCTTAGAAAAATTCCGTAATAATCAAAAGCTATCGGAAAAATATGGAGAGTTTTTAGATGAGCGAGTAGTTGAGTATCCTTGGTTTTTGTCGCGAGTTGATAACAAAACAAGCAAAATACTTGATGCGGGATCTATATTAAATTATGACTATGTTTTAAAACACGATCGCCTTTGCTCTAAAGCTATAACAATTGTGACTTTAGAACCAGAACCTAACTGTTACTGGGAAAATAGGATTTCCTATGTATTTGGAGACTTGCGGCAATTAGATTTCAAAGACAATTGTTTTGATGAAGTAGTTTCGCTGTCAACAATTGAACATATTGGCATGAATAATTCAATTTACTCTGACAACGAAGCTTTCCAAGAGAAAAAAAATTTAGACTTTCTCTTAGCTGTGAAGGAATTTAAAAGAGTAACTAAACCAGGAGGAAAAGTTTATATTAGCGTTCCTTACGGTAAATATACAGATTTTGGCTGGTATCAACAGTTTACTAAGGAAATGATTGACCAATTGATCGCTACTTTTGCGCCGAGTAAATTGGTGGAGACTTATTATTGCTACGAAGCTGGCGGTTGGTCAATAAGCGACAAAGAACATTGCCAAGACTTTGCTGGGTTTAATATTCACGATACAAAATATTTCAATCCAAAGAGTACAAAAGATTACGATCCCGATTATGCTGCTTGTAGCCGAGCGATCGCCGCCCTAGAACTTTGGAAATAAATTGTTAGTATGAACACAAATTTTACTCATACTTGGGAACAAGCTGTAAGTTGGTTGCGATCGCAGCCAGAACAGCAAGCACTGGTAAAATATTGCTACTACGACGATCCGATCGAATCCGCCGCCGAACGATTTAGCAATAGCCAGGAGTGGTTAGCTGTAGAAAAGCTATTGCAAGGTAGTTTATCTGGGAAAGTCCTCGATTTAGGTGCAGGTAGAGGCATTTCTAGTTATGCTTTTGCCAAGGCTGGTTGTAACGTTACCGCCTTAGAACCCGATCCTAGCGCTTTAGTTGGCGCTCAAGCAATCCAATCATTAGTCGATAAAACTGGCGTAGCGATTCAAACTGTTCGAGAGTACGGCGAAACCTTACCTTTTGCTGCAAATACTTTTGATATAGTTTACGGACGTGCGGTTTTACATCACGCTCAAGATTTAGATAAGTTGTGTTCTGAAGCGGCTAGAGTTTTAAAGCCAAAAGGCATATTTATCGCTACCCGCGAACATATTATTTCCCGTAAAGAAGACTTACCAACATTTTTACAATCTCATCCCCTCCATAACTTATACGGCGGAGAAAACGCCTATCTGCTTACCGAGTATACCAATGCAATCAAAAAAGCTGGATTAAAACTAAAAAGCGCGATCGCACCCTACCAAAGTGTCATAAATTACGCTCCCATGACCGAACAAGAGTTTCAAGCAAAGCTCTCAACTTCTTTAACTGCTTATTGTGGTGGTAAATTAGCGGCGACACTTGCAACTAACAAATTGCTCCAGAAGTTATACAGTTGGCTGCTGTCCCAAAAGTCCAATTATCCCGGTCGTCACTATTCTTTTTTAGCCGCCAAACCATGACTAATTCTATCTTAGTGACTGGGGTTGCAGGCTTTTTAGGTCGATACATTGCCCGTCACTTCTTTGCTCAAGGCTGGTACGTGATCGGGATTGATAATTCACCACCAGAAAATGCACCCTTGGGCAATTTATCAGTCTACTATCGGCTAAGATTGCCTGACCCCCACCTCAGCACCTATTTAAAGCAACACTCTCCCCAAATTTGTATTCACTGCGCGGGTAGAGCATCGGTTGGTTTATCGGTGACTGACCCTATTGCCGATTATTATGCTAATACCGCTTTGACGCTAGAAATACTCAACTCTTTGCGCCTCGATGTACCTACTTGTCGATTCATTTATCTATCTAGCGCTGCCGTTTATGGCAATCCCCAATCTTTACCCGTCAGCGAAGATCAGCCGCCAAGTCCTGTGTCTCCTTACGGTTTTCATAAATGGCAAGGCGAACAGCTATGTTTGGAATTTACCAAAGTTTATGGTTTGCCTACCGCTAGTGTGAGGATTTTTTCTGCCTATGGTCCTGGTTTGCGTCGTCAGGTAGTTTGGGATATCTGCCAAAAAGTAATCGCCCAAAAATCGCTAAAACTGCAAGGTACGGGTCAAGAAAGTAGAGATTTTATTCATGCCCTAGATATTGCCAAAGCTTTAGACATCATAGCTACCAAAGCGCCCATGCAGGGAGAAGTGTATAACTTAGGTACGGGGAGAGAAGTTGCGATCGCTAACTTAGCTGTTATGGTGTTAGAGGCTCTAGGTTGTGACTATACCCCCACTTTTGATGGAGTTGTCCCTGTGGCTACACCTCTCAATTGGAGTGCAGATATTGCCAAATTAAATTTTTTAGGCTTTAATTCCTCTGTACCGCTAGAACAAGGAATCAAAACCTTTGCAAACTGGTGTCGAGCAGAATTAATCGGCGTATGATGACGAAACCTCTACGAATTGCTCTAATTATGCAAGGTGGTTCTGACTGGATTGGCGGTACAGAATACATTAAAAATTTAATTCTGGCTTTAGGAAGTCTCCCTATTGCCGTTCGTTCCAGCTTTGAATTGTGCTTAGTTTCTAGTAAGTCTGTAGATCCAAGTTTACATCAGCAACTCGAACCTTACATAAATGAAATTTATTATCAAGAGGATATAGAACCAAGAATATTTTTAAGTCGGGTAAAATGGAAATTAATCAAAACTGTATTTAATCAACCCTCTCCACAAATTGATACTTTTATTAAAAGAGCAAAAATTGATTTTATTTATCCTTACTTGACTCCAAATAAGGGTAAAAAATATTATCAGTCCGCCGCTTGGATTCCTGATTTTCAACATAAACATTTAACTCATTACTTTAGCGAAACCGAAATTCAAAGACGAGAACAAGCACATCAATATGCAACTCGTTATTCTGCTATTGTTGTTCTCAGTAGTAAACACGCTGCTAAAGAATTTAAAGATTTTTTTCCTGAAGCCGCAGAAAAAGCAAAAGTTTTGTCTTTTAGAACTTATAGCTTACCAGACTGGTACGAAGCTGACCCAACAGAAATTCAAACTAAGTACAAACTACCCGATCGCTTTTTTGTCATTAGCAACCAATTTTGGCGACACAAAAATCATTTATTAGTATTTGAGGCTTTAAATCTCTTAAAAAAGAAGTCAATTTATCCAATTGTGGTGTGTACTGGTAAAATTTACGATTATCGTCAACCAGAATACTCAGATACAATCAAACAAAGTCTTCAACAGCTTGATATCGAACAACAAGTACCTTTATTAGGTTTGATACCTAAACTAGATCAAGTCCAGCTAGTGCGACGTTCTTTAGGGATAATTCAACCTTCACTTTTTGAAGGCTGGAGTACCGTTGTTGAAGATGCTAGAGTTTTAGGAAAACCTATTGTCCTTTCGGACTTTCCAGTACATTTAGAACAAAATCCCCCCAATAGTATGTTTTTTGAGCGCCACTCCCCAGAAAGTTTAGCTATTATTTTAGCCGATTGGTGGGAGCGTCTTACACCAGGACCTAATTTGGAGCAAGAAACTACAGCTAGAAAAAATAATATTAACGATGTCCGCACTTTTGCTGAACAATTTATTGCTATTGCTAGAGGTAGTTGTAACAAGTAAAGCAGCTAAATTTACAACGATGATTTAATTTTGTTTTATTTATAAAAATAGCCCTTAATTTAACAATGTCAACTATTAATCCTGCTTTAACCCTTGACGATTTACCTGCCCCACCACCGAGGAAATCTGGCTGGCCATGGACAGAACAAAGCCGCCCACCCTTAGTTAGTAAAATGCCTCCAATTAGTATCATAACTCCTAGCTACAACCAAGGTGAATTTATTGAAGCTACTATTCGCTCGGTTTTATTGCAAGGTTATTCTAATCTTGACTACATTGTAATTGATGGAGGTAGCACAGATAATAGTGTAGAAATTATCAAAAAATATCAACCCTACTTATCTTACTGGGTTAGTGAAAAAGATGGCGGTCAATCTGATGCGATTAATAAAGGAATTAATAAAAGCACAGGAGAAATAATTGGATGGATAAATAGCGATGATGTTTATACAAAAAACTCGTTTAGTAAAGTTATTAATGGATTTAGCCGTAACTCAGATTGTATTTTAGTTCATGGCGATCGCATTTTAATCGACCGCGACGATAATGTTACGGGATGGGGATTTTTGCCAGCTTTCGATCCAACAAAAGCAGGTTTCAATGTTTGTTCAGAAACAGCCTTTTGGCGGCGCTCTGCAATGGAGCAAGTGGGATTATTAGATAAGGATCTTAAATTTGCTGTTGATTTAGAATTTTTTTGTCGCCTTTACAAAGTTGGCAAGTTTATTAAACTAAATGAATATTTAGGTTATTTTAGATGTCACGCAGATAGTAAAAGCTCGACTATTGCTCATATTGGTAAGCAAGAAGCGGAAAGAGAATGGCAAAAATTGTTTGGTTCAGATAATACAAACTGGAAAGTATCACCGCAAAGTAATTTTTTTATACATAGATTATCAATCTTTAAACATCCTATATTAATTGGATATCCTTATTTAGTTCATAAATTTAAAAATAAATTATGAGAAAAAGATTTTGTAATTTATTAAACTACCTGATTAAAATATATGGTGATGGTTTTTTATATATAACTAACCGCTTAATTTCTCAAGTCCCATTTCATTTTATCCGCTTAGGTTTTTACCGACTGTGTCTTAGTTTTGAAATCGGTACAGGCAGCCATATTTTTATGGATGCTTGGTTTGATTGTAAAAAAAACTTTAGTATAGGTAAAAACAGTACAATTAATCAAAAATGTCGATTAGATAATCGTGGCGGGATCGCAATTGGCGACAATGTTTCAATTTCAGCAGAAGTATGTATTTTAACAGGGGATCATGACTTACAAAGTCCAGACTTTTCAGGTAGAGTACGTCCAGTAGTTATTGAAGACTATGTTTTTATTGGCACAAGAGCGATGATTTTACCTGGTGTGACTATTAGTAAAGGTAGTGTAGTCGCCGCCGGAGCGGTTGTAACCAAGAATGTAGAACCATTTACAATTGTGGCTGGAATTCCCGCTAAGTCTATTGGTATCCGTAGTTCAGATTTGAATTATAGTGCTAGTTACTTGCGATTATTTTTTTGAACAATCGATTATATTTTTATTTTTTAAAGCAACTAAATAAAACCATGAAAAAAGTAAATCCACAACCTAGTTGGCCTGAAACATGGCAATATAGCTATCCCTACGACTTAATGGAAATTTATGGGGACAAAAATTCTTGCGGTTATGCTTACGCTTATGCAAATCGTCGCCAACATATTTTAGACTTAATTCAACAAGTAGCGAAGCCAGGAGCAAAAGTTTTAGATGCGGCCGCAGGTCAAGGCAATTTTAGTTTGACATTAGCTGAATTAGGTTATGAAGTTACTTGGAACGATCTACGTGCAGAATTAGTTGATTATGTCAAGCTTAAGTGGGAAAAGGGTACTATTCATTATGTAGCGGGCGACATTTTTAGTTTAGGTGATGATTTAAAATTTGACGTAATTTTAATTGCTGAAGTAATTGAACACGTCGCCCATCCAGATGAGTTTTTAAGCAAAGTCTCTCAAATGCTCAAACCTGGCGGATATATTGTGATGAGTACGCCTAATGGGGAATATTTTCAGAATCGTTTACCTAGGTTTTCAGATTGCCCCGATCCTAGCAAATTTGAAGCAGTACAGTTTAAACCAGATAGCGACGGTCATATATTTTTACTACATATAGATGAAGTGGAATCGATTGCTAAACAAGTAGGCTTAAAAATTTTAGAAACTAGAATTTTTACTAACCCATTAAGTAACGGTCATTTAAAACTTAGATTTTTATTAAAGTTTTTACCTCGTTTATGGGTTAATAAATGTGAGAAACTTACTACATCTTTGCCTGTGAAAATTAAAAAAAGAGTACATACAGCTATCGTTGTTTTATTTCAAATTCCAGTACAAAGCTAGGTATAGTGCTATTAAATTAAGAGAAGTAAGTAAATGTAATGTTGATTGTTCAAGTTGTGCCACGTCTTCCTCCAGCAGTTTGCGGAGTAGGTGATTATGCCCTAAATCTCGCTTGTCAGTTGCGTAAAGATTTTGGGATTGAGACACATTTTATCGTCGGTGATCCAAGTTGGTCAGGAGCAAAAGAAATCGCAGGATTTAGTATTAGTAAAGTATCAACACGCTCTACTAATGCTTTATTCCCACTACTACCATCAAACTTAGAAATTCCAATTACAGTGTTTTTACACTATGTAGGTTATGGTTATGAAAATCGAGGTTGTCCAATCTGGTTAGTTAGAGCTATCAAAAAATGGAAAAGCCAGTCATTTAACTCACGTTTAGTGACGATGTTTCATGAAATTTATGGTTTTGGGCCTCCTTGGACGAGTTCTTTTTGGCTATCACCATTACAAAAAAAACTAACGTCAGATTTAACCACTCTAAGCAATTTCTGCTTTACTAGCAGAGAAGGCTATGCCAAAAAATTATTTGAGTTCAGTCATAAAAAACAAACTCAAATTATCAATCTTCCCGTTTTTTCTAATATAGGTGAACCGGAAAGCCTACTACCGTTAGCACAGCGCCATCGTCAGCTAGTAGTATTCGGACGTAAAGATAGTAAATTGATAGTTTATCAGCGACATCTTGCCCTTGTAGAACAATTATGTCAAACTTTGCAAATAGAAAAAATTTATGATATCGGCGTTCCTACAGGTTTAGCTCCATCCCAAATTAACAACATTCCTATAGTAGAGATGGGAGTCATAAAAGCAGCAGAAGTCAGTAGAATTATGCTGGAATCCGTGGCCAGTTTGTTAGGTTCACCTTCTTCAGCATACTTAGCTAAATCAACAATATTTGCAGCTTGCTGCACTCATAAGCTAATCCCTATCCTCACTTCCTCTAATTCTGTGTCAACGGATAATTTAGAAGCTGGGAAACATTACTGGGTGGCAGAAGAACAATTAGAGCAATTATGTATGGACAGAGGACAAGCGATCGCAGATAATGCCTATGACTGGTATCAACCTCATAGTTTATTAATGCAAAGCAAAATTTTTGCTACTCACCTTGAGATTACAACTCCAGAGGAGACAATAAAGTAGAAAAAATAAACATCGAGGAATCTTTACTAATTTGCATAAGTAAAAGGGCTATTGCGTGACTTTACTAATCGGTTTATTAGCTATTTTAGCTTTAGGTTTTTTATGCTTCCAAAATTGGCGGCGTTCTATTTATCTATTATTTATCATTGTAATTATTGAAGGTGCAATAAGAAAATGGATTTTTCCCCAATTTAGTGAACTAATTTACTTTTTAAAGGATTTCATACTTGTAGGAATTTATATTAATTACTATATTTTATCAAACTCAGATAAGAAATACCCAATTAAAAATTGGGGTATTAATAGTTTAACCTTTATAACAGTTGCTTGGTGTGTGTTTCAAGCATTTAACCCTAGTTTAGGATCGCCCCTAGTGGGAATTTTTGGGCTGAGAGGTTATATATTTTATATCCCTTTGATGTGGATGATTCCATCCATGTTTTCATCAGAAAAAAAACTATACAATTTTTTGCGGCTGCATACTTTTTTCATGATTCCTGTGGGTATTTTAGGATTTTTACAATTTTTTAGTCCAGCTTCCAGCATTCTTAATGCTTATGCCAATGATGAAGCAATCTCTAGAGCTACTTTTGGTAATACAGGTGCAGCTAGAATTACAGGCACATTTTCTTTTCTTAGTGGATATTCCGTATATTTGATAGTGTGCTTTGGTTTATTAATAACTTTTCTTTCTCTAAAGCAATCTCGTTTGTGGTTATGGATTTTTGTATCTGAACTGTTTCTAGTGTGTGTTAATTCTTTTATGACTGGCTATCGTGTCGTAATTTTTGCCGCAGTTTTATTCCTATTTTTGTATTTCAGTGCTAAGTTAGTTACGCAGCCAACTAATACTTTGCGTTTGGCAAAAAAGTTTTTATTCCCAAGTCTTGTTGTTGCTATTGCAGCTTTTATTTGGTTTCGTCCGGCTATTGATTCTTTTTGGTTTCGCGTTACTTCTACTGATGATGTATCTGCACGTATTTCAGGAAGTTTAACTCAACCATTTAACTTTATTCAGTACAAAGAACTTGATGGATTCGGTACTGGAGCAACACACCAAGCAACTCCAGCACTTCGCAAAGTTTTGAAGTTACCTGCGGGGGAGCCAATTCCTGTAAGCTTTGAGCCAGAACCTGGTAAGATTGCTTTGGAACTTGGTCCTATAGGCTTTTTTCTTTGGTATGGACTTAGGATTGTCCTTGCTATTGCCCTTTGGAATGGATTTTTGAAATTAAGAAGACCTTTTTTGCGCCAACTAGCTCTTACTGCTTGCCTAATTCAAATAATACATATATCAAACCCTTTAGTTTTTCACCATACTTTCTCTATTTACTTTTGGTTTTTCTCTAGTTTTATCTGGTTATTACCAAAGCTGGAGAAAATAGAAAATAGGCAGGAAGAACAAGGATTCCTACAACAATATAATGATTATACATACTTAAATGAATCACCCTATTAATAGTTTTATATGCAAAAACCTATCTTATATTTATGGGTACCTAATATTTTTGAATTTAAAGGAGGCATTCAAGTATATTTACAAGATGTAATAAAAGCTATAAAAGATAATTATAAAAGTTTAAAAATAACAGTTTTTGACAAATTAGATAAAAGTTTACCAGACCAAGAAATTTACTCAACCAATATTAATTTTATTTTTAGTGGAAACGCGCCCGAAAAGCTCCGCACTTACAATTTTACTTGGCAATTGATTTCCCAAGCATGGGTTAAGAAACCACAATTAATTATCTGCGGTCATCTTAATTTTGCCTTTATTGCATTTTTGCTTTATCAAATAACAAAAACTCCTTATTGGATAATTGTTTATGGTGTAGATGCCTGGATGGTAACGAATTATTGGCAGAAAAAAGCTTTACATCAAGCTGAGAAAATTATCTCAATTAGTGGGTATACTCGCGATCGCCTAATTAAAGAGCAAAATTTAAAACCTGAAGAAATTGTCATCTTACCAGTTACTTTTGATGCTTCACGATTTCAAATTGCCCCTAAACCTCAACGTTTGCTTAATCGTTACGGCTTAAAAGCAGAACAACCCATAATTCTCACGGTAGCTAGATTAGATAATAATGAACGCTACAAAGGTTATGACCAAATTCTACAAGCATTACCGCAAATTCGGCGTTCTATCCCTAATATTCACTATATCCTCGTTGGTAAAGGAGCCGATCGCCCTAGAATTGAACAATTAATTAAACAATTGGCTCTACAAGAGTGTGTAACCTTAACTGGGTTTATCCCTGACGAAGAACTGGGCGATCATTACAACCTTTGTGATGTGTTTGCTATGCCTAGCAAAAAAGAAGGATTTGGGATAGTTTATCTAGAAGCTTTAGCTTGTGGTAAGCCCGTTGTCGGTGGAAATCAAGATGGCGCGATGGATGCTTTAGCTCATGGCGAATTGGGAGTTATGGTCGATCCTGATAATATAGAGGCGATCGCGCAAACATTGATTCAAATTTTGCAGAATAATTATCCTCACCCTATCCTTTATCAGCCTCAAGTTTTACGACAAAAAGTCATGGAAAAGTTTGGATTTGAGCGGTTTCAACAAACAGTAGATGAATTGTTACAAACTCATTTCATTTCTTGTAAAGATAAACCTCAACCAAAATTTTTGGCTTAGACTCAATTAAACTTATTTTCCTGGATCAATGGTTAAGTTGTTTAGGTCGCTTATATATGATGATTGCGCGGGTAATAATGTCTTACATTTTCTATCTGTTGATAACAAAACCATCAAATTTAGAGAAAGCTAATAGTAGAGCGCTGTTGTGAAAATTCTGCATATAATTCCCTCGGTTGCTCAAATTCGCGGCGGACCCAGTCAAGCAGTTTTAGAAATGGTTAAAGCCTTAAGAGAATGCGATCTAGAGGCGGAAATTGCTACAACTAACGATAGTGGCTCGGCTTTATTAAATGTGCCTTTGAATCGAAAAATAGACTACGAGGAAGTACCTGTATGGTTTTTCCCCCGTTTTTCTCCACAAATTGACTCGGTACGAGAATTTGCCTTTTCTCTTGAACTAACTAACTGGCTGTGGCAAAATATTGCCAAGTACGATATTTTGCACGTCCATGCAATTTTTTCTTATGCGTCTACCGCCGCAATGGCGATCGCCCGCTTTAAACGCATACCCTACATTGTTAGACCTTTAGGACAACTGTGTGAATGGTCTTTACAACAAGGCGCTCAGAAAAAACAAATTTATCTCAGTTTAATAGAACGCGCTAACCTTAACCACAGCCAAGCTATTCACTTTACCTCTCTACAAGAACAGCAAGAAGCAGCCTTTTTAGGTTTAAAAGCACCAAGTTTTATTTTACCTCACGGTCTTTCTATCCCTGAAACCATCCCCGATGCTCGTCAACAACTGCGACAGTTATTGAAAGTCCCCTTAGATGAACCAGTAATTTTATTTTTGTCGCGCCAGCATCCCAAAAAAGGTTTAGATTACCTAATCCCAGCTTTAGCAAAGTTAACAAATCAACGTTTTACTTTTGTCCTCGCCGGGAGTGGTACGCCGGAGTATGAAGCAGAAATCATTAAATTATTAGTTAATACAGGTATGCGCGATCGCACTTATATTACTGGCTTTGTGACCGGCGAAAGCAAAGATATATTACTCCAGGGAGCGGATCTATTTGCCTTAACTTCCTACTCGGAAAACTTTGGTATTGCTGTATTAGAAGCAATGGCGGTAGGATTACCTATAATTGTTACTCCTGGAGTTGCCTTAGCTTCTACCGTCAAACAAGAGCAAGTTGGTTATGTAGTAGAACTAGATGTAGAAAAAGTCTCTGCTACGATTAGCTATGCTCTAAACGATCAACAGCAAACTAAACAAATGGGCGATCGCGCTCGTCAATTAATTTTGGACAACTACCGTTGGCCCCAGATTGGTTTAAAACTGAGCCAGATATACAGTAATATTCTCAAACAGTCATCATGAAAACTATCTCTAACAAGCCAGAATATCACTACGGTAATAGCAATGCTGGGCATCATCACGCCTATCTCCTATCTCCTTTATTAGCGATGTTGAGGGAAAACACCATAGCTAACCAAAAACTACGCATTTTAGATTTAGGTTGTGGAAATGGTAGTCTTAGCAACTCAATTGCCCAGCAAGGTTACGAAGTTGTGGGCGTTGAAGAATCTGAATCGGGTTTTAAGTTTGCTAGTAGTAGTTTTCCTAATTGCCACTTTATCCAATCCAGCATTTATAATCTGCCTTACCAACAATTAGCAAATGCCTTTGATGTTGTCATTGCCTCAGAAGTAATCGAACACTTATTTTATCCTAGCGAGTTAGTTAGGGCAGCAAAAAAATGTCTAAAGCCGAACGGACGCTTAATTTTAACAACTCCCTACCATGGCTATTTAAAAAATATTGTTCTGGCTATCTCTGGAAAAATGGATAAGCATTTTACTACCCTTGTGGATGGTGGTCATATCAAGTTTTTTTCTGTAAAAACCTTAAGTAATTTATTAGAAGCAGAAAGCTTAAGCGATATCAACTTTCAATTTGCGGGAAGATTTCCCTATCTTTGGAAATCAATGTTATGTTCTAGCTCTCCAGTATCAATGTCAAAAAATATAGAATAATGTTTGAGCAAGTAACCCCACTTATTCTTACTTTTAATGAAGCACCTAATATTGCTCGTACCCTTGAACGTTTAACTTGGGCAAAAACGATTGTAGTTATTGATAGTTATAGTACAGACGAAACTTTAGAAATTTTGCAAGCTTATCCCCAAATCAAACTATATCAAAATAAATTTGAATCCTTTGCATCTCAATGTAACTATGGATTAGAGCAAATTACCTCAGAATGGGTACTCTCCTTAGATGCAGATTATGTTTTGAGCGATGAATTAATTGATGAGATTAGAAATTTACCAAAAGAATCGGAAGTAAATAGTTATATCGTTAAATTTAAGTATTGTGTTTTTGGCAAGTCTCTACGGGGAACTTTATATCCACCTCGTCAAGTTTTATACCGTCGAAAACAAGCTGTTTACAAAGAAGATGGTCATGCCCATCGCGTTCTGGTAGCTGGAAGTTACGCATTACTGAACTCTTACATTTATCATGACGATCGCAAATCCTTGGATCGATGGTTAAATGCTCAAAATAAATACATGATAATTGAGTCAAAAAAGATTCTCAAAACTCCTACTAACCAGCTTAGTTTTAGCGATCGCCTCCGCAAACAAAAAATTATCGCCCCTTTCGCAATATTGTTTTACTGCTTAATTTTAAAAAAAGGGATCTTAGACGGTTGGGCGGGTTGGTATTATGCTTTTGAACGAATGTTAGCAGAAACATTACTTTCAATTCGCTTGATAGAAATGGAAAAATTGCGGCAGGAAAAAACTAAAAAGATTGCTATTTAAAATAGCAAAAAACTGATGGGACATAAGCTACAACATCAAAAACATCGCTTTAGCTGTTTAGCAATATCAGGGCTAATTTTAGTCTTGGTTAGCGTTATTCCTATTCGTAGTGCGATCGCTCTAAAGATTGCCCCTTTTCCTCAAGCTATCCTGACGTTAGGCGGTGATATATATCGCGAAATATCTGCGGCTAATTTTGCGAAAATGTATCCAAACTTAGACTTATGGATTTCATCGGGTTCAAACTTAACCCCAAGGCAAGAAGTTATTAAAACTATTCCTCCGCACCAATTACACTTAGATCGCCGAGCCGTAGATACAGTGACTAATTTTACCTCTTTGGTCGCTGATTTTAAAACCCGCAAATTTCACCACATTTACCTAATTACTGATGACTATCATATGCGCCGAGCCAAAGCGATCGCCACATTTGTTTTAGGCAGTCAAGGAATTGCCTTTACTCCCGTTTCCATCCCCACCAATAAGCCTGTAGAATCGTGGTTGCCATTGCTGCGTGACGTTGGTCGAGCGTTGCTGTGGATATTTACAAGGCATACGGGAGCTAGTTTGCATCAGTAACCTATTCCGGCTCAAGATTTCGCTCCAAGGCGAAATAAAGCGTACTATAAAATTGATAATTATTTTGCTCGCCACTAAGGAGGAAACTAACGCCCTTGAAAAAAGCATTAATTTGTGGAGTATCCGGTCAAGATGGAGCGTATTTAGCTCAGTTACTTCTAAATAAAGGCTACACCGTCTGCGGTACATCCCGCGATGCTCAAATATCTTCTTTTCCAAATCTAACTCGCCTGGGTATCCGCGAAAGTTTAAAATTAGAATCCGTTGCCCTTAATGATTTTCGCAGCGTATTGCAGGCACTGGTAAAAATTCAACCAGATGAAGTTTATAATTTGGCTGGGCAAACTTCTGTCGGTCTTTCCTTCGAGCAACCCGTAGAAACATTAGAAAGTATCTCTATTGGCACTCTCAACTTACTAGAGGCAATTCGCTTTCTAGGTAAACCCATTAAATTCTACAACGCTGGCTCTAGTGAGTGCTTTGGCGATAGTAGCGACAAACCCGCCGATGAAACTACCCCTTTTCGCCCTAGAAGTCCCTACGCCGTAGCTAAAGCCGCCGCTTTTTGGCAAGTGGCTAATTACCGTGAAGCTTACGGCTTATTTGCTTGTTCTGGCATCCTCTACAACCATGATTCCCCTTTACGTCCCGAACGCTTTGTTACTCAAAAAATTGTCTCCTCCGCTTGCCGTATTGCTCAAGGGAGCATGGAGCAACTACATTTAGGCAATATTTCTATTCAGCGCGATTGGGGATGGGCTGCCGATTATGTCGAAGCTATGTACCTAATGTTGCAGCAAGAGCAGCCGGATGATTATGTAATTGCTACAGGTGAAAGTTACTCTTTAGCCGATTTTATTGCCGTAGCTTTTAATTGTGTGGGCTTGGACTGGCGTAAGTATGTTGTCAGCGATGCTAGTTTATTTCGTCCTACAGATATTGCCGTTGGTAGAGCCAATCCAGCTAAAGCCAAAGAAAAACTAGGATGGCAAGCAAAACATAAGCTTACCGATATAGTTCAAATGATGGTGCTTGCAAAGCAAGCAGATTTGATTAAATAATTGCCTTCTTGTCCTTATAATCAAAATCATTTTGGCAAACTCTTTGAGTAGGAGAATTTTCAAGCCATACTAAAGTTAATTTTAATCAGAATCCGTAAATATAGCTTAATGCGTTTAGACAATTACACTGTTGGTACTTATACTCCCGGCGCAACGCTCCTGAGACAAATTCTTTGGTACTTTATTGGCTCTCCATTATTTAGCAGCTATTGGCTACCCTTTACGGGCTTCAAAGTTTGGCTTTTACGTCGCTTTGGCGCAGAAATTGGGCAACAAGTCACAATTAAACCTGGCGTAAAAATAAAGTTTCCTTGGCGGTTGACGGTCGGTGATTATGTGTGGATTGGCGAAAATGCTTGGCTAGATAATGTTGCCCCCATCATCATTGAAAGCCATGTTTGTCTATCTCAAGAAGTGTATCTGTGTACGGGAAACCATGATTATCGCGATCGCAATTTTAAACTGATCCCGGCTCCCATTCATATCGAACAAGGTAGCTGGATTGCTGCGCGTGCAGTAGTAGGGCCTGGCGTAACTGTAGGTTCTGGGTCCGTTTTAGCTTTGGCTAGTGTAACTGGGCATAGTCTTCAACCTATGACTATCTATGCTGGCAACCCGGCTCAACAAGTAAAAAAACGTGCAATTTAATATTTAACGTTGGTTTTATTATTTACACCCTAGATAAACAATGCTAATTTTTTTCTAAGGTTAGTTTGCTCTCCGTAGTTTCATACCTTAAAACTTGCTCTGGCAAAGCCTCGCTCGCTCGACGGCGACAGTTTTCTTGCGATCTTTAAATAATTATTTATACACAAAAATTTATTTTACCCTACGTATTTCCCCTGTAATTAGTATCAAAAAAAATAACCTCCTCCGTATAATCACACTTGCCCAAAAATAGAATGTAAGTTAAATTCTTTGTGTAATTTTTTTTGAAGTAAATTTACATTTAACTTTTTACTGTTTGCCGAGTTTTAATTGTTTGAAGAATTTGAGAATTCTTCTTTTTTCTGATTTTTTTATAAGAAAACAATTTTTAATATTTTTTTTGATAAAAACAGGATTTATGGCAAAATTAAGCAAAACTTAAAAAAAAGTGGTAGATAGTAGGAAATCTTTATCATTCCATGGGAATATAATCTAAAAAATTAAGGGCTAGGAAATTGTCAATGTTAGAGAAAGATTTGTCAAAACCTGCTCCAACTAAACTAAAAGTAGTAAAGCAAAAAACTGACAATAGAAAGGAACTGCATAGTTGTTTTAAATTATCTATTTTTACCCAATTTTATCCTCCAGACTATGCAGCCACAGGGCAATTAATTGAAGAATTAGCCGTTCAATTAGGAAAGCTAGGTATAAATGTAAAAGTGTTTACAGGGCAACCAGGCTATGCTTTTAGAAAAAATTCTGCGCCTCTAAAAGAACGTTTAGACAAACTAATAATTAGGCGCAGTCGTACAGCTAGACTATTGAACTCACGTATTCGTGGCAAAGCAATCAACGGAATTTTGTTTTGCGTGCGATCGGGGTTTCATTTACTTAAAGCCGCCGGCAGAGGAGATATTCTATTAATCACCACTGCTCCACCCTTTCTGCAAGTTTTGGGATATCTAGCCAACCGTTGTTTCGGTACACCCTACATATGTCTAATTTATGACTTGTACCCAGATGTGGCGGTAGAACTAAAAGTAGTTTCCGCCTCTAATTGGCTAGTACAAAGCTGGGATTGGCTCAACAAAAAAATTTGGCAACAAGCTCAAAGTATTGTGGTACTTAGTTCTACCATGAAAGATAAAGTTCAAGCCAAATGCCCCGAAGTTAAAGACAAAATTTCGATAATTCATAACTGGGCTAACCCAGATTGGATTATCCCAATTGCTAAAGAAGACAACTGGTTTGCCCAAAAACATAATTTAGTAGATAAATTTACAGTGATGTATTCCGGGAACATGGGTCGCTGCCATGAAATGGATACAATTATGGCGGCAGCCAAACAACTCCAAAATGAAGACATTCAATTTGTATTTATTGGCGGTGGGGCAAAGCATCAAATTTGCGTTAAACAAGTTAGCGAACTAAATTTGCCTAATTGCCAATTTTTGCCCTACCAAGAAAAGCACATTTTACCCCATTCGCTAACAGCTTGCGATTTATCCTTAGTCAGCATTAGTTCGGGAATGGAAGGATTAGTTGCGCCAAGCAAACTTTATGGTATCTTAGCGGCAGGTCGTCCAGTAGCAGCAATTTGTGAATCACATTCTTACTTAAAATCGCTTTTATTAGAGGCAAAATGCGGTGTAACCTTTAACAATGGAGATGGCACAGGACTTGCACAATTTATTCGTCGCCTAGCTCAAGATCGAGAACTAGCCCTAAACATGGGTAAGGCAGGACGACAGTATTTAGAGTCTAATTTTACCCCAGAAATTATTGCTCTTGAATATTCAAAATTATTACGTCAAGCAACAATCGAGTCAAAAAAAACCATTAAGGAAGCTCTGGATGTAAAATCTGTAGTCAGCAACCTTAATTTTATTACAGAAATTAATAAAAAAGAAGACATTGAACGTTAGACTGTGGAAATTTAGATTGAAATACGCTCGAAAAAATTTATCCTGCACCGGATTGCTAATTAGTAGCTAACTTATGGAAGATCAACAACGCACGCAGCCATCAAACTTTGAGAAAAACGGCAAATACTCACAGCCATCGCTGCCAACTTATACAAATTCTTTACCTAATAATTCTAACCAAGATGGCGAGGACTTGGATTTACGGCAGCTAGTAGCAATAGTACGCCGCCGCATAGTAGTGATTGGGAGTGTAGCTGTTTCTATTGCGGTGGGCATTGGTTTTTGGACTTTTAGTCAACAACCAAAATACCAAGGTACATTTAGACTCTTAGTTGAACCTGTGACTACGGAAAATCAACTAGAAGGATTGACGCAACTTCCTGGGGTAACTTCTAATGTGCAGCAAAGCTTAGATTATAATACCCAAATTCAGGTATTAATCAGCCCTGAACTAATGGCTCCCATTGTTAAGAAACTAGCAGAGCAATACCCAGACATTAACTATAATGCAATGCTGGGAGCGCTGACAATTGAAAGATTTGAAACTACTAAGATTTTAGAAGTTAGCTACCGAGATACTGAAACAAAAAAAATTCAGTTTATTCTGCAACAGTTAGCTAAAGATTATTTAAAATACAGCCTCCAAGAGCGACAAACTAATTTACGACAGGGAATTGAGTTTGTAGATTCCCAACTACCCGAATTGGAATTGCGAGTCAATGGCTTACAAAGACAATTGCAACAATTTAGACAACAATACAACTTTATCGACCCAGAACTTAAAGCTCAACAACTAGCCGCGCAAGTAGATAATATTGAATTGCAGCGCTTGGAGACAGAAAAAGAACTAGCAGAAACTCGCTCGTTATACGCAAATTTTCAATCTCAATCGGGGGCTGCCCTGGCGGATAATCCTGACTTTTACGCGGCTAGCAATTCTCAGGAGCGCTCGGATACGGCTCAAGCCTTGAAAGAAGCGCCCGTATACCAAAAATTGATAGGTCAACTGCGAGATATAGAAAGTCAAATTGGGGCGGATGCTACCAGGTTTCAAGAAGACAGCCCAAATATGGTAAGCCTTCGCAACAAACGCGAAAACTTACTTCCAGTATTACGAGCAGAAGCACAACGGGTATTAGGCAATAAATTAGTAGAACTATCAACGAAAATTTCTGGTTTAGACGTTCGGTTAGCAGAAATTAGCCGCGCCGAAAATAAATTAAATGGATTTGTTGCGCAATTGCCAACCTTAGCTCGTCAATATACAGACTTGCAAAGAGAACTAAAAGTAGCAACGGAAAGCTTAAACCGATTTTTAGAAAAACGCGAATCATTACAGATAGAAAACGCTCAAAATGAAATACCTTGGCAAGTAATCGCGGCTCCTAAAGTCGGAAACGAACCGATTTCTCCCAATATTCAACGCAATTTAGCCCTAGGTGCGATCGCCGGAATTATGGCAGGAATCGCGGCAGCGTTGCTAGCAGAAAGATTAGATAATGTCTTTCACACTCCTGAAGACCTGAAAGACTTAACAAAACTGCCACTACTGGGAGTAATACCTTTTAATAAAGGTCTTAAGCAACTAGCCTCTTTAGCTCAAGCTAAGGTGGAAAAAAAAGCCGAAGGTTACAAATTGGTATTGCCGAGTATGAACAATACTCAAAATGAAAGTTACTTTCCTTTTGTAGAGTCTTTTCGTTCTTTGCATACTAATATCAACTTCCTGGGTTCAGATACGCCAATAAACTCCTTAGTCGTGAGTTCAGCCCAAAAAGGTGATGGTAAATCTACAGTATCGATTCAACTTGCCCAAGCCGCCGCCGCCATGGGACAAAAAGTGCTACTTGTGGATGCTGATATGCGTTTGCCACAAATTCATACTCGCTTAGGTTTACCCAACGAACAGGGATTGAGCAATATTATTTCTACCAATTTACCTATATATGAGGCGATTCAGCGATCGCCTTTATGGGAAAACTTGTTTGCGATTACTTCCGGTCAAATTCCCCCCGATCCTATTAAACTGCTCTCCTCCAAAAAGATGCAGAATATTATGGCCCAATTGCGGACGGAATTCGACCTTGTTATTTACGACACTCCACCAATTCTAGGACTTGCTGATAGCAGTATAGTGGCAACTCATACCGCCGGAATTGTCTTGGTAGTTAGAATGGCAAAAACTGACCGGAGTGTTGTTAGACAAGCCTTGGATGGTTTAAAACTTTCTCGCGCTAATGTCTTGGGACTGGTAGTCAATGGGGTGAAAAAACATAGTGGGAATGCGTACAATTACTACTACTACAAAGCCCGAACTCCTAGCGTTAATTCATGAACCTTTAAAAAAAGTGAAACATAAAACTGCTTCAATTGCTTTGCTAGGAATAGCATCAGCTTTGAGTATGGCAAGTAATGCTATTAAAGTATCTGCCATACCTATGAGTAATTCGTGGCAACAGATGATTAGCCACAGCCTGCCCACTGGATGGGCGCTGCGCCTACCATCGCCTGATTGGTTCGTTGCTCATGTCGGTCAACCCAATCGCCAATATATCCAAGTTACACCAGCAAATCAATCTGATTTAACAGTAAATATATTTAACTGCCCTGAACAAATAACTTCTTGCTTGGTCGGGAGTGTAGCCGTAAGCGATCGCTTATTAGCTACTACTGCCAAAAAATTCCAGCAATATCAGGAAGTTGCAGCACCGATTGCTCTAGGTGAAAATTTGCGAGGTTATTTATTAACCACTTCCGAACTTTCATCAATTATGTGGGAGCAACAAAACCAAACTTATACTGTTACCCAGTCAGCATCCCCACAAAACTTAATTGAGATGGCAAGAGAAGTTGCCAATTCTCCCCTCATTAGTAATCGAATATCGCCAGCAACCACAAGCGAAGCGCTAGAGACAGCACCTCCCAAATTAGCCCAAGCAACCGAAGACAAATCACCGCGATCGCCAGTGACAACTCGTCACCCTGTCTTGTCAACCGCCGAGCAACTAAGTCAAGGAGAGATTTTAGTTAATTTACGTTACCGCCAATCTTTCCCGACGGGAAATGCTGCCGATACTGGTTTGACAGGTCAGCCAACAATTGGCGCTACTTGGGGCGTAACCGATAACTTAGAATTAACGGTAGATGTTCAAACTGTTGATAATTCAGGGCCAGGTCGCCAAGGCAGCTTTGATGTTAAAAGGATTAATGCCGATGAAACTAGCCCAAATTTCTTTCAAGAAATTACTTTCCAAGGTAAGCAAAGAATTTGGGAAAACCAATCAAGAACGCAAGCACTGAGCGGTGTAGTTGCTTTTTCTACAGGTTTGCAAGGACGACCTTACAGATTTACCAATGCCACGACAGGAGCGATCGCAAGTCAAGGTAGAAATAACGGACTTGTTACTTCCCTGGAATTACCTTACACAATTTCCCAGGGCGATCGTTTGCAGTTGACTTTATCCCCAAAAATTGCTTTTTTACCCGACAGTCACGCCCTGTATTTTGGTACGCCACCAGTTCGTAATCCTGACTCCTTTGGGACAACTTTCGGCGTAGCGGGGGGCGTTACTTATCGAGTTTTACCTCGGCTTCTACTATGGGGCGATGCCTTTGTCCCCTTTACAGGTAATAACTCTATTAATCGCGAAACCGGGCTTCCAGCTCGTACCGTCGCTTTTAACGCGGGCTTGCGCTACCTAGTCAATCCTCGGTTAGCCACCGATTTATTTGTTTCTAATACTTTGGGCAATACTGGAGCGATGTCTGTCGTGGGCGATCGCGCTTATACTTCTTTGGGCTTGGGCGTAACATTTTTACCGGGAGTTACGGGGGCGAATCGCAGCTACGCTCAAAGTTTTGGAGAAACCCAAGAGCCACCCCCTAGCAGTAGCGCCGGATTTGCCTTTTTAGATGGCGGTACGGTGGCAAATGGGCAAGCTGTCCTCAATCTTGCGGGAGGAAGTCAAGGTATATTGGCTGCTTTGCGCTATGGACTATTAGACGACCTAGAATTTGGGATTTTTCTTGACTACGTTTCGGGAATTATCGACGAATCGGAATTTGGTTTTAGCGGCAAAATTAGATTTCTCCATCAAGCGGATGGCGATCCTTTTACTTTAAGTGGTGTCGCTACCCTGGCTCGCTCGAATAACGTGCTAATCAACCTCATCGAAAACAATCGTAATGAGTTCGAGCAAAGAGGACTCGATAAGGGTGGGTTTGCGTTTAGTAATGAAGGAGACGGCGAATTATTTATCATTACTCTTTCAGCGCCCCTACATTATCAATTTAGCGGCGGTAGTGCCGTTTGGTTGACTCCTACCTTGGGATTTGTGCAACGCAATGGGTTACAAATTGCTGGGTTTAATTTGGGCGGCTCGGTAGCGGTAAGTAGCCAATTAGATGCGATCGCCGAAGCCGGAATTAACCTGACAAGTGACGGGAATGCTTTTACCGGGGACACTCTAGAAAACGCTGTTCCTTGGACTGTGGGTTTACGTTGGCAACCATCAGGTTTATTTGGGGTTTCGGAAAACCCTCCCCAACTAGAGGCTTATTTAACCAACCGCGTAGGCTCGTCACCTTTTGAAACTCTGCGAGTCCGAGCCGATAATGATTTAGCTGTTGGTGTCGGCTTAGTATTACCAGTTCAATTTTAAAATCATGAGCGACTTGCCCCTCTGGACACCGCTCCATGCCCAATTGCACCGCACATTGAAGTTGCGCCAGCTACTACCCAAAAATCAGCGCTTACTAATTGCCGTCTCCGGGGGGCAAGATTCTTTATGCTTAATCAAACTTTTACTAGACTTGCAACCTAAATGGCGCTGGAAGCTGGCGATCGCCCATTGCAATCATCGCACTCGCACCGATTGCGAGGCTAATGCCCTCCATGTCGAAACCCTGGCTAGTGCTTGGTCAATCCCCTATTACGGAGCGATAACAGACCGTTCCTTACAGAGCGAAGCTGCGGCAAGATTATGGCGCTACGAGGCTTTAAGGGAAATTGCGACAGCCAACGATTACCACTACATTGTGACGGGACATACAAGCAGCGATCGCGCTGAAACACTGCTTTACAATTTAATTCGTGGTAGCGGAGCCGATGGCCTACAGGCGCTTACTTGGCAGCGTTCCCTCGATTCTGGACTCCAATTAATTCGCCCTTTACTCCAAGTTCAAAGAGCCGCCACTGCTCAATTTTGTCAAGCTATGCAGTTGCCTGTCTGGGAAGATAGCACAAATCAAGATTTGAAATATGCCCGCAACCGGATTCGCCACGAATTATTGCCCTACTTATACAACTTTAATCCCCAAGTAGAAACGGCTTTAGCTCAAACTGCTGAATTATTGCATTCTGAAGTAGAGTATTTAGAATTTACCGCCCAACAGTTGCACGCCCAAGCCGCTTGTCATCCCACAGAACCACTAAAACTAAACTGTCAAGTGCTGCAAGCTTCACCTCTAGCCCTACAACGCCGAGTTTTACGTCAATGGCTTTTTCAACTCCTAAATCGCAGTCCTAACTTCGAGCAAATTGAGAAATTAATCGCCCTGGTTTACGCCCCCAATCACACCCAAACCGATCCTTTTTTTGGAGGAGCGATCGCTAGAGTAGAAAATGGCTGGATTTTCTTAACCCCACCCTAAAAACATTTTTCGCTAACGAACTGCCAGATTTGACAGCTTTTCCCGGATTTGCTCTACTTGAATTTGCTCGCTGGAAATTTCCAATTGTTCGATATTGACAGCAATTGCCCCTAGCTTATGTTTTAACTCATCCAAATTATCTTGCACCGGTTGGAGCATTTCTTGGTAAAGATGTACTTTGCCCCAGCACTGCGCCGTTAATGACAATTGAGAGTACAAATTTTCCGCCAACTCTTGCAACTGCTGGCGAACAGTTTGCTGCGTATTGATTTGGCGAGAAACATTTTCTTGCAAGGGCTGAATATCTGCCCCCAATTGGGTAATTTCCTGTTCGATCTTTTGCAGTTCTTTTGCTTGTTGCTGCTTAATTGCGTCAACTTGCACCAGAATCGGACTCAAATCAATTTTATAGTCCTCTTGTCTATTAGCTGGAGTAATTCCTTGCCGCCGCCACAGCACTGACTGATGCTGATTTAAAACTTGTTTGCGTTCCTGCAAGTTTTGGCGCTGACCAACTAAAGTTTGATCTAAAAACTCATAAGTGTCTCGTTCATCGGCTAATTCCGTTTGCAGCCTAGAGCGATCGCTTTCATGCCCATGGCTCACCTTTGCTTGCAAGTCATCAATATTTTGCTGCAAAAGCCTCAGTTCTTCCTCTTGATCGTAGACAAAACCTGAAGCACCTTCCAAATCTCGTTGCAAATCTTGGATTACCTGCTGTAGCTGGTCTAAAGACATATTTTCAAGTGCCTCTAAGTCCAAATTTTGAGCGCTATCAACCGCCTCTGGATCAACTAAGCAATGGATTTGGTGATAAATTTCCTCTTGCTTGCGTAATTTGATGCCAAGAATTTGCGCCTCGTCTTGCTTGTGATTAAGGGCTAATTTTTGCACCTGTAATTCCACTAACGCCGTCTCCATAGCCTTTTGCTCTGTATCCCACTGGGTTTGCCGATTAGTCAACATCGATTTAAGACTATCGACTTCTTCTTGCTGCTGTTGGGCATTAGCGCGTTGTTGCTCCAACTGTTGCCAGTGGTAGCTCAAAATATTTTGCTGGTTATTGACAGTCTCTGTAGAGAAATTTAGCTGTTCTTTTAAAGCTGCTTTGGGGGCAATACTACTAACTATTAGATCGAGCAATTGTTGCAATTGCTGCTTAGTTTCATCGTCTAACAAGCTACCCTGCTTATCTACCAAGCGCAACTGTTCCCCTCGCAAGTGTTCCCAAGCACCTTCTAATTCGCCACGACTGCGATCAACTTCCGCTTGCAATTGTTCGACATTGTTTTGGGCGGTAGCAAAGGCTTGTTTTTGCATTTCCAGACGATGAAAATCTTCCTCTATATGCTCTAACTCCTCTAGCCGCCCTTCTAGCTCGGTATTACGGCGGTTTAATTCCTCACTTTGATAAGTTAAAGATTGCTTCCATTGCTCAATTTCTTCTTCCTGACCTTTAGCTTTTTCCATCTGGCGGGAAAAACTTTGTAATATTCCCACCAGTGGGCGACCAGCCTCGCGGATTTGCTGCGCTTGTCTATTGGCATTTAAGTCTGCTAATACTAATACCCCAGTATTAAAATTGTTGGCTTCTTCTGCCGCGATCGCTTCTTCTCCTTGGACGGCAGCCCAGCTTTGATCTGGCCGTTGATAAGCCAGCAACTTCAATTCCGCCTTTGCGGCCCCCATAAATCCAGTCTTACTTTTTTGCTTTTGTACTTCTGCTAAATACAGCACGCCGATCGCCCTCTTAAATATACCTAATGCCCAATTTTGGGATCAAACCTTTCCTTGAAAAATTATTTAGTCCGCCGACATTGAACTTAGCCCTTAAAGCAAAATAAAGAAGTTTTCTTCTTTTACCTTGGCTTGCATATCGCTAAATGCCAAACTTTTTTGCTTTGATTTTGGACTAACTAAGGCAGTACTACTAGCTACTATATAAGCTCTAAGACTACGTGATTGCAGATTATTTGTTACATATCGGCAACTAAAATCCTTCTTTAAGTAACCTAATTAAACCCAGCGTTGCCTCAACTTGCTATTTATCCACTCACTAATTGGTGCGCTCATAATTTTTAACTTTTTAACAATAAGATTTCTTAAGTCCATACAATCTTGCATAAATTTTTACTTCCATAGAGACATTTTTATCTATCCTTGGGCAGAATTAACTCAGACCATAACACTGATTAAAATCATGGGAGCGTTTAGTTAAATGCAAGGAAATCTAAATGAAATCGATATCCGTAGTATTCTCCAATTGATTGAAGTTGGTCAGCGAACTGGCGAACTATTTATAGAAGCCTATGGCGATCGCATAACTCCCAATCGAGATATAGATCCAAGCCTAGGATTACACAGTTCTTCATCTTTGCCAACTCGCTCTTGGTTTATTTTTTTTCTCAATGGTCAAATTATCTATACCACTGATAGCAATAACGATTTATTGCGCCTGCGCGATTATCTCTACCGCTATCAAGTAGCTCCCACCCTTGACAATCTAAAACTTTCCTGTAGTCAAGCCAATAATATCCTTGAATATACTTATTTGTGGTCGCTGCTAGAACATAATTTCCTAACTCCAAGTCAGGGACGCAGAATTATTCATAGCATTATTCATGAAACGCTATTTGACTTGCTCAGTTTGCATCAAGGCACTTTTATTTTTGAAAGCGGATTTGCCTTAGCACCGCAGTTAACTACCCTAAAAATTAGCTCCGCAGTCATAAAAACCATGCAGCAGATGCAACAATGGAAGCAACTCCATCCTCACATCACTTCCCTGCATCAGTGTCCAATAATTACAGACAAACTAAAATTGCATCAATATTTGCCTGCTTCTACCGTGCAACATTTGGAGCATTGGGCTGACGGCAAAACTTCTTTGCGGCAATTAGCCCGCTATCTCAACCGAGAGTTAGTGACTGTTGCTAGAGCAATTTATCCCTTTATTCAAAAAGGTTGGGTACAGTTAGTGTCTCCCCCTACCAATAGCATCGCTGCTCATACCGAGAACCTGCAACTTTTTTCGCCCGCCAAAACCCTAAAAATTGCTTGTATTACTGAGTTCTCAGCAAATTCTCAAGTTTTTAAATCTGTTTTGAGCCAGTACCATCAACAAATCGAAGCTGTTTTTTTTGAGAATGCGGCTACGGCTCTTAGCCAGGTATTTCAAGTCAAGCCAGATTTGATTTTTTGTGACTTAGCAACATCATCCTCGTCCCTAGATGGCTACGAATTTTGTGCAATGCTCCGGCGCTCTAGTTTGTTTCGAGCTACGCCGATTATAATCTTGAGTCCTCAAAGCCTTTATATTGAAAGCATCAAAGCCCGAATGCTTGGAGCTACAGATTATTTAGTTGCCCCAGTTACCGAAACCCAATTATTAACATTACTAGAAAAATATCTAAATTTTCCTAGCATTATTGATTACCCAAAACTTAGTAAATAAATTGAGCCATCAATAATTTTCTTACCTGGTTATTCTCTGCGTACATTCACTGATATAAAAGCTTGCTTTAATCTATTTTGACCTAGTTCTCAGTGAATTTTCGCTTGGATACATAGCACTGGTAGCGTTAAGTTTGTTTTGTAGTTTAGTTAGAGACGCTAGTCTAAATCTCCATCAAAACTGAGGATTGATCTTAAACATGAAATATTTAACGTGTATTTTTCAACTTTTCTAAGATGTTTTATTTACACGCTAGGCGCATTATTACTTGAAAGTTCGATGAAATAAAAATCTATATAAAAAATTAGCTTACATAATTTCATCGTTACTATTTAGTCAAAAAGTAACTATTCTAGTCATCAGTTACTTAAATTGATTAAACGTTATTAGGATAAACCATGGTAGTTCGTTTCCGTAGGGGAGCGTTTGAACCAAAAGGCAAATTAGCAATTATGAGTACAGTTTTAGTTGTAGAAGATAGTATTACCCAAAGAGAGATGATTACCGATCTTCTCAAAGGTAGTGGCTTAGTGGTAGCGATCGCGACAGACGGCATGGAAGCATTGGAACAAATCCAAAGTTTTCGTCCAGATATAGTTGTGCTAGATATTGTCATGCCCAGAATGAATGGCTACGAGGTGTGTCGTCGCTTGAAAACCGACCCCAAAACCCAGGGTGTACCAGTAGTCATGTGTTCCTCTAAAGGCGAAGAATTCGACCGTTACTGGGGAATGAAACAAGGCGCGGATGCTTATATTGTCAAACCGTTTCAACCAAAAGAATTGGTTGGAACAGTCAAACAATTACTTCGAGGTTGAACACTATGGAACCCAACTCGTTAACCAGTAGCAGCCCCAAGCAACATTTAACTGAATTTCAAGACTTAGAAAGCAAAGAAGGCGAACTGTACCTGCGTTTTTACGTAGCTTCAAATCAAGAATTTGCCCTCCCAGCAACAGCAGTCCGTGAAGTAATTTCCGCGCCTCTAGATCGAATTACACCAATTCCCAATGCCCCTTACGCGCTTTTAGGGACGCTAAACTTGCGCGGTAGAGTAATTTGGGTTGCCGACCTAGGTTACTTTCTGGGCGAACCAAATGCTCTAAATACAGAACGAGCGGAGATTTCGGTCATCGCCGTTGAAGAACAAGAGATTATGGTTGGGTTAGCCGTCGATCGCATAGTGGGGATGGAATGGCTAGATGTGGAAGAAGTACAACAAATAAACAATCCAGACAGTACAGCAAACGTATTTGTACGCGGTGAGTGGATGCTAGATGAGCTTACCAATAAAAGCCTGCAACTGCTGGAGCAAAAAGCAATCATACAAAGTAGGCTATGGCAAGCATGAAATCTCAGCAAGCAGAGGGGCAAATGACATCAAGCAACGATCGCGAACAAGCATATCAAGCGGCACAAAAAGCTTATATTCAAGGCAACTATCCAGAAGCGGCAACCCTAGTTGACCGCTTGGTCGAGCATTTTCCCACCGACCCCAGCAGTCGTTTGTTGCGAGGTCACATTTACTGCATTTTAGAGCAGTACAACGTAGCAAAAGAACAGTATCAAAAAGTTCTGGACTTAACAACCGATCTAGACTTAATTGAGTGCGCCAGCAGTGGTCTTGAAGCTGTTAATCAGTACGAAACTCAAGACACGGCAACCTCAAACTCTCAAGAGTCAGAATTAGAAAATACCTTTTTAATTAGTGCTGAACCACAAAATGTTTCATTACCGGCTCTCCAAGTAGTTCCATTAGCAGCAGATGTTCCTAATCCTAGCTTTGACTTTGGCAGCAAAAATTTTTTAGAGGAAGATTTTGGCAATTTAGAAAATGCTGATGTCGCCAGCAATGATTTCCAAACTTCTGCTAACCCTTTTGCCTGGAACCAGTCTCAAGAATCTGAACAAGAAAATTCAGACAATTTGCTTATTGACCATAGCCCCAGCGATGAGTTTTTTGGTATCGATGGAGACAGTAATTCTCACTTATCACCAGAAACCGACAGCAGTGAAGACCAAACTTTTTTAGTTGTAGGCAAGTCATCTCAAGATACTTTGACTCAAGAAATCGCTTTCGATAAGTTTCATTTGGTTGATACCCAAGAAGATATAGAAAATATTGCCAATAACGAGCAGAACTTAGCTGCCAATCTTGAGCAAAATGGGTTTTTAAGCCAAAACGGCGATCGTGCAGGGCAAGTTACTGAAGATAAGGCTGTTGGCGACCAAGTCAATGACTACTTTGATACCAGTAATCAAAGCCATCAAACCAACTCTCTTGACTTGCGCTCCTACAAGGAGGAAAACACTAACGCTGATGACGCAATGGATTCATCTTCTCTAGAAGATATGTCAGGCCCGCTTTTACTTCCTGATGACGACGATGAATCAAGTAGTGGTTTTTTCTTGCCAGAAACGATCGCTCAGGCAGAAGCAGAAGTATTTAGCATTAATAATGCTTTAGATTCCAGCCCAAACTACCAGCAAGAACCTGTAGCTGCTAGCAAATCTAGCGACAAAGATAGCTTGTTAAATCTTTGGGATAATGCTAACACCGAAAAAAAACCTTTCCTAACGGCGGTAACAGTAGGATTTGTCTCTACTTTAGTAGTAGCGGCCGTAACTCTGGGAGGGCAACTATTATCGCCCGTTGATAGTCGCGCTGCCGTGCGCAATAGCGGTTTAGCTATGGCTGCTGCCGCCGGACTTGCAGGTTTTGCTACTACTAAAGTTATGGAAGGTAAATCAGCAAAATACCGCAGCCAAACAATGGCGGATTTGAAAGCCCAATTTGAAGTTCTGCGGACTGGCAACTTCAATGCTCAAGCGACTGTTTATTCCCAAGATGAATTTGGTTTACTAGCGACCAATTTCAACACTATGGTCAAAGGACTATCAGAGACAACGGGAGAAGCGCAACGCAAAGCTTTAGAACAAGAACAAGCTAAAGAAGAACTACAACGCCAAGTAATTCGCCTCCTAGATGACGTAGAAGGAGCCGCTCGTGGCGACTTGACAGTTCAAGCGGAGGTTAGCGCCGACGTTTTGGGAGCCGTTGCCGATTCCTTTAACTTGACAATTCACAATCTGCGCGAAATCATTCAACAGGTAAAAACCGCCGCCCAGCAAGTAAATAAAGGTGCAACAGATAGTGAATCTTTTGCCCGCGATTTATCCTCCGATGCCCTGCGTCAAGCGGAGCAATTAGCTGTCACGCTAAATTCTGTGCAGGTACTAACCGATGCAATTCAACGGGTAGCCGAAAGCGCCAAAGAAGCCGAAACCGTTGCCCGTTCTGCCTCCGCGACCGCCCTTAAAGGTGGTGAAGCCGTAGATCGGACAGTGGAAGGAATTATGGAAATTCGCCAAACTGTGGCAGAAACAACGCGCAAAGTTAAGAGATTGGCAGAATCATCGCAAGAAATATCAAAAATTGTTGCTTTAATTTCACAAATTGCTTCTAGAACCAACTTATTGGCGCTTAATGCCAGTATTGAAGCAGCAAGAGCCGGAGAAGCTGGGCGAGGATTTGCGATCGTAGCGGATGAAGTCCGTCAACTAGCAGATCGCATTGCCAAAGCCCTGAAAGAAATCGAACAAGTCGTTAGACAAATCCAAACTGAGACGGGTTCAGTAATGACAGCGATGGAAGAAGGCACTCAACAGGTTATTCAAGGAACTAACTTAGCAGAACAAGCTAAAAAGTCACTCAATGACATCGTTCAAGTATCAAATCGGATTGATACTTTAGTGCGCTCCATTACCGCCGATACAGTCCAGCAAACAGAAACTTCTCGTCAAGTTGCCTCTGTAGTGCAGTCGGTAGAACTAACAGCCCAAGAAACTTCTCAAGAAGCCCAGCGCGTTTCTGGTTCCTTGCAAAGCTTGGCTGGAGTAGCCGGAGACTTGCTAAATTCTGTCGAGCGATTCCGGGTGTAAGGCAAGCTTAAAAACCTCCAAAGCCACCCACAACGATTTTGTCTTCCATACCTAAACCCTATAAATCAAACTATTACTATGCTGCCAGAACAACAACAGCGTATTTTGGGCTACTTCATTGAAGAAGCTAAAGACCACTTAGTTACTGTTGAGCAAGGATTGCTGAACTTGCAAACCACGCTCCAAGACTCGGAAATGGTCAACGACTTATTTAGAGCCGCTCACTCGGTCAAAGGTGGAGCCGCAATGCTAGGAATTAGTAGCATTTTGCGTATAGCTCACCGTTTTGAAGACTTTTTTAAAATTCTCAAAGATTCTCCTAATCTGCAAGTTGATCGCGAACTAGAATCGCTGTTATTGCAAGTGTTTGACACGTTACGCACTTCGGTAGAGCATTTGGAGAGTGCCACCTTAAGCGACGAAACTGCCGGGGCTTTGATGAGCAAAATAGAGCCAGTTTTCACAGAAATTGACCAACATTTAGCTGCTGGCGATCGCATTGATACCCAATCCAATGAAGCACCAATACTTGCGGCTTTCCAAAACGATGTACCTCTACAACTGCGGCAGATGTTGGAGCTATTTAAGCAACCGCAATCCCCCGCCGTTAGCCAACAACTGCAACAATACTGTCAGCAATTAATTGAGTTAGGAGAAAAATTTGGCTTACCTAATTGGATGGAGCTTTGCCAAACAGCTAGTGGTGCGATCGCAAATCCCCAAAACACCTACCGGACTCTAGCGCCCCTTGTGATTACCCAACTCAAGCAAGCGCAAGAATTGGTGGCGACAGGACAGGCTACGGAAATAATTAGTTGCGAACAATGGCAATCTTTAATCGCCCTACCAGCTTGGGATACTGAGGAAGATATAAGCTCCAGTGCGATCGCCAACGATTTATTCGACGAGTTTGAAACTAGCGATCAAGAAACTACTGATTTATTTGAGTTAGAAACAAATACCGAAACCCCAGATTACCTTGATGCGGAAGCTCAAAGCGAAATGCTGGCGCTGGATAATTTGTTTACAGAAACTCAAACTACCATTCAGGAATTCCCCGCCGCCCAATTTAACTTTACCGATTTATTTGAGGACAATCCTCAAAACCAAAACGGCAAGGTTGAAAGCGATAGCTTCTGGGACGATGAAGTCTTTGCACCCGCAGCAGAGGAAGAAAATCTATTTGCTGCTGAAGATGACTTACAAGTTGATGATAGGTTAGAGCAATTCAATTACGCTCAAGAGTTAGAAAATACCGATCCATTACTAGACTATGAGTTTGGCGATTTAGACAAGCTGCTAGAACAACCTCCTGTAATCCTTGGTCCTTCTACAGTTCTCCAATTAGATCCGCCCACGGATAGCGCTGCAAATATAGCTCAAAGTGTAGAAGCTACAGAACTAAGTCTGACTGCTAGTCCAAAACGGGCAGTATTTGAGCAAATGATGCGCGTACCCGTCAAGCACTTAGACAATATTAGTAACCTCGTGGGGGAACTGGTTGTTTATCGCAACAGTTTAGAACAAGACCAACAAAGACTCAGACAATTTCTCGATAACCTACTCAATAAAGTCCAACAACTCAGCGAAGTAGGGTTCAAGATGCAGGAATTGTACGAACGAAGTCTGTTGCAAAGTTCTCTCACTAATCGCAAAAAAGAAGGATCTGCTGCTATTGTCTCAGATAATAGCAATACTCACTCTACAGGTCACGATTTTGACTCGTTGGAAATGGATCGCTTTACAGGCTTTCATACTCTGACGCAGCAAATGATTGAATTGATTGTCCGGGTGCGCGAATCATCTTCGGACATTGAATTTGTTACCGATGAAACCGATCAAGTAGCTCGTCAGTTCCGCCAAGTTACAACTCAATTGCAAGAAGGTGTAACGCAATCGCGCATGGTCACGTTTGCCGAGATTGCTAGTCGATTGCCCCGCGCTGTCCGAGATATTTCGCTCAAGTCTGGTAAGGAAGCGGAACTAATTATTAACGGTCAAGATACCTTAATTGATAAAGTGCTGTTGGAGCAACTATACGACCCGATGACGCATTTGGTTAATAATGCCATTGCTCACGGCATAGAAACCCCAGAGGTGCGCTTAAGTAACGGCAAACCACCCACTGGTAAAATTACTGTTCAGGCATTCTACCAAGGCAATCAAACCGTTATTTCTATAACTGATGATGGTGCGGGCATTGATACGGAAAAAGTTTTAGCTAAAGCCATTCAAAAAGGGCTGGTTTCTCCAGAAAAAGCTCAAACTATGGCGCGTTTAGACATCTACAACCTGCTATTTCATCCTGGCTTTAGTATTAAAGATACCGTTGATGAATTTGCTGGGCGAGGCATTGGTATGGATGTCGTGCAAACTAGCTTAACTGGGATGCGTGGCTCAATTAGTACCGACTCTACTTTAGGAGTGGGAACTACTTTTACCATCCGCTTACCTCTAACTTTGAGCATTTGTAAGGCGTTGTATTGCTTGAGCGATAAAGCTCGTATTGCCTTCCCCATGGATGGAGTAGAGCAAATGATCGAATTGCCAATTAAAGATGTAGTTACAAATGCCCAAGGAGAAACCTGTCTTCCTTGGCGGGATAACTCCTTGCTACCATTTAGACACCTGAAAGAACTTTTAACCTACAATCGCCATCTCAGTCGTGGCAGTATTTACGGTAGCGGTCGATCAGAAGACACGATTTCACTAATCGTCCTCCGCAGTGGCAACGCCTTTATGGCAGTGCAAGTTGACCAAGTGCTAGGAGAGCAAGAAATTGTAATTAAGCAGTTTGAAGCCCCCGCGCCTAAACCTTTGGGAGTTTCGGGAGCTACAGTCATGGGAGATGGGCGAATTATGCCCATTGCTGACGTACTAGAATTAATGGCTCTAGCTACAGGACGGCTACAACGAGAACCGATTAATTTGCCGGATTCTGGAGATAGAAGAATCCCTGTTAGACCTGCCGTTAAAACTGAACCAATGGTATTGATTGTTGATGACTCGATTACCGTTCGAGAACTGCTGTCAATGACCTTTAATAATGCTGGCTACCGCACAGAGCAAGCTCGTGATGGTCAGGAAGCTTGGGACAAGCTTAATGATGGGCTACCTTGCGATATCGTCTTTTGCGATATCGAAATGCCGAGAATGGATGGTTTGGAATTACTATCGCGCATCCACGAAAGCGCTAATTTTCCAAATTTACCCATTGCTATGCTAACTTCTCGTGGTTCTGATCGCCATCGCCAAATGGCAATTCAACTAGGCGCAAGCGGTTACTTTATTAAGCCCTATCTTGAAGAAGCTTTACTAGATGCGGCTCAAAGGATGCTTAAAGGGGAGGTATTAGTTACTGCGCCAAGTAGTGTATAAGGCTTTGTGGCGATCGCTTAACTAACAGTCTAGCGATCGCCACCATCACAAAGACCATTGCTAAAGTCTTGCCTAATCGTTCTATTTGCTGTGAAAGTTCATTCAGTGCGTAACGCTTGCTGTTGTGCGATAAACAGTTCCTTGATACCTTTTTCGGCAATATCGAGCATTAAATTAGTTTGCACCCGGCTAAAGCTGCCTTCTTCAGCAGTTCCTTGAATTTCTATAATTCCTAGGTTGCTGTCCATAACTACGTTTAAATCTACTTCGGCGGCTACATCTTCGGGGTAGTTTAAGTCTAAATAGGGTTCGCCTTGGAGTATTCCCACAGAAACCGCCGCTACTTGGTGACGAATGGGAGATTTTTCTAAAACTCCTTGCTTTATCAGGGAGGCGATCGCCTCTGATAGCGCCACAAAGCCCCCAGTAATAGAGGTGGTACGAGTTCCAGCATCGGCTTGGAGTACGTCAGAGTCTATAGTAATTGTCCGCTCCCCTAGTGCCTCTAAATCAACGGCTGCGCGTAAACTGCGTCCAATCAAGCGTTGAATTTCTTGAGTGCGTCCCGATAGTTTTAATAATTCTCTGGGTTGACGTTGGGGAGTTGCGCCGGGTAACATTCGATATTCTGCCGTTAGCCAGCCTTTTCCTGAACCAACTAAAAACTTAGGTACTCCGTCGCTAATCGTTACTGTACAAAGAACTTGCGTATCGCCGCATCTAGTTAAAACCGAACTTGTTGCAAAGCGCGTAAACCCAAGCTCAAAGCTAATCGGACGTAACTGTTCGCTTTGTCTACCATCGGGACGTTGCCAGGACATGAGGATTGCTCGTTTAGTTATAAGAATAGAGCCAAGTTTATGACATTTTGCGATCGCCTCTTACACTCCTCTACCTCAAGCTACAGATAGTTTTTTAGTAAAAGCAACTATCTTTTAGCTGTTGACCTCTACTCATATCTAGTGTTAAATCAAAGGACTTAGCTAATAAATACGCTATATATCTGTATTATTTTCCTTCAACGGTTAAATGTTGTCCTATGGTTGCCCAGCTAGAAAACCCCGCCTTAACTACTGCTAATAGCCTACCTTATGCGATCGCGGGGCTTGTGCAAGTATTTACCTGTTCTCCCCGTTGCTTTTTCACAAGTGTGATGGCGCAAGCCTTAACAATTGCTGGACAAGGTACGCCCGTAATGATCGTTCAGTTTCTTAAAGGCGGGATAGGACAAGGTTTTGAGAATCCGGTACAGTTGGGACAAAACTTAGATTGGATTCGCTGCGATTTACCCCGTTATATTGACACACCCCAACTAGACGAAGCTGAAACAAAATCATTACTCGCATTGTGGCAGCATACACAAAAAGTTGTATCTGAAGGTAAATATGCTTTTGTGGTGCTAGACGAATTGAGTTTAGCGATTTCTTATGGCTTAATTCCTCTAGATGAAGTATTGGAATTTATCAAAAAGCGTCCTAGTCATGTAGATATTGTACTGACAGGCGCAGAAATGCCCCCAGAGATTCTAGAACTAGCTGACCAAATTACCGAAATTCGCCGCAGTCACCAACCTTAAGGATTTAATATACTCAAAAGGTAATATATTTCCGATCTCAGGTATCCTAGTAAGTCTGTTGATTTAGTTGTAATGCTGTGATTAAAAACGATATTTGGATTACTAAAATGGCTACCGAAGGTATGATTTTGCCTTTTGAGCCACAATTAGTTAGAAAACATCAACATGACTCAGTATTACAGCCTGTAATCAGCTACGGACTTTCATCCTATGGTTACGATATCCGTCTTTCACCCGCCGAGTTTCGCATTTTTCGGCACATTCCCGGAACAGTTGTAGATCCAAAAAACTTTAATCCTGAAAACTTAGAACAAACTCAATTGCATACAGATAATAGTGGCAAATATTTCATTTTGCCTGCTCATTCCTACGGTTTAGGAGTAGCATTAGAAAAGTTAGAAGTTCCCGCAAATATTACAGTTATTTGTATTGGTAAAAGTTCGTATGCAAGATGTGGAATAATTGCAAATTTAACTCCTGCCGAAGCGGCTTGGCGAGGGCATTTAACTTTAGAGTTTTCTAATTCTTCTAGTGCAGATTGTCGTATTTACGCTAATGAAGGGGTAGTACAACTGCTATTTTTAGAAGGTGAACCTTGCGCTACAAGTTACGACGATCGCAAAGGTAAGTATCAAGACCAAGCTGAAGTTGTTACCCTTGCTCGTATATAACCTATAGGAAATAAGATTTAGACATTGGCGGTGATTCCTGTTGAGCCAAAACCTCCCGTTCCCCTAGAGGTATCGTTTAGATTATCAACTTCTTCAACTTCAACATGAATAACGGGTGTAACAATCATCTGAGCAATTTTCATACCTTTTGTGACTTTAAAAGAATTTTTGCCATGATTGATTAAAATTACACCTATTTCTCCTCGGTAGCCTTCGTCTATAGTACCCGGAGTATTTAAAACTGTAATTTGATGTTTGAGAGCTAAACCACTCCTAGGACGAATTTGAGCTTCAGTTCCTTGAGGTAGCTCTATTGAAATTCCCGTATGTATTAATCTGCTCTCTTCAGAAGGAATTTCTAATTCTTCTATAGAAATCAAATCCAGTCCCGCATCGTTTGGATGTTCGTATTTAGGAATAATCGCTGCATCATTCAGTTTTAGTATTTTTAGTTTCATTATCACTCCGGTAACTCATTATTTAAAATTATTTATTTTTCGGATGCATAGTAGGACTAATACTTAATCCAACCCAAGTACCAAAAACAACAGCAATAATAGAAGGTATAACTTTATCTATAACAGAAGTAACAGACGCATACCAAAATTGATCACTAAAGTTTGCTATAACAGCATATAAGATTACTGATGCTCCTATGATTCCAAAAAAAATTAACATCAATTTGAAGTTTATAGATTTCCGGTTAAGTTGAACTTGTATTATTTCTGCTGTATTTTCACGATTGCCTTTAATTTTCTTATAGTCTTCACATTGCTCCATTTTCGTTTTTAGTGTTTCTGAATTATAAGTAAAATCTTCTTTGAAGACAAGCCTCTCTTCGTCAGTAAGTTTTATACCTATTTGTTCTAAAATTTCTATTCTTCCACTTGTGTTACCATGCAATTCCCTAGATGATTTTGTATATAAATATTGAAATACTATAGTAACAAACTCGTCTCGTTCTGGAACTAACTCTATTGGATTAGAACTATGATTATGAACAGCTATTAGAGAAAATCCTATGTAATTGGGATCGAGAGTCGTTCCAATATGTCCTGTACCTTGTGATACTTGAAGGACTTTTGAATGATAACTTCCACATATTTCTTGAGAAACCCAAATAACTTCATGAGTTTCTATTAATGCAGTCGTTGAGGCAGGAATAATAATTTTATTCGTTGTATCATCGTATATACTCTTTTTTGATGATAAGCTCCAAGCAAGTTTACTAGCAGTCAAGTTATAACTTGCCCCTTTAAGCTTTGTAAGATTAAATGGTGCTATGTAAAGCTTTTCTCCTATTTCCCGCTTAATATCTTCATCGCTTAAAATAGCCATTTTTATAAAATTTGCGAAACAATAAAAAGATATTATTTTTATTTGTGCTATGCGTCTACGGAGAAAATACTTATAATTTTATATTGATTTATTACCTATATATAGTAAAGATAGTAAATTTACAGTGTTATTTTTTGCTATTTTATCTTTGGTTTCCATAAAGATGCCTTTTATATTTTGTTTTAGTAAACAAATATAAAATTTTTATTCGAGTTATTTATCTTGCTCGTACAAAGAGATTAGCTTTCTCGACAAGGCTAATTCTGCCTTTTGTAATTCACTTCCTAAATACATTGCGTGTCCAACTTGTAAAGCCGGACAATCGGCGGCGATTTGTCTACAAAGCACCTTTGCAGATTTACTAGAATAACAATTAACAACTTCTCCCGTTCCGGGGGTCATGTGTTCGACAACTATTGTGTCATCTTGGATAGTAATTACAAAACTACCAGAAGGATCGGCATAATCTCTTTGTGCTACAAGCTTTTTGTACTGATTTTGAATTAAATTATCGGCATTTTCCCAGCAATCATCGTAAATATGGGCGCTTTGGCTAATAGTAATTAATGCCCCCATTTGTAATTTATGGTTAGCGCGATCGCACACTCGATCTAAAATATGTTTTTGTAATGCTCGTAATCCCATCGCATTTGCAACCCAGGCGGAAAACATATCGTTGCTACGGAAAGTAGCAGTTAAAGATAGCTCGTTATCTACAACTCTTACCCAAATGTGATTGAGACAGGGGGGACTGTTATTCGCTTCGCCGTCCTGCACATCCCATAAAGACATTACTGCTCTAGCAGAATCAATATCATTGCTTAATTTATCAATTACTTGTTCTACTTGGTCAATACCAAAATGCGATCGCAATCTTTGCCCATAAGTATACTTAACTCCTTCCACCGTTGGCGCATCATCTAATATTTGTGAAACGTACTCATTGATAAAAGTGCGATCGCATGGTAGATAATTAGGTTCGGGAAAGTAAAACTCCTCCGGTTCATCGGTGACAATTGCGACTAAATCTATCAATTCTTGCCATTGTCCATCGTAGCCCGTCGGTCTGATTGTCCCAGTAGTTTTAATCCGGTGAACAATTTTTACCCAAGTTTCGGCAATTGTGCGCCCTTCGATGCGATGTCCGTAGCGCGTCCCTGGTAATACTGTCGGTTCTATTGTGGCTAAATCGTAGGTTAACGGATTACTCCAAGGCTCTAACGGCTCTCTAAGCGCGTAAGCTTTGACTTTATTTACCGCTTCAGTAATGGTTTTAGCTTCCACCCATTCTACCAATTGGCGTAACTGTTCTAATACTTCTCTAGGAATTTCGATATCTATATAGCCCGTTGCTTTAGAGCGAATTAGCCAACACTGCTTACCTGTATCTGTGAGTCCTAATTCAAAACCGTTACGGAAAAAGTCAATTAAACACTCTCCCGCTCCGGCGTTGCGGTCTTCTTTCGTAGCGTTGATAACTACTAAATATCGTGCATTGGGATTTGCTAAGAGATTGCGAATTAATAGCGAAATGCCTCTAGTGGGGCTGTAACAAGCTCCTATACCTGCGTATTCGTGTTGTTGTAGGTGTTTGGAGACGCTTTCTTTTACCGTCCACCCGGTCGCAACTACTGTTTGACCTGTACCGCAAATTATTTGATTTGGTTTGTATAGGGGTTTGTATAACGTTTCCCTAATCAGCGAATGAGTCATTTTTGCACCTCTTACGAAATTGTCCTCAGCAAAAGTGTATAAGTTTAAGTTGTCTTTTAATTCAAAGTTTAAGTAAATAGGGGGAAAAACATAAATATATGCGATCGCACTTGTTTTATAAATTACTTAACAATTAATTAGTTTCCCAAGGCTTAATTTTTGATTAAGTTTACGAGCAATTTAGAAATCGAAGCTAGAATACAAAGAGATTAGCGGCGGGGATCATCGAAATTCAAGGCAAAAGACACAAAAAAAAGTTTTAAGACTCTATCTAAAGTTGCAGGACAAGCACCGATACAGGCTTACACAATAAACATAGGAAGTTACAAACATTGCGATTTATGTTCATTTAAAAACTAAAAGATTCTGTTAGATTGATTAAGTTCTGTAAATTCTCATTTTAATTTGTTTTTCCTCACAATCGCTCAAAAAGGTACTAAAAATGCAATTAATTCAAGCAATACGCTGTCCAAACTGCGGTAGTGAAGGTGAACGTCACCATATAGCCGAAAGCAATATAATTCGGACACAATGCCCAACTTGCGACTACTTACTGGTTACTTGTTCGGATACTAGCAAAGTCATAGAGTCCTATGCCCCAGGACTTGATAGTTGCCGTTTAAACTTGCGTAGTAGTACGAAGTTGTCCGCAAGCAGCGTTGGCTTCCAGTCCGCGCGAGTAACGCACGCTAACGGCGATTTGTTGCTGTTGTAAGGCATTTACAAAAGCCTGAATCGCACGAGGAGTTGGGCGTTCGTAATCTGCATCCGCAATGGGGTTGTAGGGAATCAAGTTTACATGACACTGAAAGCCGCGCAGCAGTTGAGCAAGTTCTGTTGCTTGCCTTGGTGAGTCATTTACCCCCGCTAGCAAAACATACTCAAAACTAATTCGTCGCCCCGTGATTTGCACGTACTCCTTACATTCAGTAATTAAATCGGTCAGAGAATAAGTATTAGCGCTAGGGATAAGTTCGGCGCGTAGGTTTTGGTTTGAAGCGTGAAGACTGACAGCAAGAGTTACTTGCAACTCATGCCTAGCGAGTTTACGAATGCGCGAACGAATGCCAACAGTAGAAAGAGTTATGCAGCGCTGTCCAATACCTACATCTTTATTGAGTAATTCAATAGCTTTTAAAACATTATCAGTATTTAATAGCGGTTCGCCCATCCCCATAAATACTATATGACTGACACGCCGTTTAAAATCTTCTTGGACGGTCAAAACTTGATCGACAATTTCGCCCGATGATAAATTGCGAGTGAAGCCACCTTTCCCTGTAGCACAAAAATCGCAAGCCATCGCGCAGCCGACTTGACTCGAAACGCAGACAGTTAGGCGTTTTTCGGTAGGAATACCCACCGTTTCCACTACTTGATTATCGGCTAATTGCAGTAGATATTTTACAGTTTTGTCTGGTGCTTGCGATCGCAAATGTACTGTAGAGCGTCCAATAGGGACATGAGAAACGCTACTTCGCCACTGTTTAGAAAAAACCGAGATATCATCAAAACTACGCGCCCCTTTATGGTAAATCCAATCGTGTAATTGTTTGCCACGATAGGCGGGTTGTCCTTGAGAGATTACCCAGTCTGTTAGTTCTTGTAGATTTAAACCTAATAGCGGACTTGAACCAGGTTGTTCTAAAGTAACAGTGGCAGTTTGTGGAAGTTGAGTTTGGTCTAGGCTGCCCATAAAAGTAATTTTGGATATAAAAACAGATATATTACGACCTTAACTTATTGCCGATGAGACAACCAATTTTGCCTAGGCGATCGCACGGGATAATAAATATTTCTGAGGAATTATTAGATGTTGCCAGATATTAGCCAATTACCTTTGGCGATTCAATTTACGTCTCCAGGGCCGGTTTTGTTTGAACTTGGGCCGCTAACTATTCGCTGGTACGGTTTACTCATCGCTTCGGCGGTATTAATTGGGATAAATCTTTCTCAGTATTTGGCAAAACGCCGCCAGGTTGACCCCGATTTGCTAGGAGACTTGATTATTTGGCTAATTATTGGTGCAATTCCTTCAGCGCGGTTGTACTACGTTATTTTTGAGTGGTCGCAATACTCCCAAAATCCAGAGACAATTATTAGAATTTGGGAAGGTGGGATAGCAATTCACGGCGCAATTATTGGTGGTGCGATCGCGGCGCTAATTTTTGCTAAGGTTAAAAATATTTCCTTTTGGCAACTAACAGACCTAGTAGCACCTTCGTTAATTTTAGGACAAGCGATCGGACGGTGGGGCAATTTCTTTAATTCCGAAGCTTTTGGAAGTCCCACTAATTTACCTTGGAAGCTATACATACAGCCACAATATCGCCCTTCTCAATTTGCTGATGTTGCTTACTTTCACCCCACATTTTTGTACGAGTCGCTGTGGAATTTAATGGTATTTGGCTTACTAATGACGCTGTTTTTTCGGGGTTGGAAAGGACAGCAACTCAAAACCGGAACGTTATTTTTAGTTTATTTAGTTGCTTATAGCTTGGGGCGTTTGTGGATTGAAGGATTGCGTACCGATAGCTTGATGCTGGGATGGTTGAAGATAGCTCAAGTTGTAAGTTTGACGGGTATTAGTTTAGGATTAGCGGGATTAGCTTGGCTATACCTTTACAAGCGGTCTTTACCCGATGTTGCACCAGTGAGAAAAGAAGACAAATAATTGTCCCGGAGATAAAATTTATAAAAAAAAGCTCTAGAGTCAAATCTAGAGCTTAACCAGGGTGCATCTACCATTTCTTACTCCACGAGCCAATTAGTCCATTCCGCAAAAAAATAGAAAATTAGTAAAACTTTTTTTATGTCTCAGTCCGAGCTTCTCCAATCAACGCCAATTACTCCTTTAGCACCCGCAGTTTACCTCGTGGGCGCAGGCCCTGGCGACCCGGATTTACTTACCGTCAAGGCGCAAAAACTTTTAATGCAAGCAGATGTAATTTTATTTGCTGATTCCTTAGTACCCAAACAGATATTAGAGTTATGTCGCCCGGATGCGGAGATTATTCGTACTGCAAATAAGACATTGGAGGAAATTTTACCTTTGATGGTGGAAAAAGTGCGATCGCGTAAATCAGTAATTCGCTTACAATCGGGAGATCCGAGCCTTTACAGCGCCATCCACGAGCAAATGCAAGCTCTCGCCGCCGCCGATATTCCTTTTGAAGTTATTCCCGGAATTAGCGCCTTTCAAGCCGCCGCCGCCAAACTGAAAATAGAATTAACTGTTCCAGGAGGAGTACAGACAATTATCCTCAGTCGCATTAGCGGACGCACCCAAGTACCCGCCACCGAGGAATTAGCCTCTTTAGCCGCCCATAAAGCTAGTTTGTGCTTGTATCTGAGCGCTCGTCATATAGATAATGCTCAAGCTCAACTATTAGAACACTACGCACCCGAAACCCCCGTAGCTATTTGCTTTCGTTTAGGTTGGGTAGATGAAAAAATTTTAGTAGTACCCCTTGACCGAATTGCAGAAGTTACTCAAAAAGAGAACTTAATTCGCACAACCTTGTATGTAATTAGTCCAGCATTACAAAATACGGGTGAAATGCGAAGTCGTTTATACCATCCCGAACACAACCATTTATTTCGCCCGTAAAACTGCAAAGTATTTATTGACATAACAAAATCTGTTTATAAACTAGCTTAGAAGTAAAAAATTGAATTTATGACAGTTTTAACAGAAACCCTCGATCGGCTTGAATATTGGCTGTGGCAGAATCATCCAGGTGTCGCAGAATTATTAGGGCCAGGGCTAACCTCTGAAGAAATTGACAACCACTTCAAAGATATACCTGTTCAAATTACTCAAGAAATTAAAGAATTGTATCAGTGGACAAATGGCTGTATGCTTTTTCCCTCACCTTGGCAGGGTGAAGCTCTTGGCTGTATGCCCCTAGAGAAAGCCATTCAATATAGTTACTATCAACCTTATGTAGCATCTGAACTTGAGTTTATAGTGGAAAAAATAACAGTCCCAACCTTAGTTATGTTTGGGGAGTTTGAGCGGTGGGTTCATTTTGCGCTTTGTGATGGAAATCATGTATCTCCAATCCTTGTAACAACTGACGATTACTATATTAGATTGGCTTATTCAAGTATAACTAGCATGGCTCTTACAACTCTCGAATGCTACGAGAGAGAAATTCTAACTATCAAAGATGGTCATAGAAGACCTGAAGTCCTTAATGAGAATGAGACTCTATTCAAAGAATTTAACTTCATTCGCAAACGAAATAATGCAATATTCAACTCAGAGTCTATTCGAGAACAATACAACATCGATCTTGAATAAATGTAAGGTAAAGCGCGATCGCGTTTATCCTAATAATTCACCGACTTTTAAATATAAATCGCTATTTTTAAATTGCGATCGCCGAAAACGAAAAAGAGGCGATAAATTAAATTTAGCAATATTCTAATTTACCCCCTTTTTAAGGAAGGAAATTACACAATATGGGCGAAGTGCGAAATTTAAGAGGAAAATCCTAGGGCAGTTTCATTGCTAAAGTCAAACCATCGGCGATCGGTACTAAACTAAGATTTATCCGCTTGTCTTGATGCAGCTTTTGATTCAAGGCACGAATTTGATTAGTACGACGATATTGAATTTCTGCGATCGGTAATACACCGATCGCTCTACCAATTAGAGTCAACTTTCGGGTTGATAAAATAGTTAAAACACATGGGCGGCATACACTTCCACAATTAGTGGGGCGCACCAGTTGGGCATACAGAACCCTAACTATAGCTTGGCGCTAAAACTATCTCAGCATCAAAGCTAACATAACAATAATGAGATCGCTACAAGTGTTAATGTTGGGCGATCGCATTCCCACTTAACTACGAAATCAACAAAAATAGTTAGCACTCATGTTTTACTTGCTGAAATAAGAGTCTAAGCTTAATGCTCATCACATCGATTAAAGATTGTGTATAGTTTATGGTTTGTTATCTCTAAAAATTTTTTATTTAATGAATTTATACTTAACAATTAAGGTTTTAAGTATTCTTGATTTGACAAATATTCCTGAATGTTTAATAGTATTCCTCTCAAATATTTAACTACGTTGCTTTTTATTTTCAAAAGTTCGTCAGCACTCTTATCCCTTCCTACTTCTGCAAAAGACTTAATTCCATGGGCTAAATCATTTCTATTAGTTTTGACAGTTAATAAATCCTTGCCATCTCCTGTTTTCCTAAAATCTGTCTTACATGAAAAACCAAACTCCTTAGCTATTTCTTTAATCAGTTTTCCATCAATATTACCCGAAAAAAGCTTTTCCTTATCAAAGGATACAGCAATAATGTCAAGAGATATTTTTGTAATATTTTCAAGTATTTTATCGGTACTACATTTTTTAAAATTTTTGAGTACTATTTTTTTTATATCAGCCCTGACTTCGTCAAACGAAATTTTTTGACTCCGTAATTCATCAAATATAACTTCAATAGCATTTCGCATAGTAGATTCAACTAGATTGTAGAGAAGTAGAAATCCACTAGCCTTCAATGTTTTTTCTAAATCAGAATTTATTTTTTGGATTTTAGGCTTTCTACCCCTATCTTGCATACTTAACTGAACTGTGCCTTGCTCTAAATTTTTTAAAAATATAAAATACTTACTAACTTCTTTAGAGCGTAGCTCAAAATCTTGAAATAATGTGATTATCATCTGCCTAATATTCGATCGCACACATATTCAATTCGCTTAATGACTTTCACTTTTGAACTACTCCCATCCCCACTTGTAAATTCTTTGAACTCCACTGAATTGAACCATTGTGTAGACTGTGGCTTAATATTGCTTTGTTCTCTTAATGCAAGGGCAACTCCCACAGACAAAGACTCAAATTTAATTCTAGTAGTTGTCTTGTCATAATTTTTGCCCTGGCGGAAGCCTTGAGGAAAATATTGTTCTATGAAATTTATCATTGATAGAAACTCCAATTGCATTGTCTCATGCTTAAAACTTGGATCTTTGTTGACTGATTCAAGATAATCATCAAGAAAATTATTGATCTTTTTCGCATTAAAGTTTTGATAACTATTTAAAAAGGCAAAAAACCTCAACACAAATTCTTGAGGCTCACGTCTGTTGATAGCCGCGTCACTAAAGCAACACAGATTACGAAGTTTAGAATTTTTTGAAAGTTCCTCAATTAGTTCTAGAAATGGGCCGCGCTGTATGCCTCGGCGTTTTTCCATTTCATTAAGTTCTACACTACCTGTGTTGAGACGCTCAAATATATCTCTTCGGATTTCTTCATCTGCGTTTTCAGTAAGTTGAATCATCCGGATAGTAGTTCTCATAAAGCGTCTTTGACGAGCTAGTGGCAAATCCTTAAAGTTAAAGTTATTTAATTGCTCTAATTTCTTTAAACCACTTAATATAAGTTTGTTATTAAGAAATTTTGCTAAAGTCCGAATACGTTGCGTACCATCTATAATTTCTAATCGTGCTAAATCTTCTTCCTCTTCACGAACGTCAGCAACAAAAATGTAGGGAATTGGTAAACCCAGAAGCACAGACTCAATAAACTTTGATTGTCTTTCTTCATTCCAAGCCATCTCTCGTTGATAGTCTGGTATAAATAATTCGTTCGTACTGTTATCTATTCCATCCTGATACTTCTGAATCAAGATTTCGATAGGATATTCTTTTGTATCATAATCAACAGGTTTCTGCTTCTCACGAATTTCTGCTTCTGCTGCTTCTCGCTGTTCATCTGTTATTGGTATTGTCTCCGGTTTAAATGACATATCAAGCAACTTCAACTTTCTACTATGGGGTTGATAGCTAAACTATAATAGCCCACTGCTTAACGAAGTTTAGCTAATTTAAACGCGATCGTATCTATCTCGCGCTGTTTCTACTTCAGGTATATGTGTTTCCGCCCACTTGCAAAGCTGAGACAATGGTTCAATTAATGTTTCCCCTAATGGCGTTAAAGAATATTCAACCATTGGCGGAATTACTGGGTAAACCCTGCGATTTACAATCCCATCGCGTTCTAAGTTGCGTAAAGTTTGGGTGAGCATTTTTTGAGATATACCGCCAATTTCTTTCTGCAACTGGTTGTAGCGCTTTGTACCTTTTGATAAACGATAAATTGCGATCGCACTCCACTTATCGGCAATCAAGTCTAGAACTTGCCGCGAGGGACATTCGGCATTGCATACGCTAATTTCTGGATAGTTACGCACCATAAGGTATGTATAGCACTTTTGAGTGCCTTCTTGGCAAAAAGAGGAGCTTGTTGGCAGAATCATTAAAACGCCCTCTCTAAACAAAAAAGGCAGGAGTTGTATGAACCAAAATCTGCAACTGATATCAAATAGGAACTTTGACGAGGGGATGATGCCCCAAACTGTTCTAACTTCCGATCAAAGGCTACTTGATGCTTATTCTCAATCTGTAATCGGTGTAGTAGATTATTAGTCCTGCCCAAACCGCCGGACTCGTTGAAGGAGATGTAATTGTGGGGATGAACAATCAACCAATTGCTAGTATTGACGACTTACATAAATTACTAACTCACGAATAAGTAGGAATGCGATCGCTTTTAACTATTATTCGTCGCCATAACAAGCTAATTATCGATATTGTCTCTGCAAGTAAACCAGCGATAGATGATTAAAAACAGTTTTTTATGCTAAAAACTGTACCTAAATGCTCAACTTTGCCTCAATTACAGCAATTAAAGGACTAAATAGATGAAAGCTGCTATTGTTCCCGCCTTAAATAGTCCTTGGGAAATCAGAGAAGTTCCCACACCCGAACCCAGTGCAAACCAAGTATTAATTAAAATTGGTGCAAGCGGACTATGTTACACCGATGTTCATATTACTAAAGGTGCTATTCCAACACAATTCCCCCGCACGTTAGGACACGAACCCGTTGGGGAGATTGTAGAAGTTGGAGTAGGAGTAACATCTAGAAAAGTAGGCGATCGCGTGGGTGTACCTTGGGTACAATCAGGTTGCAGGCGTTGCGAGTGGTGTTTGCGGGGCAAAAAAATGTTTTGTCAACAGCAAATTGGTACAGGCGTGCAAACTCAAGGTAGTCATGCTGAATATATGCTTGCTTACGCTGATAGCACGATGCTCTTACCCGATAGCATATCCTACGAACAAGCTGCACCCGTATTTTGTGCTGGTTACACCGTTTGGAGCGGTTTGCGGTTTGCCGATCCCAAACCCCACGAAAAAGTAGCAATTTTAGGCATTGGTGGTTTAGGTCATTTAGCTGTGCAGTATTCTAAAGCTGCGGGGTTTGAAACTATTGCAATTACCCACTCTAAAAATAAAGAGAAGTTAGTCCGCGATTTGGGCGCAGATGAAGTAGTTGCTGATGCTGAAGCACTGCAAAAAATGGGCGGCGCGGATGTAATTCTCGTTACAGGGAACTCTTATAAATCCGCTAGCGCTGCATTAAAAGGTTTACGCTCTGATGGACGCATGGTATTGATGGGAATTTCTGAAGAACCATTAGAAGTAACTGGAGATATTATTACTAATCGCAGTCGCATTATCGGTTCAATGCAAAACGGTGACGAATATCTCTATGAGGCATTAGATTATGTCGCCAAAGGGAAAGTAAAAGTAATTTCTGAAACTTACTCTTTAAACGATATTAGCCGTGTCTACGATCGCGTAGCTAATGGTGAAGTACGTTTTAGAGCCGTAATTACTGATATGTAGAAAGTTTGTGAGCGGCTCGTTGTAGTCGCTCAAATTTACTAAATAAGGAGCAAAACATGAGCAACACAATTTTTGTTACTGGCGCTACAGGTAATGTAGGCAGTCAAGTTGTCCAACAGCTAATTGCTTCTGGAATAACACCGCGTGTAGCAGTGCGTTCAATGAATAAAGCAGAGGCGCTAAAAAAAGCTGGTGCTGAACCTGTGGAAATGGATTTAGATCGCCCGGAGACTGTTCAATCTGCATTGGTGGGAGTAGATAAAGTCTTCTTAGTCAGTCCTTTTGTGCCGAACATGGTTGAACTTACAGCTATTTTGATTGAAGCCGCAAAAAGAGCAAACGTTCAGCAAATTGTAAAACTCTCCGCCTTAGCACAGCCAAGAATTGCGTTGAGTAAATGGCATTCTGAAATGGAAAATGCGATCGCATCTTCAGGAATTGCTTTTACTTTCTTGCGTCCCAATGGATTTATGCAAAACTTTGTTAATGCAATGGCAGAGACTATTAAATCTGACAATGCTTTTTATCTAAATGCGGGAGAAGGGAAAGTTAGCTTTGTCGATACTCGTGATATTGCTTCTGTAGCGGTGGCTGCTTTAATAACTAGCGGTCATGAAGGGCAATCTTACACTATTACAGGCTCAGAAGCATTGTCGCATAGTCAAGCTGCGGCTATTTTATCTCAAGTTTTGGGTAGAACAATCAATTATGTAGATGTTCCCGAAGATCCTGTACGCCAAGGAATGCAAGGCGCGGGAATGCCCGAACCAACAGTTAACGCCTTACTAGAATTGTATGCTAGTTACAAAGCAGGACAAGCAGCGACGGTATCGCCAGCCGTAGAGCAAGTTACAGGCAAGCAACCGATAAGTTTTGAGCAGTTTGTTCAAGATTACGCCGAGGTTTGGCAATAAGCAAATTGCGATCGCACCTACACTATTTTCTGCCACAATACCGCTTCTACTTGGAGAGTGATTATTTTCGGGGGAGATGAAAGACCCGAAATGCAATAAAATGGCTCCATTTCTGACTCCAAGCAAATAACCGTCTATCAACTCAAAATTTTCATCCTGGGCATTAGTCCCATGATTTGGCGGCGCATCAAAGTTCGCAGCAACAGCACGATCGCGGATCTACACTACATCATTCAGATCGCAATGGGATGGACGGACTCTCCTTTGCATCGCTTCGTCATCCACGGCAAGAATTACGGGATCGCTCAAATCGGCGGTATTTCCTTCGCTGACGATCCCCGGAAAGTCAGATTAGCAAACTTGGGCTGGCGTGAGCTTGAACGGTTTTTATACGAGTATGACTTCGGCGATTATTGGCAGCATCAAATTCGAGTCGAAAAAATTATCACGTCCAAATCGAGCAGCTTAGAGCCAATCTGCATTAGTGGTCAACGTGCTTGCCCTCCAGAAGACTGTGGTGGCGCGTGGCAGTTCATGGCAAAAAAACAGCAATACTGGGTCGGCTACATCGCCAAACGGCTCACAGAAATTGTCGAAGCAGAGAAGATTTCTGACAGTATAGAAGATATTTTTCAGCTCCGTCAATGGTTACTGGTCAATCATTTTGACCTCAATCATATCAATTCTCGGCTCAAACAATATGCAACAGGCGATCGAGAATCAATATTATTTGAACAGAGGAGCAGCTAAAGTGAAAATCAAGATTCAGGTTGTCGTTGAATTAGATAATGGTGAAACTCAAGTCATTCAAGAAGTTAGTAAAATTGAGCGCAGTTCTTTACAATCAGAAAACTTAGGACTGAGCATAGCCGAATCAAAAACATTACTGCAAAATATTCAATCCACCTTGGTCGAAAGACAAGTAGCAGAGTATTTATCCCAAAATTCATCATGTCTGCACTGTGAAAAGAAGCTATTAAATAAGTCTCTAGCTTCTCCCGAAATATTGCTCTTTGTGTCTGATTTTGCTTAGATTCTAAGCTGTACTTTGCCCAAATGTAAACGTAGTTTTTTTTGCAATATTCTACTAATTTGTTTACTGTTTAATTTAATTCCTGTTTGCTGTTGTAGATAAATCGATAATCTTTCTCCTGTCCATTTGCCAAATTCATAACCCAATTCCTGCGGGGGGCGTTCCACTACTTCTAGCAATAATTCAATATATTTCTTTGTCGCTTTTCGGTGATTACCTTTCTGTCTTTTGTCTTCTAAACTCTCTAGATTGTCGCTCTTCGCCATGCACACACCAGTGCGCTACCGTTCTATACCCGCAACCAATAAAATTAGCAATCTCTTCATAGGTTTTACCATCGTTTTGAAGTAACAGTATCAAAGCGTGTTCTCTTATTCTTTCATAGTTATTGCTGCGTACTAGCGTTTGCAATCCCTCTTTCTGTTCCAAATTTAGAAATCCTTTGACAGGCATTGTCCCCTCCACCCTTTGCCAATTCAAGCTTCTACTTTATACTTTTTAAAGGTCTATTAGCTTAGCAATGCTTTCTAATCTCTTCTGGTAAAATTCGACGACATCGATAGTATGCGATCAATAGACGGGAATGGTTCTACTGAAAGCCGGGTCGCTGGCTGAGTTGGTGAGGTCTTTCCAATGGAAGAAGCAGCGATCGCAAGTCGGCAAGCTAACTGGAACGGTGTTTTGGTGCAGCAGTGTCATTGAAAACCTGCAAAAAATTCACCTAGAAGCTTAATTTTCTGAAGTTTGGCAAGCGATATACTTTAGGAGACGGTTGACAGTCCTTCGTCAGGGGAGCGTTCAATGATTACCCTACCTGGAGTTACGATCCACAGCAAAATCTATGAGAGCTTGGCAACTCTAGTGTATCGGGGCATCAGGGAGCAGGAGAATTGTGGCGCGATCGCCAAAGTTCTCAAGCAGGATTATCCCTCTTCTGGGGAATTAACTCGATATCGGCAGGAATATGAAATTACTCGTTCCCTCAACATTGAAGGCGTAGTTAAGGCTTACAGCCAGCAAGACTACCAGCGCACGCTGGTTATTCTCTTGGAAGACTTTGGTGGAGAGTCTTTAGAATACTGGATGCGGCAGCAATCAGACTTCTGTCCCATGCCTTTGTCAGTTTTTTTGAATGTCGCGATCGCCCTTACCGATACTTTGGGCAAAATCCACACGGCGAATGTCATTCACAAAGATATCAATCCTGGCAATATTGTCTTTAATCCGAACACTAGCGTGGTCAAAATCATTGATTTTGGCATTGCCACTCGCTTCAGTCGCACTAATCCCACGTTTAAAAGTCTCCATCTTCTAGAAGGAACCCTTGCCTATCTTTCGCCAGAGCAAACCGGGCGGATGAACCGGAGGCTCGACTATCGCACTGATTTTTATTCATTGGGCGTAACTTTCTATGAACTGTTAACGGGACAGTTGCCGTTTCCCACCCAAGACATCCTGGAGCTAGTTCACTGTCACATTGCTAGACCACCGATTCCGCCGCATGAATTGAACGCTATGATTGCCAAACCCATCTCCGACCTGATTTTGAAACTGATGGCGAAAAATGCGGAGGATCGCTATCAGAGTGCTTGGGGGATCAAAGCCGATCTCGAACGTTGCGCCGAGCAACTGGCAGAAGTGGGTCGAATTGAATCGATGCAATTGGGACTGCAAGATATGTCTGAACAGTTTTGCATTCCCCAAAAACTGTATGGACGAGCGGCAGAGATTGAAGCATTGTTGGTGGCATTTGACCGAGTGGCTGGGAGTGAGGGAGTCCGTGAAATGATGCTGGTTTCTGGTGATGCTGGCGTTGGCAAAACAGCATTAGTGCAGGAACTCTGTAAACCGATCACCGCAAAGCACGGCTATTTCATCTGGGGTAAATTTGACCAATTCAGACGCAATATCCCCTACAGCGCGATCGTCGATGCCCTGCAAAAGTTGGTGCAGCAACTCTTGGAGGAACCAGACGAACAGATGGAAGTGTGGCGATCGCGTCTCCTCACTGCTTTGGGCAGCAACGGACAAGTCATTATTGATGTCATTCCCGAAGTTGAGTTGATCGTTGGCAAGCAGCCGCCTGTACCCGAAGTTGGAGCCGCAGAAGCGCAGAATCGCTTCAATCTGACGTTTCAAAGGTTTGTACGGGTATTTTGTGCAAAAGAGCATCCCTTGGCGATTTTTTTAGACGATCTCCAGTGGATCGATGCTGCGACGCTGAAGTTAATCGAACTCATCTTACTTGACGAGCAAACTCAATCTCTGTTCTTGATCGGAGCTTATCGAGATAACGAAGTGACTCCGACGCATCCCTTAATTTTGACACTAGAGAGCCTGCGAAAACAGGGAGCAGTGCTTCAGGAAATCATTTTGACCCCCTTAACATTGGAATCGTTGAGCCAACTGTTAGCTGAGACATTCCATCACACTCCTGAGACAGTTCATTCACTCGCCAAAACTTTGTCACGTAAAACCGAGGGCAACCCATTCTTTGTTAGTGAATTTTTGAAGCTGCTGTATGGCGAAAATCTATTAACCTTTGATGTCCAACAGTTGAGCTGGCAATGGAACTTGGCTGAGATTGAAGCTCAAGATATCACGGATAATGTAGTGGAGTTGCTGCTGCGTCAGTTACAGAAATTGTCGGAAGCAACACAGCAAATTCTCTCGATTGCGGCTTGTGTTGGATCTGAGTTTGATTTAAAGACATTGGAGATCGTGTGTGAAAAATCCCCGAAAGCAATTTCTCAAGATTTACTCGCAGCAATCCAAGCTGGGTTAATTCAACCTCTGTCAGAATTAGATGAGAACTTGTTAGTACAAGAATATAAGTTTTCGCACGATCGCGTTCAGCAATCGGCTTATGTCTTAATTGATGAGTCGTGCAAACAAGTTGTTCATCTCCAAATCGGTCGCAGCTTACTCGAAAAAACTTTACCAGAGCAACAATCCGATCGACTGTTTGCCATTGTGGATCATCTCGATCGAGGACTTGAGCTAGTTACAGATCGAGCAGAACGATCTGAAATTGCTAGATTGAATTTAATCGCAGGTCAGAAAGCTAAGGCAGCAACGGCTTATGAAGCAGCTCTTGAGTATTTGACGACAGGGCTTAAACTCCTCGATACAGACAGTTGGCTTAGTGAGTATGACCTTACCTTATCGCTGTACTCAGAAGCCGCAGGAGCAGCGTATCTTCAGGGTTGCTTTGATGAAATGGAACAGTTCGTAGAAGGAGTACTCAACAATGCGAAGACTGCGATCGATAAAGTGCAGGTTTACGATAGCAGAATTCAAGCGTTTTTGTCACAGGGTAATCTAGAAGAAGCACTTAAAACTGGACTGGAAGTGTTAAAGCTTCTGGAAGTAGTGTTACCGGAAAATCCAAGTCAGGTAGATGTTCAGAGAGGATTGGAGGAAACGGCTGCACTGTTCGCTAGACGAGAAATCGAAGACTTAATTGATTTACCAGAGATGACTGCACCAGAACCGCTAGCAGCAATTTATATCCTGACGAATATTGGGGCGGCTGCATTTATCAGGTCACCAGCACTATTCATACTGACTACTGGCAAAATGGTAAATTTATCGCTCGACTACGGTAATGCTGCCTGGTCACCACTGGGTTATGTTGGCTACGGATTTATTTTATGTGCAGCCGTTCAAGACATTGAACTCGGCTATAAATTTGGTCAATTGGCTCTTAGCTTGGCAGAACGGTTGAATACCAAAAAAGGCAATGCTAAAGCATTACAGTTATTTAGTGACCATGTTATGCAATGGAAGGTACATCTTAGGGAGACGATACCACTGCTGGTTGAGGTTTATCAAAAAGGAGTGGAAACCGGAGACTTTGAAATCGCTGGTTATGCTGCCTATGACGTGTGCTACAACTCGTTTTTCGTCGGTGAGGAACTCACCCAACTGGAACAGAAAACGGCAACCTACAGCAAAGCGGTTGATCGAATCCGACGGGAAAGCCCCTCGACTTGGATTGCAATAGTGTGGCAAACCATTCTTAATTTGTTAGATCGGTCTGAGAATCCCCGCCGCTTAACGGGTGAGGTATGTGATGAAGAGCAGGGGTTGCCATCTGCTATTGCAGTTAAAGATGGGATTGCAATTCAAATGTTTTATTTACACAAAGTTATGTTGTGTTATCTATTTGGAGAAGATCGCCAAGCTGAACAAACTGCTGTTTTGGCAGGGCAATATTTTGAAGAGGTAACAGCAATCAGGATTTTACCTGTATTCTGTTTCTACCATTCTTTGGCGCTTTTGAGCCTATCGCTCGATGCTTCAAACTCTCAAAGAGCAGCTTGGCTAAATAGTGTTACTACCAACCAAGAAAAGATGCAGAAATGGGCAGAACACGCTCCAATGAATTACCTCCATAAATTTTATTTAGTTGAGGCAGAGAAAGTACGAGTCCTAGGGCAATTTCTTGAGGCTGAAGAGCTGTATGAACGTGCGATCGCAGGTGCTGCCGAGAATGAGTTTATCCAGGAAGAAGCACTCGCTTATGAATTAGCGGCTAAACATTATCTAGCACGAGGTCGAGAAAAAATAGCTCAGATTTACATGAAAGAGGCGCACTATTGCTACGATCGCTGGGGCGCGATCGCTAAAGTTAAAGACTTAGAAAACCGCTATCCACAACTTCTCAACACCAACCTGATTCGGCAATCGCATTCAATCGTGACCGATGAAACGATCCGTCGTCTGACAGCAACGATCGATTTGGCGGCGGTACTGAAAGCATCACAGGCAATTTCGAGTGAAATTGAACTAGATCGGTTGCTCCGTTCCTTAATGCAGATATTAATCGAGAATGCTGGCGCACAAACTGGAAGTCTGATTTTAGAAAACTCAGGAGAATGGAAAATTGAGGCTGCTTGTGAACTCAATGATAGTGAGAATGTGTTTACGACGCAAGTGTTGGAATCGATGCCAATGGCAAATCGTTTACCCGAATCGATTATTCAGTATGTGATTCGGACTCATGAACCTGCGATCTTGAATGATGCGACTCATGAAGGTAATTTCATCCATGACCCATACATTCAGCACAACCAACCGCGATCGCTGCTCTGTTTGCCACTGCTGAATCAAAGTAAGCTTGTTGGTGTGTTGTATCTGGAAAATAAATTAGCAACTGGAGTATTTACACCTGAGCGATCGCAAGTCTTAAACTTGCTATCCACTCAAGCAGCGATCGCTATCGAAAATGCCAAACTCTACGCACAGCTACACGCCAGCAAAAATGAATTGACGCAATTTTTTGAAGCGGTGCCAGTGGGAATTGGAGTGGTCGATGCAACAGGTCGCCCTTGCTACTCCAATCAAAGGTCAGTTCAGCTATTGGGTAAAGGGATTGATCCTGCTGTGACACCGGATCAATTTGCAGAAGTTTATCAAATTTATTTAGCGGGAACAGATCAACCCTATCCCACTGAGAAAATGCCAGTTGTTCGGGCATTGAGTGGCGATCGCACGATGATTAATGATATGGAAATTTGTCGAAACAATGTAGTGACTCCAGTGGAGGTATGGGGAACACCCGTTTTTGATGAACAGGGTAATGTGGCTTATGCGATCGCCACCTTTCAAGACATTACCGAGCGCAAACAAGCAGAGAAACTGCTAGCGGACTACAACCGCACTTTAGAGCAACAAGTTGCCCAACGAACGGCTGCTTTGCAGGCAAGTGAAGCCGCACTGCGCGATGTTTACGATGAACTTCGCTTACGAGAACAAGAGCTACGACTGATCACCGACGCTCTGCCTGTCTACATCAGCTATGTGGATGCAGATCAACGCTACCAGTTTGTGAATCGTGCCTATGAGGTCTGGTTCAACCGGAGTCGAGAAGAGATTATCGGCAAATCTGTGCGTGAGATCCAGAGCGAGGCGGCTTATCAGATTTCTGAGCCATACATCAAGCAATTACTGGAAGGGCAGAGGATTTCTTTCGAGGCAGAAATTCCTAAAGGAAGCAACTACTATATCAGTGCAACCTACATTCCCCATTTTGGTACTGATGGTCAAGTCAAAGGATACTATGGTCTGATCGCAGACATTAGCGATCGCAAACAAGCAGAAGAAGCCCTACAAGCCTCAGAGTCAAAGCTACGGACTCTAATTGAGGCAATTCCCGATCCATTATTTGTACTGACTGCTGAAGGGCGATTCCTTGAAATGATCGTACAGGAACCAAATCTGCTATGGCAACCCTATGAGGAGATGATTGGTAAAACCTTGCATCAACTCGGAAGGGAACAAGCCGATGAATTTCTAAGTTATATTCAGCAGGTGCTGAGAACCCAACAAATCCTCACAGTCGAGTACAGTGCGTTTCTAAATGGACGAGAAGCCTGGTTTTCGGCTCGCATTGCCCCGATTCAGCACGAACAGGTCATTTGGATAGCGCGAGATATTACGCTGCAAAAGCAAGCAGAAGCAGCCTCGATTTTGGAAGAACGCAACCGCATGGCACGGGAAATTCACGATACACTCGCTCAGGCGTTTACAGGCATTCTGGCTCAGGTGGGAGCGGCAAAACAGGTGCTAACGGATGATTTAGAAGCTGCTCAGGCACACCTAGACCTGATCAAAGAACTGGCGCTAACTGGACTGACTGAAGCACGGCGATCGGTCGTGGCGCTCCGTCCTCAGCTTTTGGAGGAAGGCAGTCTACAGAGCGCTCTACATCGTCTCATCGCTCAAATCAGAACTGCCGCAATGGATACCACTTTATATTATGAGATTGAGGGTGCAGCGTATTCTCTACCTGCTGAAGTCGAGAGTAATCTATTGCGAATGGGGCAGGAAGCCTTAACCAATGCGATTCGACACGCCAATGCTGATGAAATTCGAGTGGAGCTAATCTATGATCGCGATCGAGTTTGTTTGCGCGTGCAAGACAATGGACAGGGCTTTGGAGTTGGCAGTATTCCCTGCGTTGAGGGTTTTGGCTTATTAGGCATGAGCGAGCGGGCAGAGCGCATTGGCGCACAACTCACAATTCGGAGTCAACCTGGACAAGGAACAGAGATTATTGTCACCGTCAATCGGGGGTAGCATGACGATGAGCCAAGCCACAACAATTCGGGTTCTGATTGCGGACGATCATGCCATTTTTCGGCAAGGATTAGCCACGATTATTAATCGTGACCCAGATATGCAGGTAATTGCCCAAGCTGAAAATGGAGAACAAGCGATCGCATTATATGAGGAACACCAACCGGATGTCACGCTGATGGATCTGCGAATGCCTAAATTAGGGGGAGTTGCCGCTATCGGTGCAATTTGTGCGATCGCTAAATCTGCTCGGATTATTGTACTGACCACCTATGATAGTGACGAAGATATCTATCGGGGATTGCACTCAGGCGCAAAAGGATATCTGTTGAAAGACACTGAACCGGATGAGCTTCTAAATGCTATTCGTACCGTTCATCGGGGTCAAAAGTATATTCCGCCTGATGTGGGAGCAAAGTTGGTACAGCGCCTCAGCAATCCAGAACTGAGTGAAAGAGAACTAGAGGTACTCCGCTCACTGGCGCAGGGGATGAGTAATGCTGATATTGCGGCTGCTTTGAGTATCGGTGAAGGCACTGTCAAATCTCATGTCAATCGGATTTTGAATAAGTTAGATGTCAGCGATCGCACCCAAGCTGTAATTGTTGCCGTTAAACGCGGCATTGTCAGTTTGTAGGCTGTACTTTCGATCGAGTTCGGATTCTAACTTGAGTTATAACCAGCCTTCTACTCCAAGATAGCATGGTCGATCTATCAGTTTATACTGCAAAAGTTTTAACTTGCTGTAGACGACGACTTGGAGGCGATCGCCTATATTGAATTTATACAGATAAGCTAAAAGACACTTAATTTGCACAAGAAAGGAGCTAAAGCCCATGAGGCAAGCTTTTTAAAGGTGTAATTTGAACGTCCATTAGCTTAGATATGCAGTGATATGTAGTCAACTTAGAACAGAGCCTAGACTCTCTTTCCATTTCCCACAATATTTTCCTCACATGGAGGCTTCTTATGGTAGTTTCTGCTCAAGGTACTTCCGTTGACATTATTTGGCCCAGTTTACCGCTTGCCGCCTGGCAGGATACCTATGCAACTCTCCATCTATGGACACAAATTATTGGCAAAATTCGGTTGGCACTAGCGCCTAAACTCAATCACTGGTGGCAGTCTACTCTTTATGTAACGCCGCGTGGTCTAACAACCGCTTCAATCCCTTATGAAAATCGAAGCTTTCAGATCAGTTTTGATTTTCTCGATCATCAATTGCAGATTGACACCAGTGACGGCATGACTAAACAAATTGCACTGGTTCCTCGCTCCGTTGCAGATTTTTACCAGACTGTTATGGCCGCACTGAGTGAAATGGGCATCGAAGTCCGAATCTGGATGATGCCGCAGGAAATAGCAGAGCCGCTCCTGTTCGCCCAAGACGACCAACACGCCTCTTATGATCCTGATTATGCACAACGATTCTGGCGAATTCTCGTGCAAGTCGATCGGGTCATGAACCTGTTTCGTTCCCGGTTTATTGGTAAATCCAGCCCTGTGCATTTCTTCTGGGGGAGTTTTGATCACGCTGTGACTCGTTTTTCTGGTCGTCGTGCGCCAGAGCATCCAGGGGGAGTCCCAAATATGGCAGATTGGGTGACACGGGAAGCTTACTCGCACGAAGTCAGTAGTTGTGGCTTTTGGCCGGGGGGTGGGTCAGTTGTAGACCCTATTTTTTATGCGTATGCTTACCCTGCGCCGGAGGGGTTTCAGGATTACTTGATCGCACCCAAGGAAGCATTTTACAGCTCAGAGATGCAAGAGTTTGTCCTGCCTTATGAAGCCGTTAGGCAGGCTAGCGACCCAGATGCGATGATTCTTGCTTTTTTTCAAAGCACCTATGAAGCAGCAGCAAATTTAGGACATTGGGATCGGGATGCACTGGAGCATACCCCACTTCTACAGGGGTAGACAATGCTTGAATTTTTGTTGACTTTCCATCGCAATTTATTTTGGTGAAGGCACGGTTAAATCCCATGTCAATCGGATTTTGAATAAATTCGATGTGAGCGATCGCACCCAGGCTGTGATTGTTGCCGTTAAACTTGGCATTGTCAGTTTGTAGGCTGTACTTTCGATCGAGTTCGGATTCTAACTTAGAAGAAAGAATTTACGTTGATTGGCTAGGGATTGCTGCGATCGCCTTTTCCAACCAATCTAAATAAGTCTGTTCCCGTTGCTTCACTAAGTCCAAAACCAGTCGATGCAGTTTTTGTTCGCGCGATGCAGTCGGATTACTCAAAGATAGAGCCTCGATTTCCTCACACTGGGCTAGCTTTTCTTGCCGTGCTTCCAGTTCCTGCTCTAGCAGATACACGATCGCCTCGTTAGGCAACTGAGCCGCAAAATAGAGTTGCACCAGCAACGGCTCTCGCAACACGGGCAACGGATGATGCGTCTGAAGCCAGTGGGTTAACTCTGCTTCACCTGCTTCAGTAATCCGGTAAACCTTGCGATTGGGGCGATCGTGCTGAATCTCGACGGTACAGGTAATCCACGCCTGTGACTCCAGTTTGTCTAAAGTCCGATAAATCTGTGCCTGATCTGCTTGCCACAGATGGGAAATGCAATCGTCAAAACACTTGGTTTTGAGGTCGTAGCCTGTCCACTCCTGTTGTTGGAGCAGACCCAGAATCACATGGGCAAGAGACATAGGCGGTTTACCGAACGAACAGGGAGGACAAGCCCAACCCATGGAATTTATATACTTCTATGTTAATATATGATTAATCATATATGGGACAAGTTTTATAAACTGTCTGCTTGGAGGCAACTGTATGACAACTCAAACTCAAACACTCCGAACCGTTGCTGGAATCATTAATAGTGTAGAAACGCTTGAAGGAGCAGGCTTCCTGGTGCGTCGTCCCTTTCCCAAGAGTAGCTTTTCCGAGTTTGACCCCTTTCTCCTCCTCGATGAATTGGGTCCCGTGAATCTGAAGTCCGGTCAAGCAAAGGGCGCACCAGATCATCCCCATCGTGGCTTTGAAATCGTCAGCTACGTCCTGGATGGACGGCTGGAACACAAGGACTCGGTCGGTCATGCCGGACTGCTCAATCCCGGTGATGTGCAGTGGATGACCGCTGGGGCAGGCGTAGTGCATTCCGAAATGCCAGAAGCTGAGTTTACCCGCACGGGTGGGCGACTGCACGGCATTCAACTCTGGGTCAACTTGCCGCAGCAGGACAAGATGATTGCTCCTCGCTATCAGGAAATTCCATCAGCGCAGATTCCGGTGGCTCAGACCAAAGATGGGTCCGTGACAGTGCGCGCGATTGCGGGAGCAGCGTTGGGGGCGAAAGCGGCGATTGAAACCCGCACCCCGATTATCTACCTGCACTTCACGCTACAACCGGGAGCAAGCATTGTTCAACCAGTACCGAAAGAGTACAACGCCTTTATCTATGTCCTCGATGGGTCTGGTTTGTTTGGCACTGAGCAGAAACGGGGTGAGGATGGGCAAATGGTAATTTTTGCACCGGATGGTGAGGAAGTGGCGATCGCCAATCCTGCGGATGCCACCCAACCCCTCGATCTACTGCTGATTGCTGGAGTGCCGCTGAATGAACCTGTGGTGCGCTATGGTCCCTTTGTGATGAACACTGAAGCCGAAATACTGCAAGCGATCGACGATTACCAAAATGGAAGGATGGGACATATTCATGCTTAACACGCTTCAACACCGCATTACCCAACATCAACTGTTGACCGATATACGCATCAAGCTATTGCATTTGCATAAAGTGTTGTTGGATACAGAGCGTATTCGTTACGAACAAGTGCGCGGACAGGTCTCTAATGGTGAATTGCTGCAACTGGCGATCGATGGCGATCAATTTGCCTGGTTGCATCGCCTCTCAGAATTGATTGTGCAAATTGATGAGTTAATCCACTCTGATGAGCCTGTCACCTCCGAGGCGATCGCTGCTCTCATTGCTGATGTTCGGGTTCTACTCACACCTGATGAAGCTGGAAATGACTTTGCTGTGAAGTATGATGCGGCGTTTCAACGCAACCCCGATGTGGTGTTAGCTCATGCTGATTTGGTCACACTGCTAGCGACTAAAGTTCAACTATAAATTGAGCAGTTCGTCCAGATTAAATTTAATCTGGACGAACTGCTTTTATGTATTGTATTTACCAATCGTAAGCATTCGCCGCGTGTTCAGGTATTTATTGATTTCCTAATTCAGCGATTTGGGAATCCGCCCTATTAGGAGAAAAATGTTTGACTGATGATACTACCTACTCTGATAGTCACTACAAACCGATGTACTCTCAAACAAATCAGTGTACCCGATTTAACTTAAGTTATAGCCAACCTTCTACTCCGCGATGGAATAGTTATTCTATCAATTTGTACTGTAAAAAATTTAACTCACTGTAGACGACGGCTTAAAGGCGATCGCCTATATTGAATTTATAGCAAACAGTTATGCAGGCAATGAACCCACGCAAGTAAATTGCAAGGTTCTATGCTTGATGCAGATATAGAAAAATGAACGACGATCGTAGCCATAGTTCCTTACTTGTACCACCTTCAACCCAAGATTGGATGCAAGGTGTGCTGAGTGCCAAGGTCGTGCTGGTGATGTATGGAGACTATCAAGACTCCAAAAGTGCGGACGTTTACAAGCTGATTAAAGCGATCAAACGAGAGCTTAGTGCTTTTTTTGGAGAGGATTATTTATGCTTTATCTTCCGTCATTTTCCGCAAGCACAGACTCATCCTCATGCTCAACGGGCAGCCCAAGCCGCCCAAGCTGCTGCTGCCCAAGGACAGTTTTGGTTAATGCACGATACTTTATTTGCCCATCAACAAAAGTTGGAGAATGGTTATCTAGTTGAGTACGCCAATGATTTAGGGCTTGATATCCCTCAATTTCTCAAAGAGTTGGCTAAACAAGTGCATTTTGATCGTATCAACGAATATATCGAAGGCGGAATACAGAGTGGAGTAACGACTGCCCCAGCCCTATTTATCAATGGAAATTGGTATGTCGGGCACTGGAACATGACGGAGTTGATGGCAGCCATTATTGCTGCAAGTTACTAAGCTCCCCAACCTTTGTTCGCCATTCATGCTTGACTGAGGACAATTTTATGACATCCAGTCCACGATCGACCAAAGATAATTTTAAGCAATCGAGGTTTTCAACTCAGACTTATTTTCCCATGGTTCTCTCTTTTAATCATGCCCTTGTTACGGTTGCCCAAGAGGTCGTTGAGCGGCTCCAACAAGCCTATCCTCCTCCATCTGATGACAATAACTCGGTTGAAGCAATCGTGATTCCCGCAGTTGATTCAGACTTGAGGCAAATGATTCTCGCTGAATCACTCACAGACCGGGAACTGGAGGTGTTGCAATTGATTGTTGATGGAGATAACAGTATCGCGATCGCTCGGAAGCTTAATATTTCTGTGAAGGCGGCAAAAACTCATATTCACAACATTGGAGGAGGTGGCGGCAACCGTTTGCTTCCTTGCAGGTTCAGATGCTGGCTACATCAGCGGCGGTGTAGTGGATGTGTCTGGCAGATTCCAAATCTGAGCGCCGAAGCTCAGGCTGAAGCAGATCAAAACTTTTACACGTGCAATCAAAGGAAAAGATATGAAAGTACGCTACGGGTTTCGACAGGTCGGCGACATCGAAGTGTTCTACCGCGAGGCTGGGTCAAGCGATGCGCCAGTGATACTGCTGTTGCACGGCTTTCCAACCGCTAGCCATATGTTCCGCGACCTGATCCCTCTCCTTACTGATCGCTTTCGGCTCGTCGCGCCGGATCTGCCTGGTTTCGGACAGACCAAGGCACCGCCGCGCGGGACGTTTGACTACACGTTCGACCACCTTGCCGACGTGATCGAGGGCTTCACCGCTGCTTTGTCGCTCGATCAATACGTACTCTACATCTTCGACTATGGTGCGCCGGTCGGTCTACGTCTGGCGATGCGCCATCCTGAACGGATATCTGCGATCATCTCGCAGAACGGCAACGCTTACCTTGAGGGTTTCAGTGACGAATGGGGACCGTGGGAAACCTATTGGCGCGAACCGAGCGCAGCGAACCGGGAAGCCTGCCGACCATCGCTCGCACCGGACACAATTCGGAACTGGCAGTATGGCACCGGAGCCGATCCAAACCTTTTGTCGCCCGACGGCTACGAACTCGACATCGCCTACATGGGGCAGCCAGGTGCGGAGGAGATCCAGCTCGATCTGATCCTCGACTACCGCAGCAACGTCGCGCTCTATCCGGCCTTCCAGTCCTACTTTCGCGAACACCGTCCGCCGCTTCTCGCCGTCTGGGGCCGTCATGATCCGGCGTTTCAGCCCGCTGGCGCTGCCGCTTATCAACGAGATATCCCGGATGCAGAGATTCATCTGCTCGACGCCGGACATTTCGCGTTGGAGACTCATGCGGAGGAGGTGGCAACTTTGATCCGCGCGTTCCTCGACAGCACGATCGGTTCCACGCTGCGTCTTGAAGGTGATTGCACAAGAATCTGACAAAACACCCTAAGAATCTGAAAGAAACCGAGCATTAAAAGTCATTAGACCCAAACTATGAAAATAGCAGGTAAGAAGCAAAAACACATTCTTCGCGATCAGGGACATTCGATGAAACTCTATCATATGCCCGGTGCCTGTTCGCTGGCTGATCTCATCGTTCTTGAATGGATTGGTGTGCCGCACGAAATTGTCAGGATGAGTCTTGAAAGCATCAAGTCACCAGACTACCTCACCATTAACGCGGATGGCACGGTGCCGTTGCTGGATCACGGCGACTTTTCACTCACCGAAAACGTAGCTATCCTCGGTTATCTCGCCGACCTATATCCGGAGGCGCGGCTGCTTGGCGACGGCACACCGCACGATCGTGCTGAGGTAATGCGCTGGCTCGGCTTCCTCAATTCCGACGTACACATGACGTTCAAGCCGATCTTCACGCCGACCCGTTTCCTGCAAGACCAAGCTTTCGCAGGCGCGATCGCAGATACCGCCCGCATCCGCGTACGCACATACCTTGAACGGCTCAATACCCGACTCGACGGACGAAACTGGCTCACTGGCGAACGATCGATTGCCGATCCCTACCTGTTCGTCATTCTACGCTGGGCGATTAACACTCAGGTCGGACTACAAGGCTTTGAGAACCTGTCACGATTTGTAGACCACATGAATCTCGATGCTGGTGTGCGTGCCGCGCTGGCTACCGAAGCAGAATTAAAGCCATCTTAGAGGCGGCAAACGCGGCAAACGCGCTCAGGCAACTATGAAGGATTCTTGTCATTCTGAACCAATGATACGCAATGGATGCTTGCCCCATCTTGAAGTCTGCTTAACGCAGCATTGTTAAGACGGTGATCGATCGCTGCATAACAATTGTGATGCAACAGACAAAAACACATCATCAATTTACAATGGAGAAACCTCGTCATGCCTTACATTACCATTGGTCAAGAAAACTCTGCAAACATCGATCTCTACTACGAAGATATTGGGACAGGTCAACCGATTGTACTGATTCATGGATTTCCATTGAACGGACATTCCTGGGAGAAGCAGGTTTTAGTTTTACTGAACGCAGGATATCGAGTAATTACCTACGATCGCAGAGGATTTGGTGCTTCTAGCCAACCCTCGTTTGGCTATGACTACGATACCTTTGCAGCAGATTTGAACGTGCTGATGACCAAACTTAACTTGCATAATGCTGTGCTGGTCGGTTTCTCAATGGGGACGGGTGAAGTCACGCGCTATCTTGGCAAATATGGCTCAGAGCGTGTGCAGAAAGCTGTGCTGATGGCTCCAGTGCCGCCCTTCTTGCTAAAGACCGATGATAATCCCGAAGGCGTTGATCAAAGCGTTTTTGATGGCATTATGAAAGAGGTCGTTGAAGATCGTCCAGCTTACTTTTCTGAATTTTTCAAAGCGTTCTTCAATGTGGATGTGTTGCTTGGCGATCGCATTAGCAATGAGGCAATTCAAGCCAGTTGGAATGTTGCCGTAGGTGCATCTGCCAAGGGAACGTTGGATTGTGTACCGTCCTGGCTGACTGATTTCCGCGATGATCTGCCCCACATTGACGTACCAACCCTGATCATTCATGGCGATGCCGATCGCATTTTGCCGCTTGAGTCCACCGCAGCAAGACTTCCAAAGCTAATTAAAAATAGTCAACTTGTTGTTATTCCTGGCGGGCCGCACGCCATTAACTGGACTCACGCCGATCGGGTCAATCCCGTGTTACTGGACTTTCTTCAGCAGGAATAATTAGTGACCTGCGATCGCTCAAATCGGAAACAGTATAAAGCGGAAATATTTAGATAAGAATCTGACAAATCATCGTAAGAATCTGAAAGAAGTTAAGCATTGGAACTGAATAAACTCTAGATAGATAGAACCAGGAGAATATAACATGGTCAACAAACAAACTGTAGACGAACAAGCAAATAGAAAGGCAAGCACCAACCTGACACCAGCCCAGGAGTTTTTGCAAGAACTCTGGGAAGAGCATTTGGGGTACGAGTTTGACACTCACAACACTGAAGATACCCTCGCTACGATGGTTGAAGATGCTTACGTTAACCACATCCCGGTAATGACTGGGGGAGTCGGGAAACCAGCACTGCGCGAGTTTTATTCCAAATACCTCATTCCACAGATCCCGCCAGACACCGAGCTAACTCCGATCTCGCGCACGATTGGAAACGATCGCCTCGTAGATGAAATGGTGATTAAATTCACTCATACCGTTCAAATAGATTGGATGCTACCTGGTATTGCTCCGACAGGGAAAAGGATTGAAGTGGCAGTGGTAGCGATTGTTCAGTTCTGTGACGACAAGCTAGCCCACGAACACATCTACTGGGATCAGGCGAGTGTCTTGGTTCAACTTGGCTTACTCGATCCTGCTACGCTTCCCGTTGTAGGCGTTGACAGCGCGCGTAAGGCACTCGAACCGAACTTGCCCTCAAACGCACTAATCGATCGCTAAGTGCGATCGCGACTAAATAATAGGAGTTATCCAATGTCAATTTTTGTCTTAGTTCATGGCTCCTGGCATGATGGTTCTGCTTGGAAACCAGTCATTGACCAGCTAGAAGCTAAAGGACATCTAGCTTTTGCTCCTACGATCGCTGGACACGGGAAAGGCGCGAACAAAAACGTTAACCATGCTCAATGTACACAATCGATCGTCGATTACATCCTTGATAAAGACTTAACCGATATTGTCCTATTAGGACATAGTTTCGGCGGGACAATTATTGCGAAAGTTGCCGAAGCAATTCCTCATCGCATTAAACGGCTCATCTTCTTCGATGCCTTTGTTCTCAACGATGGAGAGAGCCTTAGAGATAACGTTCCACCGCATCTTCAAGCATTACTCGACGAGCTAGTTAGAGAATCAAACGATCGGACGGTGATGCTACCTTTTGAGATGTGGCGAGAAGTGTTTATCGACGACGCTGACCTTGAACTGGCTCAATCGAGTTACGCACAACTA